>BTVV01000079.1:0-28359 GCA_045863855.1 Planctomycetota bacterium | reverse complement strand
TTGGGTCGCACCTGAATTGACGAAAAACCCAAGTAAATTCAGCGCTGATGATCGCACGCTACTAGCGCCATCTTCGGCAGCCGTTTTTAATAACCACGTCAACCAACGCGTATCTAGGACTAATATAAAGTGCCGATCCAATCCTCGAGGGAGTGCAAAGGCATGCCGTATCGACATTAGTGCAGCGCGCTTAAGCTTTGAATTGTCATCAATTTTCATTGAGTAGTACAGCAAGACAAATATACATCTTGGGTCATCTCTACTCTCTAGCCGCCTAAGACATTTTAAAAACCAACTCAGTCGATCTTCTAGGCCTTCTGGTGGATCGAGTTTAAGAAGAGCCTCTGCATATGCAGGCATAACATGCCCCTCCCCATGCCATTCAGGTGGGGCACTTCTGTCACCTATGCTAAGCGCTTTCTCTATCGCGCTATAGTGATCTTGATACAGGCACCAGCCAAGCAGCGCCTCAAATACCAACTTTTTCTCAACATCAACCTCATTCAATAGTCTCTTTGCTAGTATTGGTATTAGAATATTCTTTGCCTCCAGCACTTTCGCACGAATAGCCATGTATTCTGGCCCGCGAACTTGTATTGCTTTTTCTAGCAAAATACATATTTCATCTTCTGTCAATTCCTCCCCTCGTAATTCAATAGAGGGCACAAGAAGCATTGGCGGCAATAGTAAATATGCCAGTATCTGCAAATTTCTTGATCGCACGCGAAGTCTCCTATGGTTGCTCAGGCTGCGGCACGCGTAATGGCGGGTGGCCGGGAGCGGGTGGCGGGTGGCCCACACAAATCGCAGATTGGTGTGGGTGAGCTTGCGAACAAGAGGCGCTCGTGAGCGTACGCTATGGATGGGTGCGTACCGCCTCAGAAGCCTGCAAGTCCACGGTCGCTTCCTGTCACCACATTTGCCCTCATCGAATTCGAGTGTCCCGCACGCCTCTTGTGCCTTCGGCACCCACACAAGCATGCGGTTTGTGCGGGCCACCCGCCACACGAACTTTTTTGACACATACGGCCACGATTTTTAATGCCTAGGCTTGAAGGGTCCAAATCGGCTATTAGGCAATTTTCCTGACTTCGCATTTTCAAGGTCTTCAGCCAGCTGGCTCAATCTCACATCTTCGCCATCCAATCCAATCACAACAAATTCGAAAAGGCTCCCCAACTCAGGAAACTTGCGAGTTCCCGTGGCATCTCTAGGAATATTTACTAAGTCAACAAATCCTACAGATCCGTCGAGCAGCCTTACGAAGATGCCGAAATGTGCAATTCGCTCAACAGTACCCTTCAGAATAGTGCCGACTCGACAATTCAAGGTATAAGTCTCCTATCCGTAGTCCTCCTATTCAGCTCTTCCAATGAACCATAAGGTATTCGAACTTCGTCCTCCTGAAAGCCTGGAACTGGGCCGGTTTCCTGGCGGGTGGCCGGGAGCGGGTGCCACGGAGCAAGCGGTGTGTGCTTGCTCCGTGCCCAGCCGACCGCGCACGCTCAAACCTCCACCCATTCGTCCACCACCACGGGTTCGCCCTCTTTTCGCCCCTGCTCCAGCCACCGGAAACTCGACCAGCGCCACGGCGGGTGGCCGGAAGCGGTTACCATGGAGCAAGCGTAGTGGGCGCTGCTCCGTGCCTCACCGGCGCGCGCACCGCCTCACACCACACCCCCACTTCCCATCCCACCCATGATAGACTCGCGCCTGGCGAACGGAACGGCTAAACACGAAACAACCTCATCCTCTTAAGCACACCTGAAACCGCCTGGACCCCGCGCCGAACGCCGAACGCCGAAGGCCACGGAAGGCCGCGTTTTTTGGGCCCCCGCACCGCCTGCACCCGTTCAGCCCCTCGCGCATAGCCGCCCGGACACTAAGCACCTGCGTGCAAATATACGCTTTGCAGCAGCGATTTATGGCAGTTTTATAGCAGAATCGAATTTTTGCTCGACGTGCGCGAGGTGGTATAGACCGCGTTTTCGTCCTTCTAAGTCCTTAAAGTTCGTTCGAAAAGTTGCCGCACAAGAGCACCTCGCTTCGCATCGTGAATGTTCCACGTGGAACATTTGCGTTTTTGTTATGGCCTCCGCCACCCCCGCCGAGCTGCTGTGATAACCGGCCGCGCGTTGACCGCGTTGTACGCGCAATTCGCCGTGGCCGTCTGAATGCCGGACGCCGTTCGGAAGCACAAAAAAACGCCCCGCTCGGTGGAGCGGGGCGTTTCCATGCGGCTTGAGCGTTACGGCGTGCCGGCGGCTTCAGGCCAAAATCCCCAGGTCGGGGCGGCTGCGGCGCTTGGCGCGCTTGGTCGTCGTCTTCTCGGGCTCGCCCGGCAGATCGTCCTCGTCCTCGTCGCCGTAGTCCGCGGCTTCCTCGGCGGCTTCCAACTGCGCCGATTCCGCGTCCAGGTCCTCGTCCTTCGGCAGGCCCTCGTACACCGTCTGGCCCGCCGCGGTGGAACCCAACAGCCCCTTCGGCAGATTCCCTTCCGCCGCCGGCGTCTGCTCGACGAATTTCTTTTCCTTGAAGATCCACGACTCCTGGATCGGAATGTACTGATCCGCCGCGCGGACCAGTTCGTTGGCCGTGGAGCGTTCGAAGCTGACGACCTCGACGCGGCAGCCCTGCGCCTTCAGCGCGTCGATCAACGGCACGTAATCGCCGTCGCCGGTGACCAGAATCACCGTATCCAGCTTGTTCGACATGTTGAGCACGTCGATCGTCATGCCCACGTCCCACGAACCCTTGGCCACCGTGCCGCCGCGGCCGTCCGGATCGGGGCGGATCTTCAGTTCCTTGATCTTCAGCTCGTACCCGAACCGCGAAAGCGCCTCGTGGAAGCCGGACTGATTCACGTCGGGCTTCTGGACGATGTACGCGATCGCGCGGATCAGATGGCGCGTGCCGGTGATCTCGCGCAGCAACCGTCCGTAATCCACCTTGCTCTGATGCAGCAGCTTGGCGGAGTAAAACATGTTCTGCACGTCCACGAAAATCCCGATACGCTGGGGGAACGAACGAGCGATAGAAGCGCTAGGGTAGCTCATCGCGGTGCTGTCTCCTTTTCCTGTTCCAAGATGTCCTCGAAGCGGCACGTCCCAGGTGCGGCCGTCAAGTTAGTTTAACAACCGTTCCAGCAACTCTTTGGCGGCTCGAGCCGGATCGCGGGCCGCACACACGGCCTTCGAAACGGCTATCCGCGTCAACCCGGCCGCGCGCACTTCGCTCATGCGTTCGACCGTAATCCCGCCGATCGCGAAGACCGGCGCCTTTAAATCCAGCTCCGCCACTTGCTGGGCGCCCGCCGGCCCAATCAACTCGATGGCCTGCTTCGTCCCCGTCGGATACAGCGCGCCGATGCCCACGTAATCGGCGCCTTCTTCGTCCACCGCCCGCCGCGCCTGCGCCACCGAATGCGTCGAGCGCCCGATCACCAGCCCTTCGCCCGCCAGCTCCCGCGCGTCCCGCGGCGAAAGATCCCGCTGGCCCAGATGCACGCCGTCCGCTCCGGCCGCCAGCGCCACGTCGGTCCGGTCGTTCACCACGCACAGCGCCTCGTGCTTCGCGCACAACGCCTTCACGCGCTTCACGCGTTCCAGCAGCGCCGCGCCTTCCAGCGCCTTCTCCCGCACCTGCACGATCCGCGCGCCGCCTTCCAGCACCGCCTGCGCCGTCGCCTCCAGCCCCAGCGGACAATCGGCCTCCGCCAGAAGCACGTACAGCCGCGCGCGCTGCAAAATCGCCGCTCGCCCGGCGCCGTGGTCCAGCCACTGCTCCGCCGCGTACAATTCGAAGCGCACCTGCGCCAGCGCCTCGCTTGCCTCCGGCTGCCCCGCCCGCGCGAACTCCTCCAGCACCCGAACGGCTTCCTGCGCCCGTTTCAGGCCTCGCCGCGCCACGGCAGCCCCCGTCGCGTCCGACCGCGGCGCCGCCGCCGTCGACACGTCCGGATGCCCATGATCAGCTTGAACTCGCCGCGCTCCGCTTAATAGTTCATCGCCCCAAGCCTTGGTCATAATGCCCGTCAGGCGATGTCTAAGCCCCTTCAGGCGCTCGAAACCGCGCCCTTCCCCGCACACGAAACGTACGAAATCCTCCGCGGTCCTGAGCCCCTCACGCGCTCGATTCGCATTGGCATCCAGCAGACGTAAAAGCCGTTGGTCGCTCACGTAGCTTGATTTACCTAATACACCTACCCATCGTCCAATTAAAATCAACCCTTTACATCTAGATCGAAAATCATACCGTCCCGAGCCCTCTAATTCCACTACCGCCCTGAGACACTGCTCAAAAATCAGCAGTTAGTGTTTTAGCATTTTGCATACCGAACTTGATTGTTCGTAATAACCCTTAACGAAAGCCTCATCTTAAAGAAGTTAGCCTTGGAATGACGCAATTCGGAACGCTTGCGGCATCGCATTTCGAGACACCTTAACCCTGTCCAATCAACAACCTGCAACGATGGCGTTGCAAAGCGGAGCGCCTCCGCGCACACTGGCCCGACTATGTTCATCGACGAAGCGGATATTCACGTAAAGGCAGGCAAAGGCGGCGACGGCTGCACCGCGTTCCTGCGGGAAAAATTCCGGCCTTGGGGCGGCCCGGCCGGAGGCGACGGGGGGCGCGGCGGGAGCATCATCTTCCGAGCCGATCCGCACACCGATACCCTGCTGGGGTTATACCGGTTGCGGCGCATCGTGGCCGAGGCGGGACAGCCGGGCTCGAACAAGAACTGCTCCGGCAAGTCCGGCAAGGATACGATCGTCAAGGTGCCCCTCGGCACTCTCGTCAAAGACAAAGCCACCGCCGAACTGCTCTGCGACCTCACCGAAGCCGGCCAGGAGTTTGTCGTCGCCCGGGGCGGCAAGGGCGGGCGCGGCAACCAGCATTTCGCCACCTCCACGCATCAGACCCCGCTCGAGCACGAGACCGGAACCGACGGCGAAGAGCGCGACCTGCATCTCGAGCTGAAGCTGATCGCCGACGTGGGATTGATCGGGCTGCCCAACGCCGGCAAATCGACGCTGCTCTCGCGCATCAGCTCCGCGCACCCGAAGATCGCGCCGTATCCGTTCACGACCAAAGAGCCGCAGCTTGGAATCGTCGACAGCGGGCAATACCGCCAGGTGGTCGTCGCCGACTTGCCGGGCTTGATCGAAGGCGCGCACGCCGGCGCGGGATTGGGCGACGAATTCCTGCGCCACGTCGAACGGACCAGCCTGCTCGTGCATCTCGTCGACGCCGCGCCGCTCGACGGGAGCGATCCGCTCGCGAACTTCAGGCTGATCGAGAACGAGTTGAGGCTCTATTCCCCGGTGCTGGCCGAACGCCCGCGCCTGATCGTCGCCAGCAAGCTCGATCTGCCCGGGGCCGGCGAAAACCTGGAACGCATGCGCAAGGAACTGGATTGCGAAGTGCTCTCGCTCAGCGCCGCGACGAACCTGGGTATCAAGGAGTTCATCCAGCGCCTGATCCGCTGGGTCTTCGAACTCAAGGCCGCGCCCAAGAAGGGCTGGTAGCGCCTCTTACGCGGCTTTTCTCAAGCAGCGCGAGAGCAGCACGAGGCTCTTGCGCAGGCCCTCGAACGCCTCTTCCTGCCCTTCGAATTCCACGATCCACGGGCCGCGGAAGCCCGCGCGCGCTACGATCGAAACCAGCCGCTGCGTATCCCATTCGGGCTGTTCGCCGAACGCGTCGAAGTCGTGCATCTTCGGATGGCACAGTGCCGCGAACGGGGCCATGGCCTCGATCTGCGCGTAGCGGTCGCGCTCGGGCGTGATCCGCACGTTTCCGAAATCGGGAATCAGCGCCACGCCCTGCGGCTCGCGTTCGCGGACGGCGGCGAGGATCGGGAGCAGTTGCGCGGCGTCGCTGGAGAATCCGCCGTGCGCCTCGATGGCGATGCGCCGGCCGCGCTCGCGCGCCTCCGCGGCCAGTTCGGAGAAGCTTCGCGCGCACGCCGCCGCATCCTGCCCGCCGGAATTGTTGCGCACGAACGGGCAATCCAGCCGCGCCGCCGTTTCGATCCAGCGCACCGTCCGCGCGACCGCTTCCTTCCGCTGCGCTTCGTCGGGCGACGAGAGATCGAAGCCCTTGTCGTCGACGGCCAGGTTGACCACGCGCACGCCGTAACGATCGGCGGCATCCTTTAACGCGCCGAGGTACGCTTCCTCCTGGCTGGCGAAAAAATGGTTGTTCAGTTCCACTTTACGCACGCCCAGCCCGCGCACGGCGGCGAAGACTTGGAACAGATCCATCTGCTTCGCAAAGAGCATCTTGTTGAACGACCACGACGAGATGCCGATGGCCGGATGTACGCCTTGCGTGTCCATGACGTCCGCTCCTTATGTGTTTAAGCCTCGCCCGTTCAGCTTGTTCGATCTTGCGTTCGCGCGCTGTTGGCCTGCGGTTGTTGGCGGGTCAGCGCCAATCGAATAGCGCCGTGAGGTGCTCGGCGTCGCGGCCGGCCAAACCACTCAACGCTTCCTGCGCCTGCTCGGGCGCGAAGGAACGGCTCAAACCGGCGACCTGCACGCGGCCCTCGTGCAGCCAGTGCAGCGCGCCGCGGAACGAATCGAAGATGCTCCCCCGGCCGAAGGCGTGCGGATGGTGCGGCAACTCCCATTCCCAGCCGCTGCGCAGACGGATGTAGCGGTGAAAGACGAGATCCAGCAGTGCGTGCGCGCTTGCTTCGCTGCGGCGCTGCCACGGCACGCCCACCAGCACCACCTCTCCGCCCTTGCGGACGGCGCGGCAGGCGCTCAGCACCGCGTCTTCGTGCCCGGAGCACTCCACGGCCAGCGCGAAAGTCCCGTCAGGCTCGGCTGCAGGAGCCTGCGCCAGCACCTCCGCGATGCCGGCGCGCTGAGCCCGTTCGCGCCGCCACGCCACGGGATCGACGGCCGTGACGCGGTACCCGGCGGCCTTGAAATTCTGCGCGGCCAAGTGCCCGACGATGCCCAGGCCCGTCACCAGTACCCGGTCGACCGGGCGCGCGGCGGTGGTCACCAGCGTCGTCCAGCTTACGCCCATCAGGCGGCAGAATACGGCCGTCTCCGGCGCCAGGCCGTCCGGCAGCGCCACCACGTCGCGGGCCTTGAAGCGCTGAAACGAGGCGTGCCGGCCCATGGCAAAGACCGCTTGCCCCTCGGCCAATCCCGTGACCGCTGCGCCGAGTCGAGCGATGCGAAAGACGGCGGCATAACCGCTCCCGCGCGGCTTGGGGTCGTCGCGCAGGAAGCTCTGCAACTCGGTGCCGGGGCTGACCAGCGAAACGAGCGTCGGGCCTTCGACCTCGTCCTCGCCCAACGCTTGAGCCGGCAGGGGATGCTCCGACACCCGCGCGCGTCCCGAGCCCAACCACTCCACGACGCGCATCCCCGCCACCGTCGTTGCCGTAGACATGACCTATCTCCTGGTCTCAATGCGCTCGAAGACTTTAGGGCCTTCCCGCTTGCCGAAACGCGCTCTATGCCTCAAAATTACCCCCATAGGCGTGTTCGCGGCCATGGCGCTGCATCTCAGGTATTTATCTGTACGTCTCAAAGAAAGGTGCACCTTGTCCCTTTTGCCCCTGGATCGCTGGGCCGATGCGTTGAGCTTGCGCTTCCTCGAAGCCGGCGCCGGATCGGCGCGGCACGACGGCTGGGCTCACGCCAAGACCGTCCCCTTCGGGATCCTCACGCAAGCCACGCTCGGCAGCTACGAATTGAAGGTGGGAGGCCGCACGGTGGACGGCCCGGCCGGGACGGCGATCTTCGCGCCGCCTCACGAGCCGCTTCTCTTTGTCCATCGCTTCGATCCCGTGGCGGGGAGCATGCGCTTTCGGTTCGCGCACTTCGGCTTTGTGCTCTGGGGCGGCCTGGACGTCTTGAGCCTCCTGGCGCCGCCGGAAAAGCTGACCGGCGCCGCCGCCGTGGAAGCCGGCGCGTGCATCGAGGGCCTATTGGCGCAACGCGGAGCGGACGGTCTGCCGCTTCACGCGTTGGCACGCCGGCAGGAACTGGGCTTCGGGCTGTTGCGGCTGCTGAGCGCCCAAGCGGTCTTGCGTCCAGGAGCCAACGAAGTGCTGGCCGGCGCGGCGCGTCTGGCGCCGCTGTTGAGGACCCTGCGCGACCGCCTGGCCGAGCCGCTCGATATCCCGGCCTTGGCCAAGCTGGCGCATCTCTCCCGCGCCAGCCTGCACCGGCAATTCTTGAGCGTCCTGGGCGTCCCGCCGATGGAATACCTGAAGCGCTTGCGCCTCGACGAAGCCGCGCGACGGTTGCTGCGGGCCGACGAGAGCTTGGCCGGCGTGGCCGCTCAGGTGGGCTTTGCCAATCCCTACCACTTCAGCCGGGAGTTCAAGGCGCGCTTCGGGATGCCGCCCTCCCAGTACCGCGCCGATCGGCTCTTCCGCCCGGGCAGCGTGGGCGCTCCCTTCTAGCCAGATCGGCTATGCGCCTGTGCGCCACTCGTGCAAGGTTGGCCGCTTGGAACTTGCCGAGCCTCCCGGTGAAGGTTAGGGTTTAAGCGCCCTTTAAGGTAAGCAAACCTTCATGTACGGATGGCTGTCGGTCAGCAGACCGATTGGTTTGGAAATCAGGCGCGGTCGAATCGGACCGCCCTGAGAGGAGTGAGTGTGCTGCGCTTTCGATACGCAAACGTACTTTGTCTGGGCGTGGCGTTCTGCCTCGTGGCGATCGGCTCCCTCCGTGTGGTGGCCGAAGAAGCCGCACCCGCGGTGGGCGAAGCGCCGGCCGAAGACCGCGAGGCCGCGGTCACGCAGAAGCTGGCCGCCCTGATCCTCGACGCGCAACGCAAGCAGGAGGCCGGCGAAGGCACCCGCGCGCTGGCCACACTGGAAGAAGCTCGCCTCCTGGCGGCGCTGCATAAGCGCCCCGAAGAAGGTCTGATCCAGGCCCGCATCATCCGCTTGCAGCAGGAAATGGAAAAGCCCGCGGGAGCCAAGCCCGCGCTGGAAGGCCCCGCCGCGGATGAACCCGGTGCGCCGGTGGGCGAAGGCGAAGAAGCCGGCGCGGTGGCCGGAGCAGCCGCCAAGCCCGGGCAGGAACTGACCCTGACCTTGGACGAGTGCATCGAGATCGCGGTCCAAAACAACTTGGGGCTGCGCCTTTCGCGCATCGACGACCGCGCTTCGGACATCGATTTGAATCTCGCCTGGTCGGCCTATCGTCCCGAGTTCGAACTTTCGTTGGGCCACGGCGGCTCGCGTGCGGATGAAGAGCATTCCAATGCGCAGTCGCTATCGGCGAGCATCACGCAGGTCGCGCCGTGGGGCACGCGGGTCACGTTGAGCGGTTCGGAAAGCATCTCGACGCCCAGCGGTCCGGGGACGCGCTCGACGGCCTTCGACCTGAGCGTTGTCCAGCCGCTCTGGCGCGGCGCCGGCTTCGACGTGGGCATGCACGATATCCGCGTCGCGCGCCTGACCAAGCTGATCAGCCGCGGCAATCTGGAACTGGACGTGCAGGACCTGATCTTCCAGGTGCGCACCGCCTATGCGAACTGCGTACGCCAGTTGCAGACCCTGGAAGTTAACCACCGCGCCGTGGACTCCGCGCAGACCTTCCTGCGCCTGACGCGCGCGCGCGAACGCGCCGGACAGGTCACGCTGCTGGAAGTCTTCAACGCCGAAGTTCAGCTCGCCGACCGCGAACTGGCCCTCACCGCCAACGACCGTGCGCTGGCCAACGCCTTCGACGCGCTGAAGCAGATCATGGACGTGGATCTGGAAGAACTGGTCGGCGTGGTCAAGGAGGCCGTGGAGTTCGGCGAAAACCCGGCCAAGACCGAAGACATTCGCATCGAGACCGACGAAAAATCGGGCACGGTGCTCCTGGTCAAGCGTTCGGTCGCGGAGCAGGAAGTCACCCGCCCGGACGGGACGAAGATCAAGACCAGCGTCGTCGGCGATCCGATCGGCAAGCCCGCCGTGATGTTCCAGGCCACGCGCTTCGACGAGAAGGTGATCCTCTCCGAAGCGCTGGAGAACCGCCTGGACGTGCTGAACAGCCGCCGCAGCATGGCGATCCGCAAGCTCAACACGATGCTGGCCAAGGACGGCCTGGGCCACCAGATCGACCTCGTCGCCGGGTACGGCCGCAGCCACAGCGGGAACTCGCTGGCCGAATCGCACGGGCTGGAAGATTACGATTACTCCGCCGAACTGCGCTACAGCCTCCCGTGGGGCAAGATTCCGGACCGCGCGGCCTACGAGCGCGCGCTCCTGAATTTGCAGCGCTCCGAAATCCAGCTCAAGCAGGCGCGCCAGCAGGTGCACCTGGACGTGCGCGTCATCCTGCGCACGCTGCGCGAGACCGAGAAGAGCATCCTGATCCAAGGCAAGAAAGTCGAACAGGCCAAGCGCTCGGTGGAAGCCGCGCAGATCAGCTTCGAGCGCGGTCTGAAAGACAGCTTCGACGTGATCCGCGCCGAGGACAACCTGCTCGCCGCGAAGACCGACTTCATCAACCGCCGCCTCGACTACGTGGTGCGCCTGGCCGAATTGGAGACGGTGGTCGGGAAGCCCACGGGACGCGTGGAACTGGAAGCGCGCGGCGCAGGCGGACTGGTGGACAGTTCGCTCCCGCCGACCCTGGGCGAGAAGGGCCAGCCCGAGCGCGCGCCCGATCCGAACCCGCTGCCCGAAGACGATCCGTTCGAATACCGCAGCAAGCTCGACGCGAAGAAGCCGGCCGAAGCGCAGTACATTCCGGCGGAAGAATTGCGGGAGTAACGGAGCGGCAGGCGCATGGAGCCGGAGGCGCCCGTTGCCGTCGAGCCTCGATACACGGCGGCCGATTGCACGCGGTTGGGTGTGCGCGCAATGCTTGGTGGCGTCATCCTTTCGCAAGTAGCCGCAGGATTCCTATACGCTCAGGTGCTCGACTATGTTTGGGAGAGCCCGCAACTTCGCGCTCTTTATCTGACCGAATTTGCTAGAACCGCTTACCTTTTGCTCGGCTCCTTGGCGCTAATCGGCGCCTGTGTGGGAAGGGAAGCTTATAGGCAAGCGATCGGATCGCACCCTCAGCGCGGCGAGGGCGTACTTACTTACGCGATGGCCCTTCTCGCCCTGCCATACACCGTGCCTGCCTTGATCTGGATCGACCTGCGAGGCGGCATGGGAGCGCGAAAGCGAATCGGATGGGTGGGACCGGGAGCGATCTCGGTGGCTGGAATTGCTTTATTGTACATGAGCCGGCGAAGTCAGGGCTATCCAACCGGCGGTTCCATGATCTGGATTCAGATTTTGCTGGGCCTGTGCGGAAGTCTGGCGGGTGCGCTGATCGCTTTCGAATGGGTTGCCGTTCGGGGCAATCGCCGCTTACTCACACCGCCAGAGCCAGACTTTTTCCGTTTCTCGCTGCGCTCCCTGCTGCTCGCCGTGCTTCTGCTGGGCGCATTCGTCTCGGGTTTGGTCCTGCTATTCGGCCCCTAGTTCGCCCGCCAGCGCCCCCGCTTCGTCGATCAGACGCTCCGCGCTGCCGGGCTCGAAGCAGCTTACCGTCGGTTCGTAGCCCCCTTCGCTAAAGCTTTCGCGCCGCGGAAAATAGCCGGCCGAGGTGTTCGCCATCGTGAGCGTGAAGGCCGGGCTTGCGGCGAGCCGGCGCTTCAGATCCAACCCCGATGCCGCAAGGATCTCGCCGGGCAGCGCCACGATCGGCCACGGGCCGAGGCGAAACGCCTGCAGTTCCACGGTGCGCTCGCGCTTGCCCGCCCACTCGGGGAAGAAGCGCCGCACACGCTCGGGCTCCTGCGCCGAAGCCAGGTCGCGCAGCGGGAGGTCTAGCATGCGCCGCGCACAGTCCAGCGCATGTTCCCCGCCGGTTTCGAGGCCCGCGAGCGCGCGCAGGGCCAAGCCGCCGACGGCGCGGCCCAGTTCGAGCGCCGCGTCGCCCCCGCGCCGCGCGGGCACCACGTCGCCGGCGCAACCCAGCGCGAAAAGCGCCACGCCGCCCAGTTCACGCTCGATCAAACGCTTGGCGTGGCCGGGATAATCCGCCGAGAGTTCGCCGGGACGATCGGTGCTGCAGACGGGATGGCAGCCGAAGTTCAGCAGCGTCGCGATCGACTCGCCGCCGGAAGAATCGGCGATGCGCAGCACGCTCAACTCCGGATCGACCGGCCCGGTCGCGCGCGCAAGCTGCTCGGGCGGAAGCCGGAAAGCCATCTCGCACGTACCGTTCGTCACGATGCGGCGATTGAAGGCGAGCCCCGCGGCGCTTATCGATGCGGCGCCGGCGCGTGCGGGACGCAGACGCTCGCACGCGCGCTGCACCGCCTCGGCGATGCGCTCGGTGAGCATGATCAGGTACGCCTCGTGCTCCGCGCGGAGAGGCGTTTCCGGCGCCAGGCGCATCTCCCGCAACTCCGGACCCCAATGCGTATGCGTACCGGCCAGCATGACCCGTTCGGGAACAATCCCGCAGCGGCGTTGCACCGCCGCGCGCACGGCGGCCGAGGTGCTCGCGTCGAACCCGATCAAATCGGCGGTGACGATCGCGCAGGAGCCGCGCCCGCCGTCGAGCACCAGCGCTTCGGCGCGCAGTGGATCGCGCACGCTTACGCTCCCGCCGGTACGGTCGGCGTAGCCGGCCATGGGGCCGCCCACGAACGGGGTGATCTCCAGGCTTGCGGCGCCCGCGCGCAGCATAAGGCGGCCTCCGTTCAGCGCTCGAGCGGCACGAGCCGAAGCGCGTTGAGGTGCGTGATTTTATCGAACGCTTCGCGCGGCAAATCCTGGGTCTTCAGGCAATCCATGAGCCGGTCGTCGAAGCAGTCGCGCCCGAAAAGAAGGCGGTCTTGGAACTCGAGCAGAAACGCTCTGCCCTGACCTTGAGGCGGACGGCTGATCGCGGTGAGCCCCGATCCGGCGCTGAGGTCGGCGTAAAGGTTCGAGTATTGGCGCATCAATGCCTGCACGCGCCCTCCGGGCGTCACCTCGCCCTTGGGATACGCCTCCGGCGCGGTGTAGCCGTCGCCGCTGATGTGGCGCCAGAACCCCGGCGCGTGCCCGACGAATATCGTCTCGGGGCAAGCCTTCAGCGCCGTCTCCAGCCGGTCGATATCGGCGCAGTACCAGTAATCGCGCGCAGGCGGCTTGGGGCGCTCGCGCGCCGGAATATCGATGTGAAAAACGACCGGTAATTTAAGCTCGCCGCAGCGCTTAAAGACCCGCAACACGTCGGGATCGTCGAACAGAATGCGGACTTTCAACTCTCCGTACACCTTCACGCCATGCATGCGCACGGCCGCTTCGAGCCGCTCGATGCAGTCGTGCCGGCGCGGATCGGGCGCATATCCGGCGACGAATCGGCCCGGAAATCGAGTACAGGCCTCCACGATGCGCGTGAACGGCAGCCCGATGTCGCGCGGATCGAAGACGTGGTAGTACCCGGGATCGTACTCGTGTTCGGGCACCTCCCACGAAAGCAGCCACGAGACGTCGATGCCCGCGCGGTCCATGTCCGCCACGACGGCGGCGCAATCCTTGCCGTGCCAGTTGGTGTGCTGATGGCTGTCGATGAGCATGTCCAACGAGACTCCATTACGATTGCGAATGCACGGTCTGTGCGCGCCAGGCGCGCACGAATGCGGCGACTTCCACCACCGGGGCGACCCAATAGCGCTTGGGATGCCGCGCCAAATGTTCGCACAGCTCGCGGAAGTCCACTTCGTTCACGCTGACGTGCCCTTCCAGAATGCCATGAAACGTGAGCACCGTCCACGCTCCCTGGTCCGCGGCGCGTGCGCACAGTCCCAGCATTTCGTGCCCGCCCATGCGCTCGCAGGCATGCGAGCCGACGTGCGCCAGGTCGCAAACCGCCGGATGGTTGAGATGGTGCGTCCCGTTGAACTTGCCGCGCCCGCAGCCGAAATGCTTCGCCACCCACGGCACGTAGCTCTGACGTTCGGCGCCTTCGCCTACGTGATGGTCGTAGCAGGGGTAACAGAAGCTGCGCGCGCACGCCCCAAGCACTTCACCCAGCCGACGCTCGCATTCGAGGATATCCCGCGCCAACTGCTCCAGGGAGATGTTCTCGAGGCCGAAATCCCGCCCCAGCGCGCCGCGCCCGCAATAATGCGAACACGTGTGGTTCCCCGCTTCATGGCCCGCCTGAACCGCCGCTTTCCACGGTTCCAGACGTTCGCGCCAGGAATCGCCCGGCGTATTCAGGTAAAACGTGCCGCGCAAGCCCAAGCGGTTCATCAGCGGAATGGCGCAATCGAGGTGCGACTTCATGCCGTCGTCGAAGGTAAGCGAGACGGCGCATTCCGCGCCGTTCGGCCATTCCGGCCGGGCTTTGGCGTCCATGCTCAGCGCGCCTCGCCGCTTTGAATGGCTCGGACCACCTTCACCACGCCGCGCGCGTAGGCTTCGATCTGCTCCGCGCGGTCGTGCTTGAACCACGGCACCCCGAAGCAGCGCCCGGGCAGCGATTCGGTCACCGGAAGCGGTTCGATCACGCAGCCGCGATCGGCGAAAAGCGGATGCAAATGCAGCGGCACATTCGCGCCCGGGCCGCAATCGATGCCTTCGGCCGCCACCATAGCGCAGAAACGCGCCACCGGCACGCCGTTCATCTTTGCGGGTTCGTACAATCCGTGCGGATAGTACCAGCCGCCCATGGTGCTGCCGCTGCCGGGAGCGGGACGGTGCCCTCGCACGCCGCTTTCGACTTCACGCTCGATCAGATCCCAGAAGCGCGTCATCGCGCGCTGGATCTCCTCCATACGCCGAGCGTATTGCTTGAGCTGCACGCGCCCCAGCGCCGAAGCCAACTGGTTGAGCCGGTGTTTGCATCCGCCCAGCGGAATCCCCGCGTACTTCGCCAGTTCGGGATCGGTCAAATACGGCTCGCCCGTGAAATACTTGCTCTTCGCCTGCGTGCGTTCGTAATGTCCGAACGCGACGGCGCGCTCGAAGATCTTCCGGTCTTGGGTGATCAGCATCCCGGCTTCGCCGGCGATCAGCGACTTGCCGCTCATCAAGCTCATGCCCGCCGCGTCGCCGAGCGTGCCGCAAAGCCTTCCTTTATAGAGCGCGCCGTGCGCGTGGCTCACGTCCTCGATCACCTTGATCCCGCGCGGCCGCGCAAGCGCCATCAGCGCATCCATATCGGCCGGGTGCGCGCAGTAGTGCGTCGCCACGATCGCCTTCGTCCGCGGCGTGATGCGCTTCTCGACGTCGCGCGGATCGATGCAAAGCGAATGGGGCTCCGCTTCGGCGAAGACGATCTTCGCCCCGAGGCTCAGCGCCTGCGTGCAGCTCGCCCAAAACGTGAAACTCGGCGCGATCACTTCGTCGCCCGGCCCCACGCCGCAGCCGAAAAGCGCCGCCAGAATCGCGGACGTGCCGTTGGGATGCGCGAGCGCGAACTTCACGCCGTGCCATGCCGCGAACTCCTGCTCGAATTGAAGCGTTACGTCGGTGCCGGACATCGCCCCGCGCCGCAGCACGTCCAGCACCGCGGCCTCGTCTTCGGCCCCGATCTGCGGCCAACTCAATAGATCGCCCGCCGGAGCCTGGACGGCCTTGGGGCCGCCCAGTGCGGCCAGACGTTCCGCGGATGGACTTGGTTTGAGCACGGTGGACATGCGTCTCCCTTTCCTGTTTACGCCCGTTGCGCCGCGAAGTACGCGGCAACTTTCCGAAATCCCCAAAGCGTCTGTTCCAGATCCTCGTCATCGAACGACTCGCGCACGGTCACGCGAACCGCGTCGCGCAAGATCGCCTCCGCGCGCGGGCACAACCCGGCCTCGTAGCGCAGGTGCGGCGCGAGGTCGAACGGGAAGCCGCTCCCGCCGAAGCCGCGCCGGTTCACGAACAGGTCGTACAGGTACACCGGGCGGTCGATGTACCCCGCCGACGCGTTGACGCCTTCGGCTTTGAGCGCCTCGACGAACGCGACCGCCGGACCCAGCACGGCTTCGTCCACCCGCAGCATGTAGAACCAGAAGCTCCCGCGCCCGCCTTCGACGAAGCGCTGCGGCCGCAGCCCCGCGATACCTTCCAAGCCGCGCTGCAACCGCTCGCCGTAGCGCCGCCGCGCGGCCACGATGCCGTCGAGTTTCGCCAATTGCGCCAGTCCCACCGCCGCCTGGAGTTCGGTTAGCCGGTAGTTCGGCGCGATGAACGCGGGGTTGTGCGCGCCGCCGCTGCGGTCGTACGCTTTGTCGGAAAAGAGCCGCGCGCGAGCCGCCAGCGCGTCGTCGTTGGTGAGCACCACGCCCCCGTCGCCGGCGCCGATGTGCTTGAAGTCGTTGAGCGAAAAGCAGCCCAGATCGCCCAGCGTCCCGCAAAGCTGGCGCTTGTATTCGGTCAGATAGGCCTGCGCGCAATCTTCGACCAGCCAAAGATCGTGCCGCGCGGCCAGCTCCCGCAGAGCATCCATCGCGCACGGCGCGCCGGTGAGATGCACCGGCAAAATCGCGGCCGTGCGCGGGCCGATCTTCGCCGCCACCGCGGCCGGATCGAGCGTGTACGTATGCGGGTCGAGATCGGCGAAGACCGGCAGCGCCCCGCACAGCAGGATGGCCGAGAGCGTGCCCATGTCGGTGATCGGAGCGGTGATCACTTCGTCGCCGGGTTTGATCTCGCACGCGCCCAGCGCGATATGCAGCGCCGCCGTCCCGCTGCTGCACGGGATCGCGTGGCGCACGCCGTACCGAGCGGCGAAGCGCGCGCAGAAATCCTTGGTCTTTTTGCCGGACGCGTAGAACAGCGTCCCCTGCGCCAGCGCTTCCTGCAATTCGCGCAGCTCGTTGTCGTCGAAGCGCGGCGCGGTCTTATAAGGAGTCGTCTTGGCGCGCGGCCCGCCGTGCAAGGCCAGCGGTGCGAGCGACGTGGCGGATTCGGTCGGCATGGGCAATCCCCTGTTTGGAACCAGGGAACAGCAACAGCAATGCGCATACCGCCAGAATGCCGGGAAACGAAATCCTGTAACTTCTTGCCAGGCTACGGCTTGTCTTTAATTTGCCGGACAATTATGTCAAATATATGACACCCTATCCGAACGGAAGTCCGGCGTGCCTGTCACATAATTGACATAGGGGCGCTTCGCTACCGGATCACCCGGACCCCGTCGTAAACCAGCTTGCCGCACGCCAGCACCAGGAAAATGAAGATCCATTGCGTAAAGCGCGCGGCGCTGAGGCGGTGATTCAGCCACGAACCGAACCCGACCCCCAGCGGCGCGAGGAGCATCAGCCACAGTCCGTACTTAAGCGTGTCGATATTGATCCAGCCGATCGCGAGCATGAACGGAACCTTCAGCGAGTTGAACGCGAAAAAGTAACGACCGGTGGTGCCGACGAAAACACGCTTGTCGAGCTTTTGCGGCAAAAGAAACATGGTGATGATCGTCCCCGCCGCATGCGCGACGGTGGTCGTCACGCCCGCCACGAAGCCGATGGGAAACGATACGATCCAGTTGGGCTTCCAGGGCTCCGCGTCTTCCTTGGCCTGCGGCGCCCAGCGCAGCGCGACGAAGACGAAACCCACCGCCGCGATGCCCAGCTTTAACCAGGCTTCGTGCAGCGCCTGCGTCGCCTTCGTTTCGGGCGAGTCGGGATTCGTCACCACCCAGCTCAGCAGGACCGTCGTCCCCGCGATGCCCAGCAGCATGCCCGGCGCGAGCTGAAACGCCGCGCGCGGGCTCCACTGCTTCGGATAGTGGTGAATCGTCGCGAGGTCGCAGGAGATCAGCACGGGCAGCCAGAGCCCCACCACGAAATGCGCCGGCGCGACTTGCAGCATCAGCGGTACCGAGACGATCCCCACGCCGCCGCCGAAACCGCCTTTGCTTACCGCCGTCAGCGCCAGCGCCACCACCGCCGTCGTGATGTACACCCAAGGTTCGGCCGACGTTTCGGGCGGTATGATCCAGGCTTGCAGGAACGCGTCCATGTAAGAGGGCTTTCCGGGGAGTTACCGCTTGCGCTTCTTCGGGTTGGGCTTGGGCTTCGGCTTTGCCTTGAGCTTCGCGCCGGATGGCTTGGTGCGCTTGATCTTCGCGCGATGGGGCTTGCCGCCGTCGAGTCCGTAGCGCCGGAGCTTCTGCAGCAGATTGGTGCGCCGGATATCCAGCAGCCGCGCGGCGTGCGAACGGTTCCCGCCGGCCTGTGCGAGCGCCTGCTCCAGCAAGCTCTGCTCCACCGCGGCGAGGCGCTCGTCGAGCCCGCCGGCTCCGCGCGCGCCCAGCAGATGCGCGCGCTGCGCGCGCGACGCCGCCGAAGGCGCGGGTTCGGCTTCCGAGCCGGGCGCCTCGCGCGGCGCCGACGTGCGAAGCGCTTCGGGCAGATCCGTCGTGCGGATGACCGGCCCGCGCGCGAAGACGACCGCCCGCTCGACGAGGTTGCGAAGTTCGCGCACGTTGCCCGGATACGCGTGCGCCTGCAGCGCTTCCAGGGCCGGCGGGGAGATGGCCTCGAACGGTTTGCCCGATTCGTCGGCGAAGCGCTGCGCGAAGTGGTACGCCAGCAGCGCGATATCCTCTTTGCGTTCGCGCAGCGGCGGCGCCTTCAGCGTCACCACGTTCAAGCGGTAAAACAGGTCTGCGCGGAAGCGCTTCTGCGCGACGAGTTCGTCGAGCGGTTCGTTGGTGGCGCTGACGACCCGCACGTCGACTTGAAACTCCCGGCTCGCGCCGACGCGACGGATCACGCCGTTCTCGAGGACCCGAAGCAGCTTGCCTTGGCACGCCGGACTGGTGAGCCCGATCTCGTCGAGAAAGAGCGTGCCGCCGCTGGCGGCTTCGAAGACACCCACGCGCGTGGCGTCGGCGCCGGTAAACGCGCCCTTCTCGTGCCCGAAAAGTTCGCTTTCGAGCAGGCTTTCGGGAATCGCCCCGCAATGCACGGCCACGAACGGACCGTAACGACGTTCGCTGGCTTCGTGCAGCGCGCGGGCCACGCCTTCTTTGCCGACCCCCGATTCGCCTTCCACCAGCACCGGAGAACGGTTCGGCGCCACCTGCCGCACCTTTTCGCACAACTCGCGGAACGCTTCGCTCCGCCCCACCAGATCCCCGAAGAAGCGCACGCCGTCTCCGGCCAGCGCCGCGCGCCATTCGCGACCTTGCCGCAGCGCCACGCGGCGCTGCACCGCGCGGTCCAGCACCCGCAGCACACCGGGCAAGTCGACGTACGGCTCGTTGACGTAATCGAACGCGCCGCGCTGCATCGCCTCCACCACCACCCGCGGATTGCGTTCGTGCGTCGAGATCACCACCGGCGTCAGCGGATCGGCGCGCAGCACCGCCTCCATCACGTCGAGGCCCCACGTCCCGTCCATACGCAGGCTGCACAGCACCACGCCGTACTCGCGCTGCGAGGCGCTCTCCAGCGCTTCGCGCCCGTCGAGGAGTTCTTCCACCAGCCAGTTGGTCTTGCGTAACGCCGCGGACAATTCGGCGTCGAACCCCCCGATCAGGAGCAGGCGTTCGGCGGGGACGCCTTTCGGGCGGTGCACGAGCGTGACGGGCATCCCGACGATGGTGCCCCGCCGCTGCGGCACGTCAACGGGAGGAACGTCAGCCCGAAGCCGCCCAATCCTTCAGGAGTTCCTTCGCATAGAATACATGCGCGGGCGTATGCAGATGCACGTCGCCGCCCAGCGGCTTCCACGATTCCCAATCCTTCGCGAAGCGGTAGCGCCGCTGCATGTCGAGGAAGACCGCGCCTTCGCGCGCACACAGTTCGCGTTCGTACGCGTGTTCGGCCTCCTGGCCTTGATACCATTCGTAGATCCACGGACGGATATCGTCGACGATCTGGATGCGGACCTCGGCGGCCTTCAAGCGCCGCACGATCTCCGCCAGGCTCACGCGGTCTTCGGGCTTGCCCAAGAACATGAACAGCAGCGCCTCGCGGGGGCGCCATTCGAGCAGCCGGTCCGCCAGCCCCTCCTTAAGTGCGCGCGCCGGCGTCAGGCCGCCCGCTTGGAAGCTCGCGTATTCCACCCCGGGCTGAACCAGCTTGAGCAGTTCGCACGCCACTTCGCACCAGGAACCGTGCGTCGTCCAGTGCAGGCTCATCGTCATGCTGTGGCCCAGAATGCCGATCCGCCTGGAGCCCCGCGCCTTCAGCGCCGGCAGCAGCGCCTGAACCTCCGGATCGGCCAGCAGTTCGCGCGCCAGCGTGTGCTTGTCGCGCCGCCCGCTGTTCTTCTCGCCCCACATCGTCACCTTCTGAAGCGCCATCTGCCAGCCCAGCGCCGTGGTATCGAACGGACACGGCACGGTTCGAGCCGCGAGCACCCGCGCGGCCTCCTCCAACGCCGCGTGGTCCGATGGCAACCCGAGATCCGAGAAGCAGACCGGCAGCCCCACGGCAAGATAGCAGCGGTATAAATCCTGAAGCAGATCGCCGTCGCGATCCACGAGCAGGCAGAGTTGGACCAAACTGGCCACCGCCGCGCGCGCCGTCTCGGACGCCTGCGGCGCCTGTGCTTGCAGCCAAGCCCGCAAAACGGGTCCCGGCGTACCGTCTGCCGGATCGGGAAGTTCGTCGCGCAGCCGCACGAGCGCCGCTTCGAGTTCGGCATGCGTGCCGCTCGCCCAAGTCTTGAATTCGACCGCGCCGCGCTTGGATAACGCGAGGCCCAGGTTCACCACCGGCGCCAAGCGTTCCCGTTCGGCGGGCGTGCACGCGAATGCCGCAGGTACGGCTTGGCCTGCCGCCTTCGCGGCCTTCTGGAGGTGCAGCGCGTGAACCAGCCGCGTCCATGCGCTCGTCAACAGCACGCTTTGCTCATAAGCCACGCTAGACCTGGACATGCCTGAACGCTCCTTGCGCCGCGGGAATCCTCGCACATACACCGCCGCGCCTGCGTGCGCACGGTCTTTCGCTGCGCTTGCGATTCTTGCTCCGCGAGGGTATCGGTAGCAGGTACAGCCATTCAACCAAGGTGAACGGAGCGGCGGGCGATGAGCGAGGCAGGCGAGGACTACAAGGCGGTCTACGACGAGGCCGAAGCGGGCTGGAAAGAGATGCTCGCCGGGGCCGAGAAAGTTCAGGCCGCTGCCGCGAAGCTCAAAAAATCCGAGCGGAGCATCGACGGGTACAACATCGAGCGCGCGCTCTTCAAGCACAAGCCCGACCTGATCAAGCAGCATCTGGAAGGACTGCTCGAACACCGCAAAGAAGAGAACGTCTAAGAGCCGCTCGCAAAACCAGCGTCGAGGCGGCTGTGCCGCGCCGGTCAAGCGGAACAAAGAAGGCGAAGAAGCCGGATCGTGACGAGCATCCGGTGCCTGAGCCTGATGCGGTCCGGCGAAGCACCGCCGCAAGCAGACGGCCGTCGATGGTCTGGTTAGTGGCTCTAAGGTTCCTGCGCGTCAGGCATGCGAAGCGGCGGCGGAGCGATGCCCGCTGCCGCGCCGAGGTTGTTCGCGGCGGCTTTCGGATGACGGGGTGTACCCCGAAGCGCGCGGCTGCTTGAGCGGCGCGCGGCCGGCGAGAAAATCGCTGGGCGTGATCCCCGTGGCCTGCCGGAAGACGCGGCAGAAATGCTGCGGATCGGCGAAGTTCAGCCGCAGCGCGACCTCCTTGATCGTCATGCCGCCCTGCATCAGCAGCCGCTGCGACTCGCGCACCCGCTGCTCACGGACGTACGCCATGGGCGAACGCCCCAGCGCGGCGCGAAAGAGTTGCACCAGCCGGCGCTCGCTGTAGCGCGCGACGCGCGCCAGTTCCAGCAGCGAAAGATCGCGGTCGAGGTTCTGGAGCACGAAGTCCACCGCGCGCGCGACGGGCTCGGGCCATTCGGCGCCGGACTTCGGCGCCGTTCGGAGGGCGTGTCCGGCCGTCCGCGGTTCGTGCGGCACGCTCAGCATGCGCGCGAAGCCGACCCCCAGCAGGCTCAAGCACGCGCGGGCCACCACCGGCGCGCCCGTGCGCCGGCGCGCGAGTTCGTCCTGAATCCGCCGCACCAGTCCCGCCATGCTGGCCTGAAAATCGCCGCTCGCCACCGGCGGCGGCGCCTCCCCGTGGGGCCAGGCGATCCCCAAATCCCACGGCCAGCGCAAATCCTTCGCGCCGTTCGGACCGTTCGCTTCCAGGTACACGTAGTAATAGCCCAGCGCCTGATGCGGAAGCGGATACAAAGCCGCCGGCATGTCCACGGGCAGCGCAAGCAATCCGCCGCGCTCCAGCTTGCCTTGCCACGGGCCGATCTTCCAGGTGCCCGCGCCGCTGGCGAGATACACCAGCGCCGCCTGAGCGGACGGATCGCGATGCGCGCGCCGCGTGTTCAGATCGCATTGAAAGTAGCCGGCGGCCACCGGTCGGGCGTGTTCGAAGAGCAAGAGCGGTGCTCCGATTCCTGCTTTCATAGACGCGGTCGTCGCGCGCTTCCTTAGAGGCTGCTGCCGCAGACCCGCACTTGTCAGGCTTCCGCGCTGCCTGTGGACATTCCGGCACACGTGATGTCCCTTTCGGCACTCGGCCTAAGACCATCCGCTCGGTTCCGACCTTGATACAGCGAATCGAGCGAGGGCCGGGCGCTTCGGGCGGTACTGAAGCTCTGGCCTGACCATGACAAGGAGAGCCGGACATGAAGATGCTTACGATGGGCGCGCTTCTGCTGATGGTCGGCGCGTGGTGCAGTTCGGATGCGTTCGCATTGTGCGGTGGCGGCGGCCGCAGCGGCGGCGGACGCGTGGGGGTGCGCAGCGGCGGGCAGCCGGCGGGCAAGCGCGGCTCCGTCGTCACCGGCGGGCTGGGGGCGCGCGGAACGGGCGGCGACGGGCAGTCTTCATGCGGCCAGACGGCGCAGAAGTTTCCGCTGCCTGCGGCGGTGGAAATCGCCAGCTTGGATACCCGCAAGTTCGACGCGGTGGTCAGCGGCCTGAACCTCAGCGCCGAGCAGACCGAACGCGTCGACGCGCTGAAGCGCTCCATTCGCGCGGAAGCCGAGAAGCTGGTGAAGGAACAGTCCAGCGCGCGGTTGACCTACGAACGCACCGCCTGCCCCGTGGCGTGCCAGACGATCGCACGCGACGTCGTCGAAGCCGCCGGCGCGTGCCGCTCGTTCGATCCGAATCGGAAATTCGTAGCCGGCTTGAAGACCATCCTGGACGCGACGCAGTTCGGAGCGTTCCGCGAGCTGGCCTCTCGAGTGTAGTACATGGTGCTCCCCGCACCATGACCCCGCGCCAGGGAGGGGCCGGAACCATGCCGGCCCCTCCCGATTTTGAAGGAGCCGCCTCGCGCATGCCACGCTCCGTGCTTCCCCGCTGCCGCTGGGCGTCAAGAACCGCCGCGTGTGCGATGCTGGTGGCGGCCGCCTGGTGGTCGGCGCGCGCGTTCGCGCAACGCGGCGCGTCCGCTCCGTGGCCGGATGGCTTAAAGGAAATCCTCGACCGCGCCGCCGAGTGCGAACGCCGCGAAGACCTTCTGGGCGCCGACGCGGCGTACGCCGAAGGTCTGAGCCGGTTTGCGGACCATGCGGCGCTCTGGTCCGCCTGCGGCGAATTCCTGCGCTTTTACGTCCACGACGCGGAGCTTGCGCGACAGGCTTTCGAACGCGCGCTGGATGCTCCGTACCCGGATCTCCAAGCGCGCGCCTTCGCGCTGCGCGGACTGGGCGAACTGGCCGCTCATGCGGGCCGCGACGTGGACGCGTTACGCTGCTTCGAGGCGAGCTTGGCCCTCTGCCCGCTGGCCGATACCCATCGCAGCTTGTGCCATTTTCACGGCAGCCGCGGCAACCATCCCGCCGCGGCGGATCATGCCCGCCGCGCCGTGGCCGCAGACCCCGGCGATCCCATCGCCCTCTTGCAGTACGCGGGGCAGGCGCAGCGCGCCGGTCAGCGCGACTCCGCCGCGGCCGCTTTCGCTCGGGCGCTGGAACGCGCTGGCTGTTCCGTGGACGGACCGGGCGAGGAGCCCGTCCACTGCTGCGTGCTCTACAACGCCGCCGGCTACTGCGCGCTGGCGGACGACCGCGCGGCCTGCCTGCGCTGGCTGGAAGCGTTCTTTCGCACGCCCAATCACCGGCACCTGAGCCGCAAGGACGTGTGGAACGATCCGGATTTCGCCGCGCTGCGCGAAGACGCCGCGTTTCGAGCGCTGCTGGACCGCTGGCTGCCGGAACCGGAGGCGTCGAACGATGCGCCGCTTACAGCGCCGCGTTGAAGCGCCCGCTGGGGCGCGGCTGCCGGTTCGAGATGCGGTTCGATTCGCGCTTGGGCTGCGTATCGGGACGGCTGACCGCCACATGACCGCTTTGCGGATTCTTGCGCAGCGGCAGGCCGCGCACGAAATCGCTGGGCGAAATTCCCGTCACCTGCCGGAAGACGCGGCTGAAATGATGCGCATCGGCGAAGTTCAAGCGCGCCGCGACATCCTTGATCGTGATCCCGCGCTGGGACAGCAGGCGCTGCGCCTCGCGGATGCGCTGCTCGCGCACGAACGCCATGGGCGAACGGCCCAGCAGCTTGCGAAATACCTGGATCAGCCGACGCTCGCTGAACCCCGCCACGCGAGCCAATTCGGTCAGTTTCAGCTCCCGGTCCAGGTGATCGTGCACGTAATCGATCGTCTTGGCCACCGATTCCGGAAGCGCGCGCCCCGAACGCGCCGAATGCTTCGGCCGCACCGGCGCATGCGCGTCCGTCTCCTCCTTCGAGCGCGCCGCGGCGACGATCTGGCGCGCGTACGCCACGCCCAGCAGCGTCAACTGCGCCCGCGCCGCGGCGCGGGCCGCCGGCAGCCGCCGGCCCAGCTCGTGCTGCAACTGACGGAACAGCGCCGCGATCTCGGGCTGGAATTCCCCGCCGGCCACAGGAGCTTCGGCGGGTTCGGTCGGCTTCGGCACGTCGTCGCTCAGATCCCAAGGCCATTTCAACGTCAGGCCGCGCGCGCGTTCGCGCAGATCCAGTTCGAAATGCGCGTAATAGAAACCCAGCAGCCCCCCCAGCTTCAACCGCGGAGCCAGTTCGCAGCCTTCCGGCACCGCGAAGAAATCGCCGCGCCGGATCGGGAACGTCCACGCCCCCACTTGCCAGAAGCCTTCGCCCGTCGTCACGTAAATCAACGCCGCGTGCCGGCTCGTATCCAGCGGCGGCCGGCGCGTTGCATGGTCCGATTGAAAGAACCCGGCTGCAATGGGGTGCGTCCATTCAAGCAGCATAGGGCAATACCGTATCCTTAAGTGAACCCGGCCCGGAAGGGCCGCAGCCCCATCCTGATGCAAACCAAGCTCCGTGTGAACAGGCTACTCGCTTTATAAGACGCCCCGACATTTAGTTTCGGTACTTACAACTGCTTACAATTTCGACCTCAAAATAGTATTATATTAGCCTAAAATACAACACTTCGTGCACCGGTGCGTGTACGAAATGGAAATCAACTTGGCGTATCCAGAAAACATCAAAAACCCTAGCAACTTATGCTCTTATACGAGTGTCTTACCAATGCAATCGGTACTGAACAGGTATGGGCGGACAGGTGGTCTATACCTAATTAGCGCGGGATCAATAGGGGAGGTGGCAGGTCAATGAAGAGAACCACGATGACCGTACTGGGACTGGTCGTGTTGGCCTTGGCGGCCCAGGAAAGCTATGCCATGGGCGGCGGACGAGGCGGCGGGTTCGTCGCGATCGGCAGCGACCGCAAGCCCATCAAGTCGGGCGATCTGAAAGCCGTCGCGCCCGGACACTGGGACGGCAAGGACCAGACCGTGGCCCAGGACGGCACGGCGAAGCCGCCGCTGCCCGAAGCGATCGACATCCCGGCGCTCGATACGAGCCGCTTCGATGCGATCGCGGAGCAGCTTAAGCTGGACGACGTGCAGAAGCAGAAGCTCCAGAGCGTCAAGAACGAGCTGACCGGCCGGCGCGAGAAGCTCTTGACCGACCAGAAGAACGCGCGCGAGTCGTACCTGAAGTCCAACAATCAGGTGATGGTCAACCAGGCCGCGCAGGAAGTCGTACAGTCCGCCCGAGCCTGCCGGCAGTACGATCCGAACATTCAGTTCACGGCCGAACTGCGCCGCATCCTGACCGGCGAACAGTACGGGACGTTCCGCGAACTGGGCGCTCGAAAATAATCCTGCTTGCAACGAAGGAGTCACCCCGCGAGCGAAGTTCCCCGACTTCCTCGCACGCAAAAAGGGCGGCTTCTTCCCACCCCCAGCCGGCGCCGAGTGCACCCCACGCGGCGCCGGCTTTTTTTGTGCGCGCTGGGTTCGATCCGCCGCCGCGAAGCTTTACGAGTGGCTGTCTTTATAGATCCGGCCGTCCACCATGCGCGTAAACTCCGTCCACGTGCTGGTGTTACCGCTTTCCTGGTCCGCTTCGATCACCGACTGAATACCCTGCACCTTGGCGTCGAGGCATTCGAGGTGGTGCAGCGCCACCGCTTCGGCGGTGCACGGCGTGACCGGACTCCCGAACTCGCGCGTGCCGTGGTGGCTCAATATCAAATGCAGCAGAATGTCGCGCTTCTTGGGCGGGAAGTCCTTCAACGCCACCGCGGTCCGGTCCACCAGCAGCGCGCCGAGCACGATATGCCCGCAGAGCCGGCCGGTATCCGTGTACGGAAACCCCGGCTCGGCGCTCAACTCTTCGATCTTCCCGATATCGTGCAGGATCACCCCCGCCAGCAGCAGATCCCGGTTCAAAAACGGGCGGTCCTTCGCGATGTGGTCGGCCGTCTTGCACGCCGAGAGCACGTGCTCCAGCAGCCCGCCCACCCACGCATGATGCAGCATGTTCGCCGCCGGGCTCTTGATGAACTTCCCCCGCACCTGCGGATCGGCGAAGAGCGCCTTGAGCAGGCGCTGGTAATCGGGATCGGTGAACGTGTCCAGCAGCGCGTCGAGTTCCTTCTCCATCTCGTCGAGCGGGCGCTTGGAGACGGGTACGAAATCCGCCGGGTCGAGCGTCGTTTCGTCGGCGGGCTGGATCTGGAAAACCACCATCTGCAGGCGCGCCTGGTAGGTCTCTACGCGCCCGCGCACCTTGGCGTAGCCGCGCCCCTGGTACGCCTGGAAGACCACGTCGTTGGCGTCCCACTGGCGCACCGGAATGTTCCCGGTGCGGTCGCCGAACGTGGCCTGGATGTACTTGCTCCCGTTCTTGGCGAGGCGCAACGACGCGTCCTGGACCAGGAATACGTCGTCCACTTCCTGCCCGGCGACCAGATCCTTGACGAAGGTATGCGCGCCCGGCGCGGACGCCGCACGAGGACTCGGCCCGTTCGCCCCGCGCTTGGCTTTGCCCGCCGGGAGCTGGGCCTTCAAGTCATCGGGAAAGAGATTGCCCAGTTGCGCCACCTCGAACTCCTCCGCCGTCCGCGCGACGCGCGTCAGCGCTTGTCGATGTAGAAAAGATACCACCAGCGCGGACAGTTGCGTTCGAGCACCTTATCCTTCGCGAACGCGAAATCCTCCATGCGCAAAGGCGACGGCGGCTTGTTCCCGATGTAATCGAAGCCTTCGGGATCGAGAAACGAGACCAGCAGCCGGCCGCCGGGCTGCAGAAACTCCATCAGCTTCGCGATCCGCTCCTGCAGCTTCTCTTTCCCGTCGGGCAGATGGTCCAGGACCTCGGTGCAAATCACGCCGGTGCACGAATTCGGCTCGACGCCCGACTCTTCCAGCGTGCCCTTGCGGAAGGTGCAGTTGCGCAGCTTGTGCTCGGCGACCAACTGCGTCCCGACCTGCAAGCGCCCCTCGTCGGGATCGATGCCGATCACCTCGGTGCGCGGCTTCTTCCAAGCCAGGTTGGCCGTGACGATGCCGTACCCGCAGCCGATGTCGGCGATCCGCCCTTCGTTGGGGGCGAGGCGCAGTTCGGCCTGCATGCGCGACTGCGCGACCCAGTGAATCGGCTGGAAGACGCCCTGCGCCGCCTGGATCGGTCCGCGCCAGATCATGGTGTTGCTGTCGAGATAGATCCAGGCGTTCTGGACTTCCTGCAGCGACATGAGCGCGCCCCGAGGGTTCAGCGCTCCGTTGTAGCCATGCGGCGCGGAAACGTAAAACGTAAAACCCGAAGCACGAAAAGGCGGCGCCGGTAGCGTTCGACGATGGCCGTCTCGAACGGGAGCGTGCGCAGCTTCGGCATCTTCAGTTCGACCTCGCCGGCCTTGGTATGCAGAGCGCGCGTGTAATGCCCCGCGCGCGTACTGCGCCGAGCGGCCGTGCGTTCGTAGCGCCTGGCCTGGCAGAGTTCGTCGGCCTCGGCGTCCAGGAGCGCGTTGAGCGTCTCCTCGACGCTCTGCCGGACCTTCTCGTCCAAGTGCGCCTGGATGCGCCCCTCGTCGATCTGGATGACCTTCTTCAACTCGTTCTCACGCCTTGCGTTAGCGTCCATTCCCGGCTCTCCTTAAGTAGCG
>BTVV01000078.1:0-28898 GCA_045863855.1 Planctomycetota bacterium | reverse complement strand
GGCGTGGCCGGCGGAACTAGCAGGCGGGGCGAGCCTCGCGCGGGTGGCGGTCTTTGCGAAGCAGATCGCGGAGCCGACGGCGCTGGGCCTGCGCGTGGCGAGCGCGGGAGAAGGGGCGGAGGCGGAGTGGGCGGTGGTCCCGTTTCCGGAGGCGCAAGATCCCGATGTGTACGCGGTGGCGCGGCGCGAAAGCGTGCGGCTGGAGAAGTTGATCGCGGCGGAGCGGGAGCGGCGGCGCGAAGAGCAGGCGCAAGCGGCGGAGGAAGCACGCCAACGGGCTCAAGCGCAGCCGGGCGCGGAGGCGCCGGCCGCGCCTGCGGCGCGGCGTCCGGCCGAGGATATTCCGCCGGCGCTGGGCGAAGCCGAGCGGGCGGGGGCGGGGACGCAAATCCAGGTGCGGATGTACGAGCGCGCGGCATGGGAAGAGGGGCAGGTGTTGCGCGTGCGCAAGCACGGGCGCTGGGTGGGGCGGGTGAGGGTGCCGGCCGGTGCGGCGCCGAAGTGGCGCAAGAGCGTGTATTGGTTCGAATTGCTGGAAGGCGAGCGCGAGGTCTTGAACGAAGGGACGTTGCACTCGGAAGGGTAGGGAGGAACCGAGCAGGAGTTGACGATGGAAGATCGCAATCCAGTGGTGATAGAAGAAACTCGCTTTATCAAAGCTCCCGCAGAGCGTGTTTTCAGATTCCTGACCGTAGGCTCCGAACTGGCGAAGTGGTGGCCCATGGCGGCGGAGTCGGAACCGAAGGCGGGCGGCAAGCTGGTGTTGGTCTGGTTCGGCGAGAACAAGCTGACCACGAAGTTCGATACGTTCGTCGAAGGCCAGGCCGTGGCTTACGCGTTTTACACGGAGTCCGTCGCGTTCGATCTGAAGGCGGTGGATGAAGGCACCGAATGGAAAGTGGTGCATCGCTGCAGCACCGATTCGTGCATCCATGTCGCGCAGAGCTGGGGCTTTCTGGCGGCCAATCTAAAGTCCGTGCTCGAGACCGGGTACGACCTGCGTTAAGCAGCCCATCCAGAGGCGATCATGGCGTTCGGCCGGCGGCGCGATCGGCGTTGCGTGCTTCGAGCCAGATTGGAGCGTAGTAGGACCAAAGACTGCCTTGGATCGGAGGCGCGCCGTAGCGCGTCCACGGTTCCTGGGCGGCGTCGGGACTTAGCGCGAGATCGCGGGCGAGAAGTTCGGCGTATTGGGCGTAGAACTCCATAAGCGTCAGGCGGCGGCGCGTATCGGTCTTGGGCGCCAAGAGGAGTGCGACTAGGAAGCGCTCGCCCGCCGGCTCGAACCGAAATTCCTTGATGCCGTCGCCCGGTTGAAAGCGAAAACGCTTCAGCAACCCTTCGGGCAGCGTGCGCATCGCGGCGACCGGTTCCAACGCTTGCATGAGACGTTCGGCTTCGGACTCGCTGAGCGGCCGCGGCAAGCGCACCTCGAATTGTACGCTGCGGTCGCTGGAGGGGGTCAGCCACAGGAACGGAAAAGCAAAGCCCGGCAATGCCAAGAGCGCGATGGCGGCCAGCGCGCGCAGCCGAAGCACGCGGTTTAAGAGGAGCCACGAGCCGAGCCCGCAGGCGCCCAAGCCCAGCCCGGCGCCGAGCGCCCGGAGCGCGATCTGGTTGCGCGTAAGGCCCAGGAATGCGTATTCGCAGCCGCGTTCGGTATTGCCGACCGCGATCGTAAACCGGTAATCGAAGGGTTCGGGCCGGTAGTCGAAGACGGCGTATAGAGACCAGGCGAGGACGGCCAGTCCCGCCGCGCCGAGCAAGAGGCCGACCGCCCGGCGCAGGCGCAAGCCCGCCGGCGTATCGAACCAGGTCGCGAACGCGGTCCAGGCTTCCCGCGGCGGACGCGGCACCGTGCGGACCAGCGCGAGGACGAAGAGCAGCATCCCGATCTCGCCGAGCAGTTCCAGGGCTTCTTCGTCGAAGGGATCTTTATCTTCGGGGCTGCGGATCGTGACGTGCAGGTGTCGGTAGATCATCGCGGCCTTGTCCCAGAGCTGCGCGAGGGCGAGGAAGAGGCCTCCGATGCCGCCCCACAGGACCACGGCGGGTTGCATGCGATCGCGCAAACCGCGGAAGATGCGCCTCGGATTCAGCAGGACGAAGGCGAGGTATCCCAAGCTCAGCCCGATCGAGAGGCCGCCCAAAAGGACTTTGACGCGCCAGGACATCTTATCCTCGGACCACTCCAGGTAGGTCCAACTGAACATCCGCGCGCCGAAGAGTTCCTTGTCTAGGTCCAGCTCGCGCCAGAATAGAAAGAAGATGAAGCCCAGCACGAAAACGAACGCGGCGCGCGCTTCGTATTGCGCCCGTACTGCGGCGCGGACGATCAAGACCAGCGCCAGGAAGAGCACGGCATTCTGGGTGTTCTGCCACGCGCCCCACTCTTCGAGGTTCAGCCATGTTTCGGGTTGCGTGGCGTTAAGGATCAGGCACGCGGCGCAAGCGAGCGCGAAGGCGAGCGCCTGTGCGGGCCGAAAGCGGTCGTGCGGCGGGCGGTTGGGTTCGGGAGGGTTCATCGTACGGGAAGCTGCGCGCGCAACGGGCCTCGTCGGCTCCGACCAAGGTTCGAACCGGATACGGCTGCACGTTAGCCGCCGCGGCGGAAGGGTCAAGGAAGCTGGCCGCGGGCGGGGCAGCCGTGGAGAGACGCGGTATGCTGGACGGCATGAAGCCGCCCGAACTGGATCTGCTGATCGGCCCGACCGCCTGCGGGAAAAGCGGCGCGGCCCTGGAACTCGCGCGCCGGCAAGGCGGCGAGATTCTCTCGGTGGATTCGATGAAGCTGTACAAGCGCCTGGAGATCGGCGTCGCGAAGCCGAGCGCGGCCGAACGCGCGGCGGTGCGGCACCGGCTGATCGACCTAAAAGAGCCGTGGGAGAGCTGTTCGGTGGCGGAGTGGCTGGCGGCGGCCGAGGAGGCGTGGGCCGACGCGCGCGCGCGCGGCGTCTACACGCTCGCCGAGGGCGGGACGGCGCTGTACATCAAGGCGCTTCGGGAGGGGCTCTTCGAGGGGCCGGGGCGCGACGAGGGTCTGCGTAAGGGGTTGGAGGCCGAAGCGCGCGCGGAGGGCTTGGCGGCGCTGTACGCGCGGCTGAAAACGATCGATCCGGCGGCGGCGCAGAAAATTCTGCCGGGTGACGAACGGCGGATAATTCGGGCGCTGGAGGTCCACGCGCTGACGGGGCAGCCGATCAGCGGGCAGCAGGCGCAGTGGGGCAAGCTGCGCGAGGACGCTCGCGTGCGAGTCGTGGGATTGCAGATGGACCGCACGGAACTGTACCGCCGCATCGACGCTCGGATCGACGGAATGCTCGCCCGCGGCTGGCTGGACGAATGCCGCGCGCTGCTGGGGCTGGAGCGGCCGCTGTCGAAAGAAGCCGCTCAGGCGTTGGGCTACCGGACGCTCTTCGCGCATTTGCGCGGCGAATTGAGCCTGGACGAGGCGCGGCAGCGAATCTGCTTCGATACGCATCACTTCGCGCGGCGGCAATTGATGTGGTACCGCAAGTTCCCGTCGGTGACTTGGATCGACGTGGAGCCGGACGAGCCGGCGCAAGCGCTGGCGGACCGCGTGGCGGCGGCGTTCGTGAACGCGTAGCGTTCGGGCTTCCTGCTTTTGGCAACGCGCGCGCTGCGGCTATAAGGGCACGATCCCGCTTCGCGCATCAGGCAAGGAGTCCGCCATCGCACGTTCATCCGCCACGCCGCCGGTCCTTCGTCTGGGCACACGCGCCAGCCCGCTGGCGCTGACGCAGTCGCGCCTGGTCGCGAAGCAGTTGGAGCGCGCGCACCGCAAGCGCGGCCTGAAGGTGGAACTGATCGAGCTGAAGACCACCGGCGACCGCGACCGCGCCTCGGCGTTGAAGACGTTCGGTGGAGCGGGTGTATTCGTCAAGGAACTGGAACAGGCGCTGCTGGACGGGCGGGTGGATTTCGCGGTGCACAGCTTGAAGGATCTGCCGACGAAGCAGCCGCGCGGTTTGACGCTGGCGGCGGTGAGCGCGCGGGAAGACGTGCGCGACGTAGCGGTGACACGCGGGGGCATGAAACTGGCCGCATTGCCCGAAGGCGCGGTGATCGGGAGCGGCTCTCCTCGGCGGCGCGCGCAATTGGCGCTCAAGTTTCCGCATCTGCGTTTCGCCGAGATTCGGGGCAACGTGGAGACGCGGCTGCAGAAAGTCGCCGACGGCGCGTACGCGGGGACGATCTTGGCGCGGGCGGGACTGAAGCGTTTGGGGCGGCGCGAGCGCGACGCGGAGGTGCTTTCGCTGGCCGCGATGCTGCCGGCTCCGGGGCAAGGCGCGCTGGGAATCGAGTGCCGCTCGAACGACCGCGCGACGCGGGGGCTTTTGGCGGTACTGCACGACGCGGATTCGGCGGCGTGCGTGGCGGCCGAGCGCGCGTGTCTGGCGGCGCTGGGCGGCGGATGCCATTTGCCGCTGGGTGCTTGCGGGCGGATCGAACGGAAGACGGGCAAGCTGACGCTCGATGCGGTGCTGGCGCTGCCGGATGGATCGTGTTCGGCGCGCGCGCGCGTGCGCGGAAGCGCTCAGGACGCGCGAAAGCTGGGACGCGCGTGCGCGCATGCGATCAAGCGGAGTCAAGCAGGGCGCGAAGTGCTGAGGCGGCTGGAAAGCTAGGGCAGTTCGACCAGCCAGCGCGCGACGGCGGCGTTGAATTCGCGGTGATGCGTGAAGAAGAAGGCGTGCCCGCCGCCTTCGATGCTGGCGAGCTTCGCGCCGGGAATGGCGGCGGCGAGTTCTTCGGCGCAGCGGTGCGGCAGGACCCAATCGAGCGTGCCGTGCGTGACGAGCGTGGGGAGCTTGAGCTCGCGGGCGGCTTCGACCTGTTCTTGGGTGGTGATCGCGGCGACGGCTTTGACAAGGTATTCGCCGCTGCAGACGTTGATACCGTGGACCATGAAGCTGCCTTCGTCGCCCTCGAAGCACCCGAAGAGCTTGGTCTTGCGTACCATGACGCGGCCGGCGGCGCGGATAATCGCGGCGGGCATGACGCGGGCCACGTAGCGGCCGAGATTGCGGTCGAACCAGCTCAGATGGCGGCGGTGGCCAAAGGTGCCGGCGAGGATCAGGCCGCGCAGCGGGATGCGTCCGCGCAGGGCGGTACAGAGCGAGACGGCGCCGCCCATGCTGCTGCCCAGAAGCACCACGCCGCCGGGCCGGCGATGCAGGCCGCGGGCTTCGATGAAGGCTTCGATGTAACGCGCGAACTGGCCAAGGCCTTTTTCGCCCGCGGCGAGCTTGGGCGGATGCTGCGGGCTGTAGAGGTCGGCCAGCGCGCCGAGCGGCAACTGGCGCAGCCAACTTACGCCGTCGGCCCCCAGCCCGGGAACCATGACCAGCGCCGGAGCTTGCGGATCATCGTTGCGGTAGCGTGCGTCTGCGGGGCGGTAGACCTCGAGCGCGCCCAACGCCTGGGGCAGATCCACGCGCTCTTTGATCATCTGCGCAGGATCGAGCGGCGGGGCTTCGTGCAGCATCGAAGCCACATCGAGTCCACGCATCAACGCCGCGCTATCGAGCTTTTTGATCATAACTTTCGGTTCCGGAATGGCGCCGGCGTCCAGGCAAACGCGGGCCCTTTGGAGCACAAAGGATTAACCGAACATGTGGCTCATGTCAAGAATTCGTGAGGAATCTCGAGGACAAATTAGAGGCCACTTCTTTATATAAATTTAGAGCGGTCTTAGCTTGCGCTGGTGCGTAAAGAGGCGAGCGCGGCGGAAGCAATTTCGTACGCGGCGCGCGGTTTGCCCAGGCGCTTGGCGTTGCGCTTCAAGCGGATGAGGCGGTCGGGATCGTCGAAGAGTTTGCTCAGCTTGTAGCCCAGGATGGCGGGGTTGTTGATCTTGATTGCCGCGCCGGCCTCGAGCAGGTAATCGCTGTTGCGGGTTTCCTGGCCGGGGATGGGGTTGAGAATCGCGAGGGCCGCGCCGCGGGCGAGGATCTCGCTGGTGGTGAGTCCGCCGGGCTTGGATAGGACCAAGTCGGCGGCGGCAAGAAGCGCGTCCATCTTGTCGGTGAAGCCCATCACGCGCGCGGCATGGCGGCGCGGGACGGCAAGGCGTTCGAGTTGAGCTTTGAGCTTCGCGTTTTTGCCGCAGACCACCACGATTTCGAGCGGGCGTTCGAGTTCCAAAAGCTGGGTGTAAATCTGTTCGAGGGGCCCGACGCCGAAACCTCCGGCGAGCTGGAGCAGAATCGGGCGGTCCCCGCGCAGGCCCAGTTCGGCCACGGCTTCGGCTCGCGATTTGGGTTTGGCGAAGAGGGGATGAATGGGAATGCCGGTGACGTGGATGGTTTCGCGCGGGACGCCCATGCTGGCCAGGTAGGCGGCGCCTTCGTCGGTGGCGGTGGTGTAGCGTTCGCAGGGCAGATGCTTCCAAAGACGGTGCGTATCGAAGTCGGTGGTGACGGTCCATTGCGGGACGTGCCAGGCTTCGGTGCGTTTGCGGTCGGCGACGAGTTCGGCGGGAAGATAATGCGTATTGAGGATCAGATCCCAGGGCTTGCTGTCCAATAGGGCGCGGAATTTCGCGAGATTCGCCTTCTGGACCAGCAGCCGAAAACGGTCGCGCCGGGCGCTCGCCTTCGACACGGGCCGGTCCAGGAAATCGTACAAATACCCAAGCATGTGCGGGGCGCGGTTGACGAGATCGAGGTAGGCCTGCCCGTAGAGTTTTCGGAACGCGGCATTGGTAAGCGTGAGGACATCGACGTTTTGAACGTGCGCCTGCGGGGCGAGTTCCTTCAAGGCTTGTTCGAGGGCCTGGGCGGCGCGCAGATGTCCGGCGCCGACGGCGGCGGAGAGCACCAGCAGGTTGGGCATGGTTCGATCCTTTACGGGCGGCGCTCGGGAATGCCCGCGCGCCGCTTGATGGCTTCGATGTCGAGTTCCTGGATGTACTTGATCAGGTTGCCGAAGATGGATTCGTGGTGCCCGTAGCCTCCGTCTTTCAGTTCCTCGATGGCCGCATCCTTCGACCATCCTTCGATGCAAATGCGGTACAAAGCGCAGTAGGTTCCGGTGCGGTCGGCGCCGTGTTTGCAGTGTACCAGGACGGGCTGCCGGCTGGGGTCGGCGGCAATCTGCAGGAAGCGGACGACCTCTTTATCTTCCGGATTGAAAGGGTTGAAATAGATGTGCTCGTAGGCGAGCCCCGTTTCGCCGATCTCGTCGCGGTCGCTGTGGAACTGGCGCAAGTTGAGCACGGTCTTGATGCCCATACGCTTGGCTTCCTGCATGCCTGCGGCGCTCGGCTGCGCACTGCGATACAACGCGCTCGATACCTGGTGCAGATTGGGCAAGCCGGGCTTATCGAGCGGCGCTGCCCACTTGGGGTTGCGCGTGCCAGGCGCGGCGGCCGGGGCGGCGGCCGCGGTATCGCCTTCGTCGTCGCTGGACGGCGCGGTAGGCGTAGGCGAGCGTCCTTCGGGAGCGGAACGCTGTCCGGCGGCATAACCCAAAGCCCCCGCCAGCACGGCGGTCACCACCAAGCTGAGCAACCAAAGCGAACGGCTGACGGACGGGGGCTTGGCTTCCGATTCCATATCAGGGCTCCAGAAGGTAACGCTCGATGGCTTCTGCCACGCCGTCGGAATCGCAATCTGCTTGGGTCACTGCGGCGGCGATCTCCCGCGTAGGCGTGGCGGCATTGGCAACGGCGACGCCCCAGCCGGCGGCGGCGAGCATGGGCGTATCGTTGAAGCTGTCGCCGACGGCCATGACTTCGCTCATCTCCAGACCCAGCCTGGCGGCCAGTGCACGCAAGCCGACGCCTTTATCGACCTGCGGATGCAGGAATTCGAGGTATTCGGGATCGGTGCGGGTGACGGTGGCTCTTCCTGCGTAGCGCGGTTCCAGTTCTTCCAGCAGTTCGTCGCGGACGCGCGGTTCTACGACGAAAAGTACTTTATAAGGAGCGCGGTCCAGAACCTCTTCGATCCGTTCGACGTATCGGAAGGGGCTTCCGGTGCGGCTTTCGTACAGTTCTACGAAGGGACGCAGTTCGGTCCGCGCTTCGCACCAGACGTGCTCATCAAGGTAGTAGTTGAGCTGGAGCGTGCGGCTGCGTGCGAGGAGCGCCAGTTCGCGGGCGACGTCCAGCGGCATCGTCTGCTCGTAGAGGCGCGCGCGCCCGCGGGATGCGAGATCGCGGACGGATGCGCCGTTGTAGGAGATCTGGTAGACGTCGAGCCCCACCTGGCGTGCCGGCTCTTCCATGGCCGGAGCCATGCGCCCGCTGTTAAACGCAATTTTCACACCGCGCGCATGAGCGGCTTGGAGCGCCCGAATGGTACGCGGGCCCACGGTCTGGTCGCGGCGCAGGAGCGTGCCGTCAAGGTCGAGGGCCAGAAGCTTGAGCTGACCGGGCGGGGGCGGGGTGCGTGGAGGCATGCGGTTAAGGTAATAGGGCCAGGAGCGCTTAGGAAGAGAATCGGCGCAGGAACGCGGCGGTTTCCGCGGCGATGGCGGCGCAACGGGGCTCCTCCGTTTCGAGCGGCAGGAAAGGTACGACCAAGGCGCGCACGGTGGCCAGGGTGATTTTGGTTCGGTCGCTGTCGGAGGTCGGATTGCCGAAGGGTCCGGCGGCATCGGCCAGGCACGGGCGCCCGGCGACGTTGACGCGGTCTTTGCGTATGCCTTCGTAGCCTTCGCCCTCGCGCCCAAGGCGGAGTTCGACGGGCGGCTGCACGCCATCCAGATCGTAGAGCCCGAAGGGCACGAGGAATTTGAGCGAGCAGTAGTTCAGCGCATCGACGAGCGTGTTGACGGTGTAGAGGCTCTGTCCTTTAAGGATGCGGCGCAGGAGCGCTTCGGATGAAGGGCGGGTCTTGGTGGGGTCGATGCCGCTGGCATGGTAGGCCTGGCGGACTGCGGCGATGCCGGGAATCTCGGCGACCTGCGCGGCCGCATGGCGTGCACGCAGGCCGGCGCCGAGCCGATCGATTTCGGCCTGCAATTCAGGATGGCTTGCGCGGACGTGAAGGTGTTCCAGCACAAAGGCCGGCGCGCGCCAAGGCAGCCCGGGCTCGAGCGCGAGCGCGTAAGGTGCGGAGGGCGTTACCACGCCAGGATCACACCGAGTTGCACGGAGTTGCGCCGAAAGTCGCCGCCGCTGGGATCGTCGAGGGCGTTGCGTTCGACATACTCGTAGCGCAGGTAGGCGTTGGCCCAGCGCGTGATGCGGTATTGGGTGGAGACTTGCGCGTTGAAGAGCCGGTAGTCGGCGCCTTTGGCGCGGTTGTAGTCGGTGAAGCCCACTTCGGCGCGGGTGGTGAGCCGCTGGGACCAGCGGTGGCGCACCGCCAGATTCAGGTTCAAGGTGTCGGCGTAGTCGCTGCCCGTGGACAGCCCCACGCCGCGGTTGGCGGAGCCTTCGAGGAGGGTGCGCTCGGGCACGACGTCCCATTTGATGGAGCCGCGCAGGATGGGGTGGTCGGAGGCGGTTTCGCCCCAGAGATCGCGGGCGGACCGCGTGCGTTTGTGCAGCCGGATGTGTTCGAATCCGGCGGCCATGCTCCAGCCGACCGACGAGCCCCATGAGCCTTTGAAACCCGCGATGGCCGTCGAGCGCTTCTGGTCGTTGCGCCGAATATCGGGAAACTTCAGGTCGTCGTCGTAATCGATGCTCTTGAACTCGAAGCGCGTGAACGCATCGAGCGTGGGCTTGACCTTGATGTCGAAGGTCATGTGGCCCTGATCTTCGGAATAGCTCAGGTCGTGGTCTTCTTCCTTGGGCCAGACGCGCAGGCGTTTGGCGTAGCCCATGATCATGTCGAAGCGTTCGAAGCGCACGCCGGTCTGGAAAGAGGCGTCGTTGGCCCAGCGGACCTGGCGATCGGTGATTTCGATGTCCCCGACTTCCTGCAGGTACGCGTACTTGTTGCGGAACTCGAACCAATAGCGGTCGTAGTCGAGCTTCAGGAAGGCGTCGCCCAACTGCTGATGGTTGTTTACGTCGGGGTTGTCGTTGTAGCGCCGGACCTGGGACTGCCAGTTGAGTTTGGCCGTGTGATTGCCGGCGAAAGGCCAGTTGATGTTCACGCCGGGGACCATGGTGTAGAGCGTGTCGTCTTCGGGATTCTTCTTGTCGTAGAAGAGGTTATCGATCCACTCGTAGTTGAACGCGAGATAGGGATGGAACTCCATGCTGCCCCAGCGCAGCTCGGCGCCTTCGGCCAGGATGTCCTCGCCCATGACATTGATCTGTGGAATCTCTTCGGCGTGGAGTTTCGCGAAGCTTCCGCATGCGAGCAGGCAGAACGCCAAGGCATAGCGCCACCCCATTCCACGCGATGCGGGAACGGAGTACGACCTCGCCCTGTGGGGTGTGTTCATAACCGGTGGAAAAGCGTCTGACGGCGCTTATCGCAAGCCGGATGACCTCAAATGAATGCTTGGCGTGAGGTTGTGGCAATTCGCAACGATCATGATCCCCCCCGGGATTCTGAACCGTTTTCGGAGAAGGCCGAACCGCACTGGTTCGAACCAATGCACCAAGATAACGGGTGGGGGAGGGCAAACAAGAGGGATTGCACATTCTGCACTAGGGAACTGCTTAGTGGAAAAGGGTTTCGGCGAAACTTGGGTAACCCTTTAGCCGATTTCGCGGCGCAGGCTGGGCCGGCGCTTGCGGACGGACCGGCGTGACGCGCGCGCGTCCCCGGCCTCGGGCTTGACGGGCTCCAAGAGCAGTTGAGTGTTGACCTGAATATGGTTCTCGACTTGGCGAACGCCGGGTTGGATGCGGGTCATTTCTTCGGCCAGCATGCGGTCCATCATGGTGGGCACGTTGCCGCGCAGCACGATTTTGCCATCGCAGCAACTGATGGTGATGCCATCGGTGTCGAAGTCCTCGCAGTACGCCAGCGCGCAACGAACGGCGCGCGAAGTGGCTTCGTCGGGGATTTCGTCGAGGGTATCGACCGTGAGTTCGTTGACCACGGATTTCACACCTCGGCAGTGGCTGGCGACGGATTCGGCGATATGTCGTTCTTCGGCGCTTCGGACGTGGCCGCGCAAGGTACAGGTGCCGTCGCGTACGTGGACGGTAGCAGTGGCTGGCGGAAGTTCGGCATGCGCATCAAGGGACTGCCGGACATGGAGGGCGATCTGGCGGTCGGCGATGGATTCTTCGGGGCGGACGCGAAGGAGATCTTTGAGCGCCTTAACGCCGCGCAGGCCCATCACGAAGCGGTGCAGGCGTTCCTTCTCGCGAAAGGTGCGCACGAAACCGCTGAGGACGACGAAGCCGTTGCGTACGTCCACCTTGATCTCTTTTCGCCTGCCGTCTTCAGCGGGCGTTTGCGCGACGATCTTGACGCGCAGGTCGCGATCGACCGCGTTCTTTTCCAGCGCCAGCCCAGCGCGCGAGAGGCGCTTCGAATTTCGACCCACGGCCATGGGATTCTCCCTTCGCATGCTCCTGCTTCACTCTCTGATACCGCCAAGCGCCTTCGGGCTCAAGACGATTACCGCGCCTTCGGCCGCGCGGAAAGATGGCTGCGTGCATCTGCAGGCCTTGTTACGATGAAGGCGCTTGAATCGAATGCGTCTTGTTAGGAATTCCCATGGGCTCGGTGTTGCCCGCGATTCCGGCTTATCGAGTAAGGAGCAAGATGTGACAACGCGACGCGGTTGGTGGTTCTTCGCGGCCTGCATGGCCGCGTGGACGCTGGCGCTTCCGGCGCACGCTCGCGACAAGGAAAAGCGCCGCCTCTTTAACACGTTCTACTTCGAAGGCGAAGGCGGCGTCTGGTCGCTGGAAATCTCGCTCGAGCGCGTGTATCGGCTGGTCAGCCCGGACGGCCAGTTGCTGAAAGGGAAGGCCACCTATAGCGAAGACCAGTTGGCGCTGGCGGTGCCCGAAGGGCGGCGGCATTTCGATTTCCGCTTCGAAGGCGACAACGTGTGGCTGACGCCCAGCAAGAAGGACGAGACGTTGGCGGCGGGCCTGTTGTCCCGGCTGCCTCCGCTGCGCAAGGGCGAGAAGGTGCTGCTCGTCAGCCGGGACGACTGGAAAGCGAAGGGGAAGCCGGAACCGCCCGCACCCAAGGACGAATCCGAACCCGCGGCGCCCGACGCGACGCTCCCCGCCGTTCCGCCGTCGGCGCCGGGTCCGTCGTCGCTGTCCGGGCATTTTCGCCACACCATGGCGGGCGGGCAGGCGCACGAACTGAAGCTGGCATCCAACGGTACGTTCGAATACGCGGCGCCTAGCGGCCAGCGCGCGCGGGGAACCTTCGTTTTCGTGCGCGGCGAGTTGACGCTCGACAGCGGCTTTCACCGGCGGCAGTTGTCCGTGCAGTTGCAGGGCGAGGAGTTGCAATTCTGGCGGCGCGAAACGGATATCCTTAAGCTGGGCGATCCGCTGGGCGAAATGCCGCCGCAGGACCGTGCGGCGCTGGTTTATAAGAAGGTAGGCGGCGCGCCGGCGCTGGAGCCGTTGCCGGCGAAGACGCCGGGGGCGGAACCGGTCACGCCCGTCGCGCCGGTGAATCCGGACGCGCCGGCGACCGCGCCGGTGGAACCGGCCGCGCCCGAACCGGCGCCCACACCCGTTCCGCCGCCGGAGCCCGCTCCGGTGGCCAAGACCGAAGTTCCGCCCGAACCGGAACCGGTGAAACCTCCGCCGCCGCCCGCGACGCCCGCGCCGAAAGTCGCGCAGCCCGCTCCGGCGGCTCCCCCGCCGACCCCGACCCCTGCTCCCGCAGGGGTGCTCGCCGTGGCGTCGATCGAAGCGCTGGCCGGTTCGTACCGCTACCGGCCCAACCCGCTGGTCACAGAACGTTTTACGGTCAAAGCCGACGGCGGGTTCCTGTATCGCGACAGCAACGGCGCGGAGGCGGCGGGTACGCTGGTCTTCGAAGGCGAGGTGCTGAAGATGCAGTCGGGCGAGGTGGTCCGGCTGCTCACGGCGACGCTGGAAGAAGGCAAGTTCCTGGTGCTGAAGCGAACGGAGAAGGACCGTCCGAAGATTCTCAACGATCTGGCGACGATGTCGCCTTCGGTGCTGGAATCGGCGCGCTACGAGAAGCTGCCGTGACGGGTGCGGCTTGAGCGGCGCGAAAATGGTCGTAGAGTAAAGCGAATTCGAAAGCGGAGGCGTGGATGGAACCGTTCGAGGTCGTGCGTTCGGAGCAGGCGCCCGCGGCCGTGGGCCCGTACAGCCAGGCGATCGTGCACGGAGGGCTGGTCTTCTGCGCCGGGCAGATCCCGCTGGTGCCGGGCACGAAGGAAATGAAAGGCGCGACGATCGAAGAGGCCACGGCGCAGGTGCTCTCGAACGTGCGCGCGGTGCTGGCCGCGGCGGGCTGCGCGCCGGCGGACGTGGTGAAGGCCACCGTCTTCATGCGCGATCTGAACGATTTTCCGGGGATGAACACCGAGTACGCGAAGTTTTTTGGCGATCACAAGCCCGCGCGTTCGACGGTGCAGGTAGCGCGCTTGCCGGGCGATGCGCGCGTGGAAATCGAAGTGCTGGCGGCTCGTCGCGAGCTGCCGGTGAAGCCGCCGCTGTAGCCGGCCTGAGGAGCGCCGATGAACCGGATCGCGATCATCCTGGTGGTGCTGGTGGCCGCCGCGGCGCTGTTCTTCGTCACGACGCTGGGCAATACGAAGGACGACTTCGAAGCCGGCGCGAAGGTTTTCCGTATCCCGCTCGATAACGACCCGAAGACGCTCGATCCGATCAAGGTCACCGACGTCGACAGCGACGGGATGTGCCAGAAGCTCTACAACACGCTGATCCGGCTCGATAAGGATCTGCGCCCGCAGCCGGAACTGTGCTCCGAGATGCCGGTCTGGGACGCCGCCGAGAAGAGCTTTACCTTCAAGCTTCGGACGGACGTGCGCTTTCACAACGGGCGGCCGATGACGGCGCGCGACGTGAAGTACAGTTGGGAACGTCTGCTGGATGCAAACGAGTCGGCGCGGCCTGTGATATTGAAAAGCGTGGTGGGCGCGCAAGAACTGCTGGAACGCAAGACTGACAAGTGCGCGGGATTGGAAGTTGTCGACGAGCACACCTTTAAGGTGCGGCTGCTGAAGGAAGATCCGATTTTTTTGATCCAGATTTCGATGGTGAACGCGGCTGTGATCCCGGAAGAAGCGGTACTGGAGGCGCAGGCATCGCACAAAACGTTCAGCGCGCAGCCGGTGGGGACGGGTCCGTTCAAGCTGAGCCGCTGGGATTACGGGCGGCGGATCGTGCTGCGTCGGCACGAGGCGTATTTCAAAGGCGCTTCGAAGCTCGATGGGATGATCTGCGAACTGGTGCCCGAGCCTCAGACGCGTCTGGAAAAATTCATGAAGGGCGAGTTTCACGTCAGCGACATACCGTTCGGGCGGCTGAAGGTGCTGGAGCAAGAGCATCCCGATCTGATCAAGACCAACTCGTCGCTGCGCACCAACTACCTCGGTCTGTTACTGAACCGAAAGGCCGACGACGGCACCATCGTGCCGGTGGAGCCGTTGGGCTCGAATTTGAAACTGCGGCAGGCGATCAACCACGCGGTCAACCGGCAGTACATCTGCGAAACGATTCTGGAAGGGCAGGGGATTCCCGCGCAGAGCGTGCTTCCGCCGGGATTGGCGGGGCACGATCCGGAGATCAAGGGCTGGTCGTACGATGTCGAGAAAGCCAAGGCGCTGCTGGCCGAGGCGGGGTATCCGGGCGGCGCAGGCCTGAAGGAGTTCGACTTCTACTATCGCAAGGATCCGGACATCGAACAGACGGCGCTGGCGATCCAGAACAATCTGGGCGCAATCGGGGTGAAGGTCAATCTGCGCAGCTTGGAATGGAACGCGTTTCTCGAGAAAGTGTACAAGGATCCGCCGGAGCTGTTCTTCCTGGGCTGGGTGGCGGACTACCCGGACGCGGAGAATTTCATCGATTGGCTGTTTCACACGAGCCAGTGGGGCGAGCCCGGCAACGAGACGCGGTACCACAATCCCGAGGTGGATAAGCTGCTGGAAGAAGCGCGTACGACGATGGATTCGAACGCGCGGCTGAAGCTGCTCAACCGGGCCGAGAAGATCATCGTCGAGCAGGATGTGGGCTGGGTGCTGCTGTACTGGAAGGTGAACAAGATTTTGCTGTCGAAGCACGCGAAGGGCGTGGCCGAGCAGCTTTGCCCGCTGGATGTCGGCCACGGACTGAATCACGTGGACTTCTCGAAGGTGGACCTGGAGTAACCGCGCGTTCGCGATGGCTACCTTCATCTTCCGCCGTCTCCTCCAAGCCGTTCCCGTCGTGTTGGGTATCGTCCTGATCTGCTTCGTGCTGCTTAAAGCGAGCGGCGATCCGACGCATCTGCTGGTGCGGCAGGGCGCGAGCGCCGAAGAGCGGCAGATGGTGCGCGAGCGGCTGGGCTTGAACAGGCCTTGGTACAGCCAGTTGGGGCGGTACCTGATGCTCGATCTGGGCCGCAGCTACCGGCAGGAGCGGCCGGTGCTGGAGATCGTGCTCGACGGCGCGGCGGTGACGGCTCGGCTGGCGCTGGGCGCGATGATCGTCGCCGTGGCGCTGGGGCTGCTGAGCGGGATTCTCTCGGCGTACCGGCCGCATTCGTCCATCGATTACGCCTGCGCGGCGGGCGCGAGCATCGGGATTTCGGTGCCGGCGTTTTTCCTCGCGATGCTCCTGATCCTGACTTTCTCTGTGAAGCTCCAATGGCTCCCGCTTCCGGCGCCGGAGGCCGGAAAGCTGGCGTACCTGGTGATTCCGGTGCTGACGCTGGGCATGCTCAGCACCGCGCTGATCGCGCGGCTGACGCGCGGCTGCCTGCTGGAAGAGATGACGCAGGATTACGTGCGCACGGGACGCGCGAAGGGCTTGCCGGATCTGAAGGCGCTGACGGGGCATGCGTTTCCTAACGCGCTGGTGCCGATCACGACGGTGATTGGGAACAACCTGGCCGGGCTGCTGACGGGCGCCGTGCTGACCGAGACGGCCTGTGCGTTGCCGGGGCTGGGGCGGATGATCTTCGAGGCCATCAGCCAGCGCGACCATCCGGTGATCATGGGCGGCTGCCTCTTCTTCGCGCTGATCTTCGTCGCCGTCAACCTGGGCGTGGACATTCTGTACGCGCTGCTCGATCCGAGGATTCGCTACGGCCATGAATGACGCGCCGCGAGCCGAAACGACGGTGGCGCTGGCCGCCGAGCCCGCCGGGCCTTGGCGCCTGGCGTGGCGCCGGCTCCGGCGCAACCGCGCGGCGCTGTTTGCGCTGGGCGTTCTCACGATTTTGACGGTTATCGCGCTGGGCGCGCCGCTATGGGCTCCGTACGACTACGCGCGGCAGTTCCAGGGCGCCGAACGCGTGCCGCCGGGCTGGTCGGGCGAAGTTCGCGATGCGGCCAACGGCGATCTGCGCGCGAGCCGGCACTGGCTGGGCACCGACGACAACGGACGCGATACGCTTTCGCGGATCGTCTACGGCGCGCGCGTGAGTCTGCTGGTGGGGATTCTGGCGACGCTGGTAAGTCTGGTCATGGGCGTGGCTGTGGGGCTGGTGGCCGGATTCCACGGCGGCTGGCTGGACGCGGCCTTGATGCGCGTCACGGATACGGTCTATGCGTTTCCCAGCGTGCTTCTGGCGGTGGCGATCACCGCGGTCTTCGACCGCCCCAGTCTCTGGGTGGTTTTCCTGGCGCTGGGCCTGGTGGGCTGGACGGGCATCGCGCGGCTGGTGCGCAGCCAGGTGCTGACGGTCAAGACGCTGGACTACATCACGGCGGCGCGCGCCATGGGCGCGGGCTCGGGGCGCATTCTCGTCCGCCACGTGCTGCCCAACTGTCTGGGTCCGATTGTCGTGGCCGGCACGCTGGCGCTGGGCGGGAACATCCTGGGCGAAGCGGGGCTCTCCTTCTTAGGGTTGGGCGTCCAGGAGCCCTATCCGTCCTGGGGCGGGATGCTGGCCAACGCGCGGCAGAATTACCAATACTACTGGTGGCTGGCCGTCTTTCCCGGTGCGGCCATCGTGGTCACGGTGCTGGCTTTTAACCTGTTTGGCGATGGCTTGCGCGATGCGCTCGATCCCCGGGCGAGGCGTTGAATTGGCAGCAAAACAGGGCCACACGGGTTCTCAAAAGCGGGCGGATTCGTGCGCCGTGCGGCGATGGGAGAGCGTCCAAGGATAGCGGGCGCCTCCGGTTGCCGTGGCCGTCGCGCCCGGTTAGAACCTCTGGGCTCAATCGGGCTACTTTTGCGCGTAAACGCAGCCGCAAACGGCTCCAGCGGCGGACGGGAAGATTTCACCGATGCGCGAACGACATATTTTCTGGGATGTGGCTCCCTTGGTGCTGCTGGCGACGATCGCCATCATGCTAGGGGTTCAGCTTTACGACCGCGGCCGCGGCCACGAGATGCTGGTTCAATTGCGCAAAGAGAACGCGGCGCTCGCGCAGCAGCAGCAGGCGATGCTGCGGGTGCTGACCGACGAAGGGGTGAAGATCAAAGGCGGCCAGGTTGCCGTGTCTCCGCACCCGGGCACGTCGCCCGAAGTGCCGGCGGTTCCGAACGGGCAGACGCCTCCCCCGCCGCCGGTGGCCGGGCGCCATCCGCTGTACCCGAACGATCCGGACGTCCCGCCGGACGCCGAACCGCAAGCGCTGCCGCATTTCGAGCGAGGCGACGAGAACGCCGAGGACGGGGATTGGGCCATCTATGCGCTGAGCGGCGAGCCCAACTCCTTGAACGCGCTGATCGACAACGACGCCACGGCCAGCACGCTCTTCAACCGCGTGCACGACGGACTGGCTTCGCGCTATTTCGACGATTTGTCCGTCTGGGAGCCCAAGCTTGCCAAGGCCTGGAAGCAGGAACTGGTCTGCTACGCCTACCCCAAGGATGGCGATGCGGCCAAGCTGGCGAAGGAGATCGAGGCCGCATGGGACGCCAAGGTTCGCGAGAGCCTGAAGATACAGCGCATCGATGCGGGCGAACTGAGCGGCGAGAAGGCGGTACGCATCTCGATCGGCGCGGTGAATAACGATTACGGCGAGCGGCTGAAGAAGGAGTTCGGCGACAAGGTCTGGATGCAGTACTGGTTCTATGTGACGATCGAAGCCCCGTACCTTATGGACGGGGATACGGAGGCAAAAGCCGACCGCGTCGCGGCCCAAGTGATGGGACCGCTAAAGGAACTGAAGGGCCTTACCGGCCGGTTCATCGCACCCTGGAACCGCGAAGATTCCACGGTCTTGCGGCTGCTGGGCACCGAAGCGGATCGCGATCTGGTCTTCGCGAAACTCAAGGAACTGGTGGCTTCGCCGGACAACCAAGGCAAGGTGCCGGACGCCAAAGAGACGTCGGGCAAGCGCGTCGAGCGCCTGTTTGGCTGCGATCTGGTCGAAGATTACATCGCCCAGGAGAAGCCGGTTTTCACCTTCTATATGCGTAAGGACGTGAAGTGGGACGACAACGCACCGCTGACCGGCAAGGATGTCGTCTTCGCCTTCGACATGACCAAGAATCCGAAAGTCGAGTGCGGCCCGGCGCGGAATTACTACCAGGATTGCGAGTCGTGCGAACTGGTGGACGGCGATCCGTTCAAAGTTCGCTTCACGTGGGCCAAGCCCTATTTCGCGGCCTTCGAAAATTCGGCGGGATTTTCGCCGATGGCCGAGCACTACTACCCGAAGGATCCGCAGAAGTTCAATACGGGCGACCAGAACCAGTCCCTCGTGGGTTGCGGCGGCTATAAGCTGGAAGCGTGGGATAAGGGCAAGCAGATCGCCTTCGTGCGCAACGAAGGCTATTACGGCAAGAAACCGCACTTTAAGAAGATCATCTACAAGGTCGTCAAGGACCCGGCGGTACAGCTCCAGCTTTTGGACGCGCAGGAACTGGATGTGAACGGTCTGACGCCCAATCAATGGCTGGGCAAGAAGGACGATGCCGAGTTCCTGAAAAAGATCGCCGTCGATGTATCGGTGGCCAACGTGTACCGCTACGTAGGCTGGAACGCGCGCAAGCCGTGGTTCAAGGACAAGCAGGTTCGGCAGGCGCTGACGATGCTGATCGACCGCGAACGCATCTGCGAACACATCTACCGCGGTTACGCGATCGTGCAGCACGGGAACGTGCATCCCGATTCCCCGATGTTCTGGCCCGGCATCGTGGAAGCGGACCGCAAGTTCGCGCACCATTCGGCCAAGGGCCGCCAGCAACTGGCGGCGGCGGGCTGGCGCGACAGCGACGGCGACGGCATCCTGGATAAGGACGGGGTGAAGTTCGAGTTTACGCTCCTGATTGTAAGCCCCAGCAGCGAATACGAGTCGATCGCGAACCTGATCAAGGACGAATTCGCGAAGGCCGGGATCGTGGTGAACATCAACAACCTGGAGTGGTCGGCGTTTTTGCAGAAGATCGAACGCCTTCAGTTCGACGCCTGCGTGCTGGGCTGGCGGCTGGGCATCACCGACGATCCGTACCAGCTTTGGCACAGTTCGCAAAACGGCGAGAAGGAATCGAACCACTGTAACTTCGTCAACAAGCGCGCGGACGAATTGATCGAACGGATGCGCCGGGAATTGAACCAGGAACGCCGCAAGGAAATGATGACCGAGTTCCAGAAGATCCTGCACGAAGAACAGCCGTACACGTTCTTGTTCGTCCAGAAGCGGATCGTGGGATACGACAAGCGGATCCAGAACGTGAAGTACAAGCTCATCGGCGCGGACGAAGACCGCTGGTGGGTGCCCCTGGGCCAGCAGAAGTACAAATAGCGGCGGTGCGCGGGAGGCGGAAGCTCGCCGCCCGACGCGCTTCGGACTCGCGACTCTTGGCATGACGACCTACATCATAAAGCGCCTGCTGCTGATGCCGCCGATGATGCTGGCCATCACGATCGTCAGCTTCCTGATCATCAATCTGGCTCCCGGCGTGAGCGGCGGCGGAGCCGGAGGCGGCGACATGACCGCCGGTGGCCGAATGACCAAGCAGCAGGCCAAGATCATGCGCAAAACGTTTCATATCGGCGAGCCGATATACGTGCGATACGTCTATTGGCTCGGCGCGGTGCAGCCGCCTTACGAGCCCGAAGAGCTGGTGCTGCGCCTCCCGTTTACGGTTTCGCCCAGTGCGGCGCCTGGGCCTCGCACCGTTAAGGCGAGGCTTAGCTTTCGCGGCAGCATAGAACGGATGGAGCGCAAGGCCAAGGAAGCGGACGCGGCCAAAAAAGGCGAGACCGGCGCGGCGCCATGGGACGAGCAGGGCCGCTACGCGCCGGTGGAGGCCGAGTTCGAACTGACCTTCGAGGTCAAGCCTGGCGAGGAGCGCGTCTTTTTGCGGCCCGACCCGCGGCCGAATTACGGCAAGCTGAACACGCCGCCGGCGGCTTCGGGACCGTTCCAATGGTCGGCGGCCCTGGAGTACACCGAAGTGGGACAGGGCGAAACCGGCGCGGTTCTGGTCAAATTGAACGCCGGTGACGAACACTTTCTGTTGGCCGGCGGCGAAGACGCGCCCCGGCTGGAAGCGGTAGATTGGCCCAGCGGCGTGACGTTCGAGACGTTTGCGCCGCCTCCTGTGCCCAAGCGGGGGCTGCTGTTCGGAGATCTGGGACAGTCGGTGAATAACAAATCCGTCCCGGTGATGCAGAAAATCAAAGAAGCGCTGCCCATCACCATTATTATCAACCTGCTGGCGATCCTGGTCATCTATGGCGCTTCGATTCCCATCGGCATTCATTCGGCCACGCACCAGAATACGTTCTTGGACCGGACGACCACCGTAGGGTTGTTTATTTTATATTCGCTGCCCAGTTTCTGGGTCGCGATTTTGCTGATTCGCCTGATGGTGGCGCTGAAAAATTCCGGTTCGCCGCACTTTCCGCTGCAGGGGCTGATGCCGCCGGGCTCGGAGGCGTTATCCACGCTGGAGTACCTGTGGCAGGGCCTGCTGCATTTGTTCCTGCCGGTGCTGGCCTCGTGTTACGCGGGGCTGGCGGGTCTCTCGCGCTTCATGCGCGTGGGTATGATCGAGATCATTCGCAGCGATTTCGTACGCACGGCGCGAGCCAAGGGCTGCGACGAGCCAACGGTGATCTACCGGCATGCGTTGCGTAATTCGCTGATTCCAATCATTACCATTTTGGCCGGCCTCCTGCCCGGCATGATCGGCGGCTCGCTGATCATCGAGCAAATCTTCGGCATTCCGGGCATGGGCTATATGGCCTATAACGCGATGGTCACGCGCGATTACACCGTGCTGATGTCCACGCTGACCTTCGGCAGCTTCCTGACGCTGATCGGGATCTTGATGTCGGACATCATGTACGTCCTGGTCGATCCGCGCATCAGCTTCGACAAAGGGGGGCGCTGACCGTGGCCGAAGCCGCCGCCCCTCAAGATGGCGCCGCCGCCCCCGAATCGGGTGGCGCAAGCTATTGGGATTTGATCTGGGGCCAGTTCCGCAAAAACCGGCTGGCCATGCTCAGCGCGACCGTAATTCTGCTGCTTTTTGGCGTCGCGGCGTGGGCTCCGGTGCTGGCAAACGGCCGGCCGATTTACTGGTCCGAACCCGGACCGGGCGGGGAACCGGTCGCGAGCTGGCCGCTGCTTACGTGGCTGGCCGCGCCGACCGACGAGGTCAGCGTCGACTATCTTTTCAATTACTTCTTCTTCGTCACGCTGGCGGTTCCGCTGCTTTGCGTTCCGGTCTGGTGGTTCTCGCGCGCCGGCGCGGTGGCGCCGAAGCGGGTGCGACGACGCCTGCTGGGAGCGCTTGGCGCGGCGTTGCTGCTTTCTTTCGTACCGTTTATGGCTCCGGGCATGTACGACCGCGCTGCTTCGGCGTCGGAGCGCGAAGATCCGGTCCTCGCGGAGCGGCTCGCACGGATCGAGAAGGAGTATGCCGACGGAAATCTGGAAACCGAAGCCTACGAGCGGCAGAAGAAAGAGCTGACGATTTTCCGCGAGTTTCGGCTCTGGCGGCCCTGGCGGCTCGATAAGCGGGATTACCTGGGGGATTACGAGTTCCTGACGCAATCGGGCAAATCCGTGACGGCCTGGACGGCGCTTGTCGCGCACGATCCGTTATCGCCGACGCGCAAGATCCTGCATCCGCCAGCGAAGTACGTGCGCGTGGAAGGCGATGATTATTTCGTAGCCACGGCGCACGTGCTTAAAGACCGCGTCTCGCCCGGCGTGAACCTGGTGGCGTTCGAGGCCAAGGTCGAGGGCGTGGACGGGGATTCGGTGCGGCTATCTGGAGCGCCCGGCGTGGTCGTCGCGGGCGACGAGCCGCTGCAGTCGGCTGCGAAGGCGCTGGCCGGTACGGACGCATGGCTCATCGGGCGGCTGCAGGAGCGCGTGAAGCCCGCTGCTGCGCCGGGCGAGGAGCCGGTCAAATCGTGGGATCTGCAACTGACCGCCGTACGTTCGTCGCTGGATGGCCTGGTGACCTACCGCCATCGATTGGGCACCGACCGCGAAGGGCGTGACGTGCTCGCGCGGATGCTGCACGGCGCACGCATTTCCATTTCGGTCGGCTTCGTCTCGGTGGCCATTTCGGTGCTGCTGGGGATTCTCATCGGCGGAATGGCGGGGTATTTCCGCGGCTGGGTCGATATCGCCATTTCGCGCCTGATCGAGCTGATGATATGCATTCCGACGTTCTTCTTGATTCTGACGATCCTGGCGATGGTCGAGAAGCGCAGCATCTTCGACGTCATGCTGATTATCGGCCTGACGGGCTGGACCGGGGTGGCGCGGTTAATCCGCGGCGAATTCTTGAAGCTGGCCGAGCAGGATTTCGTGCACGCGGCGCGGGCGTTGGGTTGTTCGGCGGGACGCGTGATGTTCCGGCACCTGCTGCCCAACGCGCTGGGACCGGTGCTGGTGAGCGCCGCATTCGGTGTGGCGGGAGCGGTGCTGACCGAATCGAGCTTGAGTTATCTCGGGTTCGGTGCGCCGCCGCCGACGCCGACGTGGGGCGAGATGATCAGCCAAGGCAAGGAATTCATCGAACAGGCGTGGTGGCTGCTGCTGTTTCCGGGGCTTTCGATCTTCCTGACGGTAACGGTGTACAACTTGGCGGGCGACGGACTGCGGGACGCGATGGACCCGCGGATGCGGACGTAACGGGCTTCGAGGCGCGCATGAGCGAGGCGAAGAAATCGGGCGGCGAAGCGTTGCTGCGGGTCGACGACCTGCGCACGCACTTTTATACCGACGCGGGGATCGCTCGCGCGGTCGACGGCATCTCGTTCGAGATTGCGGCGGGCGAATGCCTGGCGCTGGTGGGCGAATCCGGCTGCGGCAAATCGGTGACGAGCCTCAGCATCATGAAGCTCCTGCCGATGCCGCCGGCGCGGATGCCTACCGGGCGGATTTTGTTCGACGGGTCGGACCTCGTGCCGCTCAGCCAGACGGAGATGTGCTCGGTTCGCGGCAACGAGATCGCGATGATTTTTCAGGAGCCGCAAAGCGCGCTGAATCCGGTTTTCACGATCGGCGATCAGGTGGCCGAAGCGTTCACGATTCACCATCCCGGCACGCCGGTTCGCGAAGCCTACGACCGCGCCGTCGAATCGCTCAAGTCGGTCGGCATTCCCGATCCCGAGCGGCGCATGGGCGACTATCCGCACCAGCTCAGCGGTGGCATGAAGCAGCGCGTCTGCATCGCGATGGCTCTGATTTGCAATCCGCGGCTGCTGATTGCCGACGAACCCACGACTGCGCTGGATGTGACGATCCAAGCCCAGATCCTCGAGTTGCTTATGGAATTGCAGGCCTCGCGCAATCTCGCGCTGTTGCTGATCACGCACGACTTGGGCGTCGTCGCGGAGATGGCGCAGCGCACTTGCGTGATGTACGCGGGGAAGATCGTCGAGACGGCGAGCACGATAGAAGTCTTCTCGCGCCCGCTGCATCCGTATACGCAAGGTTTGATGCGCGCGCGGCCCGAACCGGGGAGCAGCCAGCACGGCCGCAAACGGTTGGCGGTGATTCCCGGCCGCGTGCCGGCGGCCACGGCTTTTAAAGACGATTGCCGCTTTCGCCCGCGTTGCCCTTTGGCGGTCGAGCGCTGCGGACAAGAACCGCCGCTGAACGATTTCGGGCAGGCGCACCGCGCCGCCTGTTGGCAGACCAAAGCCGAAGGCGTTGACGCCTGGGCCGAGGCCGCGGAACGCGCGAAGGGAGGTCCGGGCGCATGAGCACTCCCTCCGAGCCGCTGCTGAAGGTCGAAAAGCTGCGCAAGTATTTCCCGATCAAACGCGGCCTGCTTTCGAAGCTGGTTGGAACCGTGAAGGCCGTGAACGACGTTTCGTTCGAGATCGGCGTGGGCGAGACGCTGGGGCTGGTGGGCGAATCGGGCTGCGGGAAGACTACCGTGGGCCGTTCGCTGCTGCGCCTGATCGAGCCCAGCGCGGGGCAAGTCAGTTTCAGAGGCACCGATATCGCGAGCCTGTCGAGCGATCAGATGCGCCCGTACCGCCGCGAAATGCAGATCATCTTCCAGGATCCGTTCAGCAGCCTGAATCCGCGCATGACGGTCGAACAGATCGTCGGCGAGGGGCTTTACGTGCACCGGATGTGCGAATCGGCGAAGGAGCGCCGGCAACGCGTGCTGCAGTTGCTCGACCGCGTAGGTCTGCCCGAACAGGCGGTGGAACGCTACCCGCACGAATTCAGCGGCGGTCAGCGCCAGCGCATCGGGATCGCCCGGGCGCTGGCCGTGGAGCCCAGCTTTATCGTCTGCGACGAACCGGTCAGCGCGCTGGACGTCTCGATTCAGGCGCAGATCGTCAACCTGCTGATCGATTTGCAGGCCGAACGGGAAATCTCGTACCTCTTTATCGCGCACGACCTATCGGTGGTGGAGCACATCAGCACGCGCGTGGCGGTGATGTACTTGGGGCACATCGTCGAGTACGCGACGACGAAGGAACTGTACGGCGATCCGCGCCATCCGTACACGCGGGCGCTGCTGAGCGCCGTACCGAAGCGCAAGCCCGGTGAAGTCCGCGACCGGCAGGTACTGGGCGGAGAGCCGCCGTCGCCGATCAATCCTCCGCCGGGCTGTCCGTTCGCGCCGCGCTGCCCGATCGCGCAGCCGGAATGCTCCCAAGCTCTGCCCGAGCTTGAGTCCATGGGCGGCGAAGGGCACTTGGTCCGCTGTCCGTACGTGAAGGATCCGGCGGTGCTGGAAAAAGCGCTCTCGAAATAGCTGGGTGTTCCAACTTGAATTAGCGCGCGGATGCCTGTTCGGCCTTGTGCTGCTGGCGCACGAGCAGGTCGCGGTGGTGGTTCAGCAGGTCACGCAGCGTTTTCTCGAACGGCACTTCGGGCTTCCAGCCGCAGCAAGCGTGTACTTTCTCGTAGCTGCCGCGATGATCCATCACCTGCGTGCGGCGCATGCGCTGCGGATCGTTCTCGACCTTGACTTCGATGCGCGCCATCTTCATCAGGATCTGCAGGATCTGCTCGGCTGACACCGACTGTCCGCTGGCGAGGTTGTAAGCGTCGCCGGGCTGGCCGTGCAGAGCCATGAGCCGGTATCCGCGGATGATGTCGCGCACGTCGCTGAAATCGCGCTTGGGGGTTAGGTCGCCCACTAGAATCTTGTCCTGCCTGCCGGCCTCGCACAGCGCCACTTGCTGCGCGAAGGTGCTGCATACGAAATCGGTGCGCTGCCGCGGCCCCGTGTGGTTGAACGGGCGCACGATCACGATCTGCATGCCGTAGGTGCTGACCAGCGGACGCACGGCCAACTCCAGCGCGGCCTTGCCCGCGGCGAAGATGTTGGCCGGTGCGAACGGTTCGGTCTCTTTGATCGGCATGCGGTCTTCGGGAACCTGCCCGTAAACGTCGGCGCTGCTGGCGACGACGACGCGCGCGTGGTGTTGCATCGTACGGATGCCTTCCAGCACGTGCAGACCGCCCAGCAGGTTGACTTCGTAGCAGCGCCCGGGCTGCAATTCCGCCTCGGGGACAAACGAAATCCCAGCCAGGTGGAAAATTGCGTCGAAGCGCGCCTCTCCGAGCACATCGCGGATGAACTGGGGCTTGGTCAAGTCGCCGACGCGCAGCGTGATCTGATCGAGAATATGCGCGAGGTTCGAGACTCGGGCGCCGGGGCGGCAGGTACCCCACACTTCGTCGCCCTGTGCGAGGCAGTGGTCGGCCAGATGCGAACCCGCGAACCCTTCGCTGCCGGTGATCAATACACGCATGACGGGATTGTGCCTAGGCCGGGGGACGCTGTCAAACGGCCGCTTGCGGGGCGGGGGGCTGCTTCTGGCGCGCGAGCTTGTCGATGACCAGCACGGCCGCGAGGCCGACGAATGGAAGCACGCAAGCCAGGATGCCCGAAACCGAATGCAGTTCCGCCTCCGACGGAAAATGCGGCGTCGTCGTAACCAGCTTCTCCTTCGATCCGTGCATCTCGTAGACGGCATTCTGGAAAGGGAAAATCGCATACAGGCTGGCGATGAGCAGTCCGTTCATGGCCATCGTCGTGATCTTTTCGTAGCGATGCAGAATCCACGAGAGCAAGCGCGAGAAAAGCGTGATGCCGACGGCCGCGCCGAGTCCGAACGGCAGCAGAATCTGGACGATTCCGTCCACGCTGGGGTGCGCCAGCGCGCCCCAGATCGTGTCGTACTTCTTCAGCAGCAGGAGCGTGTACGATCCCGAAATGCCGGGCAGAATCCAGGCGCTGATGGCCAGCATGCCGCACAAAAAGAGAAACCACGAAGCCATTGGCGTCTCCGCCGGCACGCCGGTAACCACCAGATAGCCGATGCCTCCGCCGATCAGATAGGCGATGAGGCCCCTGAAGCCGGGCATGCCGCTGTCTCGCGCCAGCAGAAAGATGCTCCCCACCACCAGGCCGAAGAACAGGCCCAGCACCGGAGCGGGATCGGTCTTGATCAGCTCGGGCAGCTTGATAATGCGTGTGCAAAATACGATACCGCCCAGTTGTCCGGCAAAGAGCATGAACAGAAAGCGCCAGTGGATGCGCGCCAAGCCTTCTTTGAATTTCAAGCTCAGCAGCGCACGCAGAACCGCGAGATCCGCCGAGCGGATCGCATCCACCAGCCGCGTGTAAATGCCCGTGATCAGCGCCAGCGTGCCGCCTGAGACACCCGGAATCACCTCGGCGATGCCCATGCTCACGCCGCGGGCAAAGAGGCCGGGAAACTCGCTCCATTCGGCGCTGCGCTTAGGGGCGGCCGGCGTTTCGGACGATTCAGGTTGGGATGCGGCGAGTAAGTCGGTCACGTGGAAACCTTTGACCCAAGTCGAAGCGATCGGAGCGCACGGATGATACTCCAAGCGGCGCGCGCGCCTATCGAAAAACGGGCGGCCTTACGCTTCACGCTGCGCCAGCCATTTGAAGATGATGCGCCCCGGAATCAGGAGCGCCAGAAGTCCCAGCGCCCATGGCCAGGCTTCCGATCCACGCTGACCTAGCACCAGTCCGGCGTCGAGCGCGCAGATGCCCATCACGCCGTTGACCACCAAGTGTCGAGCCGCCAATGGCGTACCCGTGCGTGCCAGCTTGACGCTGCGCCAGGCGAGCAGCAGCGCCAGCGGTCCCAAGGTCAGCCAAATCCAAACGTGCGGCGCGGTCAGCCCCGCCAGCAGCAATGCGCCGCCCACGAAGATCCAGCCCAGCGCGAGCGCGAAGTTGCGCTTACCCGTTTCTTCCTGAGCGCCGAAGGCCGTCAAGCCCGCCGCGTAGACGCCCACGGCGAGGGCCGGCGCGTGCAGGTCTCGCCAGAAGACCGGATCGGACCAGTGCGCGGCGAAGCCGTCGGCGCCGCTCATGCCGAGCTGCACGTTCAAGTAGCGGCAGACGCCCAGCACCACCGGCCCGGCCACCGCGATATGCTTGGCGCCGAAATTGTAGAGCAGGACCGCCACCGCGATGAGCGCCGCGTGCAGGAGGGAATCGCGCCCGGAAAGCGCGGCGCAGACGAATGCGAAGAGCATCAAGCCCGCGCCGCACAGCATCGCGCCGCGCAAGCTCACCGCGCCCGAAGGGATCGGACGCTCGGGTCTAAACCGCGCGTCTTCCTCGCGGTCGGCCAAGTCGTTAAAGGCCATCCCGGCGAGGTACAGGCCCGCCGACGCGCCCAGCAGAGCGGGCAGGCGGGCCCAAGGCACGGCGCCGCTGGCGGACGTGTGGGCGATCAGAAACCCGGCGCCGATGTCCGCCAAGGCCGTGAAGACGTTAGGCAGCCGGATCAGTTTGAGGTAAACGCGCACAAGATTGGTCATACCGTCCGCGCGCATTTTTTGAAACTACGTTGAGCCGATCAGTGTTCGCCGGTCTTACCGTCGCGCCGCTTTTCGCGGTTCGGCGCGGGACCGGGACGCGGGCCGCCGTTCTTGGTTTCGTTGTTTTTGATTTTCGGCGCTTCGGGTTTGGGGGCTTCGGCTTTGGGTTCAGGCCGGGGCGCGAAACCCGGTCCGGCCGGACCCTTGGGCGCGGTGCCGGAAGAAGTCCCCCCGCCACTCTCGGAGAAGCGGCCGTCTTTCAGTTCGTAGGGCCGGCCTTCCTTGTCTTCCAGATGGATCGTCTGCTTCTCGATCTTCGTGATCGTGTACTCCCACTCGTCGAGCTTTTCGCCTTCGGCGACGCGGATGGGCGGGCTGCCGTCCTTGGGCTTTACCAGCGCATAGGACTTACCGTCCATCATCACGATGCCCATATAGGTGATTTCCAGGTCCGCGCTCTTGCCGACGAACGACTTGGGCGGCTCTTTCACCTTGGGCGGGGTGGGGGGCGGGGGCGGCGGCGGGGGCGGCGGAGGCGGCGGGGGGGGGTTCGTTCCGGTGGCCGGGTTGCGTGCGGCGCTGTACGCCTTGGGCGAGAAAGGCGCCGTGCGGTCGCCGGCGAGGCCGGC
>BTVV01000077.1:0-29508 GCA_045863855.1 Planctomycetota bacterium | reverse complement strand
GCTGCCCTCGTGGACCTGGACTCATGGGCTCGGTACGTCCAAGCTGACTTGTCCGCCAAGTACGCTGCCATAATCAAATCCTATCCTCCGCATCCGGCCTTGAAAAACGAGAAGCTTACCGAATTCAACCGGCCCGACGTTTGGCGGGCGTTGGCACAGGCCGAGAAATCGGACGTGATCGTGACCAATGTCTTCATCGCTGGCCCTGAGCGCGGTATGGACGTGGACCGTCTGCGCCGCGGGAGTTTAATCGTGGGTCTGTGGGCGCCGACTCCCAAGGAGACTGAACTTGGCGCTACCCTAGTCTTCTCGGTTCAGCCGATGCTTTGCGAGGTGCCCTTCACGCTCGATCTTCCGGCGATGCAACGGCCTGTGGTGGCCGGCGCATGCGCATGGCTCTTCTTTCAATCGCGTTGGGAAGGGGCGTCTGCAGTGGTCAATCCGCTCGGGAAGGCTGTAAGTATGCTCCAGCAAAGTTGGCTTTACGGACAGAGTCGGGAAAAAGAATGACGCACCCCGCCCTGCGTTCGACGAGCCTCTGGGGTCCACAGGCTTGGTAAGGATTATTGTTGCAGTGTGTTGGCAATGAGCAAGGCGTTGAACGAAAGGAATTTAAAAGTTGAGCTTCCCAGTCCTGGGCTTGAGGCGAGCGGGCATTAAGGTTGGGGCTCAAGGGACCAGGGGTCTTGGTCGTAATGCGGGAGAAGGAAATGGTTGTCCCCTATCCCCCCCAACACAGGAATTGGCAAAGCCGCCGAAAATCCTAGCATGCGGGAGAATTTTAGGGAACCGGAGGAGAATCGGTACGCAGTGCCGCGCCATGGAGTAGTCGTCGCCTTGGCGTCACTCCCGCTGTCGCATCACTTTTTTGCGATCCATCGTCGTAATCGTCCCCGATGGAGCGCGTGTCTGGCACGCTGCGGCTGCAGGTGCGGGCATCGGACTCGTGAACGTGAAACCGTAATACACCATGGCTAAGCTGATTTTGAACGATGCAGGTCAGACGAGGGAGGTCGTAGTAGCTGGCGAAGTAACGCTTGGCCGGCAACCGGGCAATACGATTGTGCTCACCGACCCCACCGTCTCCCGCAAGCACGTCCGCATCGCCAAGATGGGCGGCGCCTATGTCCTGGACGATCTGGGCGGCGCGGTGGGTACCATGGTGAACGGCGAGAAGGTGACACGCCGGTCCCTGCGCGCTGGCGACAAGATCAAGATCGGCAACGTCGAGGCCACCTTCGAGGACGACGCCCAGCCCACCGACGATTTCGAGAAGACTATGATCGGCAACGCGTCCGACTTCGAGAAGACGCTGATCGGGCAGGTGCCGCCCGTTGAGTCGCCACCCACGCCCGCCGCGCCTGCGACCTCGTCCGAACCGGTCCATCCCCTGCAGGCCGCGGTCCCGGTCTTGCCTGTTGCCTCGCAGCCCGCGTCGCTAGGCACCCCTTCGCGGCAGGTACCCATACCGGCCCAGATCATCTTGCCTTCGCGCCGCGGTTTTTCCAAGAAGCTCCTGATGATGCTCGGTGCCGTCGCGGTCGCCCTGCTGGCTCTACTGGTCCTGCCGTCGATGTTCGCGGCGAAGCCGGTAGAGGTGAACTGGAGCGAGATCGACGTACTCTTCAAGCAGGGCAAGCTCGAAGACCTGAAGGAACGCATCGCTTCGATTGAAAAGGAAAACCTGGACGACGAGGGAGCCAAGACGCTGAAGCAGTGGAAGTTGCGGATCGAAGCCGAGCAGGAAAACGCCGAGATCGAGGCGCTGATCAAGGTAAAGGGTGACCTCTCCGAGGCCTACCGCCGCGCCCAGGCGGGGGTGAACAAGTACAAGAACTCCTCAGACCGTTTCCTGGCGCTTTCCGAGCAGGCTTACAGCGGAACCTTCGTCGTGGCCACCCAGAAGTCGGCGGCCGAAGCCAAGGGCGCCATCAGCCAGGACCGCGCCCGCGAACTGGCTTCCAGCCTCCAGGAAGCCGTCAAGAAATACCGCGCGCAGGAAGCGGTGCTGGGCGAACTGCTCCAGGTCGAGGAGGCCTACCAGAGCTGCGTAGTCGAACTAGACCGCGTGCGTAAGATCTTGGACCAGTTGGAACGCGCCACACAGGCGTGGAACGACGTCCAGACCGCACGCAAGGTGGGCGAAGTCGGCTTTGAAGTCGAGTCGCTTACGCGACTGGTGGACTGCAGCGCCGAATCGATCTCGGCCGTTGCCGGTCCCGTCAATGCCGCCGATCTGCTGAAGAATGCCAAAGCTTTCGCCGAAGGCTCCCAAGCCTTCGATAAAGGAGACTACGAAAAGGCCAACGAGGAACTTTCGAAGGTTGCCGCTACCGACTTCCACGCGGCCGAAGCCGGTAAGATGCTGGACAAGATCCGTCAAGAAGCCGACTTCCGCGTCGGCATGCGCCTGTACCTGGCCGGCAATGGCGCGGAGGCCCTGGAGGCGCTCAAGAACGCCAAGACTGAGAAGGCCATCGTCCTGCGCGCGCACGTGAAGGAGATCGTCGCAGCCTGGAGCAATCTCACGGAGATGAAGGCAAAAGCCAACAACATGGCCCTGCTCAAGGAAGCTACCATGCTCCTGATCAACCTCAACAAGGAAGCCGACGGCTGGTACTTCGAGCAGACCGGGGCGCTGGTCAGCAGCCTGCGCCGCCAGTTCTTCAACATCCACTACAAGGGCATGGAGAACGCATTCAAGGCCTGCAAGTACGGTGATGTGATCAAGGCCGCCGACACGCTGGTGGTCGAGTACGAAGGCGAAGAGTTCGCCGACCTACGCATGAAACTGACCGACATGAAAAATATGGTTGTGAAGACGGTCAAGGATGAGACCGGACGGTGGGTCCAGCAGGCGCGCGTGGCCTGGGACAAGTACAAGGCGGATCCGATCGTCTCCTCGGAACGCACCGCGGCCAAGAGCATCCCCGATTCCTTCCGTACCAAGGCCAAGCTCCTGACCGACGCTTTCACCCTAATCGCGCCGGTCAAGGATCTCGCCCGGGTCCTCACACCCGAGGAGGCCAAGCCGGCTCTCGACCTGTACGACCCCATCCGCAACGAGGCGCTGCTCCAGATGGAGAAACTCTTCGTCCTGCGCACCCAGTACGGTCAGCTAGGAAACTTCCAGCTTGCCCACAGCATAGAGGACATGATCCATCTCCTTCCCGACGTGCCGGGCAATCCTTACCGGAATACGGATAAGGATGAAAAGGAAATGAAGAAGTAACCGGCATGCCAAGGCTCTTGCTTAAAGGCCCGTCGGGCGACCAGGTCTTCCCCCTGAGAGGGGAGATGACCATCGGCCGCCACAAGGACAATGCGGTTCAGATCCATGAACCGCGGTCATCGCGCGTGCACGCCAAGCTCTCTTCCTCGGGCTCCGGCTTCGTCCTCGAAGACCTCGGCAGTTCCAACGGCACGCTCGTCAACGGAGCTGCGGCCAAGGTCCACCCGCTTGAGCACGGCGACCAGATCCAGATCGGAATGACGGTGCTGATCTACCAGGAAGAGTCGGCAGCCGCGTCCTCCGGCGCAATCTCCGCCGAAGACACCGTGCCGCCGGGCAGCCTGGCGGCCGCCCAACTCGTTTCGGACGCAGGTCCTGCTGCGCCAGCCGTCTCGGCAGCCGTCGCGCCGGCTATGGGCGCGACGCCCGCGCGGCAAGCCTCGGGCGCCCTCTCGCCGATGTCCAGCGAGTTGGATGCGATGCCCAAGGTCGCCTACAAGGTCCAGGTCGAGACGCCCGACGGAAAGATGATCCGCGCGGAGTTGACCAGCCGCACCCGGCCGTACCTGGTGGGCCGGGCGACGGGGCACGACCTGGTTCTGGACGGACTGGGCGTCGAGGACACGCATCTGGAGCTTGAAGTCAGTCCCAGCGGCGTGAACGTCCGCAACAAGGCCGCCAAGAGCGCGGTGACCGTCTCCGGCACCCCGGTCCTCCCCGGCCAATCCGCGCGCGTGGGCGAAGACCCCCTGATCAAGGTCGGCGAGTACAACATCAAGATCCAGCGCCAGGCCCAGACGCTGGTGCTGAAGAACAAGGACGCGGACTCATTCGCACAGGCCCGGCGCCACTTCGTTCTCAAGCGGGTCTGGCCGGAATTCGAAAACCGCCTGAACGTGGCCGAACTGGAACGCCGCGGCGCAGCCGAAAACGAGATGCGCAAAGAGGCCATCAAGGTCGTCATGAGCATCCTCGACGCGGTCCCCTACCCGTTCGACGGCGTCGTGGAGCGCAGCCGCCTGGCCGAGGAATGCGTGGCCGAGTTCGTCGGATTGGGCCCCCTCGAGGACCTGCTCGCCAGCCAGGACATCACGGAAATCATGTGCAACGGTCCGGACATGGTCTTCGTTGAACAGAAGGGCCGCTTGACGCTCTCCACGGTGAAGTTCCTCTCGGACGCGTTCCTGCGCAAGATCATCGAACGCATCGTGGCGTCGAAGAACCGCCGCATCGACGAGGCCGTGCCGTACGTGGACACCCGTTTGGACGACGGCTCGCGCGTGCACGCCATCATCCCGCCGCTGGCGCTCAATGGGGCCACGTTGACGATCCGAAAGTTCCCGTCCAAGCACCTGACCGCAGACGACCTGATCAAGTTCGGCGCGATGACGGAGAACCTGGTCAAGTTCCTGGATCTTGGCGTCACCCACAAGCAGAACGTGATCGTCTCGGGCGGTACCGGCTCCGGTAAAACTACCCTTTTGAACATGCTCTCGCGCTATATCCCTTCGCACGAACGCATCATTACCGTGGAAGACTCCGCGGAACTGCGCCTGCAGCAGCAGCACGTAGTCCGCCTGGAATCCCGGCCGGCGAACATCGAAGGCAAGGGCGCCGTCACCATTCGTGATCTGGTCCGCAACTGCTTGCGCATGCGCCCCGACCGGATCATCGTCGGCGAATGCCGAGGCGGCGAGGCCTTCGACATGCTGCAGGCCATGAACACCGGCCACGAAGGCTCGATGACCACCGTGCACGCCAACAACACGCGCGAGGCCGTCACGCGCATCGAGAGCATGAGCCTGATGGCCGGGCTGGACTTGCCCATCTCCGTCGTGCGCCAACAGATCGCGGCGGCTGTAAACCTGATCGTGCAGCAGTCCCGCCTGGCCGATGGCAGCCGCAAGGTGATGATGGTCTCGGAAGTGACAGGCATGGAATCCGGGAACATCCTCATGCAGCCGATCTTCGAGTTCAAACAGACGGGTTTCGACGCCAACCGCCGGATCGTGGGTTACTTCACCGGCACTGGCATGGTACCGCGATTCGTCGAGCGGCTTAAGGATGTGGGCGTGACCGTACCGATGGAGATCTTCCAACCGGTTAACCCGAACCGGTAAAGGCTGGAGCGAACATGGATACCATGGTGTTGGGGATGTACGCTATGACGGCGGTGGGCCTGTTCGCCCTGATGAGGCTTGCCGCATCGGCTGTCGGCAATTTCCGCAGCGAGTCGCAGGAAACCTACTTCTCGGCGCGCTCCCGCAAGCAGATCGGCAACGTCTTGATTGGCGTCAGCCTGCGCGCGCAGATGCACCTTTCAGCAGCGCTGGCGATCCTCTCCGCGACACTCTGCGTGGTATTCCTCGGCAGCGTCCTGCTGGGCCTGGTGCTCGCCGCCCTTTGCATGGTGACGCCTTATTTCATCCGCCGCCGGGCGCAGGCCAAGCGCCTGGCCCAGTTCGAGGAACAGTTCCCCGAAGCACTGTCGCTGCTGTCCAGCACGCTTCGAGCGGGCATCTCCCTTCCCCTGGCTGTCTCCAAAATCGCCGAGGAATCGGAGGAACCGCTATCCGAGGAATTCAGCATGCTGCGCCGCGAGATCCAATTGGGCCGCACCGAGCAGGGCTTCCGCGAACTGGCAGACCGCGTGCCGCTGGAATCGGTCAAGCTGTTCGTCACGGCCGTGAGCACCTGCCTCAAACTCGGCGGCAACTTGGCCGAGATGAGCGACTCCATCGCCGACACCATCCGCCGCAACATCGAACTGCGCGGCGAATTGCGAGCGATGACCGCCGAAGGTAAGCTGCAGGGCATGATGATGGGCGCCATGCCCTTCGGCGTCGCCGCCATCCTTGCCCTGATCAACCCGGACCTGATGGAGCCGCTCATCACGCATTGGATCGGCAACCTTATCATCGGGATCGTCGTCGTGCTGGAACTGATCGGTGCCGTCGTGATCAACGAACTTCTGAAAATCGAGGACTGACGCATGCCTGCCGCCTCGGAAGGAATGCTGTACGCCGGATCGAGTTGGCTGCTCTTCGCGGCCATCTTCCTGATGGTCATGGCGCTCACGCGGATCTTCTTCAGCATCGAGCGCAAGGACATCGCTGCCGGCGACACCCAAACGCGGTCGCGCCTGACCCGCTTCCGCTTCGAATTGCTCAGTCGCTTGGCCTACGTGAACACCTTCGTGCCGGTGCCTGGCTACCGCAACTACATCGACCAACTGATTCGCGAAAGCGCCATGGAAGAGCAGTACTCCTTCGAGCCCTTCCTGGCGGCACAGGAGTGCTGGGCCGTATTCTGCGGATCGCTCTACCTGATCGTCATCGACCCTTCGCCCCCCATGGCCATCGCCATTGCCCTATTCGGATTCTACGTGCCGATCGCACGCATGAGCGCCGCACGAGCCAAGCGCTTGAAGAGCATCTGCAAGGACTTACCCTACATGATGGACCTGCTGACGCTCAGCGTACAGGCAGGCGCCGACTTCGTTTTTGCAATCCAGAACATCATCGAACAATTTCCGGAGCGGCCTCTGCGCGACGAACTGCGCCTGATCCTGGCGGCCATCCGCGCAGGCGCCAGCCGCAAGGAAGCACTACTGAAGCTCAAGAGCCGCGTCGCACTGGCCGAAGTCTCAGCCCTTACCGGCGCGCTGATTCGCGCCGACGAGATGGGCACCGGGCTGGTCGAGGTGCTTCGAAACCAGAGCGCCTTTATTAAGAACAAACGCATGCAGGAGCTTCGCGAGAAAGCCAAGAAGGCGGCCACGCTGATGATTGTTCCGCTGATTCTGTTCGTCTTCCCGTGCATGTTCCTGATAATTCTAGGCCCCATCGCCATTCGCATGTACCAGACCCTTTTGGGTGGATAGCCGGTATCACCGGCCAGGAGGTTCAACGTCCATGACCGACGCCGTCCAGAATACGCCCCTGGCCGATCCCTCGGCGGCCGTGTCTCCGGAAGCGCAGTGCTTATTGCGCGTGCTCAAAGGCCCGTCGCTCCAGACGAATGCCGAGATTCTGCTCGCCGGCGCTCGCATCACCATCGGCAGCGATCCGGAACGCGCTTCGGTGGTACTGACCAACGACATCCAAGTCTCGCGCATGCACGCGTACCTCCAGTTCGAGGGCGACACGTACGTGGTGTACGACTCCGAGAGCGTCAGCGGCACCTTCGTGAACGAGAAGCAACTTCAGACTGGGCATCCACTGGTCGCCGGCGACCGCATCCGCATCGGCAGCACGGTGCTGACCTTCGTCCGCAAGCGATCCTGGGGCACCCGCGTCACGAATTGGAAAGAGATGGCGCCCGATCTCATCCTGGTCGCCGTCGTCCTGGCGGTGGTGGCGGGCGTGGTGCTCGCATTCCCGCCTGAGACTCAGACCGAACTACCGGACCTTGTTACCCAAGCCGCCAAGTCGGTGCTTCCTCGCAAAGGTGACTTTGTGGACTGGGCCGAACGCAGCTTCGAGGAAGACACGCCTGTCGATAGAGACCTCGCCCTGCTCCACTACCGCCGCGCTACGCGCAGCTTCGAAAACATCACGCTGGACCCGGCCAACGCCTTCTCGGCAATCCTGGAGATGCGACGAGCTAAGGCCTACGCCTGGGGCGAAACTGACGCGCTGAAGCAGCCCTTCCGTGCGGACAAGGCCGATGAGGTCATCACCAGTTGCCAGAACCACCTGCGCTTCCAACTGAAGAAGTACGTGGCCGCTTACAACCAAGCCCTGGGGATCGGCGACGTCGAACAGGCAGCCTTCTGCTGCCGCCGCATCATGACCATGTTCCAGGATCGGTTCAGCGAGGACAAAACCAAGGAGTATGCCTACTTCGAGGCCCGCCTGCGCCGGCTGGAAGGGCGCGTAACGCTCAGCGAGGATTTGCGCAGCAAGCTCTACTTTCCTCAGGGCACCGCCGCCGGACCGTCATAGCGGTAAAGCGCCGCCGCGTCGTCGCGGTAGAGCAACTTCCAAGGCTCGACCTTCAGCTCTGGGTAGGCGTCGGCTTTCGGCTGGCGCACGATCAGCAGACGCGAACCGAAGGCGTCCGCAAGCCAAGCGCCGTCCAGCCCGCGCTTCCGTGCGCGCATTGCCTCCAGCCCAAGAGCCTTCGCCTCGTCCCATCGCAGCATGTACGTCGGATCCAATCCGCAGAGGTAGCGGAATTCGGGCGCGTCGTAAAAGAGCTCCGGGAAGTCGTCCCACCACAAGTTCATGACCGTCTCACCAGGTTTCAGGTTCTCTTTCATCCACCTAGCGGCACCGGAGAAGCGACGGGCGGGCGCTTCTCCAGCAGTCGCGATGAAAGTATGAATGGCGCTTGAATGTGCCGCCGCCAGAAGCACCATGACCGCGCCGAGGCCCATCAAGAAGCGCGCGCGTCGCGGACCGGCCTCCATGGCCGGTAAGTACGATTTTGGCCGCAAGTCGCGTAGCAATAGTCCCGCCGCTAGTCCGGCTGCGGGGGCCGCGTATTCGATCATGCGTGGCATCCACCAACAGCCAACGAACCACAGCCATGCGACGCCGATCATGGCTGTGCTTTCTCGTGCAAGACAGTTTTGGAGTCGTAAAACGGCCCAGCCGAAGCCAGTTGACACGAGAATGAGCAGCGGAAAAGTAATCAAGAATTCGCTCATGGAGAGAGGATATAGCTCGCCCCCCAAGGTCACGCCAGACTGAACCGGATTTGTGGCGCTGAGGTCTATCACCTGGAGGTAGGTCAGCAGGTTTTCCACCGTCCCAGGAAAGTACGGGTGGAGGATCGAACCTGCCGCCACGCCGGCCAGCGCTGCCAATGGCGGCCGAGCACACCATCCGCCGCGCGCCAGTCCCTTGGCTAGCGAAAAGACCGCCGTGGTCAGAGGCAGCACCCACGGGAACGTGTAGCTCCACGAGTAGAGGAAACCGAGCGCCGCGATCGACTTCCATCGGTTGGTCAGGAGAAAATGCAGGCCGGCTTGAAAAAGGAGAATACTGAGCACATGGGAACGGATCATGCCCAAGCGATGCAAAACCGTAGCGCTTAGACTTACGAATATAAGTGTACAGGCTAGAGGATATGGCGCATGATGTAATCGCAATAGTGCATATTGCGCAATCAGAACGACGGTAGCCAGTGCCACGGCAAATATTTTTGCGCCTTGGACAGGATCCTCCTGATTGCGACAAAAGGGGATAAGCAGCACGTGAAACAAGAATTCCTTGTCGCAAAAATTATCCCGCCAAGTGCTACTTTGCGTCCAGGGAAACGTCCGAGAAAGTCCTCGCTCCGGAAGAATCTGCGCGTACCGCGCATGGTAATAGCCATCGCGCTCGTAAAGGCCGGGCGGTGCGAAGGCCCCCCAGCAAAGCAGGGTCACGAAGTAGGCCATGCAAATCGGAGCCCAGACGCGCGACCGCAGAATGATCACGAGCCAACCGGGCAAGGTATGACCTTCGTGAATATCCACTCCCTGCGCTCCATCTCCCTGGACCGGTTTCGGCCGCGAATCTATTCGAGCGGGCCGTGATCGATGGAGGGTGTAATCCGACCACGCCATCCGCCAAGGTTCTTTCGGCTAGGTATTGGCGCAGGTGGCCGTGGTACATGCTTCCATCGGCGGTCCTTGCGTTTCTCTTCGCGCTCGGTGCCTTCGGAATCGCATGCTGCGCGGGTTTCCGCTTGGAACTCTCTCCTGCTTTCGCTCCCTCTTGTTTGGCAGTATATGCGGGAACGATAATCTTTTGGAGTCTAATGTATCTGGCCTTTCTTGTCGTGCGCGAGGATCTTCGGCTAAAGCGGGAGGAGCGCTCGAATCGCTCGCTGCCGGAAGTGACGCGAATCGCTACAGCGAAATTCTCAATAGGTAGAATGGTACTGGAGTTATCTGTTGCGATTGTCCTCATTCACGCAGTTACCGTAATTCACACAAACCTACAGCAGCGTGTACCCGCAGTCAACCCACGAGTATATGATGGTGCCTTCGCCCGGCTGGATCGCGGACTGGGCATGGGAATGGATCCAGTAGCGGGGTTGGCTCGGTCGAGCCTTCTCGCCGTTCCTACGGTAGCTCGGTTTTTTGATCTGCTGTACGTATCATGGTACTTCGTTAAGTTACCGCTGGTGACATACTTTCTTCTCGCGTCGAACCGTCGCAATGCTCAGGCTTTTCTTTTCGCATTTCTGCTGATGTGGATCTCCCATATCCTGGTGGTGCTTGTCTGGCCTAGCTTGGGGCCCGTATTCGTGAACCCGGAAATTTTCGAAAGCCTAAATATGCCTGTCGCGCGGAAGATTCAGGAGACGGTATGGCGCGGCTACAACGAGTATCTCGCTAGCCCGGAAGAGTATCGAGTATTTATGTACGAAGGCATGTCAGCCTTTCCTTCCCTGCACGTGGGATTGGTTGCGCTATATGCGCTCTTTTTGGCGAAGAGCAGAACCTGGGTCGTGTGGTGCGCGTGGGTCTACGTTCTGCTCATGCTGCTGGGTTCTTGCGTGACCGGTTGGCATTACCTGGCGGACGGCGTAGCGGGAATCGGTTTGGCGGCAGGGGCTTGGATCTTGGCGCAAAGGCTGTTTCTGACTACCGCCCGTTCGCGAGTCGCCGAGCCATGAAGTCTGCGGGGCCGAGTAGAAACAAGGCCGAGATTACATGAGCATTCCATTCATGGACAAGCCGATCAAAGGCCGCTTAATTGGAGTAATGTATTAATTCTCCACACATTTTGATACTCTGCTTATATAACGATGTTGTGATCCTTTTATACGGCTATTCTAAGTTAGGTTAACATGATGGCTGCGCTTGTGTTAACTCGCGACCCAATAGTCGCAACGTGTAGCCCTCGGAACATTGTAGCATCATCCTTAGGGGTCTAATCGTCACTACAACATAGAGTTTGGCGATTTATTCACAATCGTGAAGCAATCAGGCGGGTGGCACACTTCGGGAACCTAATGCACAGACCTCAATGGCTATCTGGCGTGGCCTTCACCTTGCTGCTTACTGGCGTGTCCGGAGCGGGTGAAGCTTGGTCGCTTCCGGGTTGGGCGTATCGCCGTCCGGTGGTGCTAAGCGACACGCCTTCGGGCGCGGCGGCCGCGTTCGTGCGCTTTGCCCATTTGGGGCTATTCGCCGAAAACGCCCGTGATCTACGTTTGACCGATGGCGAAGGCAACCTCCTAGACTTCGAACTCCTCCGCTTCGGGCCCGGAGACGCGGCGGAGATTCTGTTCCCCGTGCAGGACGTACGCCCCGGGCGAGTATTCTTCATCTATTTTGGCAATTCCGGCGCGCGTGCGCCGCCGCCGAAAGCCTGGACGGCCGAGGCGGGCGTGGTGCTGGAGGTGCGCTCGAAAGGCGAAGGCAACGCTGATACGTGGGAGCAGTACCAGCAGCTCTGGAAGAGTTCGACGACGGTCCAGGGTCGCATCCTGCGCGCGGCGGTTTTCGACGGCTTCAACCCGCTGGGCCCAAGCGAACAATTCTTGAGCAAGTACCGAGCCTTTTTCAATGCGCCGGCCGACGGCGAATACGGCTTCGCCACGAACAGCGACGACGCATCGTTTCTGTTCGTCGACGGGCGCAAGCTTTCGGAGTACCCCGGCTGGCACGGTGCCGAGCGGCGCATCGGCGAAGGCCACGGGGTGGTGCGGCTGACGAAGGGCGCGCATAAGCTGGAATACTGGCACGCGCAGGGCGGCGGCGGCACGGCGACGATCGCGGCGTGGCGCAAGCCGGGCGAGAAGTATTTCGCGCTGATGCCGCCCGAAGCGTTCGTGCCGCTGGCGCGCGGGCAAGCTCTGGCAATGGAGCGTTCCGACGGGCGCCCGACGCTGGACTTCCAATGGTGGCCGGCCGATCAGCTCGTGGTGAACGGGCAGTTCCTGGTGCGGATGAACTTCGAATGCCGCGCTCCGTTCAAGGGGCAGATCGCGTGGCTTTTCGGGGACGGCGCGCACGCGGTGCTCAAGAAGGAGGGCGAGGCGGCGCTGGGGCGGCATCTGTTTCTTTCGCCCGGCACGTACAAGGTGGAAATCAAAGCCGAGGACAGCACGTGGACGCCGATCACGCAAAGCGTGGTGGTCGAACCGGTCTGGCAGCAGCGCGAAGAATGGCACGACAAGCTTTGGGGCGAGTACCGGCCGCAGGCGCTCAAGCGGCTGGCAGACGGGACGGTGAAGCCGCTGGATGTCCGCCCGCTGCTGGTGTACGCGGTGGAGCTGGAGGACCCGGAGTTGCTGAAGGCGGTGGGCGCGATCGCGTGGAAGCTGGAGGCGCAGCTTCCCGAAGCGGATCGCGCGAATATTTTTTACGGGCTGGGCCGGGCGCTGCAGGGTCCGGCGCGGGATTACGGCGGCGCCGAGCGGGCGCTGCGGGCGGCGGCGGCCGGACCGGGCGACGCGGCGTTCCTCGCGCGCGTGAAGCTGCATCTGGCGGGGCTTTTGATTCACGTGGCCGGCCGTCCGGCGGAGGCGCTGCCGTTGCTGGCGCAGATCGGCGATCAGGATCTCACGCAGGCGCACGAACCGGTGCTGAAGCGGATTTACGGGGCCGACGCGCTGGCGGGGCTGGGCCGGCGCGAGGATGCGCATGCGGCGTACGAAGCGCTGCGCGCGGCGCCGCTGACCGACCGCGCGTACGCGGCGCGGCGGCGCGGGCGGCTGGTGAGCGCGGGGAGTTACCTTCGGGCCGGCGATTTCGAGGCCGCGCTGCAGATCCTCGACGAGATCGAGTGGGAGACGCCGCTGGAGCGCGCGGCCGACGAGACGGGCTTGCTGCGGGCCGAGTGCCTGCTGGGGATGAAGGACTATCCGCGCGCGGCGGTGCTGCTGGAGCGGTTGCGCGCGATGAATCCGGCGAGCGGGCAGCAGCCGGAGATGCTGTACAAGCTGATCCACGCGTACCTGGGATTGGCTCAGAAGGAGCGCGCGCAGGCCTGCTACGCGACGCTGAAGAAATCGTTCCCGTACGCCGCCGAAACCGCGCTGGCGAGGCGGCAACTGGAACCGTGATCGATTAGGCTGTCCGTGAGGGTATGGCCATGCCGATGCTTCGCACCGCCGCGCTGATCGCCGTGCTGCTGCACGCGGGGGCCGCGTGCGCGCTGGACGAGAACGATTACTTCAAGCCGTTGGGCAAGCCGCCCGAGGCGAACCAGAAGCGGATCAAGGGCGGTGAGGCCGTGCCGCCGCTGCCGCTTCCGGCGACGCCGCTGCGGCGGAGCGAGCGGAAGCGCGAGCCCGCGCCGCCGACGCTGATCGGGAAAGTGGTGTGGGGCGCAGAAGCCGATTTCGTCGAAGAGGACGGGAGCAAGCACCGCATCGCGGACTGGAACCTCGCGCCGGCTGACTTGCAGCAGCTCTTACGCAAAGCAGGCCAGCACCTAAAGCTGCGCTACAAGCACGACACGGTGAATCTCAACACTTTCAGCGGCGATCCGGCGGAGATGCCGGTGCTGTTCCTGAGCGGCGGGCGGACGCTACGCCTGCCGGACGAGCAGATTCAACTGCTGCGCAAGTACGTGCTCGCCGGCGGCATGATCTGGTTCGATTCGGTGGCGGGAAGCCCGTTCTTTTACGAAGGGGCGGTGCAGACGCTCAAGAAAGCGTTTCCCGAAGAGACGCTGCGCCCGGTGCCGCTCGACCATCCGGTGTACCACATGATCACCGACGTGGAGAAGGTTCAGCTTCCCGCGGCGGCGGGGACGGAGCTTCCGCAGTTGGAAGGGCTTTACGTGGGCTGCCGCGTGGGCGTGGTGGTGAGCAAGTTCGGGCTGGGCTGCGGCTGGGACGACTTCACGCCCGACAGCCGCATCCCGCACGCGATGTTTTACAGCGTCCGCGACGCGAATTTGCTGGGCTTGAATCTGGTGGCGTACGCGGTGGGCTACCAGCGCGTGGGCATCGCGCACGCGCGCCCGGAGCTGTTCGGTTTGGCCGAAGGGCGCACGCAGACGGACGAGTTCGTCTTCGCGCAGGTGCGCCACGGGGGCGTGTGGAACACCGATCCGGGCGGCCCCGGGAATCTGCTGCGGACGCTCGCGACGGAGACGCAGACCAAGGTGGTCTTCCGGCGGCAGGCGGTCAAGCTGGGCGCCGACGGCCTGGACGACACGCAGTTCCTGTATCTGAGCGGGTGCTACGATTTCACGTTGGACGAGGCGGAGGTCCGGGCGTTGCAGGGTTTCCTTCAGCGCGGCGGGACGCTATTGATCGACAACGCACAGGGCTTGCAGCTTTTCGATAAGGCCGTGAGGCGCGAGTTGAAGAAAGTGTTTCCGTCGGCGGCCTTGCAGCGCATCGATCCGGCGCACGAGTTGTTCGCCACGCGCTATGCGATTCAAAAAGTTTCGTACACGCCGGCGGTGCAGCGCCTGGAGCCGAAGCTGGAGGCGCCGGTGCTGGAAGCGATCCAGCTCGACGGCGACCTGCGCGTGATCTACAGCCCCTACGATCTGGGCGGGGGCTGGCAGGGCGACGAGCATCCGCAGGCGAAGGGATATCTGTGCGCGGACGCGCTGCGGCTGGGCGTCAATATCGTCGTCTACGCCATGACGCATTGAGTTCGCACAGCACCAAGGAGCCCGCGATGTCCGAACCGACCGCCGCCGAGACCGCCGAGAAGCCGCGCCCGGCCGCGCCGCCGCTGCCGGAGAGCGAGGCCGAGGCGGTCGCGCACCTGCACGAGGCCCGCAAGCGGATTCGCCTGGAACTGGGCAAGATCGTGATCGGCCAGCACGATGTGGTCGATCAGCTTCTGGTGGCGCTCTTCAGCCGCGGGCATTGCCTGATGGTGGGCGTGCCGGGGCTGGCCAAGACGCTGATGGTCCGCACGCTGGCGCAGGTGCTGGAGCTGGACAGCAAGCGGATTCAGTTCACGCCGGACCTGATGCCGAGCGACATCACGGGGACGCAGATATTGCAGGAAGATCCGCAGACGCGGCAGCGGACGTTCCGCTTCATGAAGGGCCCGGTCTTCACGAACATCCTGCTGGCCGACGAGATCAACCGCACGCCGCCGAAGACGCAGGCGGCGCTGTTGGAAGCGATGCAGGAAGGGCGCGTGACCACGGGCGGGCACAGCTACCCGCTGGCGCCGCCGTTCTTCGTGCTGGCCACGCAGAATCCGATCGAGCAGGAAGGGACGTACCCGCTGCCGGAGGCGCAGCTCGACCGGTTCATGTTCATGGTCAAGATCGCGTATCCGACGCGGGACGAAGAGATGGAGATTTACCGGGTCACGACGGGCGACGTGGAGGTGCAGGTGAAGCCGGTGCTGAGCGGGGAGGCGATCCTGCGGCTGCAGAAGCTGGTGCGGCGGGTTCCGGTGAGCGACCACGTGACGGCGTACGTGGCGGATTTGGTGCGTGCGACGCGCCCCGACGCGCCGGAGGCGCCGGCGTTCGTCAAGAATTGGCTGAGCTGGGGCGCGGGGCCGCGGGCGGGGCAGTACCTGCTGCTGGCGGCGAAGGCGCGCGCGATCCTGATGGGCCGGATGAACGTAGGCTGCGAGGACGTGCGGCACGCCGCTCCGCCGGTGCTGCGCCATCGCATGTTCTGCAATTTCAACGCCAGCAGCGAAGGCGTCGACGCGGACCGCATCGTCGAGATGCTTTTGAAGCACGTCCCCGAACCGAAGCCCGAGGACTACCGCTGACGCGCGCGCCGAAGACCGGGTGACCGATGCCAGAAGCGACGAAGTACACGTATTTAACGCCCGAAACGGTGAGCAAATTCGCCAATCTCGAACTGTTGGCGCAGGGGATCGTCGAAGGGTTCATCGCCGGGCTGCACAAATCGCCGCATCACGGCTTTTCGGTGGAGTTCGCGGAATACCGCGAATACGTTCCGGGCGATCCGATCCGGCACATCGACTGGACGATCTATGGGCGCAACGACCGGCTGGTGATCCGGCAGTACGAGCAGGAAACGAATCTGCGCGCGACGGTGGTGCTCGACGCGAGCAAGTCGCTCGACTTCAAATCCGGGAGTCCGATCACCAAGTTTCAGTTCGGCTGTTATTGCGCGGCGGCGCTGGTGGCGATGCTGCACCGTCAGCAGGACGCGATCGGGCTGGTCACGCACGCATCGAAGATCGATACGTTCTTTCCGCCGCGCACGAGCGCGATCGCGATGCGCGAGAATCTGCTGCATCTCGATGCGCTGAAGCCGGGCGGGCAGAGCGACCTGGCGTCGATTTACCACGAACTGGCCGAGCGCCTGCCGCGGCGCAGCCTCGTGATCTTGCTGACCGATCTGTTCGACGATCCGCAGCGCATCGCGGCCGGGCTGCGGCATCTGCGGCACCGCCGGCATGAGGTGATCCTGCTGCATCTGCTCGACGACGCGGAGCTGAATTTCCCGTACCGCGGGCTGATCGATTTTCGCGACCTCGAGACGGGCGAGCGGATGGAAGTGGAGGCGGAGCTGGTGCGGGACGCGGTGCAGGAGAGCGTGCGCGAGTTCATCGCGCACTGGCGGCGCATCTGCGGCGACGCGCGGATCGATTACCACGTGCTCAACACGGCCGGTCCGTTCGACCGCGCGCTCGCGGCGTACCTGGTGCGGCGGATGAGCCGCTAACGTGTTCGCGAACCCCGCATTCCTCTGGGCGCTCGCCGCGGCCGCGACGCCGGTGCTGGTGCACCTGATCTTCAGGCGCAAGCGGACGGCGGTGGAATTTCCGACGCTGATGTTCCTGCGGCGCGTGGACATGAAGCTCGCGAGCCGGCGCAAGCTCAAGGAATTGCTGCTCCTCTTGTTGCGCGTGCTGGCGATCGCGTGCGTCGCGCTGGCGCTGGCGCGGCCGGGCTTCACGCAGCAGGGCGCGCAAAGCCTGGGCGCGGCGGCGGACTGCGTGCTGATTCTGGACAACAGCGCGTCGATGAGCCTGCCCACGCCCGCGGGGACGCGCCTCGAAGCGGCGCGGACGCGCGCGGCGGCGGTGCTGGAGACGTTGAGCCCCGAGAGCCGCGCGGCGGTATTGACGCTCGTCGGCGGCGAAGAAGGCGCGGAAGCGCCGGCCTTCACGGCGGATCTGGCCAAACTGCGCGCGACGCTGCATGCGATCGAACCGGCGGCCGGCGCGGGACGGCTGGCCGGAGCGCTGGCGCGCGCGGGCAAACTGCTGGCGCAAACGTCGAGCGCGCCCAACCGCGAAGTGTACCTGTTTACCGACTTGCAGCGCGCGGGGCTCGACGATCCCGAAGCGCTGCGCAAGGCCGCGGCGCTGCTGCCGGATTCGACGGCGCTTTTCCTGGCGCCCGCGCCTTCGGGCGCGCCGCGGCGCAATCTGGCGCTGGCCGACCTGGTCATCGATCCGCGCCCCAAGGTGACCGGGCGCGCGCTGACGCTCGTGGCCAAGGTCCACAATCCAGGCGAGGAAGAATTGACCACGCAGGTCACGGCGCAACTGGGCGACGCTCCGGCGGTGAGCGTTCCGGCCGCCGTTCCGCCGGGCCAGACGCTGGATGTCCCGCTGCGCTTCACGCTGGGCGCGGAGGGCTTCGCTTCGGGCACGGTGACCCTCGATGCCGACGACGCGCCATTCGACAACGCGTGGCCGTTCTGTCTGCAGGTGCGCGGTCCGCTGCGGGTGCTGGTGCTTTCGCGCGGCGGCGAGACCGAGGAGCAGCGCGACGAAGCGTTCTACGTACGTAAAGCGCTTGACCCCACCGGCGACGGACGGTTGAGCGGTCTGCGCGTCGAGTATCTGGCTCAGGAGCAGGCGCCGCGCGCGGGGCTGGAGGCGTACGACGCGGTGGTGGTCTGCGGGGCGACGGCGCTGCCGCTGGAGGCGCTGGCCGCGCTGGATGCGTACGTCCGCAAAGGCGGAGGTCTGCTGTATTTTGGCGGGGCGCGCGACGTTCAGCTTGGCGCGCAGCATCCGTTGCATGGGCTGCTGCCGGCGCAGGCCGCGGCGCCGATGCAGGTTCCGCCGCAGGGCGAACCGTACACGCTGCGTGTGACGCGTCCGGCGGCGGCGTGCTTCGACGACGTGCGCGCGGCCGACGGGCGGGTGCCTTTCGACCGCGTGGCGGTGCTGCGTGCGATCGAAGCGAAACCCGCGCCGGGCGCGACGGTGCTGGCGGAATTCTCCAACGGCGCCCCGGCGCTGCTCGAACGCGCGGCGGGCGCGGGGCGCGTGCAGATGTGGGCGCTGAGCGCGCATGCCGAGGACACCAACTTGCCGCTGCAGCCCGGATTCCTGGCGCTGTTGCATCGCAGCCTCGTGTTGCTGTCGGGCGCCGAAGCGCCGGTGCTGCGGGCGAAGGCCGGCCTGCCGGTGACGCTGGACCTCGCGCCGTTCACCAAGCGCGCGGCGTTGCCGCCGGCGCTGGCCTTGCACGATCCGAAGCAGCGGCGGCACGCGGTTGCGCTGGCCGAGTCGCGGCTGGTCTGGCGCGCGACGGCGCAGGCCGGCGTCTACCGCCTCGAGCCGCCCGAAGGCGCGGACGGCGCCTTTCCGCAGGGCTTTGCCGTGACGCCCGATCCCGCCGAGAGCGGCGCCGATTACCTCGCGCCGGACGACGCGCTGGCGGCACTGGGTTTCGCGCGGGCGCAGGTGCTCGGGGCGGACGCGGACCTCGCGGCGGTGCTTGCGCAGACGCGCAGCGGGCGCGAACTGTTCGGCGCGTTGATTCTGGCCGCGCTGCTGGCGCTGCTGGCGGAGGCGTTTCTGGCCAATCAGACCGGCGGGCGGCGCAAGCCGCTGGGCGAAGCGGAGGCCTTGCGCGGTCCGCCGAACGCTTCGCCTCCGTCGAGCCTGAACCTGGGGCCGGCCGCGCCGCGGTCTGCGCGCAAGGAGGCCGCGAAATGAACGCGCTCGCCTTCGCGCTCGAATTGCAGTCCGCGCTGGGCTGGGGCTGGGTCGCGCTGGCCGGTTGCGGCGCGGCGGCGGCGCTGGCGTGGCTGTACCGGCGGCTGTTCCATCTCTATCCGCGCCGGCAGGCCGGATTGCTGCTGGCGCTCAAGACGGGCGCGGCGGTGTTGCTGCTGTTCGCGCTGCTGCGCCCGGCGTGGAAGCGCGAGATTAAAGATCTATCGCAAGCGCGCGTGATCGTGCTGCTCGACGACAGCCGCAGCATGCGGACGGCCGACGGTTCGCTGGGGGCGGCGCGGATCGACGAGGCGCGGCGCGCGGCGTTCGAGACGCTGATTCCGGCGCTGGAGCGGAGGCTGCCCGTCACGACGCTGGCATTTTCCGACCGCGTGCGCGCGTTGGCGCGCGGGGACGAACTGACGGCTTCGGGCGAAGCGAGCGATGTGGCCGGGGCGCTGGCCGAGAGCGCCGAAACGCACGGCGCATCGGGGCGGGTGGGGGCGGTGGTGCTGGTCAGCGACGGCGGCGACGAACCTTCCTTGCCGGCGGCCTTCGGACTCAACGTGCCCGTATATGTCCTCGCCGTAGGGAGCGACCTGAGCGCGACGGACGATCTGCGCCTCGAGCGGTTCGAAGTTCCCGACCGCGCCGACGCGAAGACGGAATTCGAGGCCAAGGTGATGGTGTCGGCCTCGGGGAGCAGCGCATTTTTCGATGGGCTGGGCGCGCCGAGTTTGCAGGTGCTCGACGGCGAAAAGGAGATCGCGGCGCAAGCGGTGGCGCTCTCGTCGGGGACGCCACAGCGGACGGTTACGTTCCGCATTCCCGCCGGAGAGCCGGGGATCCGGCGCTTCGAGCTGCGGCTGCCGTCGCTGCGCGGCGAAGCCGCGACGCTGAACAATACGCGGCGGTTCACGGTGGAAGTCGCCGATCCGTCGCTGCGGGTGCTTTATTTCGCGCCGCAATTGGGACAGGAATTCAAGGCTTTCCGCAACGCCGTGAAGTCCGATCCCGGAATCGACTTCACGGGACTGGTGCGGGTGGACGAAAAGCGCTTTCTGCTGCAGGGCCAGCGTGAAGGCGACGGGATACAGGACGGCTTTCCGGAAGACCTCGCGGCGCTGCAGCGCTTTCGCTGCGTGGTGCTGGGCGGATCGCGCGCGGCGGATATGAGCCCGGCGGCGGCCGAGACGCTCAAGCAATTTGTCGCGCAAGGCGGCGCGCTGGTTTGGCTGGGCGGAGCGGAGGCGTTCGCGCGCGGAGGCTGGGTCGATTCGAAGCTCGCGCCGTTGTGCCCGTGGCAGCTCGTGGCCAGCGAGCCGGCTTTCGAAGCGTCGGAGGTTTCGGTCGAGCTGCTTCCGCTCGGCCTCGCGCATCCGATCTTCAAAGAATTGAAGACGCGTCCGGGATCGGGAGCGCTGGCGCAAGTGTCGGGTCTCAACAGGCCCGGCGCGCTGCGTCCGGGGGCGCAGGCGCTGCTGGCATTCAAATTGCCCAGCGGCGAGCGGCCCGCGGCGCTGGCGACGCTGCACTACGGACAGGGCAAGGTGCTGGGCGTCGCGACGAACGGGCTGTGGCGTTGGAGCCAGACGGGCGCCGATGGGCAGCACAGTTACAACGCGCTGTGGCGGCAGGCGACTCGCTATCTGACGGGACGCGAAGACGGCGGGAGTTTGCTGAAGCTGAGCGCGGACCGTGCCGGTCGCTATCCGCCCGGCGCGCGCGCGATGGTGACGGCACGGGTTCTGGACCGTTCACTGCAGCCGCTGGCCGGCGCGCAGCTCAGCGCGACGCTGCGCAAGCTCGACGGGGAGGTGGTGCAAAGCGTGCCCTTCGCGCAGCTGGGCGCGCCGGGGGCGTACGCCGGGCAGGCCGATCTCCCGCACGACGGCGCGTATCGTCTGCAGGTCGCGGCCTCGGACGAAAAGGGCGCGCTGGAAACGCGCGAGATTCTGCTGGAAGTCGGGGCGGGGAGCGGCGAGGGCGCCCGGCTGGCCGTGAACTTGGCGTATCTCGAAGCGCTGGCCGCGAAGACCGGCGGCGCGGTGCGGCCGGTGGCGCAAGCGGCGGAGTTGGCCGCGCGCATTTCGGAAGGCGTGAAGGCCGAAGTTCGCCGCGAAGAGTTCAGCCTGGTCTGGGATACGCCGATTTTCTTCGCGATCTATTTGAGCCTGATGACGGCCGAGTGGATCGCGCGGCGGCGCATGAATCTGATTTGAACGCAAGGAGCGGGTCCGTGAAGGTTCGAGTGTCGGTGCTTCTGCTGCTGTTGGCCGCGTTCGCGCAAGGCGCCGAACGGCGTGCGGGCGTGATCCGGCTTTCCAATGGGCAGGAGCACAAAGGCGAGATCTGGTTCCAGGGCAGCGAGCCGCGGATTTACGAGGGCGAAGGCGCGGCGGGCGGACGCTTCGTGAATGTCAAGCTGGAGGAGTTCGCGTCGCTCACCTTCTTTATCCGCACGCAGTCGACCGAGCGGCCGTGGCGCTTCAAGAACGCCGGAAGCGACGAGAAGGAGTTCCTGCCGGGTGAGTACCCGGTGGTGGATCTGGGCGTCGAAGCGAAACTGCTGAGCGGCCAGACGCTCAAGGGGCACTTGCTCAACAAACCTGTCTACATCCGCACGCCGGACGGCGAGAATCCGATGGACTATTTAGAGCAGAAATTTCACCTTAAATTCCAGATGCAAGGGGATGTCGGGCAGAAGGCCGCGGACCTGGTGTACGTGAAGGAGATCGTTTTCGACGGCGGCGAAGCCGCGCCGGAGGCGGGAAACGGCGTCCTGGCGGGCACGCTGAAGGGTTTTGGCGCGCTGCAGCAGGTGGCGGCGTACGGGATCGAGAGGATGCGCGCGTACGAAGGCAAGGTGCTCGACGCCACGCAGGGCACGTACCGCATCGAACGGTTGCCGCCGGACCGCTACGACGTCGCGCTGCTGACCGACCGTGGCATCTGGGTCGGGCTTTCGGATCAAGCCGCGACGGCGGCCGATGCGCGTCCGCTCGAAGCCGGCGACGAAGCGGCGATTGCCGCGACGCTGGCCAAGTTCGACGACTTCTTCGACGTGCAGGGCGTAGTCGCGGTGCGCGGACACCGCGAGGCCGCGAAAGTGTTGGTGCATCAGCGGCGCGTCAAAGAGCAGCACGACGAAGCGGGGCTTAAGGGCCAGGAACTCAACCGGCTCGATATTTGGTCGTGGCACCTGCGCACCACCGAGTGGCACATCAATCCGCGCGGGCGCGCCAACCTGTTCCGCTATTTCGAGCCGCGCAGGGGGCAGCCGCGTCCGATCCAGGTGCTCCCGGCGCTGGGGGGCTGCGTGGTTGATCCCGCGAAGGAGCCGGAAAAGAGCTGGAGCGCCGATGCGCCCAAGGAGTGAACGGTCCCGAGGGAGCCCAGTGCTTCCGGCGGGTCCGCGTGGTACGCTGATGCGGTCGAGGGTTTGGCGATGATCCAAAAGCTCGGTTCACCTCCCGAAGCGCCGATCGGCGCGCTGCGCGGAACGCTGGCGCGGGCGCGGCGGATCTGGCGGATGAGCGCCGGGATCTCCCGCGCGCTGCATTGGTTCGCGGCGACGCTCGCGGCGCTTTTGGTTCTCGCTCTTGCCGACAACCTGTTCGATCTGCCCAGCGTGCTGCGTCTCGGGTTTGGCGTGCTGGCCGCCGGCGCTTCGCTGGGTGCGCGTTGCGTATGGGTGGCGCGGCCGGCGTTCTGGCGGATCAACGATCAGGCCGCGGCGGTGTATCTGGAGCAGAAGCTCGGGCAGCGCGACAATCTTTTGATTAACGCGGTGCAACTGAATGCGCGCACCGCGTCGGCTTCCGTCGGCGGCTCTAACGAGATGATCCGTCAGATCGTAATGGACGCGGGAGAGCGCGCGCGCGATCTGGCGCTGGGCGGGCTTTGGGAACGCCGGCGGCTGCGGATCGTCGCTGGGGTATCGGCCGGCGCGCTTGGCGCGCTGGTGCTGTACGCGGCGCTGTGGCCGGATTACGCGGCGAATGCGCTGTGGCGTTACACCCGGCCGCTTGCCGGGATCCCGCGGATCAGCCGGACGAGGGTGCTGGCGCGGCCGGCCGAGCGCGTGGAGATGTTGGCCGGAGAACGCTTGACGGTGCATGGGCTGGCGGCGGTGCGCGAGGGCGAGGCGCCGCGCGAGATGGCGCTGTGCGTCGAGCTTCCGGAAGGTCCGCGGCGCATCCCGATGTCGCCGGCGCCGCAGCCGAACGCCGAACTCGTCGCGGCGGCGGGTTCTCCGGCGCACGCCGCGGGCTTCGTGTACGACTTCCCCAACGTGAACGAGTCGTTCCGCTTCACGCTCGAATCGGGCGATGGCGTATCGTTTCCGTGCGAAGTGCAGGTGCGCGCGAAGCCGCGGCCGACCGAGCCCGAAGTGGAACTCGCGCCGCCGGCGTACACGGGGCTTGAAGCGCAGACCGAGCCGGCGCCCGCGGGCTTGGTTCACGCGCTGCCGGGTACGCGCGCGACGCTGCGCTTCGGCGCGTCAATCCCTTTAAAGGAAGGCGAGTGGGTCGGTCCCGGTGGCCGTGCGCCGCTGCAGGCGGACGGCGCGCGCTGGTCGGCGGCGTGGAACGTCGAGGAGGAAGGCGCGTACGCGCTGACGCTCGTTTCTAAGGACGGTGCGCGGGTGGAGCGCGCGTTCGAGGGGCAGATTCTGTTGCGTGCCGACGCGCGGCCGGCGGTCTATTTCGAGAACAAGTCGCCCAACGTTCCGGCGCTGCCCGGCGGCACGGTGCCGCTGGCGCTGCGAGCACAGGACGATTACGGCCTCAAGTCGATCCGGCTGGTCGCGCGCCGCGCCGACGAACGCAACCCGCAGGAAAGCGCGGGCTGGACGCTGCTTAAGCAGTGGACCTTTCCCGTACCCGGCGAGAAATCGATAGCCGAAGTGTACGCGCTGAAGCTCGATCCCGCGCAGTTCGTGGTCGGCGCGGCGTACGCCGTGGTGGCCGAAGCGGCGGATCACGCGCCCGGCGAGGACCGGGTCACGCGCTCGGCGCCGCTGATCGTGCGCATCCTGACACCGGAGCAGATGGGGCTGCAGGCGGACAGTCCGTTCCGCACGGTCTTCGAGCAGCTCCAGAAGCTGATCGAGTTGCAGACGCAGGCGCGCGGCAAGACGGTGACGGTGGGCGAGTTTCTGGAAGAGATCGCCAAGTCCGGCGCGCTGGGCAAGCGCCTGGCGAGTATTCGCGACGACCAGAGCGTGATCCGCAACGAGACGGCGAAACTGACGGCGCAGGTCGAGAGCGCGTTTCCGAAGGAACGGGCGGCGCAGACCGCGCCGCTGGTGCGCGAACTGCGCGCGCTGCACGACGGCCCGATGGACCGCGCGGTCCAGCGGCTCGTCGGCGGCGAGCAGGTGAGCGGGGCAGGCGCGACGACCATCGACCTGCTGCAGACCGAGCGCGAACTGCAGGACGAAATTCTAAACCGCCTCACGGCGCTGCTGGGATCGCTGGGCGATTTGGACCGCGAGCCGCCGAAGGCCAAGATCGATTTGAAGGACGAGCAAGCGGGCAAGCGCCTGCGCGAGAAGCTCGAAGCGACGCAGGACAAGCTCAAGGATTTCCTCGACCAGCAGAAGAAGGTGCTCGAAAGCACCGAGGAGCTGTCGAAAAAGAACCCGGACGATTTGACGGAAGAGGACAAGAAAAAGCTGGGGGAACTCGCGCAGGCCGAGGCCGATTGGGCCAAGTATTTCCGCGAGGCGTTCACGGATTTGAGCAAGGTGCCCGACCAGGATTTTTCGAACAGCGGACTGGCCGAGGAGTTCAACGAAGTCTTCCAGGAGATTCAAAAGGCGTCGGAAGCGCTGCAGAACAAGAAGACCGAGATAGCGGTGCGCAACGAGGAAGCGGGATTGGAGCTGGCCAAGCAGCTCGAAACGAACCTCGAGAAGTGGCTGCCGGACACGAAGGACACCGAGAAGTGGAGCATGGAGGAGCCGCAGGGCGAGTTCGACGTGCCGCTGGCCGATCTGCCGAAGGAGCTGGAGGACATCATTGGCGAGTTGCTCGACGATGCCGAGGAGATGGCCGACGACGTGGAGGACGTGTCGAGCAGCTTCATGGACAGCATGGACAAGGGTGCGGGCTGGGACGCGGCGGACGGGAACATCAGCAACATGTCGGCGAAGGGCGTGACGGGGAACCGGCTGCCGAACGAGCACGAAGTCGGCGGGCGCAGCGGGGAAGGGCGCGGGGGCAAGAGCAGCGGGCAGTTCGTCGAGCAGACGGCCGACGGGAAGGGCGGGCGGCAGACGCCCAGCCGCGTGACGCCGGATCCGTTCGAAGCCGGGCAGGTGGACGACAAGTCCCAGGATGCGGTGGGCGGCGCGACGGGCGGCGGGAAGGAAAGCGGCGTGGCGGGCCAGGGTTTGCGCGGCGAGCCGCCGCCCGAGACAAAAAAGAAACTCCAGCGCCTGCAAGGGCAGCAGGCGCAGTTGCGCCAGCAGGCCGAGAAGATACAGACGCAGCTTAAGGCTTACCATCTGCCCAGCAGCGATATGGCGGAAGCGATCCGGCGGATGAAGAAGATCGAGGAGCAACTGCAAGCCGGTCGAGGCTTCAATTTGCGACAGGCGCACAGCCAGTTGCTCGACCAGCTCAAGGACGCGAAGCAGGCGGTCGGCTACAAGGCCGAGATCGACCTCGAACGCAGCCGCGAGTTGCCGAAGCATGTGCGCGAGAAGATTCTCAGCGGGATGCAAGCGCCGTTGCCGCAGGGCTACCAGGATTTGCTGGAAGCGTATTACAAGGCACTGGTCGAAACCGATGAGTAAGCAGAGGCTGCAACCGCACGGCCCTTTCAAGCGCGTGAAGGCTCGCGGCGGCGCGTGGCTGGCGTGCGCCTCGCTTGCGGTGCTTGGCGGTGCGCTCGCCGCCGGCGAATGGGAGCCTCCGGCGCAGCCCAAAGACGACCAGCATTGGTATCCCGAGTTTCCCGGCCCCGACGAACCGCTGCCCGAATTGAAGAACGGATCCTTCGAAGAGGCCGAGCCGCCGAAGAAGGGCTTGCCGCCCGCTCCGCTGGGCTGGGCGCATCCCGACGGGCTCACGTCGTTCTGGACATCGGACCCCGCGGCGCCCGAACGCGGCAAGTTCATCGTGCTCGATACGGATGTCCTGGAGGACGAAGCCAAGAAGCGGCAGGCGGCGATGCGCGCGGCGGCGGAGAAGGGCGAAGATCCTCCGCCCGCGCCGGAGAAATCGGAGGTGGGCGAGGCGCGGCAGTACGGCGCGATCGGCGCGACCTACGGCGTTTCGTTTTATTCGTCGAAGCTCGCGTGCGCGCCGAAGCAGGCGTACAAGATCAGCTTCGACTATCGGGGCCCGGGCGGCGCGAAGGTGTGGGTGCGCGGGTGGGGGCCTTTCCGGGGCGAGGACCGGCGGCGCTGGGAGACGATCGTGAACTGCCGCACGGCCGGGGACGGCTGGCGGCATTTCGAGCAGGCGTTTCATCCCACGCGCCGCCCGCTGGGCAAGGACAAAGTGGCGTATATCGAGGTCAGCCATCTGCGCGTGATGCTTTACGCGTACTGGCCGCGCGGTCGTTATGCGTTCGACAACGTGAAAATCGAAGCGATCTCCGACGAAGAATACGAGCGCATGAAGATCATTCCCGCCGAGCCGAAGTAAGGGCGCGCGGGGTTGCTTGCCGGTGTGCGGATTCCCGATCTCGTAGAGGAGGCTTTCTTTCCTGGAGCGTTCGCACTCGTCGTGCGTCCTGGTGATGTGAATCCTCGCTTCCTTTAAAAAGTGTGCAAGCGATGGGTGTCGCGCGACGATTTTAACAAAGTATCCTTGGCTTTGAGGTCACTCTCGTACTCCTCTGGACTTAGCCGCCTCCTGCCACTAGGTCGGGCGGCGGAGGCGTCATTTGCTCCAAGGCGGTCTTGAAGTCGTTCATATCCTTGAGCACGTCACCCACGAGGCAATCAATGAGTGCGCGGCGTTGCGCCGGGTAACGATTTACAAATTCGCCGAAGCTGAAATTGGGATCGTAAAAGGCGTGAATCAGGCGCCTGATCACCTCCACTCCCGCCATTATTCTCGGCTCAAACGAACCGAGCCTTGTGGCAGTCAAGTCTTTTGCTTCGAGGGCCTGGTGAATGGACTCTGCTGCCAATTCGGCCGAAGCCAACGCAAGGAACAATCCTGAGGAATAGATGGGATCCAGGAACGCGCGCGCGTCTCCGATCATGACCCAACCATCGCCGGATGTCTGACGATTAAAATAGGCTAACTCCTTCGAACTGCCGTAGACTCGCGCGCAGCGTTTGGCCAGCTTTAGTCGCTCAAGCAGCGGAACGCAATCATTCACTTCACGAGCGTACACTGCTTCGGCCTCTTGGCCGTTGGAAAACAGATTGTCGGGATCGGCGACGACGCCCACGCTGACCACATCGTCTGGTAACGGGATGTACCAGAACCACCCTCGGTCGCGGATGGTGAAAATGGTGGTCTCGCCCGCGTCTATGCCATCCTGACGTCGGCCCCCCTTGTAGTATGACCAGAGAGCTGCCTTTTTAAGGCCGGGCACTGGACTTTTAAGCATCAATTGATTGCCGATAACCGTGGACCTTCCGGAAGCGTCCACTACAACTTGCGTCGATAAGTCATAAGGATCGCCCTCGGAAGGACGGACGCGCACCCCCGTCGCCCTTGCCCCATTGAAGAGCACCTGCTCTACCGCGGCGCCCATGTAGACGTCGACGGCATGCTCCCGGGCATGGTCAAGGCAAAGCTGGTCGAACGAGGAGCGCTCCACCTGCCACGTGCGCGCCCCCTCGCCCTCGATGGTCTCCGAAAAATAGAACGGCGTGGACTCCTCTCCGGTGGGCGAAACGAAACGCACACTGTACTTTTCAGGATATGAGGATACCCGCAGCTTGGGAAGTAGTCCCAACCGGTCCAGTATGCCAAAGGTATGCGGTATCAAAGACTCGCCGATGTGATAGCGCGGAAATTCGCCCGCCTCGAACACTGCGCAATGATGCCCCGCACGCTCCAGCAGCGTCGCCAATGCTGATCCGGCCGGTCCTCCGCCAATGACCGCCACATCAATGGGCCGGTTTGACTTGGATGCAGTAACCATGTGCTTTCCTCCTCATGCTCTGAATGTCCACTTCTGCCGCCGGTCACTCGATCAAAAAGCACCTAGGTCGACGGCTTTCCTACGCTTGCCGAGCACGGTTTCCCGCACTGCAGACGGGGCAGACCCTGTGTTGGCGGCCAATCAATGAATCGACTTCTGCAGCGCCTTCCATTCATGCAGCCGCTCAAGGTTTCAGCAACAACTCTGGAGAGCGCCCCTTGTTCTAATGATGATTTTCCGCCATGGCCTTTACGCGAGGCCCTGTGCAGCCTGAGGTACCTGAGTTCACTGGACTGCAGGACGCGCTTTTTCTCTCCAAATTCGTTGACGGAGCCCGGCCGATCCTCGCACGAATCGAAGTGTCATTGCTCAGGTCCGGCGCCGTCCAAACCACCTCGAAACAAACGCAGTCGTTCTCGGCGTGCACGCGCCCTTTTCCAGGCATTTCTTGGAAGGCGTACATACAGCATGTCGCCGAGCCAGCAGATAGGCATTGGATCGCGTAAGGCCGGCCATCGCTGCCGACCATGGCCAATTGGCCGATCAGCGCGTTGGCAAGAAGGTTGTCGATCCCGTCTTCGCCCATCTGGAGTATGGTAACTCCCAGGAAGTCGAGGATCCTTCAGTTTGTGGGCTGGATAGTTTCGGCCAGTTGCGGTGGAGCATCTGTCGTGACAGACCAACCGGTCTTCAGTCCCAGGACAAACCAACCCAGGGCCACCACGCCAAGGGCGAAGAACGTATCGCCAATAGCACGCAGCCAACGAAGCGATTTCATCAGATCTGTCTGAAGGAACTCCGCCGAACGCGCATACCACATCCCGTGTTCAATGCTGGCGTAAGTCTGCAGCAGACCCACTGGCAGCAAGCTCAATAGCACCATCAGCGCTAGACCGATATTGATCGACCAGAACGCGAACGACAATGTTCCGTTTCGCCATTGCTTGCGAACTGCCAGACCTTTGAGGCAAAAGAGAGTAAGGCCAATGCCCAGCATGCCGTATACGCCAAATAGCGCGGTGTGTCCGTGGACGGGTGTGGTATTCAGTCCCTGCATATAGTAAAGGGCGATGGGCGTGTTGATCAGGAAACCGAACAATCCCGCGCCGACCAAGTTCCAGAAGGAGACGGCCACAAAAAAGAAGATAGGCCACCTGTATTCGGAGACCCAGGGTTTGGCGTGACTCAACGTCAGATTCTCGTAGGCCTCGAAGCCGATCAGCACCAATGGGACAACTTCCAGCGCACTGAAGGTCGCGCCCAAGGCCATGATGGCCGTCGGCGTGCCGGTGAAGTACAGGTGATGGAAGGTCCCGATGATGCCGCCGGACAGAAAGAT
>BTVV01000076.1:0-29579 GCA_045863855.1 Planctomycetota bacterium | reverse complement strand
CGCCGCGCTCGCTTGGGGAGTTCGGCCTTGGAAATCTGGCCTCGGGATTCTTCAGAAGCGCGCCGTGGCGGGGTAGCTCAGTTGGTTAGAGCACGGGAATCATAATCCTGGGGTCGGGGGTTCAAATCCCTCCCCCGCTACCACCTTACTTTAATTTCCTTCTCGACCGCCGAATACGCCGGCATGCCGCTTAACGGGGCTGCTATTGATCGCCGCCGGCTTCGGCCAGCCAAGCGCTCAGGCGCTGTAAGCCTTCCGCAATGCTTACTTTCGGTGCGTAGCCCAGATCGCGTTGGGCCCGCTCGATACGGAACCAGTGCGAGGTCGAAAGCTGCCGGGCAAGGAAGCGCGTCATCGGCGGCTCATCTTTTTTGCCCCACAAGCCGTACCACGCTTCGCAGATCGCGCCGGCGGCGTAGGCCATTCCGGGTGAGACGCGCCGCGTCACGGGCGGCAGGCCCGCGGCGGCCAGGATCGCGTTGATCAGTTCGCTCATCGGCAGCGCTTCGCCGTTGCTGATGAAGTAGGCCTGGCCCGCGCACGCCGCGCCGGGTTCCAACCGCTCGGCGGCCAGCAGATGCGCTTCGGCGGCGTTGTCGATGTAGACCGAATCGACCTTCGTGCCGGGCGTCTCGACGATGCGCAGGCTGCCGGCTTTCGCGCGCGCGACGATGCGCGGGACGAGATGGTTGTCGCGCGGCCCCCAAATCAGGTGCGGCCGCAGGCTCACCGTGGCCAGGTCCGGGTCGTTGGCCGCAAGCACGCGTTGTTCGGCCAGCGCTTTGGTGTGCGGATAATGCGCCAGCCAGCGGCACGGATAAGGCGCCGACTCGTCCACACCGCACTGGTCGCGGCCGTCGAAGGTGACGCTGGGGCTGCCGGTAAAGATCAGCTTGCGCACGCCTTCGGAGCGGCACACCTCCAGTACGCGCTCGGTGCCGGTCACGTTCACGCGGTGGTATTCGGCGTACGGTCCCCAGATGCCGGGCTTGGCCGCGGCGTGAAAGACGATCTCGCAGCCGTGCACCGCGCGTTGAAGCGCCGCGGCGTCGTCCAGTTCGCCGCGCACTTGCTCGACGCCCAACTCCGCCAGCCACGGATACGCGCCGCGCGAGAAGGTTCGCACCGTGTCCCCGCGCGATACAAGCATGCGCACGATCGCGCCGCCCAGAAATCCGCCGCCTCCGGTGACGAGCGCCTTCATCTTCGCGCGCTCCCGGCGCCCAGCCGTTCGGCGGCCCACTCGGCCAACTTTTCGCGGAAGATCTTCGCGTTATGCCGGATATCCACGGGGAACGCCGGATGAAAAAGGATCTCGCGAATCGCGCGCGTCTGCTCGTGTTGCGCGCCCAGGTCCAGCAGTTCGCGGCGAATCCGCTCCGCATCCGCCGGAACTTCGCGCTCGAGTTCTACGCACAGCACCGGGCGCTGCGCGCCACGCGGGCCGACACCCACCAGCGCCGTGCGGAAGACGCTCGGATGCGCGTTGAAGATCCCTTCGCACGGCACCGAGTACCGTTCGCCCTCCGGCGTCGCCACGCGATGCGATTTGCGCCCGCACATCCACACGCGGCCTTGAGCGTCGAGGCGGCCCAGGTCGCCCATGCGATGCCAGAAGCTGCCGCCGTACGGGTCGGGAATCTTCGCCAAGGCCGTCGCGTCAGCGCGGTTGAAGTAGGCGTGCGTCACCGCCGCGCCTTGGACCGCGATCTCGCCGACGGCGCCGGGCGGCGCAAGCAGCTCGTCCGACCACGCGGCAATCGGTTCGTCGCTGATCTTCACGATCCGCACCTGCATCCCGCGCACCGGCCGTCCGACGCAGATGCCGTGCCCCTGCCGCGTCGCCTCGGCGGTCTCGCCGAGGATCTCGGCGCTGCCGATGCTGCAGACGGGCAGCGCCTCGGTCGCGCCGTAGGGCGTGAAAAGCTGCACGCCTTCCGCGAGCATGCTCTGAAAGCGCCGCACGGTGGCCGGCGGGACCGGTGCGCCGGCCGAGAGCGCGCGCTTGAGCGACGGCAGCTTGACGCCATGCGCTTCGCCGTACCGCGCCAGCCGGTCGATCAGCGCGGGCGAACCGAACAAATTCGTGGCGTTCCACTTCTGGATCGCCGCGACGAGCCGCGCCGGATCGGCCCGCGCCGGGCGCGTGGGGTCCATGTCGGGCACCAGCGCCGTCATGCCCAGCGCCGGGCCGAAGAGCGCAAAGAGCGGAAACGTCGCCAAGTCCACTTCGCCGGGCTCGATCGCATACGTCTCGCGCAGCGCTTCCACTTGGGCGGAAAAATTCGCGTGCGAATAGACCGCGCCCTTGGGACTTCCGGTGCTCCCGCTGGTGAACAGAATCGCCGCCGTCTCGTCCGGATCGACGGCGGGCATCGCGAACGCGCGGCGTCTCTCGCCTTCCCGGCGTATGCCGGCCAGGCTGCGACCGCCCCAAAAAAGCCGCGGGCCGGCGGTGACGAGCTTTTTGATCGAGCGCTTGCCCCAGCCGAAAAGCACGCGCGCCGCATGCGCCTTGGAGATGCCGATGAACGCTTCGGGCGCGGACACTTCGAGGCAGTGCTTCAGGCTGCGCGCGCCGATGGCCGGATCGATCAGGACCGGAACGGTGCCGCTTTTGAAAAGCGCGAAGACCAGGCCGAAGAATTCGAGGCTGGGCTTGACCATCAGCGCCGCGCGCATGCCGCGCCGGACGCCGTAGGCTTCCAGCCCCGCCGCGTACGCGTCGCTCAATCGATTCAGTTCTTCGAACGAATGTGTACGGTAACGCTGCATGCCCTGCTGCAAGATTACCGCCGGCGCATGGGGCCGGCCTTGCGCCAGCAGCGGCAGGTGCGCGGCGACGTTCACCGGGTTCATGCGCGGTCCGTCAGGCCCCAAGCGGATGCGCGTCGAGGAACGCCTGCATCAGCTTCGCGACCTCCGGCCCCGCGTCTTCGAGGATGTAATGCCCGCAGTCGGGGAAGCGATGCAGTTCGGCCTCCGGAAACGCCCGCTCCCAGCAGGCCAGGAAATGCTTGTCGAATACGAAGTCGCGCTCGCCCCAGCAAATCAGCATCGGGTGCCGGCGGAAATCGGGCAGCTTCTCTTCCACGCCGCTGACGATCGCGTAGCCAGGATCGGCGGGGCGCAGCGGGATATCCTGCACGAACCGAAGCACCGCGATGCGGTGCGCCCACGAATCGTACGGCGCTTTGTACGCCGCGCGCAACGCCGGCGAGAGCGGCCGGCGCTTCGCGCAGACGCGCGCGGCCGATCCGGCGAACGCATTCAAGCCGCGTACCAGCAGCGCGCCCAGCGGCGTGCGTGTCAGCCAAAGCTGCCACGGGAATGGTTTGGACGCGGGAAGATGAAAGGCCGACGTATTCAGGATCACGAACCGCTTCACGCGTTCGGGATGCCGCGCCGCATACGCCCAGCCGATCATGCCGCCCCAGTCGTGCAGGACCAGCGTCAGGTTCTCGCGCAGTCCCAGGTGCTCCAGCAGAGCCTCCAGGTCGTCCACCCGCCGTTCCAGCGTGTACGCATAGCGTTCGTCACCGGGCTTATCCGAAAACCCGCAGCCGATATGGTCGGGAACCACGCAGCGATAGCGCGTCCGGAACGTCTTCACCAGCTCGCGGAAGTACAGCGACCACGTGGGATTGCCGTGCACCATCACGAGCGGCTCGCCTTGGCCTTCGTCCACGTAGTGGTAACGCAAGCCGCCGCGGTCGAGGTAGCGGCTCTCGAACGGGTAGAGTTCCGGATCGAGCGCTTGGAGTTTGGAGCGCAGGGCCGTTTGCATCGCCGTCTCGTTCATGGGCGAAGGAAAGTCACCACTCGATGCCCAGCATCATGCAATTCAAGCCGCTGCCGATGCCCAGGAAGCCCACGCGGTCGCCGGCCTTCAGGAACGCGCGCTCTTCGGCCAGCGCCGCGGTAAGCGGCAGCGATACGGTGCCGATATTGCCGAGGTACGGATACGTAACGAAATCCTTCTCCGGGGCAATGCCCAGCGTCTTGAGGATCGAGTTCTGGTGTCCCGAGCCGACCTGGTGGCAGATCACCTTATCTACGTGCTCCGTCGCCCAGCCCACATGCCCCAGAAAGCTCAGCCACGTGCGCAGTCCAAGGTCCACGCCGTACTTCAGCACCAGCGGCGAGTCGGTGGTCATCACCTGTGTGGCGACGTGCGTCCCCAGCGAGGTCATCTTCTGCAGACCCCAGCGGCACAACCCGTAATGTTCCGGCGCGGCCATGTTCTCGCCGCCCAACAGCCGGCGCCGCTTGGAGGTCGAATACGATCCGTCCGTCAGGAGCACCGCCACCGCGCCCGAACCGCCGGTCAGCGTCGCGACCGACGACTTGAACAGATCCATCTCGGGGCGTTCGAGCATCCGGTCGATGGTCCGCTCGACGATCTCCCGCGCGCTCTCGCACGAGACGACCATGCCGGCGCGAAGCTGGCCCAGCTCGATGCGGTTGGCGATGTCGACGATGCCGTTCAGCACGCCCAGGCACGCGTTGCTCACGTCGTAAACCGAAGCGCGCGGATTGACCCCCAGCGACGCGGCCACCCGGCAGGCCGTCGCCGGCTCGAAATTCTCGCGGCAGACCCCGGCGTAAATCAGCGCCTCCAGGTCGCGCGCCGGAACGCCCGAACCGCTCAGCGCCTTGCGCGCCGCCGCGATCGCGCCTTGCGACAGCTCGTGACCCGCGTCCCACCAGCGCCGCTCCGTGATGCCCGTCCATTGGAGCAACTGGCCCGAAGGGATGTGCAGCTTCTTGAAAAGCGGCGCGAGCCGTTCTTCCAGTTCCTCGCTCGTCACCACCACCGGCGGCAACTCGTAGGCGAGGGCTTCGATATGGACCTTGGTGTACTTCATGCTTGCCGGACGCTCGCGGGTGAAGAAGGGGATTATACGGTCGAACCCGCTGGGAGCTAATGTGATTTTGGGGTCTTGGCCGCCTGACGAAATAGCCTGCTAAAGCGCCTGGAGGCCGAAATCCTTCATCTGGTAGATCAGCCGGCCGTCCACCGAAAGGAAGCCTTCGGCCCATATCTTCCGCGCCGCATCGTCCACACGGGTGATGCAAGCCTCCACGGTCACGCGCCGATCCTTGGGCACAATCTGCCCGCGGTAGATCCACTGGTGATCCTGCCCCAGGGTCATCGCGTGCAGCAACGTCCGTTCGCCCCAACGCGCCCGCGCGGCAATCCCCGCCAATTGCAGGAACGACTCCAGACCCAGCGACCCCGGGCAGACCGGATCCTGGAAAAAGTGCGCCTTGAAGAACCACGTCCGCGGATCGACCTCCAGGCTGCCGCGCAGAAAGCCCAGCCCCGCCGGGCCGCCGGCCTGCACGAACGCATCGACGCGGTCCAGCATGCGCAACTGGGCGTCCGGATAAGGCGCCTGCTCCGGAAACGCGAAGGCTTCGCCCGTTTGCGCTTCGCGGTACGGCTTGGCATCGCGGATGCCCACCTGCTGCGCCAGCGCCTCCTTGCCGAAGAATCCGAAGTACGTGTTCCCGCTGTACACCGGCCCCGCCGCGTCGCGCACGTCGAGATCGTAGTGCTGGATGATCATCCCGCCGCTGGCCGAAATCTTGGTGCTCTTGACCGTGATCGTCAGCGTGCCGGCGTCCGGGCCGACGGCGCGCAACTGCCGCCCCGCGCCGCCTAGATTCCGGAAGGACAGATCCGTCGCGCTCGTCAGCGCGCTGCCCATGTACGCCGCGAGCCACCCGCACGGCTGAAGCGCAATCTCGAGCAGCACCGCGAACGGCATCCCCTGCCCGCGATGCGCCGCGAAGTACCACGCATCCGGCGGCACGTCGTACTGCGCTTCGACCGTGATGCCCGCCTTCATCTCCCACGGCGCCGAATCCACCGCGGTGATGCGGTCCAGGAACTGGTACGGCGGCCCGGGCAGCCGCGCGATCACCCGCCCCAAGCCCGTCTCCCCGGACGCATCGAAAATTTCGTACGGCTTCCCGAACGCCACCGAAGGCTTGCCCACCGCGAACGCGTGAATCCGGTCGAAGTCGTACACCGCCGGCTTGCGCTCGCCCGACGCACGCGCGGGCCGCGCGCCGCTCCAGACCCGGTCGAGTTCCGCGCGCGAAAGCCCAGCCAGCCGCACCGACATATCGGTAATCTCGACGATCGGCTTGCCGTCGGCGAACATCAGCGCGTCGGCGATCGCGTACGGCTCGGGGCCGAAGCCGAATTCCTTCAGCGAAATGCGGTACATCACTTTCCGCGTGCTCTCGATCACCTGTCCGCGGCACTTGAGCTGGCTGGCCACCCCGGGCACCGGTTCGCAGATCGTTCGCGCATGCTCGGCCACCCAGCCCATGCGCAGCAGCAGAATGCGCAGCGTATGCATGCAGCATTCGTACATCAGCGTGCCCGGCATCACGCGGTCGTCGCTGAAATGGCAGGTCAGAAACCAGTCGTCGGGGCGGATATCCATCTCCGCGTCGATCTGCCCCAGCCCGTAACGCCCGCCCTTCGGATCGAGCCGGATCACGCGGTCGACCAGTTCCATCCGCCCGCCCGGCAGGCGCGGCGGTTCGTTCAGCGCCAAATTCGCGAAGGCCGGCCCGAAGCACGCCGCCAAGTCGCCGCGCCTCAGCGCCGCGACCTGCGCATCCGAATAGCATTCGATCGCCCCCAGCGCCACCGGCGGCTGCCAGTCGGCCGGACGCTTCCCCGGAATTGCACGCTTATCCAGTTCGGTGTGCACGATCCCCTGCCCCGCCGCGAGTTCCTCCGGCGTGAAGAAGCCCGCGCATCCGTTCTGCATCGTCAGCAACGGACGCCCGTTCACCGTCGATTCGAAGCTGAACCGGAACAGATACGTCTGCCCCTGCCGGAAGAAGCGTTCGATGCGGATGTCGTAGCGGATCGTCTGGCCGGGCTCGGGCAGGCTTTGGTGGAACGTCACCACCGCGTCGAGCAGCCGGTACATCGCCAGGCCCGCGGTCTTGAAGTCGATGCCGAGGTATCCGGAGAGAAACAGGTCGGCCTGCCCGGCTTCCACCGCGATGCAGGTGGGGATGCGCCCGCCGTCGAGGTACCACGCGCCCGGCCGCACGTCATGCTCGGTCACGACTCGCCCCGAACTCAGGCTCAGCGGCTCGCCTTCCACCTCCAGGATGCGGTCGACGAGCATCAGCGGTTCGTCGGGCAGCCGCACGCGCGTCGGATGCGCGTCCACCGCCGCGAACGCGGATCCCAAAACCTTGCCGATGGAACCGATCGCGAACTCCATGCACTGCGCGCGATCCATGAAGACGCGCGCGGGCGCCGCGGCCGGCGGCCCGCTCACGCTCTCCGCCTGCGCCGCCGGATTGGACTGCAAGCGTTCCAGCAGCGCCAACTGCGCGCTCACCGTCGAAGCCATCGCGCGGTTGAGGTCTTCGGCGAAGCTCAAATACTGCGCATGCGCGCGCATCCGCGCGTGCTCGGCGTTGCGGAAGCTTTCGGCCAGCGCCGTTTCCGGCGCCTCGGCGCGCGGCGCGGCCGAAACCGCGAAGGCCGGCGCGCGTTCCGGCTGCTCGGCGGGCGGCGGCGGCACGCGAAACGCGCCCGGTCGCACGGGCAGCGCCAGGAGCTTCTCGTGCGCTCGCGCCTCGATCTTCTTGTCCGCCTCCGCGGACGGATACAAACCGTCCAGCCGCACGGGCACGCGTTCGGCCACGCACTGCGCCAGCACGCGCAGCACCGTCGCCGCTTCGTCCTGCCCCATCAGCGAAGCCGAACACGCGCGGTGCGGGCGCTCGGCGAGAATCTTGCGGATCATCTGCGTGCACGAAGAACCCGGCCCGATCTCGACGAAGATCCGAGCGCCGTCGGCGTACGCATTCGACACCAGCCGCGGAAAATCGATCGTGTTCAGCGCCTGCGCCTGGATCGCTTCGGCGCAGCGTTCGGGGCCGATCTCGTACGCCGTCCCCCGCGCGCCGCTGTAAAAGCGCACCGCGCCCGGATCGTGCGTCTCGAACAGATGCAGCTTCCGGTACGGCTCGGCCACCGGTTCCACCACGCGGTGGTGCGCGACCGTCACCCCGTGAATCTTCAGGAACGCGCAACGCAGCGCGTGGACCAGTTCCTCGACCGCCGGCCGGTCGCCGCCGACCACGCACGCCGTCGGCGAATTGACAATCAAAAGCGCCGCGCGCGGCTTCCCGCGCAGCGCCGCCTCGACCTCGCGCGCCGGGCGGTCCACCATCCCCACCGTCCACTCCAGCGGATCGTCGTCGGCCAGCTTCCACGCACGCCGCACCGAACGGCACGCGCCGGCCAGGTCGGCGGTAAAGAGCGTCGAAGCGTGCAGCCGCTCCAGCATCTCGTCGCGCGCGCGCCAGACGCGCAGCCCGAAGAGGCTCGCCGATTCGCCCAAGCTGTAGCCCAGCGCCAGCGCCGGTTCGAGTCCGAATCCGCGCAGCAGATCCGTCATCAGCGTCCCGAACGCCACCTGTCCCATCAACTGCTCAAGCGGCGGCGCTTCCGTTCGCGCGCCGGGCTCGCCCGGCCAGAACAAGTCCGGCCGCAGTTGATCGAAGAGCCGCTCGTTTTCCGCGTCTTGCCGCCGCGGAATCTCCGGCCAGCGCGCGCAAAGCCCGCGGCCCATCCCCGCGAACGCGTTGCCCGAGCCGGGGTAGACGAACGCGAGCTTCCCCGCCGCGCCCAGCGGTTCCGCCGCGAAATACACCTGCTCCAGCGCCCCGCCGCGCCGCGGCGTCGAACCTTCAAGCGCTTGCCGAGCCGCCGCGATCTGGCGCTTCAGGTCTTCGAAATCCGAAGCGATCAGCGCCAGCCCCAGCTTGCGCGCGGGACTCGACGGATGCGCCCGCAGCCACGCCGCCGCTCGAGCTTCCGGGTCGCCGCCCGCTTCGAAGGCCGCCAATCGGTCCAGCAGCGCCGCCAGTTCCGCCGGCGTATCGGCCTCCAGCGCGAAGAGTACCTCGCGCGGAGGACCCATTCCCGTGCGGCGCGGCGGCGGAGACTCCGCTGTGCGCGCGGCGTACTCTTCCAGCACCGCGTGCGCGCACGTGCCGCCTTCCGCGCGGACGCTGACGGACGCGCGGCGCGGGCCGTCGGCGCGATTGCGCAGCCAGTAACGCGGCGCGGCCGACTCAGACGCCGGCAGCATCTCTTGATGCAGGCACACGCACGCGCGCACCAGCGCCGCCAAGCCCGTGGCCGCTCCCGCATGCCCAAAAGTCGATGCTGCGTGCCCCCACGCACCTTCCTGTGGCTCTTCGCCCGGCGGCGCAGCCAACTCCGCATAGCCCGCGCGTTGCCCATCGATTCCGGCTTGCGCGCACGCGCGTTCTTCCGCGGCCTCCAACCCCCGCGCGTGCCCCGCCCCGCTCAGCCCCACGCCACGCAGCACCGCATACACGCGGTCGCCGTCGCGCCGTGCGTCCGAAAGCCGCTTCAGCACCAGCGCCGCCGCGCCTTCGCCCGGCAATTCGCGCCCGGCCTCATGCAGCGCGCGCGGATCGCCGGCCAGATCCACCGCGCCCACCAGCGCCCGGTCGATTTCGCCCGCGCGCAGCGCCTGCGCGGCCACGTGCAGCGCGCTCAAGCCGCTCGCTTCTTCGCACGAAAGCGTGTGGCTGGGTCCGCCGCAGCGAAACTCCCGCGCGATCCGGCTCGCCACGATTCCGCCCAGCGCGCCCATCGTCCGGTTCGCGTTCAGCGCCGGACCGTACGCATCGCGCAGCGCCTCCTGCCACGCCGCCCCGGCCGCGCCTTCGATCGCGCGGTCTTTCGGCAGCGTCCAGCGCAACTGAAAGTTCGTCGTGTTCAGGTCCAGTTCGAGGCCGATGTAAATTCCCGTGCGCACGCCCAGTTCGCCGGTCAGCCCCGCATCCTGAAGGGCGCCGGCTGCGACTTGCAGCATCAACACCTGCTGCGGCAGCATCTCCGCCAATTCGTGCGGCGGGATCCGGAAACGTCCCGCCGGCACGCGCAGTTCGTCGATGAAGTACCCGCGCGGCGCGCGCGCTCCGCGCGCGCGGAACCACGCGCTCTGCTCGACGCCCCACCAGCCGGCCGGCGGCCGCGGCGCGTCGGACCGGCCGCCCAGCGCGCGTTCCTGAAACGCTTGCAGCGTCTCCCACGGCCCGAAATGCGCCTCCATCCCGACGACGGCCAGCGCCTCGGCGGGTTCGCGAGCGGCGGCCGAACGGACCTCCAGCGGCGCGGGCGCCGCCGCTTCCGGCGCGCCCAGCCACTCTTCGACCAGCAGGTGCGCGTTGATCCCGCCGAAGCCGAACGCGCTGACCGCGGCGCGGCGCGCCTGTCCGGAACTTCGGCGCGGCCACGCCCGCGCGGCGCTCAAGACATCGAACGGCGAATCGTGCAGCGACACGTTCGGCGCCGCGCGCTCGAAATGCGCCGTCGGAGGCAGCGTCTCTTCGCGCAGCGCCAGCAGCGTCTTGGCCAGCCCAGCCGCGCCCGCTCCGGTGAGCAGATGGCCCACGTTCGACTTCACGCCGCCGATCGCGCAGCGCCGTTCGCTCGAACCCCACAGTTCCTTCAAGCTGTTGAACTCGACCGCATCGCCCAGCGGCGTGCCCGTCGCGTGGCACTCGATGTGATCGACGTCCTGCGGCGTCCAACCCGCTTGCGCGTACGCGGCGCGCATCGCGCGCAACTGCCCTTCCGAATGCGGCGCGAGCAAGCTCCCGTGAATGTCGTTGGATAACCCGATCCCGTGGATCGTCGCGTGAATGCGGTCGCCGTCGCGCAAGGCATCGGCCAGTCGCTTAAGCAGGAAAATCCCCGCGCCTTCGCCCACCACCAGCCCGTCGGCCTTCGCGTCGAACGGCGCGCACCGCCCGCTCGGCGATAGTGCGCGCAACTGCGCAAAACCCATCTGCGTGTAGAGCCCGTCGGGGCGCGAGAGCCCGCCCGCGAGCATCGCGTCCGCGCGGCCGGAAAGCAGTTCGTCCGCCGCCAGCTTCAGCGCGTACAACGCCGATGCGCACGCGGCGTCGAGCGTGAACGCGCCGCCGCCCAGCCGCAATGCGTGGGCCAGAACCCCCGCCGGCAGGCCCGCGACCAGCCGGTTCTGCGCCGCCACCGGCGCTTCCCCGGCGCGCGCCGCGCCGGCCGCCTGCTCCTCGAACGTCCGGCCCAAGACTTCCCGCGCCAGCGCCGAAGCGTGCTCGGTCGGCAGCGCGATGTTGCCCAGGATCACGCCGGTGCGCCGCCGGTCCAGCCCCGCCGTCACGCCGGAACGAAACGCGTCCACGCCCGCGCGCAGCACGAGCGAGAAAAGCGGATCCATCCGCGCCAGCCACGCCGCGTCGACGTGCAGGTCGGGGGTGGGTTCGAAGCGGATCTCGTCGAGGAAACAGCCGCGCACCGAGTACACGCGGTCGGCGCGCCCGGGCTGCGGATCGTAATAAGCTTCTTTCGGCTGCGGCCAGCGCCCGTCGGGCACGTCGCGCGCCGCGGAGATCCCGTCGCGGACGTTGCGCCAGAAGCCCGCGAGGTCCGCCGCGCCGGGGAAGACCGCGCCCAGGCCCACCACGGCGATGCGGCGGTCGAACTGCTGCGCCGAAGCCCCCTCCACGTCGCTCCCCCGTCGCGCGCGCCGCTGAGTGCGCGCCGCTCATCGATCCGCCTGGCTGTGGGTTTTCCCGCGCGTCAGCCCGCGGCGCTGTTGCGCCGGAAGGCCTGTTCCAGGGCCGCGTCGATCACGCATTCGAAATCGTCCAGCCGCGCCAGCAGCTTCCCGCTCGCGTCGCTGAACTCCATCTCGGCCGCGGCCATCTGCGCCTTGCGCTTCGTGATCCGGATCGCGATGCGGATCTCCCGGCCCGCCACGGGCGCCGCGTATTGCCGGAAGCGCCCCATCCGGCACGGCAGCGAGCCCGCGCCCAGTTGCTCCAGGCTCCACAGGATCATCATCTGGAACGCGCAGTCCACCGCGAGCGGATCGGTGAGCCACTGGCGGCGCAGCGGCTTGAGCAGCCATTGCGACGGCGCCGGTGCGCCCGAGGCGAGCGCCACGATCCCGTCGGCGCCGCAGCCTTCGATGCGCTTCAAGCCCTGCAGCGCCGGGCCGTGAAAGAGCAGATCGGCGTACGCTTTCTCGGCGGCGTGCGCATACGCCGGCAGCGCCAGCGCGCCAAGCTTCGCCTCCGGAGCAGCCGGCGCAGCACCGATCGGTGCGAGCAGCACCTTTCCGCTGGCATGCAGCCGCGCCCGCGCGTGCGCGCCCGGCTCGCTGCTCCACAACTCCACCTCGACCGCCTGCAAACCGTCCGCGGCCGGCGCGGCCTTGCCCGCGTGGAAGCGCAGCGCCAGCGGCGCGTCGGATTTCAAAACCACGCCCTTCAGCACATGCAAGCCGTCCAGCCCGGCGAAGGCCATGCCCGGATGCCCGTGCACCGCCGCGTGCGCGAAACCCTCCGCGATCAGCGCCAGCGGCAGCACCGCGTGCCCGTCCATCGCGTGATCGCGCAACACCGGCCATTCCGCCAGGCTCACCTGCTGCTCGTAGGCCAGCGGATGCGACGGCTGCAGCGCGCCGCTCGATGCCGGCGCCGCGCCGTGCGCGCCCAGCACCGTCACCTCCACCGGGCACTCGCCGCTCGAACAAATCTCGTGAATCAGGAACTCCGCGCCTGCCTGAAGATCGATCAGGCCCACGCCTTCCTGCGCGAAAATCTTCTGCAGGCTCGCGTTGACCATCCCGCCGTTCCACGGGCCCCAGTTGATCGAGACCACCCGCGCCTTCGGACGCCGCCGCGCCTGCTGCTGCGCAACTTTGTTCAGCACTTCGTTGCTCACCGCGTACGCCACCTGCCCGCGCCGCCCGAAGCGCCCCGTCGAAGACGAAAAGAGCACCAGCAGCCGCAGCGCCTCGGGGCATTCCGCGTCGATCGCGTCCAGCAGACCGCGCAGGCCCACCACCTTCGTGTCGTAGACCGAATCGAACTGCTCCGCCGTCTTCTCTTCGATCAGCCGGTCGGCCAGCACCCCCGCGCCGTGGATCAGTCCCCGCACCGGACCGGCTTCCGCGCACGCCGCGCGAATCGCCGCGCGCACCGCCGCCGCATCGCGCACGTCGGCAGGGCGGTAGATCACCCGCGCGCCGGACTCGCGCATCCGGTCGAGATTCTTCAACAGCCGGCGGTTGGTCACGATCCGCCGCAGTTCGGCCTCGATCGCCTTCGGCGTCGCCGGGTGCCCGTTCTTCCGCGTCAGCAGCGCCTGTTTGATCTGCGCCTCGCCGCTCAGCGTGGCCAGCCAGTCCGGCTCGGCTTCCGGCCCGGGGCTGCGGCCCAAGAGCAGCAGCGTCGGCTTGAACGCGCGCGCCAGCGCCACCGATACTTCCGCGGTGATCCCGTGCGCCCCGCCGCTGACCACGATCAGTTCACCCGCCGCGACCGGAGGCTGCGGCGCGCGCCCGTTCAACGGAATCGGCGCCAGCTCCAGATGCCAGCGTCCCTTGCGGCTCAGACCCACTTCCACCGGCCCGGCCCGCAGCAGTTCCTCGGCGATCCGCGCCGCCGCCGCTTCCGGCGACTCGAAATCCCCCGCCAGATCCAGTGCCCGCACCTGCACTTCCGGCCATTCGTGCAGCGCCGTCTTGGTCAACCCCGCCAGCCCGCCCGACTCCGGCTGCCGGATGTCGTCGTCGCCGTTCAGCCCGAAGCACCCGTCCAGCCGCGAGACCGTCGCCAGCACCGCGCCGCCCGCCGCTCCCGCCTTGCGCAAGCCCGCCGCCGAACCTTGCAGCAGCAGGAACGCATCCTTAAGGAAGCGGTCGTGCGCGCCGGCCTCAGGCGCGATGATCACCAGCCCCGCCAGCCGTTCCGGGCGTTCCGCCAATCGCTCGCCCACCCGGATCAGCCGCGTCGAACGCCCCAGCGCCTTCAGCCGCTGCTCCAGGCACGCCGCGAAGGCCGAACCGTCGTCGGTAATCCAGATCGGCGCGTCGGCGGCCAGGTTCAGCGCCGCCTCGCCGCCGCGATCTTCCAAGCCCTTCACGCGCAGCACCAGCCGCTCCAGACCCGGGTGCGGCGCGCCTTCCGCGGCGTGGTGCTTCGGTTCGGGCGGAGCCGCAACCTTGCGCGGCGCGTCCTGCGGCACGGCCGCCGGCGCCGCGGGGCCTTCCGACAGATACGCGACGATCTGTTCCAGCGTACGCAGCGCGCCCAGCCGGTCGGAAGCCACCGCCGGAGCTTCCGGGAAGCGCTCTTGAAGCACCGAGAGAATCTCGACGCGCTTGATCGAATCGATCCCCAGATCGGCTTCCAGATCCATCGCCAGGTTCAGCATCTCCAGTGGATAGCCCGTCTTCTCGGCCACCGTTTCGAGCAGGATCTGCGCCAGCTTCCCGGTCTTCGGTCCGCTCCCCGCCGCGCGCGCGACCGGAGCCGTCGCCGGTGCCGCCGCCGCCACGGGCGCGGCTGCCGCGCTACCCGAACCCAGCAGCGCCACGATCTCTTTCAGCGTCCGGATCGCGCCCAGCCGGTCCGAACCCAGCGCCGGCAAACCCGGCAGCTTCTCCTGCAACTGCGAGAGAATCTCTACGCGCTTGATCGAATCGATGCCCAAGTCGGCTTCGAGATCCATCTCCAGCGCCAGCATCTCGCGCGGATACCCCGTCGCCGCGGCCACCGTCTCCAGCAGCGTCGTCTCCAACTGCGCGGAAGCCTGCGCGGCCGCCGGAGCCGCAACGGCCGGCGCGGCCGGAATCGCCGCCGGTGCGGGCATCGCAACCGTCGGAGCCGGCGCCGGAATCGGCAGGACCGGTACAGGTACCGCCGCCACCGGACTTGGCGCGGCAGGCGTGCCGGACGTCCCGAAGAGCACCTGCTGCTCCAACAGCATCTGGAAGCTGCGCACCGCCTGCTGTTGTCCTTCGAGGAACTGCCGGTGCAGGTTCGCCGTCTGTTCCTGCAGGCTTTGCAGCGTCAGCATGTTCGCCTGAATCGCGCGCAGCGCTTCGGACGCCAGCGTACCGTTCGCCGGCAGCGGCGCGGCCGGCGCCGGCGTGTGCGGCGCGCGCGGCGGCGTTTGAACCGGCGCCGCCTGCGGCAGCGTCAACGCGGCCGGTGCGGCGGGGCGCGCCGCGGCGGGCTGAGGTTTGGGAGGCTGGTGCGTCCTGGGCTTCACGTAATTCGCTCCGCAAATCGGTACCGTCAACCGGGCGCGCGCGGCCGCATCGGGCTCCTGCAGCGCCGCCCCCGGCGTATCCCACCGCGTCAGATCGAGACTCAGGCCCAGCGCCGCCAACTGCGCCAGCGCGCGCGCCAGATCCGACAACCCGCCGCGCCGCCCGCTGCTCGCGTCCACCGCGCACGAAGCATGCGGGCGCGAACCCAGGATCGCCTGGACCAGCCCCGTCAGCCGCGCTCCGGGGCCGACTTCCAGGAAGATCCGCGCGCCCGCCGCGTACAGGTTCTCGACGCACTGCTCGAACTCGACGGGCTCGGCCAGCTGCCGCGCCAGCAGCGCGCGCGCCGCCGCCGGCTCGCCCGGATACGGCTGCGCCGTCGTATTCGCGAAGACCGTCCGCTCCGAAGGCGCGTGAAACGCATGCCGCTCCAGCGCCGCCGCGAACGGTTCGCGCGCCGCGGCCACCAGCGGACTGTGAAACGCCGCCGCCACCGCCAGCCGCTTATGCTTCAGCCCATGCCGCTCCAGCACCTTCGCCGCGCGCTCGATCTCGCCCGTCGGGCCCGAGAGCACGCACTGCGCCGGCGCGTTGCGGTTGGCGATCACCACGCCCGGCGCCGCCGCCTCGCGCAGCGCTTCCTGCACGCGCACCAGCGGAGCCTGCACCGCCAGCATCGTCCCCGGATCGGACTCGCCGTCCGACCCGTTGCGCCCCGCGCGCGCCATCAGATCCCCGCGCGCCTGCGAAAGCGCGTGGAACGCCGCGTCGTCGAAGCGCCCCGCCGCGCACAGTGCCGCCAGTTCGCCGTAGCTGTGCCCCGCCAGGAAATCCGGCTTCAGACCGAACGGTTCCAGCACCCGCCACGCGCCCAAACTCACCGCGCCCAGCGCCGGCTGCGCGTGCTGCGTCGCCTGCAAGCGCGCCGCCTGCGCCTCGCGCGCCGCTTCCGTGAAGGCCGCCGGCGGATAGATCATCGCGCTCAACGGCGTGCCCTGACCGTCCGGCGCGAACGCCCCGTCCGCTTCGATCAGCACCTGCTGGAACGCCGGGAAACGGCACGCCCACTCGCGGAACATGCCCACGTACTGCGCACCTTGGCCGGGGAACAAGAGCGCCAGCTTGCCCGCAAGCTCCCCGCTCCCGTACGCCGTCCCGTCCGGCAACGACCAGAACGCTTCCCCGCCGCGCTGCGCCAGCAGGCTCTTCAACGCCGCGATCCGCTGCGGCAGGTCCGGCTTGTCCGACTCCAGCGGCAGCACCAGACGGCAAGGCTGCTTGGGATCGAACGCCTCGCGCGATCGCGCCGCCCGCGCGCGCAGCGCCGGCGCGTCCAGCGCAACGGCAAATGCGTCCAGCTTCGCGGCCAGTGCCGCCGGATCCGCCGCCGAGAACGCCAGCACCTGGTCCTTCCCGTCCCAGTCGATCTCCGGCTTCGTCTCGCCGGCTTCTTCCAGCACGCAGTGGAAATTGCTCCCGCCGAACCCGAACGCGCTCACCCCGGCCCGCCGCGGATGCTCCGCCTTCGGCAGCCACGGCCGCGCCTGCGTGTTCACGTAGAAAGGCGTCTCGCCCGAAGCCAGCTTCTCCGTCGGATCGTCGATCTTGATCGTCGGCGGCAGAACCTTGTGGTGCAGCGCCAAAGCCGCCTTGATCAAGCCGGCGATCCCCGCCGCCGCCTTGGTATGCCCGATCTGCGACTTCACCGAACCCAGCGCGCACCACGGAGCGCCGCTCTTCGCCGCGCCGAAAACTTCGGCCAGCGCCGAGACTTCCGTCGCGTCGCCCACGCGCGTGCCCGTCCCGTGCGCCTCGATCAGCTCGACCGTGTCCGGCGTCACACCCGCCAGCTTGTACGCTTCGCGCAGCGCGCGCTGCTGGCCCGCGGCCTTCGGCGCGTAAATCGCGCTGCCCTTGCCGTCGCTCGACGAACCCACGCTCTTGATTACCGCGTACACGCGGTCGCCGTCGCGGCGCGCATCGGACAGCCGCTTCAGCACCACCACGCCGATCCCTTCGCCCAGGATCGTACCGTCCGCGGCCTTGTCGAACGGGCGCGCGTCGCCCGTCAGCGAAAGCGCCGGGGTTTTGCTGAAGCACATGAACATGAAAATGTCGTTGAACGTATCCACGCCGCCGGTCACGACGACGTCCGACCGCCCCGAGGCCAGTTCCAGCCCCGCCAGATGCACCGCGCCCAGCGAACTCGCGCACGCCGCGTCCACCACGCAGTTCGTTCCGCCCAGGTTCAACCGGTTCGCGATCCGCCCGGCGACCACGTTGCCCAGCAAGCCGGGGAACGAATTTTCCTGCCACGGCACGTACTGCTCGGAGATCCGCTCGACGACGTCCTGCGTCGTCGCTTCGTCGACGCCCGCATCCCGCAGCGCCTTGCGCCACAGCGGATGCCCCAGCCGCGCGCCCAGCGGCACCACCAGCTCCAGCGTCCCCGTCACGCCCAGAATCACGCTCACCCGCTCGCGGTCGAACGCCGCGTCCGGACCGTAACCCGCGTCGCGCAGCGCCTGATCGGCCGCCCACAGGCCCAAAAGCTGCGAGGTGTCCGTCGCTTCGAGGTTGTTCGGCGAGATGCCGTAAAAAAGCGGATCGAAAGCCACCGGAGGCACGAAGCCGCCGCGCCGCCCGTAGGTCCGGTCGGGCGCGTCCGGGTCCGCATCGAAATAGTCGTCCGGCTTCCAGTGCGTCTCGGGAATCTCGACGATCGCGTCCACGCCGTCACGGATATTGGCCCAATACGCGCCGCTCGATTCGGCCTTGGGGAACAGGCACCCGATCCCCACGATGGCCAGGGGTTCGTGCTGCGGCGCGTCCGAGGCGGGTCGAACTTCGCGGCTCAAGGCGCACTCCTCTTCGGATTCAAGCGCGCGGACAGTTCTTCCAGCGGCAGCGGCTGGAACTCCGCCGCGCCCGGCGGAATCGGCACGCCCTGGCAGCGCAGCCCGTGCGCGCGCGTCAGCACCGCCGCGCCGTACAGGATGTTCAGCGCCACCGTCACCACTTTGCGCTGCTCGGGACGTTCCAGAAACGAGCCCTTCGTCCATTCGTTGAACGCGCCCATCGCCGGGCCGCACCAGACTTGGTAATCGACCGCCCGCGACGCTTCGCCCGCGTTGGCCCAGCGCGACGACATCCCCAGATACCAGCGGAAAACCAGCGCCATCTTATGCTTCGGATCGCGCGCCGCGCGTTCCACCTGGCTCGGATCGCGCTTCTCGAAAAAGCTCTTCGTCTGCGCCCAGATATCCTCGCACGTCGCGCGGAAAAAACTCTTCTCCAGCGCCTCGCGCTCGGCCGGCGGCAGGCTCTCCAGGCTCTCGTGCGAACGGTAAAGCTGGTACAGCTTCGCCGCGCGCATCGGGAACATCGTCCCGCGCTTCAGGACCTGCAGCTTCACGCCCATCTCGAACATGTCCGCCGCCGGCGCCATCGCCACGTCCGCCTGCTGCGCCTCGGCCAGCATCGCCCGCACCCGGTCGCTCGATCCCGACTCCACGCACGCCTGATTGATCGAACCCGTCAGCACGTACGCCACGCCCATCGAGAACATCGCCGCCGCGGCCGCCGGCGTGGAAATCCCGCCCGCCGCGCCCACGCGCAAGGGCTCCGCGTAGCCGTACTGAGCCTGCATCCGGTCGCGCAGCGCCAGCATCGTCGGCAGCATCGCGATCGCCGGGCGGTTGTCCGTATGCCCGCCGCTGTCGGCTTCCGCCGTCAGATCCTGAGCCATCGGAATCCGCGCGGCCAGCTCCGCCTGTTCGGGGCGAATCTCGCCCGACGCGACCAGTTCTTTCAGGAAGCGCTCCGGCGGCGGCGCGAAGAACTTCGCCGCCACTTCCACGCGCGAAACTTTCGCCACGATCCGGTTCGGCGCTTCGGGCCGACCGTCCGCTCCGCGCCGGATCCCCTTCACGCGGTAGCGCACCAGCGGGAGCGTCAGGTCCAGGTACGCCGAAGCTTCCACCAGCCGCACGCCGCGGCGCAGATACAGGTCCACCACCGCCGCTTCCATCCGCGGCTCGTTGGGTGTGTGTATCAGGTTGAAGCCGTACGGAAACAGCCCGCCCGCCAGCCGGTCGATCGCCGCCTCAATCCGCTCCAGCGACAGCCCCGCCGCGCCGAAGAAGCCCAGCATCCCCGCGCGGCCCATCGCCTCGACGATCTCCACCGAGGCGATTCCGTTGGCCATTGCGCCGGTCAGGTACGGATAGCGTATGCCGTGATCCGCGCAGAAGCCGCGGTCGCCCAGATGTTCGGGCAGGCACGCCGGCAACGAAGCGATCCGTTCGCCGCCCAATTCGCCTTCCGGAAGCATCCGCTCTGCCGATAGCTCGCGCCCGGCCTGTAAGCGCACCTGGAACGGTACGCCCACCGCGCCCAACGCTTCGTGGAGCGCCACGCATTCCCCGGACGGAATCGCGATCGCTTCGGCCTGCCGCATGCCCACCCCTGAGGTCTCTAAACCGTTGCGGTTATAGAAGAAAGACGCGCCCTGCGTCTCCCCTGCCGCCGCCCAAGCGCCCACCCCTGCGCCTCACTGCGACGACACGAACTCCCCTACCGCAGGTCCTGCGCTGCGGTCAGCATCTCCGGCTTCGATGTTCGGCTCAAGAGCATAGCCTGTAGCCGCCGAGATTCCATAAGACAACAGAGGATGTAGGCCGCCCTAAATACAACCTAATTAACGCCTCTGGCTCCGGATCGAAAGAACGTGCTACCTTCTATATGTATAGGAGCGTTGGCAGTCACGCGTTTCTCGATTGCTCACGGTCCGAAGCCGACCCGCTCCGTCCACCACCTGCCAAGCCGCCGCACGGCGGAACGCACGCCGCGCATACCGCTCCAACGGGAAATCGATTACAACGGCCCCACATGATCGAAGTCGAACACCTCACCAAACGCTACGGCGACCTCACCGCCCTCGACGACGTCAGCTTCCGCGTCGAAGCCGGCGAAGTCGTCGGCTTCCTGGGCGTCAACGGCGCCGGCAAGTCCACCACCCTGCGCATCCTCTCGGGCTACATCCCCGCCACGGCCGGCGCCGCGCGCCTCGCCGGGCGCGACGTCTTCCGCGAATCCCTCGAAGTCCGCCGCAAGATCGGCTACCTCCCCGAAACCGTCCCGCTCTATCCCGAACTGCGTATCAACGAATACCTCCTCTTTCGCGCGCGCATCAAAGGCGTCCCCCGCGCGCGCCGCTCCAGCGAGATCGACCGCGTCACCGCCGCCTGCAAGCTCGGCGACCGCCGCCGCCAGACCGTCGGCACCCTCTCGCGCGGATTCCGCCAGCGCGTGGGACTCGCCGACGCGCTCCTGGGACCGCCCGAAATCCTGCTCCTCGACGAACCGACCAGCGGCCTCGATCCGCTCCAGCGCCTCGAAGTCCGCGCGCTCCTCGACGAACTCAAGCGCGAGCACACCGTCCTGCTCTCGACCCACATCCTGCCCGAAGTCGAAGCCGTCTGCGGGCGCATCGTGATCCTGCACCGCGGGCGGCGCGTCCCCGACGAAGACGTCGCGCGCCTGCGCCGCTGGCGGCGCTTCGAACTCGCCTGGCCCGCGCAAGAGATCCGCGCCGCCCTCGCCCAGCTCGACGGCGTCCGCGCCGTCCTCGAAGTTCCCCCGCGCCCCGAAGACCGCAGCGAAGATCTCCCGCCTGCGTGCTGCGAACTCGATCCGCAGGAAGGCCGCGATCCCCGCGACGCCGTCGTCGCGCTCTTCGCCGCCCGCGCCGCCGCCGGCTGGAAGCTCCTCGAACTGCGCCGCCGCGCCCTCTCGCTCGAAGAAATCTTCGCCCGAGCCACCGGCGATGCCGATCTGGCGGAGCGCTGAAGCTCATGCGTAACTTCTGGGCGCTGACGCGCCGCGAACTACTCAGCGTCTTCGTCTCGCCGCTCGCCTACGGCACCGCCGCGCTCTTCATGTTCCTCTTCGGCCTCTTCTTCATCGGCCAGTTCGCGCAATTCAAACTCGTACAGCTCCAGACCGTCGCCGAACCCCTCGGACACATCCTCCCCGCCCTCGCCGCACCGGTCCTCACCATGCGCCTCCTCGCCGAAGAACGCCGCCTCGGCACTCTCGAGATGCTCATGACCGCGCCCGTTACCGACTTCGAGGTCGTCCTCGCCAAGTTCTGCGGCGTCTGGCTCTTTTACGCCTCGGTCCTGGCCCTTACCTTCCTCCACGTCGCCGCGATGCTGTGGTGCTACGACGGACCCGTCGACTGGACCGGCTTCGCACTCGGCTACGCCGGACTCCTGCTCATCGCCGGATACTTCCTCGCCTTCGGGCTGCTTTGCTCTTCGTTCTTCGAGAGCCCCATCCTCGCCGCGCTCACCGCCTTCGTCGTCGGACTCTTCATCCTCCTGGCCGGCATGATCCTCTCGCGCCCGGTCTTCACCAACCCCGGCGTGCAGCAGGACATTCTCAAGTTCATGCTCCCCTACGCGCATTACTCGAACCTGATGCGCGGCGTCCTCGACACCCGCGATCTCGCCTACTTCGGCGGCGCCATCGCCTACGCCCTCTTCCTGGCGACGAAGTCCCTGGAGTCCCGCAAGTGGCGCTGAACGCTCCGCCCCCCGCGCCTTCCGCCGCCGTGCGCATCGCGCGCGTCGTCGGCGCTTGCGCGTGCTTGGGCCTCTCCTTGAACGTCTTCCTCTGCGTCATGCGCGAACGCTTCGCCGATCCCCTCGCCTGGGGCCCCTTCGCCGTCTTCGGGCCGCTCCTGGCCGTCTCGCTCTGGATCTGCCGCGCCGAATTCGTCGAATCCTTCCGCTCCGCGCGCATGAAAGTCGCGCTCCACGTCTTCGTCCAGGCCGCGCTGGGCATGATCGTCCTCGCCGCCTTCTGGTACGCCTGCGGCTACCGCTTTCATGCGCGCTTCGATCTGGCCTCCAACGGCGGCTACGCGCTGCACGAAGAATCCCTCCGCGTCCTCGGCGCGCTCGCCGCCGAAGGGCCGCCCGTCGAAGTCGTCGTCCTGCACGGCGAACTTCCCGCCGATCCCGAAACCCGCGCGCAGGCCGAACGACTCCGCGCGCAGCTCCAGGCGCTCCTCGAACGCTACGAACGCGAAGCGGAAGCACGAGCGCCCGGACGGCTCGCCGTCTCGACCCTGCGCATGCTCCAGGAACCCGCGCGCCTCAACGAACTCGGCAAGCGCATGGGCATCAAGGTCTTCACCCCCGATCTCTCCGAAAGCCTCGCCATCTTGCGCGGCGAACGCGTCCGGCTCGTCTCGCGCAACGAACTCTTCGTCCGCGCCTACACGCCCGAAGGCGTCCCCGTCGGCGGCGGCTTCCACGGAGAAGCCGCGCTCACCGCCGCCCTGCGCCTGATCCAGGCCCCCCAGGCCCGCGCCGTCTACTTCACCCAAGGCCACGGCGAACGCGTCGGCGGCGACCTCTCGCTCTGGACCGAAAATCTGCGTCTCCAGAATTTCGAAGTCCGCGAACTCGACCTCGCTTCCGGATCGGCCGTACCCGCCGATGCCGCGGCCGTAGTCGTCGCAGGCCCGCGCGAACGACTCCGCCCCGATGCCCTCGCCGCCCTTAAAACTTACCTCGACGCCGGCGGGCGGCTCCTGGCGCTCCTCGATCCCGTCGTACCCAACCTCGCCGGATTCCCGCGCGAACCTTCCGGTCTGGCCGAACTCCTCGAACCCCACGGCCTGCGCGTGCGACAGGATCTGCTCGCCCGCGGCGTACGCCCCGCCCTCGTCGGCGAGCCGCTCCCGCTCGAACGCCTCCCCGCGCTCCCCGCCTCGCAGACGCTCCCCGTCCGACCCCTGATCGAAGCGCGCATGCCCGTCTTCCTCGCCCATCCCTGCGCCGTCGAAGCGCTGCCCAAGCCCGCGCTGAGCACCTTCGAGGCGCTGCCCCTGCTGGCCACCCCGCCCTACGAAACCCGCGAAGCGCGCCACTGGGCCGACCCCGCCGCGCAAAGCGGCGTGCGATTCGAAGCCGGACCGCAGAGCCTCAAAGGCCCCGTGCCCCTCGCCGCCGCTTCCGCGCCCAGGGGCGTCGCCGGAGGACGCGACGCGCCCGGCGCACGCATCCTGGTCCTCGCCGGCTCAGACGCCTTCCTCAACCCGGTCCTCGAACGCCACACCGGCAACCAGCTCTTCGCGCTCGCCGCCGTCGCGTGGCTTGCCGGAACCGAAGACGCCGGCGTCGCTATCCCGCCGCGTTCGCCCGACGTCCGCCTCGCCGAAGTCTCCGACGACCGCCTCCAGATCTTCAAAGCCCTCTTCCTCGCCGGACTTCCCGCCGGCCTCGTCTTCCTCGGCATGGCCGTCTGGGCCGCGCGGCGAACGTGAGGCCATGAACGCACGAACCACCTACGCGCTGCTGGTCCTCGCCGCCGCCCTCGCCGCGTGGCTCGTCTACGATCTGCGCAAGCCTCTGCCGACCGCGGGCGCCGGACCGCTCCTGCGCGAGTTCGACGTCGATCGCGTCACGCGCCTCGAAGTCGAACGCGCCGGCCGCGACGGCGCGCGCGAACGCCTCGTCTTCGAACGCGGCTCCGCCGGAGCTTGGCGCATCTTCGAACCCGTCGCCGGCGACGTCCCCGCCGAACGCATCGCCGAACTGCTGGAACGGCCGGTGCTGCGCATCTCCAGCTCCGAATTCGAGGCCGGCACGGACGGCCTCGAGACCTACGGCCTCGGCCCGGACGCCCTGCGCGTCGTCTTCACGGCGCCCGATGGCGTCACCGCGATCCGCATCGGCGCGCGCACGAGCTTCCAGCACGGACTTTACGCTCACGTCGAAGGCGCCCGCACCGTCACGCTGGTGGACCCCGATTTCGACCAGCCCTACCGCCTCCCCGCGCAAGCCTTCACCGCCGCGCCCTAGCCCAGGTATCGCGGGCGTCTCGTCCGCAGGATATTGCAAGGCTTGGCCAACCTCACCTGAACCGGTGTGCCGCCTGACCAAGCGCAGAATAACCCTGCTGCAACCGCCCTTGCGCCACGTGCAGGTGCTCCCCTGCCGTTCCCGCAAGCGGCGGGCAGGCCTGAAGTTGCCGGTACGCTCGGGAATCGTCTCGGACCGTCCACACGACTTGACAAGGCCGGAGCGTTCCGGTACACCTCCGCACCTCTTAACGCCTGCGGCATACGGGCGCCGCGTTATCGGAGGCAGCATGGCCAAGACCGCCAAGAAGAAGAAAGCTGTGACCGCCGCGCGAACCGCCAAGCCCGCAAAGACCGGCGCCAAGAAGCCCAAATCCGCTCCCGCACCCAAGAAACCCGTGGCCAAGCCGATCGCCAAATCGTCGGCCAAGGCCGCCGTCGCGCCGAAGCCCGTCAAACCGGCCAAGCCCGCGCCGCACCGCGAAGAAAAGAGAGTCGTGATTCAACCCGAAGAGAAGCCGCGCTGGACCAAAGCCGAACTCGCGGATATCCGCGCCAAGCTCGTCGCCATGCTCCAGGATATGAAGAACGACGTGGAGACCGAACTCAGCGTCGCGCACACCCGCGACCTGGCCCACATCCAGGACGAATCGGATATCGCCAGCGACTCCGCCGAAAGCGACCTGGCCCTTTCCCTTGCCGAAAGCCAGGGCGCCGAAGTCGCCGAGATCGAACGCGCCATCGAGAAGATCGACGAAGGCACCTACGGCGTCTGCGACATCACCGGTAAGCCCATCAACATCGAGCGCCTCAAGTTCCTGCCCTGGGCCACCCGCTCCGTCGAAGCCCAAGGCCGCTACGAACTCCGCCGCCGCCGCATCAAGAACGGCGACCTCGACGACCTCGAAGACGCCGACGACTCCGGCGGCGGCGACGACGACAGCCGCTGATCGCGCCTACCTTCCGCCTGGCCTTCCAATCGGGGAACTTTCGGGTTCCCCGATTTCACAAGTGCGCACACCGCTTCGCCGCCTTGAAATAAATGAAACGTTCTTCCGGGTGACTCCAAGTTGATCTACAATCACCGGCGACGGAAGTGGTATATATTCCTCTCAGCGTTGCGCCTCGTATGGCGCGCTTTGCATCTCGGCCAAGGCTCCGCTGCGATTCTTCTGGGATGGCTCCGAGCGCAGTAGCTCCGATAAGGGTTCTCCGTGAACGCCGAACCCAACCCCCCGCCCGATTTCCGGCAGCTCTTCGAAACCTCGCCCGGTTTGTACCTGATCCTGAATCCGGACTTCTCGATCGCCGCCGTCAGCGACGCCTACCTCCAGGCCACCATGACCCGGCGCGAGGACCTCATCGGCAAGAACATCTTCGAAGCGTTTCCCGATAACCCCGACGACGCGGCCGCCGACGGCGTCCGCAACCTCCGCGCCAGCCTCGAACGCGTCCGCGCAACCGGCACGGCCCATCGCATGGCCGTCCAGCGCTACGACATCCGCCGACCCGCCGAGGAAGGCGGACAGTTCGAGGAACGCTACTGGAGTCCCCTCAACTCGCCCGTCCTGGGGGATCGCGGCCAGCTCGTTTACATCACCCACGATGTCAAAGACGTCACCGAACGGGTGCGCATGGAACAAGAGGCCGCCCGCCAGGACAAAGTCGTGAAAGTGCTCGAAGCCAGCGAACGCAAGTTCCGCGCCCTCCTGGAATCGGCCCCCGACGCCATCGTGATCTCCAACCGCGACGGGCGCATCGAACTCGTCAACTCGCGCACGCTCGAACTCTTCGGCTACTCCAAGGAAGAACTGATCGGGCGCGAAGTCGAGATGCTCATTCCGGAACCGCTCCGCGAGGTGCACATGGCCCATCGCGAACGCTACATCCAAAACCCCGTCTCCCGCACCATGGGCGGCGACGGCGCCATCAAAGGAAGGCGCAAGGACGGCAGCCTGATTCCGGTCGAAACCAGCGTCAGTCCCATCGAGACCGAAGACGGCCTGCTCATCGCCACCAACCTCCGCGACATCACCGAACGCTTGCGCCAGGCCGAGCAGGTCCGCCAGGTGCAGAAGATGGAAGCCGTGGGCCGCCTGACCGGAGGCGTTGCGCACGACTTCAACAACCTCCTGACCATCATCCTCGGCTACGGCAGCCTCCTCCTCAATCGCCAGGACCTGCCCGCCGCCGCGCGAAACGAACTGCAAGTCATGCACAAAACCGCCGAACGCGCGGCCACCTTGACGCGGCAGCTTCTCCAGTTCAGCCGCCAGCAGGTCCTGCAGCCCAAGATCCTCAATATCGGCGAGTACGTGCAGGACATGGCCGCCATGCTGCGGCGATTGCTGGGCGAATCCGTCGAATTGCGCCTGAAGCTCGGCGCCGAACCCGCCTTCGCCCGCCTCGATCCCGGACAGTTTCAGCAAGTGGTGCTGAATCTGGTCATCAACGCGAAAGATGCCATGCCGCGCGGCGGCATCGTCACCCTCGAAATCAGCAAGGTCGATCTGGGCGAGGAATACACCAACCTCCATCCCGGCGTCAAACCCGGCGCGTACCTCATGCTCGCCATCAGCGACACCGGCGTCGGCATGGACGAACACACGCGCACGCGCATCTTCGAACCCTTCTACACCACCAAAGGCGTGGGCGCCGGCACCGGGCTGGGACTCGCCACCGTACACGGTATCGTCCATCAAAGCGGCGGGCATATCTGGGTCTACAGCGAACCCGGACGCGGAACGACCTTCAAGATCTACATTCCCCGCACCGATGAGGCCGGAGCGTCCGAAGCGCCCCGCCTCTCGACCGCGCAGAGAAAGCCCTGCAGCGAAACCATCCTGGTCGTGGAAGACGAACAGGAGATCGTCAAGCTGCTCCAGGCGATCCTCTCCGGGTTGGGCTACAACGTCCTCACCGCCGGCGACGGCGAAGCCGCCTTGCGTCTCAGCGAGGAGTTCTCCGGAACCATCCACCTGCTGCTCACCGACATCGTCATGCCGAAGATGAGCGGCGGCGAACTGGCCCAAGTGCTCCAGACCCGCCGCCCCGGCATCCGCTGCCTGTACATGTCCGGGTACACCAACGACACCATCAAGCTCCACGGCGCGCTCGACCAAGGCGGCTACTTCATCGAGAAGCCCTTCATCGCCGGAGAAATCGCCCTCAAAGTCCGCGAGTGCCTCGACGCGGCGACCTGAAGCCTTCCGCCGCCTCTTCCTCGGCGCAACTTTCCGCCGGCTTCCTCGCGGCTCCGCCGCCCGCCAGCCGCCATTTCAAACATCGTCTGGCGTTGCCGTGTGGGGAGCAACGCGCTACCTTTCCGCCGTGTCCAAGAAGAAGGCCGACCCCAAAGCCGAAACCGTGGCCCTCGTGCCCGCCGAACGGATCGAGCGGGCCATCCTGCTGATACGTGGCCATAAGGTCATGCTCGACAGCGACCTCGCCGAGCTCTACGGGGTCAGTACGGGCGCGTTCAACCGGGCGGTGAAGCGAAATATCAAGCGCTTCCCAGCCGACTTCATGTTCGTCCTGACCCAGGAAGAGTTCGATAACTTGAAGTGCCAATTTGGCACATCAAGTTCCTGGGGCGGGCGCAGGAAAATACCCCAGGTCTTCACCGAGCACGGGGCCATCATGGCCGCCAGCGTCCTGAACTCCCAGCGCGCCATCGACGTCAGCGTCTTTGTCGTACGCGCATTTGTCCGTCTGCGCGAACTCCTGGCCACCCATAAGGATTTGGCTCGCAAACTCGCTGACATGGAACAGAAGTACGATAAGCAGTTCGCCGTCGTCTTTCAGGCCATCCGCGAGCTGATGGAGACTCCCGAAGCACCGGCCAAGGGCAAGCTCGGATTCCAGCCGCGCAAGGGCTTGCCCAAGCCCTAAGGCCCACGCCCAACTAGGCTCTGTCCCGAAACGCTTCGAAGGCGAATGCGCCGCGCGGACCAAGCAGAGCGAGGAAGCCGAACGCGCCGTATCTCTACAGTAGATACAGCAAGCGAGGCTGACGAAGCGCTGCGCAGGTCCCCGCAAGCAGACGCCGAAGAAGGGTTTCGGGGCAGTGCCTAAAACGCCTGCCCAACTTCCCGCGTGACGCCCGCGCCATCCCCACTACAATCCCCGCCATGAATGAAGCGGCCCCCGCGCGTAGCCCACACAAACCGCACGTTGGCGTGGGTGCCGAAGGCACAAGCGGCGTGCGGGCGAGCCGAACTCGATGAGGGCCACCGCGATGAAGGGAAGCGGCCGGCGAGTCGCGGGCTGCGGAGGCGGTACGCGCCCGTGAATAGGGCACGGCCACCAGCGCCGCTTGTTCGCAACCTCACCCACACCCATCGGGGCTTCGTGCGGGCCACCTGCGGCACCCGCTCAGGGCCACCCGCTTTCTCTACTGAAGGAAATAAGCGAGCATGCCCAATACGCCGCAGGCCACGAGCGTCTTGATCATCCCCAGATGAAATCGCAGCATCGCCAGCATGGCCGCCACGGCAAGGACGGAAGGTACGGGTTTCCAAGTAGACCATTCGGGGATTTGTAAGCGAACGGGGCCGTAGGTCTCTTCGTTCACGGTCCCGAATACGGTGTGGATCGCGAACCAGACCGCCAAGTTCAGAATGACGCCGACGACGGCGGCCGTGATCGCCGAGAGCGCCGACGTCAGGTGGCGGTTTCCGCGAAGGGCCTCCACGTAAGGGGCTCCCAGGAAGATCCAGAAGAAGCAGGGCACGAAGGTGACCCACGTCGTCAGGATCGCCGCCAGCGTTCCGGCCAGCATGGGATGCAGCGTGCCGGCATCCCGATAGGCGCCCATGAATCCGACGAATTGCACGACCTGGATCAAAGGGCCTGGCGTGGTTTCGGCCATGCCCAGCCCGTCGAGCATCTCGCCGGGAAGCAGCCAGTGGTAGGTATGAACCGCCTCCTGAGCCATGTAGGCCAGGACCGCGTAAGCGCCGCCAAACGTGACCACTGCGGCTTTGCTGAAGTAGAGCCCCTGCTGCATGTACACGCTCTGCGGACCGCAAAAACCCCAGATCGCGGCCAGCGGTCCGAACCAGAGCGTCAGGCAGATGAACGATACGGTGAGGAACCTCTTCCAGCTTGGCTGGGTATGAGTCAGCGTGTTCTCGTCCAGGATGGCATCCAAGGCCGCCTTGCCTTCGTTCTTGGCCGCGTGGCCCTTGATCACCGCGAAGGTATCCGGCCAGATTCGGCCTCCGACGATCCCGATCAAGAATGCCGAAAGTATGATCACCGGAAACGGAATGCCGAAAAAGAAGATGGCGACGAAGGCGCTGCCGGCCAGTCCGTACATCACGCCATTCTTGAGCGCGCGCTTTCCGATCCGAAGCACGGCCTCCACCACCACCGCCAGCACGGCGGGTTTGAGGCCGTAAAAAAGCGCCTGCACGAAGGTCACGTCCTGATAGCCCGCGTACAGGTAGCTCAAAGCAAGGATGGACAGGAACCCAGGCAGGATGAAGAGCGTTCCGGCCACCAAGCCGCCTTTGGTGCGGTGCATCAGCCAGCCGATATACGTGGCGAGTTGCTGCGCCTCG
>BTVV01000075.1:0-29823 GCA_045863855.1 Planctomycetota bacterium | reverse complement strand
GGCACGTTGTACCTGCCGCTGGCCTGGAACGGCGCCTTCATGCTGGCCAGCCGCCCCATGATTCAATGGTTCCTGGCGCGCGAAGAACGGCCCGAGGTGGTCCTGGCCGGCTTCGGCATCGCGTTCAGCGTCTCGCAAGTCTTTTACGGCTGGCTCAACGACCTGCGTTCCCATGCGACCGCGTTTCGCGAACAACCCCGCGTGCTGGCGCATTTGCCGCACTTCGCCACGCTACTCTGCACCGGTATCACGGCGCTCATGGCCCTGTTGTTTTGGACCCCGCTTTCCGGCACGATCCTCCAGACGCTGATGGGGCTCGAAGGCGCGGTGCTCGAAGAAGCCCGCGACGGACTCTCGGTCATGGTCTTCTGTCCGCTGGTGGTGACGCTCCGCGCGTACTACCAGGGACTGGCAGTCTTGCATAAGCGCACCGTCTCGTACTTCACCAGTTCGGTGGCGCGCATTGTCGGCATCGTCGCGTTGATGCTCCTCTCGCCATGGGTCGGCATCCACGGCGCCGTACTGGGGACCGGCGGGTTGATCGGCGGGTTCCTGGCCGAATCCATCGTGCTTGCCTGGAGCCTGCACGGGCATGTTCCCAGCCTGCGCTTGGAAGCGGCGCCCGCCAAATCCTAGGCCTTCAAGCGGTCGCGAACTGCCAAGCCGTGTCCAGCACCCGGCACGTTCCGGGCTTCAGCGCGTGCGGCGCGAAATGAAGTTCCAACTCGATCGCATCCCTGCCGGTCCTGATCCGCACGAGCGTCACGAAATCGATCGAGAACGATTCCTCGATCCGCCGGCGCGATCCCTGCCCTTCCAGCGCCCACACACCGGCCGGGCGTTCGAATTCTCGAAACTCGAGCATCTCGCCCACGGCCGGAAGCGCACGCACCGTCCAATTGCCATCGGGCTGCTTTAAGTGCAACCGCGCGTCGCCGCCCAGCGCCTCGCGCCGCCAAGCGGCGCAGGTCCAAGGCGCCAGCGGCACGGGCTCCGAGCCAGAGTTCTCGACCTTGTGCCGCACGAAGATCAGATCGTCGATCAGCGTATAGCGCGTTTGCAGCGTCAGGCTGGGCTCGAGGTCCGTCTCGTACTCGACGAACGTGCGCCCGTCGGAACCGCGCGCACGAAACGCCTCCCGCCGCCCGCGTAACGGTTCGCCCGCGTCGAGCGAGAATCGGTAACCGCCGCGCTCGGGCTCGAGCGGCGCGAAGAATTCCAAGGAGGCGCCGCCGGCGCTGAGTTCGCTCAAGCAAGCCCCAGCTTCGGGACTCGTGCGCAAGCGCAACGTCCCGCTGTCCAATATCTGCGCTGGCACGCTCACTCGAGCCCCCGGATCTTGCGCAGCTTGTCGCGCCGTTCCTGCCATTGCTCTTCCTGGCTGGGCGGAAAATCCTCGCGAAAGCGCAGGTCCATCACGACGCCCAGCGCGTGCAGGTCGGTCAGGCACGTGTCGAGCGTCAGCATCCGCCCGTCCTTGAGGCCCAGCGCGCCTTCCAGCGCGCCGACCGTGCCCGGGCGAACCACGCACGACTGCGTCACTTCCTCGATTCCGAAGGCTTCCTCGTGCGCGCCGTGGCGCAACGTAAAGCGGCCGTTCTCCAGCGTAAGCGAAAAGCCCGCCGCACGCAGATAACCGCGCAACTGGCGCAAAGAGAAGTACGAGAACGCGGCCACGGAGACCAGTCCCAGGCCCAGGAAGCTCCAGCCGCTCGCCGGCTGCGGGCGCGGCTGGCGCGGTGTGTCCGGTAGGGCCGGAGCGGACGGCGCGACCACTGGCGGATTCGCGATGCGATACACGCCGTACCCGGCCAGCAACAGGCTCAAGACCGCGGCCACCAGCGGCGCGAAAAACAGCACGCGCCGCAAGGCGATCTCCATCGGCGTGTGCCGCATCTCCAGCCGGGGATGCTTCTCGATCCACTTCGTGAACGGCTCGCCCGTCTCCAATTCGAACTGTTCGGTCGCCATGCGGTCGCAACACGACGCGCAATACGACCGCGCATCCGGAAGGCGCACGGGAAGTTCACCCGCCAGATCCCGCGCGCAACGCGCACAGCGATCAGCCGTGGGGTTGGAAGGCAATTCGTTCATGGCATGAATAGGTTAGAGCATTTTCCGAATTGCTGTACCGCCATCTGCCGCCTCGAGCATCTCTCGCAGCGGCGCTCACCTCGGCAAGTCGTGGGGTTGCGTGTCACAGCGCCCGTTCGTAATACACGGCGCTGGGATTCGGATTGACGTAGTACGCGGGAATCTCGACAAACCCCAGCGCCACGTAAAGCGCGCGCGCTTCGGCCATGTGAGCCAGCGTATCGAGGCGCATCCGCGCGTAGCCCGCTTTGCGTCCGGCGCTCAGGATCGCTTCGGACAGCTTACGCCCCAGCTTGCGCCCGCGGTACGCCGGCCGCACGAAAAGCCGCTTCATTTCGCAGACGCCCGGCTCCAGCGCGCGCAGCGCCACGCAGCCAGCGGCTTCCGCGCCGTCCCACGCCAGCAACAAGCATCCCGAGGGCGGCGCGTACTTGCCCGGCAGCGTCCGCAACTCGTCTTCGAATCCCTGAAAGCTCAGATCGACGCCCAGCCCCGCCGCATACTCGCGGAAAAGAAGCCGGACCGTATCGAGGTCCTCGGGAATGCGCGCGGCCCGCAGTTCGAACATGAGCGATCCGATTCGGTCAGTAGGTCTTGCGCTGGCGGCTGGACGGGATGCTCAGCTTTTCGCGGTATTTCGCCACCGTCCGGCGCGCAATCTCGATGCCTTCGCTCTCCAGGCGCTTGACGATCTCCTGATCCGAAAGCGGCTCCGACTTATCCTCTTTGTCGCACATATCCTTGATCTTGAGCATGATCGCACGGTTCGATTCGCTCTCGCCGTCGCCCGTGCTGAAGCCCCCGGTGAAGAAATACTTCATCGCGAACAGACCCTGCGGCGTCTGGATGTACTTACCCGCCAGCGCGCGCGAAACGGTGGATACGTGCATCCCGATCCGCTCGGCGACTTCCTGCATCATCAGCGGCTTCAGATGCGATGGACCGTGTTCGAGAAATGCCTTCTGGATGTCCACGATCTGCTCGGTAATGCGGTATAGCGTATTGCGCCGCTGAATCACCGACTCCATCAGCCAGACCGCGCTGCCGACTTTATTCATCAGGTATTCGCGCGTCTGCGAATCTTTGGGCTCGCTGCGCAGCAGCTCCAGTTGTTCCGCCGAAATGCGCAGGCTCGGCAGGTAATGTTCGTTGATGTTGATCACGTACTTGCCTTCGATCTCTTCCACGGCCACGTCGGGAACGACGTACTGCGGACGCGTCCCGCCGAAGCTCCGGCCCGGATTGGGATTAAGGTGGGAAATGTGATCCACCCCCTCCTTCACCTTCTCCACGCTCACGCCCAAGTCCTTGGCGATCTTCGGCAGCCGGTTGTGGCTGATGTCGTCGAGATGCTTCGTAATCAACTGTTCTTCGAATGAGGTGTCGCCCGGCAGGCGCCGCAACTGCAAGAGCAGACATTCTTGCAGGCTACGCGCCCCCACGCCCGCAGGATCGAACGATTGAACCAGCATCAGCGCCAGATCCGCTTCCTCCTGGCTCACCTCCCGGTCGAGGGCCGCTACGCGCACGCCCCCCTCGCTGCGGTAAAACAGATCCATCGGCGCGAGCTTCAGCATCCCGTGCTCATCCAGCGATCCGATGATCACCTCGGCCAGTTCTTTCATGTTCTCGTCTTCTTTGGAGAAATGAAGCTGCTCCAGCAGATGCTCTTCCAGGCTGGTGTTGGGAGCGGCGGTGTTGCGCATCGCTTCGAGCTTGGCGTCGTCCTCTCCGGCCCGGTGCGAGAAGCCGCTGTCGCTGCGCGTGCGAGGATCGTTCCATTCCTCCAACAGCGCTTCCATGCGCGCCAGCCGCGGGTCTTCCACATCGGGTGGAGCGGCGGCTTCGGCTTCCACGGCTTCGGGCTGCGCGAAGCGCTCATCGTCCGCGTACGTATCCAAGGCCGAATCCGATTCCGGAGGCAGGCTGACTTCGCCGTCCTCGCCGTCCACGCCTTCGCCTTCTTCGCGCTCCTCGGCCTGTTCCGTCTGCGACTCCACGCCCATCTCCGTTGGTTCCAGCCAGGGATTCGCTTCCAACTCCGCGGTGATCGACTGCTGCAAATCCATCAACGGCAACTGCAACATCTCGATGGACTGGATCATCTGGCGCGTCATGATGATCTTCTGTTCCATCCGATGGGACAGTTGCATGGACGGTTGCATGCTTCACCTCATCTCCGGCGCGGCCTCCCCAAACGGGGGCTCAGCGCATTTCCGTACGGCCCTTGAAGGCGTCCCCGATCGCGCCCGATTGCGCGAAGCTCAAATCGCTCCCGGTCGGCACTCCGCGCGCCAAGCGCGTGATCTTCACCTTCGGCGCTTCCGCGTGCAGTTTCTCGGTCAAGTACGAGGCGGTGGCGTCGCCTTCCAGCGTCGGGCTGGTGGCCAGCACCACTTCCTGCAATTCGGCGTCGTGCGACCGCTGCAGCAACGCGGCGATCCGCAGATCTTCCGGACCCACTCCCGCAAGCGGGCTCAGGCGGCCCATCAGCACGTGATAGCGCCCACGAAACTGCCCGCTCTTCTCGACCGCCCGAATCTCGCGCGGCCACTCCACGACGCAGATCGCCGCGTCGTCGCGCCGCGGATCGGCGCAGAACGCACACTGCTCCGCCTCGGTCAGATTCCCGCAGACCGAGCACGGGCGCAGCTTGCTCTTCACGTCGCGGATCGCCAGCGCCAGGGCCAGCGCTTCTTCCCGGGACTGCTCGAGCAGGTGATACGCCATGCGCTCGGCCGAACGCCGCCCCACGCCCGGAAGCTTCTCCAGTTCGTGGATCAGCCGCTCGAAACTGTCCGCCGGAGGCGGCGGGGGCGCGGGGGCTTTACGTCCCAAGGCGTAGGCACTCCTACCGGCCGTTATCCCGGAAGCAGGCCCGGCGGCAGCTCCATGCCGCCCAGCGCCTGCTTGGTTTCCTCGAGCATCGCTTCGCGCCCGCCGCGCAGCGCGGCATTCGTCGCGGCCGCGATCAGCGGGCCCAGACTCTCCGAATCCTTCAGCGCCTCGGGATCGATCTCCACCGAGAGCACTTCACCGATCCCGTTGGCCCGAACCTTCACCAGTCCGCCGCCCGAACTGCCTTCCACGACGCGACGCTTGGCGCGCTCCTGCATCTCGGCCATGTTTTTCTTGATCTGGCCCGCCTGGCCCATCAACTTCATCATGTCGCCCAAATTGCCCAACATGTTCGGCCCCTTCGCACACGCGGCTTACGGTTCCCGCCGGCGGTTCGCCGCGCGCACGTCGGCCACGCGGCCACGAAAACGCTTCACCACCAATTCCACCAGCGGATGCGATTTGGCCGCTTCGGCGTCCACCAGCGGTCCCGCGGCCGGCAGGTTGATGGACTCGGCCGCGGGGCGCACCGGATGCGCTCCGCCAGGACCCAGATCGTCCGAATCGTCCTCCGGTTCGCCCGCGTCGTCGTCACTCGCGTTCGATTCCGCCGCCGGCGCGCTCGGCAACGGCAGCGCGCCTTCGTCGTGGAACTCTTCTTCCTCACGGGCCGGCTCGGCCTTCCGCGCCGCAGCTTCGGCCGGCGCCGTGGCCGGCGGCGGATGTGCAACCGCGCCTGCCGGAGCTGGGCATGCACCCAGATGCGACGGCCGCTCTTCGCCGCGCACGCAAGCTACCGCCACCGCGCGCCCGAAGACGCTCTCAAGCACCGCTTGCAGCGCTTCCTGCCGGTCGGGGCGTTCCACCGATTCGCGGTAGAAAGCCTTGGCCGGCGTGAAACCCAATTCCAGCGTCGTGCCCGCCGCGTCGAGCCGGATCGGCCAGGCATGCGCCAGCGCGCTGGCCAGCAGCGCGCCTCCGGATCGAGCGCGAATTCCGGCGAGCACTTCGCCCCAGCGCTCCGGATACTCCGCCCCGCCGCCCGCAGCCGATGGCGCCGCACCGGCGCTCGCGTTCGAAGGCATCGCCCGAGGCGCGTTCGAGATGGCCGCCGGGCGGGATTCAACCGTACCCGCCGGGCGGCCTGCGGAGTTTGGGCGGGGATCCCCCCGCGCACCGGCGCTTGAGGGCGCACGCGCTGTAGGTCCACCTGCGGCGCCCTGCTCCACCGCCGTCACCAGCTTGCCCAAGTCCACCAGTTCGCTCACGCGCGACGCGCGAATCAGCGCCATCTCCAGCGGCAGCCGCGCCTGTGCCGCGTCGCGCACTTGCCGCCGCGCCGCGGAGAAAAGCTGCACCAGCATCAGCACCTGGTCCTGGCTCAGTTTGCCCGCCAATTCCGCGTAGCTCGCCTTGAGGTGGCTCTGGCCTTCCAGCAGCGCCGAATCCCCGCCGCAGGTCTGCAGCAGCAGCGTGCCGCGCAACCGCCCGACCAGTTCCACCAACAGATCGTCGGGATCGGCCCCTGCTTCCAGTGCGCCGCCCGCCTGCGTCAGCGCGTCGGCCACGCGCCCTTCGGCACAGGCATGCAGGATCGCGAAAAGCAATTCGTCCGGCGCCGCGCCGCTGATCTGCCGCACCACCGCGTCGTCCACCTGGCCCTCGCCGAGGTTGACCGCCAGGTCCAGCAAGCTCTCCGCGTCGCGTAAGCCGCCCTTGGCCAGTCCGGCAATCCGCTCCAGCGCCGAGACCGGCGCCGCGATCCCGTCGGCCTCGCAGATCTGCTGCAAGCGCTTTACGATCTCGCCCAGCGAAATGCGCCGCAGATCGAATCGCTGGCAGCGCGAAAGGATCGTCTCGGGAATCTTGTCCGGGTCCGTCGTCGCGAAAACGAACTTCACGTGCGGCGGCGGCTCTTCCAGCGTCTTGAGGAACGCGTTCCAGGCTTCGGAGGTGAGCATGTGCACTTCGTCGACGATGTACAGCTTGGTGCGTAGTTGCGAAGGCGAGAGCCCCACGCTGTCGCGCAGCTTCTGGACATCCGCGATGCCGCGGTTGGTCGCCGCGTCCATCTCGATTACGTCCAGCGCGCTGCCGTCCTGAATCGAGACGCACGCGTCGCAGGCGTTGCAAGGCTCCTCCGCGGGGCCCGAACCGGCCAGACAGTTCAACGCTTTCGCGAAGATGCGCGCGAGGCTCGTCTTGCCCACGCCCCGCGGGCCGGTCAGCAAGTACGCCTGGGCCAGCCGCCCGGACTTCAGCGCGTGCCGCAGGGCATGAGTCACCGTCTGCTGTCCGACGACATCCGCAAAGGTCTGAGGTCGAAAGCGCCGCGCGAAGACCACGTATGCGCCCGTGGAGCCCTCTGCTTCGGTCTTAGCGGCGGCCTTACTTCGTTTGGCGGCCATACGCGTTCCCCATGCTCAGGGCCTGCCGATTCGAGACAATACGCCACCCGCGCAAAGGCTTACGGCCCCTGCGTTCCCAAGGTTTTAGACGGCTTTGGATCGTGCGACCCTGTCCAGTCGGACAAGGGTGAAGTCAGCGGAGCTGCGGCGCTTCTTGAGCCCGAGGCCAGGTGACCCACGGCACACGGAGGTAAAGACTTATGGCTGCTGCTTTCGCCCTGACCAGGTTGGCCCCACCCCGTTGCATGAGGCCTGGCCCCGGACTCAAGCTGCGCCCGCCCACAACTGATTCATTTCAAACAGCTTACAGAATTTAAGGTGTGCGATTCGAGGTTCATTTTCCGCCGCTTCTCGCACTCCTTATGCCAATCAACCTAGCCCTGCGCCGCGCGCATGTCAACGCCTATTTGCGCGACGATTTCAGCGTTGATTTCAAGCTTCGTCACGCCAACGCGCCTGCTCTGCATCCGATCCTTTTCTGCGGCGATCATATAGGCTTGCATTCCCCACCAAAATACTGAATCTTGGAGCCTGCGTAATCCGGGGGGATCGCGAGGGCAGGCATGGCGTTGCGAATCCTCCACGGAGCCGACTTGCATCTGGGCCGCCGCCGCCTCAACGGCCGCTTGCCCGACTCCGATTTCGCCGCCGCCTTCGAATGCCTCGCCGCCCGCGCGCGCGAGTGGCGCGCCGACGTGATGCTCCTGGCCGGCGACCTCTTCGACGCGCCTCAAATTCCGCCGCCGGTCTTGCGCCAAGCCGAGCAGGTTCTGCGCCCGCTCAAGAAGGCTCGCATCCCGGTGCTGGCGATCGAAGGCAACCACGATCGCCAGGTACTCGGCGTGCCGCGTCCCACCTGGGTTCGTTATCTGGCTGAAGAAGGCCTGCTTACGCTCCTGGCGACGCCTTTCACCGCGGAAGGACCGCTGCTGAAGCCGTATTCCGCGGAGTTGCTGGAAGGCGCATACGTCGAACTGGAAGGCGTTCGATTCGTAGGCGCCGGTTATCTGGGTGCGGGCACCGATCGCCGTGTCGCGGCCATCGCCGCCGCGCTGCCCGATGATCGCATGCCCACCGTGATGATGCTTCACGCGGGCCCCGAGTACTTCGTCGGCGAAGGCGGCGGTTTCCAGCACGAGACGCTCAAGCTACTCCAGGCCAAAATCGTGTACTTGGCGCTCGGCCACATACATAAGCCGATGATCCACCGCGCCGAAGACGGCCGCCCGTGGGCGATCAACCCGGGCTCACCGGAGAACTGCCGGCTCGACGAAGCCGACGCGCCGGGGCCGCGCGGCTGGGCCGAAGTGGTCATCGATCCCGAAGCGTTGCCCGGATTGGTCCTGGCCGACGCCGCCATTCGCGAATGCCCGCGCCGCCCGGTGCTGAAGCGCGAACTCGACGTCACGCCGTTCGGAAACAAACTCAAGGCTGGCGACGAGGCCATCGCGCACGCGGCGCTGAAGCTCCTGGCTTCCGATCCGCCGCCGCCCGAAGCCGTCGTGCGCCTGTACCTGACCGGACAACTCAACATCGGCCGGATCACGCTGGAGCCGCTCACGCTTGCGGAGCAGTTGGCCGACGCGGCGGGCATCGCGGGCGTCGAAGTCAACCTGGAGAAGCTCGAACTCTTCACCGGCCGTCCCGCCACGGGGCGCAGCCTCGAGGGCCTGACTACCGCCCAGATCGAACGCCTGGCGCTGGAAGAGATGCTGCAAGAGCGTCCGCCCGAAGGCCTCGAAGACCGCGTAGCCGAGACGGCCGAGCTGTTCGTGCAGCTCAAGCGTCTGGTTTCCCAGCGTGCGGGCGGCGAAGCGGTGCTCGAAGCGCTCGAAACCTCGGCGCTTCCCGGCGCCATGGCCCGCGCCAGGCGTTCGGTGTAAGCCATGAACGCCGCCGAATCCCCCGCACCCCAAGCCGCCGAGCTGGATGCCGCCGGAGGCGCAAGCGGCGTCTGGATCCGCAGCGTCCGCCTGCTCAACGTCAAATCGTTCGGAACGGGGCCGGAGGGTCAAGGCTTGACGCTGCGTCTGGAGCGCGGCCTCAACCGCATCGCCGGACGCAACGGCGCGGGCAAATCGACCGTCATCGAAGCGCTGGGCTACGCGCTCTTCGATTGTCCGCCTGAAACCGGTTCTCGCGTCGAACTCGAAACCGTCTTTGTCCGCAACGGCGCGGCCGAGGGCGAGATCGAGATCGAACTCGCCACCGCCGATGGCCTGTACCGCGTCCGCCGCGGCATCGGAAAGGCCAGCCGTCTGCGCTGGACCGTGCGCGACGAAAGCGGCTTCGTCACGCATGAGACCGAAGACGAAGTGCGCCGCTTCCTGGCCGGCGCCTTTGGACTGGACGACGCCGGCGCGCTGCCCAGCCATTTCCGCAAGCTCGTCGGCGTGCGGCAGGGCCGCTTTCTCGACCCGTACGAGCTTTCGCCCGCCGAGGCTCGCCGCTACTTCGCACCGATCCTCGAAGTCGAGATTTACCAGCAATGCCAGCAGGAGCTGAAAGACCCGCGCGACCGGCTGGAACTGATCCTGCGTGAAGTGGAAGGCGAAATCAAAGCCGCCCGCGCGCGGATCGAGATGACCGAAGGCGCCGAGCAGGAGTCCGCGCGCCTGCAGGAACGCCTCGCGCAAGCCGAAGACCAGCTCGAAACCCGCCGCCGCGCGTTGCAGGACGCGCGCGCCAAGCTCGCCGAATGGGACCGCCGCGCGCAAGCCGTCACCCAAACCGCACAGGCGCTGCTCCAAGCGCGCAAGGATCTGGAACACGCCGACCAAACCGTCGTCGCGAAGCGTGAACTGCTTCACCGCTCCGAGGAAGCGCGCAAGATGCTCGACTCGACTGCCGCCGATCACGCGCGTTACAAGCAAGCCGAGCAGACCCGCGCAGAGATCGCCGCGCGCAGGACCGAGTACGAACGCTGGCGCGAACAACTCAGCCTGCTTCAGCAGCGCAAAGTCGCGGCCGAAACGCGCGCCCAGGAGTCCGACCGCCAAGCGCGCGAACTCCGCGAAGACCTCGACCGCCGCGCCGAGGCGCTGGCCGCGCGCGAAGCCCATGTCGATTCGCGCCGCCAAGCCTTCGACGCCGCCGAAGCCGCGTCCGCGCCCGAACGGCTCTCCGCGCCCGATGCGGAACTGCAACTCGCACTCAGCCAGGTCGAACGCTGGGTCACTTTATTAGAGGTCGCCGCCCAGAGCGCGCAAGCGGCCGGGCGCCAAGCTGCCGACGCCAACCGCGCGCTGGCCGCCTTCGACCCCGAGATTTACATCCGAGCCACCGCCGCGCGCGACCGCTCCCGCGCCCTGCGCGACCAAGCCCGCGAAGAATGGGCGCGCGCCGAAGAACGCCATGCCGCGCGCCGCGAACTCGCCAAACGCCTGGAACTGAGCCAGCAGTGCCCGCTTCTCGCCGAACGCTGCCGGCAATTCGATCGGGGCAAACTGGTGCTCAGCGAAGTCCAACTCGACGAAGCATTCGATGCTGTCGCGCAGGCCGCGCAGGCCGCCGAGGAAGCGTACGCCGCCGACGAGCGAAACGTGCTTGAGGCCGAGCAAGAAGTGAAAGCCTCCGAGAATTGGCGCATCCAGGCTCAGAATGCGCTGGAAGAACTGGAGCGCCAAGCGCTCGTCGCGCGACATATCGAACCGCGCCAGGCCTTCGAACGACTGGCCCACGCGCTAAGCGCCGACGAAGACCGCCTGCCCGCCCTGCCGCGTCTGCCTGACCTGCCCCCGCCGGGCGAGCAGCCTTGGGAAGCGCTGGCCGCCGCGCCGCATGTGGCCGAAGCCTTCGAGGCGCTCACGCGGGCCGCTGCCGAACCCGCGCGGCGCTGGAAAGACCGGCTCGATCGGCGGCGCGTTACGCTGGCCGAACGCCAGCGCCAGCGCGAACTCGAAGAGCAGCGGTTGGAGCAGGAGACGCAGGCGCTGGAGGATCGTCATTCCGACTTAGCCCAGCGCCGCGAGAAGCTGCAAGCCCAGCAGCGCGCGGTCCACGAAGCGCTGGCCGAGACCGAACGCCTGGTCAAGGCCATCGAAGACTTGGCTCGCCGCCAAGCCGATATCGCCGGGCTGGATGCGCGTGACGCCGAGGCGCAGCGCACGCTGAACGAGACCGCCGAAGCGCAGCGCACGCATCTCGCCGCCGGACCCGAGGCCGCCCGGCTGGGCCAGGCGCGCGCCGATCTGGCCGTGGCCGCGGGCGTGCTGGAACGAGCCAAACGCGCGGCCGATCTGGCGCTCAAAGCGCGCGACGCCGCGCAGGAGTCCTACGATCCGGCCGCACACGAGATCGCGCGCAACGAACTCCTCGATCAGACGCAGCAATTCGGCGCCGTGGAGAGCGAACTCTTGCGCGACCGACAGCAGCTTGAAGAGGCTCTGCGCAGGCTCGAGTTGCGGCGCAAAGCCCAGGAGTCCCTGCGCGGGCAGATCGAACGGCACGAACTGATCGAAGCGCAGCGCGATCTGATCGACGACGCGCGGCGCATCCTGCGCGACGCCGGTCCCCGCGTCGCCCAGCAGCTTGTGCGCGCCGTTACCGAACGCGGGCAGCGCCTGTACCACGCGCTCTCGCCCCACGACCCGGGCCAATTGATCTGGAACCACGAAACCTACGAACTCAGCGTCGCGACCTCCAGCGGCCTGCGCCGCTTCGCGATGCTTTCCGGCGGCCAGAAGATCAAGGCAGTGCTCGCCCTGCAGATCGCACTGGTGCAGCAATTCAGTTCGACCGGCCTGTGCATTTTCGACGAACCGACCTACGGCCTGGACGCGGAGTCGCGCCAACTGCTGGCCGCCGCCGTCGTCGACGCACAGCGCATTTCGCGCTTCGAGCAGCTCATCGTGGTCAGCCACGACGACGCCTTCGACGGGCATGTCGAGCATACGGTTCAGCTCGACTACGCCCCCGCCTCGGGCACCTTCCTGGCTGGCTGAACGGCCGGCTTACGCCGTCGCTGCCATCGCCGCCGGAGCCCACGGACGCAGCATCGTGCGCAGCGCGGTCAACGCCTTGTGATAGCTGGCCTTGGCGCCGCCTTCCGTGATCGAAAGCTGCCGCGCGATGTCGTTAAAGCGCAGTTCGTTGTATTGCTTGAGCACGAAGATCATGCGCTGCTGGCGCGGCAGGCGCCGCACCGCGATTTCGATCGCCTTCAGCGCCTCGCTTTCCAGCGCATCATGCTCCGGCGATACGCCAGGCGTATCCCCGGCGCAGCGGTCCTTCAGCCGCCGCTGGCGTTCCTCGCTGCGAATCCGCTCGAAGCAGACGTTCAGCGTCGTGCGGTACAGCCAAGTGCTCAGCCGCGCTTCGCCACGCCAGTGCGGCAACTCTTCGTAGGTGCGGATGAACACCTCTTGGGCGACATCCTGAGCGGCTTCTTCTCTGCGTAACACGTGCATGGCCAGGCGAACGACTCTGCGCTGGTGCGCCTCGAACAACTGAGCGAACACCTCCCGGTTCCCGCTCCGGAAAGATTCGATCAGGAGGGACTCGGCCATTCTTGTCATGGCATCGCGCTCCGCTTGCTGGGGTGTTCGATGAACACCCATTGTTTGCCTGTCGAACGAACCCGTGTGGGGATTCCCGCCAGCGCTACCCCATTTCGACTTGTCGCGCTGTCCCTCACACCCCGAAGAGCGGGCAATGCAAAGGTCATACCGACTGAGGGGTACGCTTTTGCGTTTGCATCCGTGCATTCGAAATGAAGAACTTCCGGCACTGGTCGATTTCGGGAAAAATGCGTTATTATGAGCGCCATGAGCGAGAATCAGTCCGAACCGGCCAGCCCTTCTACCGCCGGTCAGCCTCTGCCACCCAAGCGCACCTTCGCGGAACTCTTTTTTAATTGGACTCGCAACGATCTGATCCAAACCTTGCTCTTCTTGGGTTGGATCTGTTGCGTCTGTTACGTGATGACTTCGACGGAGCACCTGATGGCGAGTTTCACCATCGGCATCGTTGTGGGCATTAACTATTCGTTTCTGGCCATTTACCACGTGAACAGCATCGGCGCGAAGGGCGGCGACCGGGCCAAAAACATCGGCTTGATCTATTTGGCGCCCAGCGTCTTTATGGCCATTCTCGCCCTGATTGCCTTGCTGCGCGGGGGCGGCGGCGGGCCGGTCTGATATTCACGGCGCGCGGACATCCAGATCGTCGAATCGAATCGGCGTGCCCGCATAGGGCATACCCCATAGCCCCGCTCGGCCCGCAGGCGGCGCTTCCTTCGATTCATGCTTGATGGACCAGTTTTCGGGTTCCGCTTGGCCGTCCGCCCAAGCCTTGCCTTCCAGTATCCACGTCTCGCCTTCGCCCTTGCGCACCTGAAACTTAAGCCGCATCCACGAACCGCTCTTCCATTCGGGCGCGTCCGCTTCCGCCAACGGTTGCTGATCCAGCAGAAGTTCCAGCTTGCCCTTGGCGGGCGAAAACCGCAGCATGAACCCCGTGACGCCACCCAATCCGAAGCCGAACGAGGGGAAGCTCCGTCGCCCCTTTTGGGTGCTTTGGATGCGCCCCGACACGATGCCGCCGGCAGCCAGCGTCGGACCGAAGAGCACGCAATGCGACTCCAGCGGATGCGGCGCCAGTTCCAGATACTTGTTCTCGCCTTCCGCGGCTACCGTCCAAGTGCCGCCTAATACCATGAAGCGCTCGGGAAGGGGTCCAAGTTCCGCTTGCTGTAAATCGTCCTTGTGGGCTTCGGGTTCGCCGGCCATCGCCCACCCGCACGCCCACGCGGCCAGACAACAGATCCAGATCGTGCGCATCGTTACATGCCTCCTTTACGACTTACTCCTGGCGCAGTGCGGCCAGCGGTTCGCCGCTCAAGGCGGCGCGCGTGGCGGCCCAAGTCACCAGTAAGCCCAGCAACCAAACAGCGGCCAGCGTCGCCAGCAGCGAGACGGGCAAGGCGGCGGAACTTCCGTGCAGCGCGGGCCATACCGCCAGTGCCGCTGCGCATAACCCGCACCCCAAACCCGCTGACAACAGCGCCGCGTGCTCGCCCAACAGCACCTTGCCCAGGACGGCCGACGGGAACCCGACCGCGCGCATCACGCCCAATTCGCCGCGCCGTTCCAGTACGTTACGAAGCACAACCACACCCAGTCCCAAACTGCCTAGCATCAACCCCAATCCGCCCAGCACCTGAAATGTGGACAGGTAGGTATTCTGCACGGCATTGAACTCGGCCAGCCGCCGCGCCGCGGGCATCAGTTCCATGCCCGTATCCTGCAACTGGCGCGACAGATACGCCAAGAGGGTATCCTGACGGTTAAACGGTGCGTCCACCAGAAATATTCGATATCCGGAAACCGTAGGGTACTGTTTCATGAATGCCTGCTCACTCAAGATTACGCTGCCTTGAAGAACACTCGGAGCCAAGGCGGCCACTACGCGAACGGTGAACGCTTGGCCGCGCTCGTTGGTGAGCGTCAGCGTCTGGCCCACCTGCTTGCCTAAGGCCCAGAGCAGCGAGTTCTGATCGACCATAGCCGGAATTGCGCCGTCCGGCTCTTCCGCTTCGAGCAAGGTCCAGGGGCTTCCGGCCGCCTCACGGCCCGGCATGACCTCCGCAAACGCAAACGCCTGGCGCTCGGCCAGTGCCTGCACCGGCGCGCCCAGCACCTGCGGCGCCTGCGCGCGATTCAAATTCAAACAACTCGCTTCGTCGCCCGGCTGCAGGCGAAACGGAACCCAGCTCACGTCGGCCATGTATTCGTCGTCCAGCGCGTACATGCGCCGGCCGTCTTTCGAACTCAGGTCATGCACCACGGCAAACGCACTCTCGCCGTAAAACGTGAAGCCGCCCGTACCCGAATGGCGCTCTTGCGCGCCTTGGTCCGCATCGAGTCGAAACGCACCCACCGCGGCCACCAGGAAGGACCCCGAAGCCAACAGCCCCACGGTCGCCAAACTCCGCCCCGGACGCCGCGCCATGCCCAGTAAGGCCAGCCGCCCCAGCGAGAATCGCGCGGCCGACGAGCCGAGACCGCGCAGCGCCAGTCCGCAGCCCGCGATGCCCGACGAAAGCAGCAACGCGCCCGCGCCGAAAAAAACGCCCGCCGCGGCCGGATCGCGCCGGCCCCAAAAAACAAACGCCAGCGCGGCAGCACCGAAGATTCCGCCCAGCGCTACCCCCCAAGTAAGCCGACTCGTTCCGCCATTGGCCGAGAGGGCCAATCCCGCGCCGTGCGAAAGCAACTCCCGCGCGGAACGGCAGCTCTGGCGGCGCAATACGAACGCCACCGACAACACCGCCAGCGCCGTGGATACGCTCAGTCCCAGCACCCAGGTGAGCGGCTCGGCGTGATAATAGAGCGTCCCGGTGCCGACGGCATCTTGCCACGCGGTGGATAGCCCGTACAGCATCGCGCGCGCATACGCCGCGCCTGCCGCGGCGCCCAGCACGCCGCCCAGCAGCGCTACCGCCGCGCCTTCCGTCAACAACATGCGCCGCACCCAGGCGCGCGGAAATCCGAGTGCCAAAAGTATTCCGATCTCCTCCGTGCGCCGTTCGAGCGCAAAACCGAAAAGCAGGCCCAACAGCAGCAACGCCGAGGAAATAAGAAAGAAACTGAAGCCCAGAAAGAGCGGTCCAAAGTCGAGCGCCTCCGCGCTTGCACGCGCCGCTCTCTCAGACACGGCTTCGAAGGTAAGTCCCACGAGCGCCGGCGTCAGCCGTGCACGCAAGGCGACATCCAGATCTTCGGCCGATGTATCGCCGCCGTATCGAACAGCGGTCAAATCGCCGAAGCGGCTTTGCCACAAGGATCGGCCCGCCGCCAACGAGATAAACGCTTTGGGCGTGCCTTTATGCGCGTCCCAGTATTCTTCGTCGCGGTCCCGGATCTTGTCGACCTTCAGCGGAAAGCCCGGATCCCATTCGCGGCAGGACGCGCTGTCCTTCAATCCTGGAAAGTCAGGCATCATCGTAGCATCCGCGGCCGCTCCAGAAAGAGGGACGATCGACCGCACCTTGAACTCCGCAGATTCCTCCACCAGCGTACGCATCGGCCCGACCACGAAATAAGCAAGCTCGATCCTGTCGCCCGGCTTGCATCCCAAATCCTCGGCCAGCCAAGCGTTCACGACGATCTCGTCGGGGCGCAAATCGGCCGGCGCCGGGTCGCCTTCCAGCGCCGTGACCATGCTGTACGGAACCGTATGCTCCCCGAATCGAATCTCGTTCACGAGGTACGTCAGCACGCCACGCGGGGCCGGATTCGTCTCGACGCCCAATGCCGCATCGCGAACTGCGGCATCGAAGAAGACATGCGCCGAACGCAATTCCCAGCCGCCCTCCGGCGTTTCGCGCACGCTCAACCCCGCGTCGTCGAGACTCCAGGATTCGGCAAGCGCCGCCTGCACGCGCTCAAGCGGCAAGCCGTCGGCGTCCAGCAGCAGCAGGTTGGCGCGCCGTGGCGCGTCCAGTTTCGTCTGCAGCAGTCGCAGCGGCACGAAGGCGGTGAACGGAGGCACCTGGCTGGCCTGCAGGCCGAACCGCCCGAACTGTGCGTCGCCGGCCACGGCACCCACCTTAAGGCGCAGGGCTACGCTCGAATCTTCTTCCGGAGCAAGTGGCGCATCGCGCGAAAAGAGGCTCGGCTTCTGCACCCGCAGAACGACTTCGTCGCCTACGTTCGCCTTTAAATGATTGGCCAGCCGCTCGTTCAGCCATACGACTTCGGGCGCCGGCGCCACGAATGGATGCGGTTTGGAATCGAACGGGTCCGGAATTTGGCTCAGGTCCCAGAACCGCCAATCCGTGCCGAGCACCTGCACTCGGTTGGCGCGCGCGGCGCCATCGGAACGCGCGGCCGTGCCCGGAACAAGCAGCACCGGAGCCGCGCGGCCTCCGGTGCTTCTGGCCATGTCGGCGCTCAGTCCTTCTCGAAAAAGCCGGTCGCCGCCCACCAGCGCATAGTCCACCGGCCCCAGCCGCGCCGCGGCCATCTGCTTCAACGTGTATCGAACCGAATCGCCGACCAGCAGCGCGCCGACCAGCACCGCGCTCCCCACCGCCGCACCCAGCATGACCCCCGCTTGCGCGCGGCCGTGATAGCGCAAACTCCGCCGCACCAGCGTGGCGAAATTCATGACGTTCGATCCGCCGGCCGTAGCTGCCCGCCGCGCAATTCCAGCACCCGGCCCATGCGCGCCGCCAGCGCCGGCGCGTGCGTAACCGCGACCAGCGTCAAGCCCAAATCGCGGTTCAATTCGACCAGCAAATCCGCGAGCCGATCGGCGTGCTCGCCGTCCAGCGCGCCTGTCGGCTCGTCGGCCAGCACCGCCACGGGCTGGTTGATCAACGCCCGAACCACCGCCACACGCTGGCATTCGCCGCCCGAAAGCTCGCCCGGCCGGTGGCCGATCCGCTCGGACAATCCGACCCTTCCAAGCAGTTCCTTCGCGCGCGCTTCGGCGCCGTTCGTCGCCAATCCCGGAACGAGCGTGGGAAGCAGCACGTTTTCCAGCACCGAACACTGCGGCAATAAGTGATGCGCTTGAAAGATAAAACCGATCTTGCGGCTGCGAATGCGCGCGAGCTGTTCGTCGTCCAATGCCGCGAGGTCCTCACCGTTCAGCCGCACGCGCCCTTCCGAGGGCCGGTCCAGCGTACCGAGGATATTCAGCAGCGTACTCTTGCCCGAACCGGATGGCCCCACGATGGCCACCGACTCTCCAGCACCGATGCGCAGGTCAATACCACGCAGCACGCTCACCGGAGCGCCGCCGGCCGGCGGCGTGTACGCTTTGCCGACGCGCTCCAATTCCATCAACGCAGCGTTACCCGCCTGCTCGCTCATGGCCGTCTATTCCGCATCCCGGCGCGCCCAGCGCTTGGCCTTCATTTCGAACCGAGGCAGCGCGCCGTTCGAGACCGTATCGACGGGTACGCGCAAATGGAACGCTTCGCGCAGCCGTTCTTCCAAACGCCGCGCCAATCCTTGAGCGTCTGCGCATTTCGAATCCGGTTCGATCGTCACCTTGATCTCGGTCATGCCGCGCGACTCGTATACGCTCACCCGGTATTCGGCCACTTCACCGCAAGAACGCACCACCTCGTCCACCGCGCTCGGGTACACATTCACCCCGCGCACCACCACCATGTCGTCGGTGCGGCCCAGGATACCGCCTTCGAGCGCCAGTTCCACGCTTCCGCATGGACACGGCGAAACGGTGGCCGCCTGAACCCAATCGCCCGTACGGTAGCGCAGCAACGGGGAGCCCGTGCGCAGGAGAGTCGTCAGCACCAGCTCGCCGGGCTTGCCCGGCGTTGCCGCCCTTCCGCTTTGCGGATCCACCACTTCGGCGAGGTACGCCTCCTCGATCACATGCAGCACGTCCGAACGCGCGGGGCATGCGTAGCTCACCGGGCCCACTTCCGTCATGCCGTGATGATCGTACACGCGCGCGCCCGGCCAGTGTTGCTCGATACGCAGACGCGTGGCCGGCGCCGAACCGCCCGGTTCGCCCGCCACCAGAATTGTTCGCACCCGCGAGCGCTCCATCCGCAAGCCTTCCTCGCGCGCCACTTCCGCCAGACGCAGAGCGTACGTGGGCGTACAGCACAGCACCGTGGCTTCGTTCTCGAGGATCGCCTGCAGCCGCGCTTGGCTGCTCATCCCGCCTCCGGGAATGCACATGCAACCAAGTTGAAGCGCGGCTTCGAACGCGGTCCAGAAGCCCAGGAACGGCCCGAACGAGAACGCGAAGAATACGCGGTCCGAAGCGCCTACATGAGCCGCCGCGAAAACGCGCTTCCAGCACTCCAGCAGCGCCTGCCAATCCTCCGCTGTATCCAGCCAGCGCATCGGCCGGCCCATGCTGCCGCTGGTCTGATGAAAGCGCGTATAGCGTTCCAACGGGTACGTCAGGTTCGAGCCGAATGGACCGTGCGCCTGCTGATCTTCGATTAACTCACGCTTTAAGGTAAAGGGCGCTTTCGCCATGAATTCAGCGAGTGAACCGTCCAGCTTGAGTCCGCTCAGCTTCTTGCCATAAAACGCATTCGCCGGCTGCAACGCCGCCAGCAAGACGCGCAATCGTTCGAGTTGCGTCCGCTCCAGTTCCAGCCGGTCGTCCGGTGCGGCGGAGGTATCCATCGCGTACGCGCTCACGAAGCGCCGGGCGCCGGAGCGCCGCTGGGCACGCTCGGCGCAGTCTGCGCCGACGGAGCCTTAGGCGGTGGAGGCTTATAAAGAGAAACCAGCGCCCCGCCCGATGCCGCCAGCACGATCCCCAGCCAGAACTGCGGCTTCACGCTGCTCCAGCCTCCGTCCGGTGGATGCGTGACGATCGAGTACAGCGCGTTGACCACCGGCGCGCCGGCGAAAACAACGCTCATCACGAAGATCGGTTTGCCGCCCGCGCCCAGCGAGAGCAGCACGCAGAACGCGCCGAGCGCACCCACAATGCCCGCGAAAAGCGACCACAGCATGCCCGGCTGCGTGATAGACTTCAGCTCGACCTTGTTGAACCAAAGAATCGCCAGCGGCGCGAGAACCGCCGTCAGGAAGTACGCTACGCCCACGAGCAGAAACGCTTTGTAGCGCCCGTTCTCGGGATCCTTCATCGCCAACTGGCCCGTATGCAGGAAGGCGCCGTACAGGCCCCACGAAGCCACGGTCAGCAGCGCGTACAACAGCCAACTGCTTCCGCCGGAAATCGACTGTTCGGGTGGCATCGCAATGACTCTCCTGGTTGCATGAAGAGCGGAATTCATCCGCCCGCGGCCGGCTCGATGCGCGCCGCGATCTCGGCCGGAATGGGCACCGCCTTCAACGTGCCGTCCGGCTGTTTGCGCACGCACGCCACGGCAAGCTGGCCGCGCGCGGCCTCCTCGCCGCCTTTCCGGAACACAAACTCGTACCGCAGCACTCGCTCCCGCTTTTCCAGCACGCGCAGGTGGATCTCCACCTCGTCCTCGAAGCGCAGCGGCTTGCGGTATTCGCAACTCGCCTGCACGCGCGGCCAGCCCACAGCGCCGTCCTGCTCGCGCGGATGAATCGAGAACCCCAGCGACCGAAAGAAGGCATGTTCGGCCGTCTCCATGAACCGGAAAAAGTTCGAGAAATGCATGATCCCAGCCGCATCCGTCTCGCCGAATTCCACCCGCCGCGTCACCTTAAATTCACTGGCCATGCGAAGTACCCTTTGCCGCCGCCGTTCGTTCGTATACCGCGAGCACCTCGCGCGCCATACGTTCCACGCTAAAGGCCTCGCGCACCCGCACCCGGCCTTCCGCTCCCAGTCCGCGCGCCCGCTTGGGATCCCGCAGCAGCGCTTCCAACTCGGTACTCAGCGCGGCGGGGTTATCCGGCGCGCATAGGATGCCGCCGCCGGTCTTCTCCAGCAACTCCGGGAAGGCCCCGTGGCGCGGTTGAACCACCGGCACCCCACATGCCAGAGCCTCCAACACGTACAAGCCGAACGCTTCGCCGTACGTCGCCGGCACCGAAAGCACCGAAAGCGATTGCAAGAAGGCGATCTTCTCGGTACGCGTCAGATTCGGATGCAGCGAAACCTGCGCATCCAGCCCGCGTGCGCGCAAGTCCGCCCGCAGTGCCTTCACAAACGGCTCGTCCGCGGGGCTCATGCTCCCGCCCAGCCTCAGACGCACGTTCGGCATGCGCCGATGCAGGAGCGCGAAGGCTTCCACCAGCGTCGCCAGGCCCTTCTCGGGGCTGAACCGCGCAAGGTATCCGATCGCCGGCGCTTCCGGCGCCGCGGGCGCGGCCTCGTAGCCGGTCAGGTCGATCCCGTTATGCACCGGATGAAACCGGCCCGCCGGCAAGTCCAGCCGCGCGCGCATCGCATCGCCGTAATACGCGCTCACGGGAATAAAGCCTTCGATCTCCGCCGCGCGTTCGCGCAGCAACGCCCATGCTGTGCCGCGATGCGGCTCAGGCAGCGAATCGAGAAAGTAGTCTTCGCCGTGGAGCGTGCAGAACACCGGCACGCCCAATTGCGCGTGCAGTCGCCGCGCCATGCCCAGCAACAGCGCGTTAGAAAGGCAGATCGCGTCGAATCGCGGCTGGCCGGACAACCATTCCGTCAACCGTGCCAATTCGTGCGCCTGCCGGCCGTCCTCTCCGCGCAGCATCGAAACGGTCAACTCGCCCAGCACCGCGGGCGACGTTTTGCTCGAAAGCCCCGCCGCCCAGCGCAACACCGCGGGATCGGCCAGCCAGCGGTCGATCAGGCCGGGCAGCTTGCTGCCCAGACCGGACTTCTGCTGGAGGTACACGTGTATCCCGCCGAAGAACACGGGCGTGCCCGCGCTCGTATCTTCCTCGTCCACCTGCAGGGGCATGTACAGCGGCACCATCAGCGCCTCATGCCCAAGGCGGCGCAGTTCGCGCACGAGCGTGTTATCCCGCAGGCAGCTCCCGCAGAACATCCCGCCCGCGCCAGGAGTCAACTGGGCGACGCGCACGCGCTCCCTTCCGCACCGATCAGCGGGCGGCCATGCGCAAGCGGCGCCGGCACGCTCGCGAACTCTTTAACCTTGTCGAAGAGCGGCTTGTAATCGCGGTGCAGATCGCCGATCAGGCAGTCCGTCAGCGCCCCGCGGGTCTCCGGGTACTTCGAAAACAGATCCCGGAAATGGAAATTCACGTCGTAGAACGCGTACACCAATTGCCGCATCGACTCCAGCCCGTGGCAGTACGCTTCGGAATACGCCGCGAATCGCGCGGCCGAAACGTCCCCGGCGCTCAACGCCGCGTCAACCGCGTCCGCCGCCATTTCGCCGCCCTTCAGTGCCAGAAATACGCCCGAACTGAAAACAGGATCGAGGAACGCGAACGCGTCCCCAGCCAGCAGCAGGCCATCCGCCGCGCAATACTTCGAGCGGTACGAAAATTCGCCCGTCGTACGGAACTCGCCCGAAGGCGTTCCCGCCGCAAGATGCTCCTCGATCCAGCGGTTCTGCTTCACTTCCTGCGCGAAGACCTGCGCCAGATCCCGTGTCTCCCGGAACAAGTAGTCCTTCTCCGCGACCACGCCCACGCTCACCGTGTCGTGTGCCAGCGGAATCCACCAAAACCAGCCTCGCTCCGGAACGAAGGCCACGATCGTCGCACCGCCATCTTTGCCCGGTGGCCGGGTCGCACCTTTGTAATAGGTCCACACGGCGATCTTATTCAGGTAAGGATCGCGTACGCGCCAGCCGCGCCGCGCGACGCTCAGAGCGTCGCGTCCGGTCGCGTCGATCGTCATCGGCGCACGGAACTCGTGTTCCGTGCCCGCCTCGTCCAGCACGCGCACGCCCACCGTACGTCCGCTATCCTCCAGCACTTCCTTGACCTGCCAGCCCTCGCGCACTTCGGCGCCCTTCTCGCGCGCATTGGCCAAAAGCATCCGGTCGAAATCCTGACGCCAGACCTGCCACGTGTGGGAACACGGATGATCCAGATGCTCATCGAAGTAGAACGGCTGCGACAGCTTCCCGTTCGTGCTCACGAACTGCACGCTGTACTTGTCGACCGTAAACCCGCTCTTATCCAGCTTCTCGATCAGGCCCAGGCGCTTGAGCGTGAAGTAACAAAATGGAATCAGCGACTCCCCGATGTGGTAGCGCGGAAACCGGCTCTTCTCCAGCAGCAGGACCTTGCGGCCCTTCTCGGCTAGCAGCGCCGCCGCCGTGCTGCCCGCCGGGCCTCCGCCGACCACGATCGTTTCGTACGTCCCGGATGGCGTCATATCCCTCTCCCCAACTTGGCCTCACAGCGGAAGAATCTCGACGATCTCCGCCAGCGTGCGGCCTTGCTCGTCGCGCAGCGTATTGCGCCTACCGTACAGCTTGGGCGTTCCCGCCACGTTCAGCGCGTCGCAGACGAATCGGTCGCCCGCAACGCGAAAGTAAGCCGTGGGCCGGCTGCTGTGCGGAATGTTCCGGTCGCGCAGGATCGCGCCCAAGGGCTTGCGGCAGGCTTCGATCTCTTCGCGCGCCGCCGCCTCGAAGCGATCGAGGCGGATCTCGATGGCGCCGTACTCCACCGGACGCTCGGTCGCATCGGTCAGCAGCAGCACCTGCCGCGCCAAGCGGTCGCTCTGCATGCGCTTGCCCAGGATACGCAGATGCAGCGTATCCCCGTGATACCGCTCCAGCGTCGGCGTCATGTCGCCGTTGTGGACCAGCAGGCCGCGGTACGGCTCGGGAACCTCCTCCCCGGCGCATTCCTCCAGCAGCGGAAGCGCGCGTCCGTCCGCGGCGCAAAAATCAGCTAGCGGCGCAAGCAGGAAGCGCAGCGCGGGCAACGAAGTCGTCGAAGGTCGATCCGCCATGCCGCCTCCTACGTGTACCGAATGTTCCGGTGCTGCGGCAAAAAGAACTCATGCAGCAGGCGGTCCACCTGCAGCAAGCCCGCTCGCGCTACCTTCACTTCGTCGCCCGCCACTTCAAACAATCCCCGGCGCTCCAGATCCGCCAACTCCGTCTTGAAACGCACGCGCGGATCGACGCCGAACTTCTGTTGGAAATACGAAGCGCGCACGCGGCCCAGCTTGAGCTGCAGGATCCACTCGCGCACGAAACGCTCTTCGGCCGTCGGCGTCAGCGCGCGCCACAGCGGCGGCTCGCCCGCATCCAGCTTTGCCAGGTACGACTCGAAATCGGAAAGATTCTGCAGGTGCGTGCCGCCGATATGTCCGAACGAGGCCACGCCCACGCCAATCAGATCGGCGCCTGCCCAAAGATAATCGCGGTAACGGAACTTCGTCCGCGCCGGATCCTTGACCACTGTGTATGCGCTGGCGACGGTGTACCCCGCCGCCTCGAAACGCTTGAACGCCTCGTCCACCCAGCGCCGTTTGGTCGGCCAATCGGCCACCGGAGCCGTCAGCTTGCCCTCGCTCTTCATCTGCTTGTAGATCGTCGTGTTGTAGGGCACTTCCATCTGGTAAATCGTGACGCTGTCTGGAGCCAGCTCCAGCGCCCGGCCCACCGCCATTTCCCACTTCGCTTCGGTCTCTTCGACCATCCCCGCGATCAGGTCGATATTAAGCTGCGGAAAATCGAGGCTCCGCGCGAACTCGTACGCGCGCGCGATCTCCGCCCCGCGGTGCGCCCGCCCGTTCACTTCCAGGATGTGATCGTCGAAGTGCTCCACGCCAAGCGAGAGCCGCGTGACGCCAAGCTCCTTAATGACCTTGAGCTTGGCTTCCGTGAGCGTCCCTGGCTCGCACTCGAAGGTCACCTCTTGTACTCGATCCCAAGGCAACAGCTTACGCATGCCATCGGTCAGGTAACGCAACTGATCGGCCGACAAATACGACGGCGTGCCGCCCCCGAAATACACGAAGCTCGGTTTCCGACCGCCCACGAACGGCTGCTTCCCGTAATGCTCCAGTTCGCGCAGCGCCGCGTCGAGGTAACGCTTGATCTCCGTGGAATTCTTTTCCGTATAGACCTTGAAATAGCAGAAGTGGCAGCGCTTGCGGCAAAATGGAATGTGCAGGTAGATGCCCAGTTCCGTGCCTGGTGCCGGCGGCCGCGCCAGCGCCGCGCGCGCGTCGCCCAAGTGCGATTCGCTCCAGCACGAAAACGGAGGGTAATTGCTGACGAAGTAGTTGCCCGCTTCGGTCGCATCCGGAGATTGCGGCGCGCCGGGCGCCGGGCGCGCTTCGGTGCTCATGGCCGCGCCTCCTTCTGATCCGGCCCGAACGCGTAGACCGACCCGTCCTCCGAACCGACGATTACGCATCCGGCCACCACCGCCGGCGAAGCAGAAATCGAATCGCCGATCTCGTAACTCCAGACTTCGGTTCCAGTCTCGAGCCCGACCACGTACAGCCGGCCGTCGTTCGAACCCACGACCACCTTGCCGTCTCCCGTGATCACCGGCGCGCTGTCTACGCGTCCGCGCGTCGCGAAGACCCACTGCCGCTCCCCACTCTCGAGATTCAGCGCATGCAACCGTTTGTCGCGGCCACCAAACACCACCCTGTTTCCGCCCACCGCCGGACTGCTGAAATACGGAAAATCCTCATCCTTATAAGTCCACACGCGCTGCCCGGTCTTCAGGTCGGCGCAAACAAATTCGTTGCCGTAATGCCCGAAATACGCGCGGTCGCCCAGCACTGCGGGCGATGCGGCGATGGGCGCGCCCACCTCCACCTGCCGCTCCACCGCGCCGTTGCGCAGGCTCACGTGCGAAAGCTTCCCGTCGCAGTCGCCGAAAACCGCATGTTCGCCCGCCACGGCCGGCGCGCCATTGATGTAGTTATTCATCTCGCAGCGCCAGCCTTCCTTACCCGTCAAGGCGTCCACCGCATACACGCTGTTGTCGTAGCTGCCGAAGACGATCCAGTCGCCGGGAATATCCAGTCGCGGCGCGTAATTCGGAGCGCCAAGCACCTTGCCTTGCGTCTCGAACGACCAGGCGAGTTTTCCATCCGCCGCCTCGAGCGCGTACAGCTTGCCGTCTTCGGAGCCGAAATAGACTCGACCTTTCGAAAGCAGCGGGGACGACTCCACCGCGCCGCCGGTCTTGAATTTCCAGATCTCGCGCCCCGTCGAAAATTCGAGCGCGTACAAGTGGTTGTCGTTGCTGCCCACATAAACCCGGTCGCCCAGCACCGCCGCAGAAGACTTCACCGGGCCGCCGGTCTTGAAGCTCCAGCGCAGCGTCAACGGCGTCTCGAGTGCCTCCCCGGTGCGCCCCAAGAGTCCGCGGTCGTGGCGGTACATCGGCCAGATCGCCTGCGGCGCCGGCGTCACCGGAGCGATGGCGCGCGCCTTGCGCTCTCGAACTTCCTGGCGCAATTGCTCCAAGCGCTCGGCGTCGGGCTGTCCCGAACGGAGGATCAACCCTCCCGTCACCGCCAATCCCACAATGAGGAGCACCGTTATAATACCGCGCATCTCGGACCTTCCCCGCGAGTCAGGCCTGACCGGAATAGGCCGCCTCGTAAAGCTTCAGAAAATCGGGCGCCGCGATCGGGCGCGGATTGAACTGCGCCGTCCACTGCCCCGCGGCTTCGCGCGCAAGCGTCGGCAGCTTCGCGCGTTCCACGCCATACGCTTCCAGGGCACGAGGCACGGCGCAGCGGTCTAGCAGCTCTTCCAGGCAGCGGATCAAGGCCGCCACCGCGGTGGCGGGGTCCCGCCCGGTCTCCACCACTTCGGCCGTTACCGCCAACTCGGCGTATATCGCGCGCGACGCCTCGTCCCGAGCGTTAAAGCGCACCACATGCGGCAGCATCGCACCCACCGCCTGCCCGTGGACGATCCCGTAGTGCGCCGTCAGCGGATTGGCCGCCGAATGCGCCGCGCCCAGCATGCTGTTCTCGATCGCCATGCCGGCCAGCGCCGCCGCCCACTGCATCCGCCCGCGCGCGGTGACATCCTCCGGATGCGACAGCACCGCCGGCAACGCCGAACGCCCGCGCACGAACGCTTCCCGAGCGAAGAGCCACGAAAGTTCGTTGCGCCGGTTCGTCACCGCCGACTCCACCGCATGCGTCAGCGCATCGATGCCCGTGTTCGCCGCCACATGCCGCGGCTGCGAAAGCGTCAATTCAGGGTCCAGGATCGCCACTCGCGCCGAAGCCTTCGGATCGCCGCAGGCCATCTTCTGGTGCGACTCGGCATCCGCGATCAGTGCAAACGATTGGCATTCGCTTCCCGTGCCGGCCGTCGTCGGAATGCAGACCAGCGGGAGCATCTCCCGAGTCGCCTTGCCGACGCCCCAGTAATCCTGCATCCGTCCGCCATTGGTGAATAAAAAATTGCAGCCCTTGGCGGTGTCCATCGCACTCCCCCCGCCCAACCCGACCAGCCCGTCGATGCGCGCGTCCTTGGCCGCCGCCAGGCATTCGTCCACTTCGCGCGTGGTGGGATTCTCTTTGACACGCTCGAAACGCGTGACGTGCAGGCCCGCGGTCTCAAGGCTGCGCAGGGCGCGTTCCGCATGCCCGGCTTTGACCACTCCCGGATCGGTAACCAACATCACGCGCGAGACGCCCTGTTCGCGCGTCAACTCGCCCACCCGCGCCAGTGCGCCTTGCCCATACACCACACGCGTGCGAGGCAGGTAATCGAATCCGGTCGGCGCTGCCGTCATGCCGCTGCTCCAAGCCCGTGCCCAGGACGGGCCTCCTTACTCCAGATGTCGCGTACCGGACCGTTCCTTCACGCTTCCACCCGCTGAATCGCGCGCCGGTGGTACAAAAACTCGAACAGGTTCCCTTCATGCGGCTGGTCCCAACGCACATGCCCCGTCGGCACCGGGCCCAGATTCAATCGGTCGATCTGCGCGCAAAGCACCAACTCGCGCCGGAACGCCTCATCCTTCGTCAGCGCCGTCACTGCTAGCGACGGGCCGATCTGCTCCAGCATCCGCTCCTGCGGAACCTCCACCACACTTGCATACGGGAACAGATACTCGCGGTTCGCCAGCGGATGCTCGAAGCTCGAGCACCAGATCACCGTCGGCCGCAGGTACGTTGCGCCCTCGAAGACTACCCGGCGCGGCCCCTGCCGATAGCGCGCCGTCAGGTCCTCGGCGCCGGGCGTCTTCAAGCCCTCTTCGATCGCGTCGTCGATGGACTCCGCGAACGCTCGATTCGCGAACGCGCTCAACGCCGCCTCCGGATCGTCCGCCGCCTTCGGACTCAGCGGACCCAGCCGCTCCGCCAGCGCCTCCGCCAGTGCGCGGCCGTGCTTCGCCGTCACCACCGCCGACGCGTTCACGCAACTGCGCCCGCCGTTGGCGACGATCGATTCCACGATCACATCCAAGTGGTCCTGCCAGCGCTCCGCCTGATCCGCGCCGATCAGCACCTTGCTGAACCCCGGACCGTGCAACTGAATGCCCGGGTTGCTCGCGTAACGCGCCGTCGTCTTCGCGTCGCCGAAAAGCATCCCCCTCCCGCACAGCCGCAGTATCGCCTCCGCGCCGTCGTGATCGCACGGATAAAAGCCCAGCGCTTCCGCCGGACAGCCGGCGGCGAGGAACGCCTGCAGCAACCGGTAGGGCGTCCACGGTTCCTCGCGCCCGGGCTTCAGCGCCAGCGGCGTCTTCAACGCGATCGACGGCGCCCAAAGCGAATGCACCCCCGGCGAATTGCTCGGAAGCACGATGCCCAGCGCCTGGCTCTGCGGCACGTAGCAGACCGGCACCCCGCTCTGCTCGCCCATGCCGCCGTCAAGCACGCTCAATTCCAGCCCGCGCGTGAGTCCCTTCAAAATTTCGGGCATGCGCGTCAGGACGTGGTTGATTTTCTCCATGTTCCGGCGGCACATCGCGTGCGGCAGCCCGCTCGTGGCGCTCAACATCCGCACGTATTCGTCGGCGCTTTGCGAATGTGCGGCACCCAGCGGCAGCGTCGAACGCATGAAGTGTTCGCCGGCCTTCGCGCAAATCTCGAGCAACCGCGCCATCGGCACGCGCTGCAGCGCCTCGAACGCCCCGCGCTGCCGCGTCTGCAGATCGCGCCGCACCAGCCCCGCGTTGGCGATGCTCAGCTTCGCCAAGACCGTGCCCGTGCGGCAGTCTTTCACCTCGCTCGTGTCGAGGCTCTCGTACGCGGATCCGAAGCGCAAAACAGGGATATGCGGCAGGCTCATTAGTACACGCCTTCCACGACCTTCTTCTCCAGCGCCCCGAACGGGCGCACGTCGCCGACGCCGTCCCACGGATACAGCGCGCACGGCTCGCGCCGGATCGCCTCGTCGCGCTCCAGAAAGCGCGGCATGAACAGTTCTTTGGTCAGTGTCGTCAGCTCGACGCGCCCGTATTGACCGTACGAAACCTCGCGCGTCGTGTCTTTCGGCTCGACCACGCGCAGCATCGCGCGCGGCTGAGGCGCGTAGTACGTCGCGCTCCACTTATCCGCCGGCTCCAGCGGACGGCTGCACGCCAAGCCCATCAGCGTATTTCCGTAGGTCGGCACGAAGCGTGCCTTATTCTCGAGCACTTCCTCGCTCAAGAAGCGCACCATCTGCGGCGTCATGCTCGTCCCGCCGCAAAAGACGCCCTTGATCCCCACACCCGGCACGTTGATCCGCTCGCCCAGCGCCTCGAGCAGCTTTGGCGTCGTGAACAGGCAGTTCACCGTGCGGTGTTTCAGAATCGTCACCGCCTGATCGATCACGTGATCCTTGTAGCGGTTCGCCGTCTCGACGTCCTGCTTGCCCAGCAGCTTGACGACCCAGCGCGGATCGAGATCGACGTGGAAGCACGAGCCGCCGCGCACGTTGGCCAGATGCTCGATCGCCAGCCGCAGCCGCCGCGGCCCGGTCGGACCCATCATCAGCCACGCCCCGCCCCTCGGGAAATGGGCGTCCGAGATTTTGTCGCTGAACTCGGAGTAATCGACCTTGTAGTCGTTCCAGCCGATCCGCTGCTTCGGCATGCCCGTCGTGCCCCCGGTCTCGAAGATGTTGTAGGGCTTGCCCTTGTACGCCGCCGGCACCCAGGACTCCGGCTGCAGATCCCGCAGGTACTCGTCCTGGAAATGC
>BTVV01000074.1:0-30116 GCA_045863855.1 Planctomycetota bacterium | reverse complement strand
GGCTGACAAAGGAGATGGACGTTTTGACAAAGGCTATGCCGCCCGCCGCCGACCCCACCATCTTCATGCGCCCGATCATGCGCCCCGCGATGATCCGCGAACTCACCGTCATTCTCGCCGGCTGTGCGCCCGCCAAGGTCGGCTGGGTCAACCACCGCTTCAACGATTACGCGGTCGGCCTCGTGACCTCAGGACGCGGCTCCTTTCAAGTCGACGACGGACCGGTGCAGAACGTCGAGCCCGGTTGCCTTTTCCCCGTCTATCCCGGGCCGGTCTTCCATTACGGCCCGACGCCGCATACCGCGTGGTGCGAATACCACTTCGGCGTCAGCGGCCCGGGCTTGAAGCGCCTTATCGACTGCGGTGTTTTTCCCGCCGACGGCCGCGTGCACCAGCTCGTCAACGTGGCCCCGATCGTGGAAGGCATTCGCGAACTCCTTCGTGTCGTAAAGCGCGCCGGGCCCGGCGACGCCGATCGCGCGGTCCTCATGGCCGAACGGCTCCTCGTCGAGATGTACTACAGCCGCGAAGCGTTGCGGCAGGCGCAGACGCCGAGCAAATCCATGGAAGCCGTGCTGGAGTACTGCCGCCGGAATTACCGCCAGGAAGTGGACTTCGAGGCCCTCGCTTCGGAGCATGCGATGAGCTATTCCACGCTGCGCCAGACCATGCGCAAAATCACCGGGCAAGCGCCGGCGCATTACCTGACCACCTTGCGCTGCGACGCCGCGCGCCAGTTGCTCAGCGATACCGACCTCAGCGTCAAAGAGATCGGTGCGCGCGTGGGCATCGGAGATCCGTACACCTTCAGCCGGATCTTCAAACGGAGTGTCGGCGTATCGCCGCATGCCTTCCGGCTTCAGGCCGCGCCGTGGGCACGTTGACGTGCGGGCTCGGAGTTTGGCATCCTGCGATGCGGCTTTTCCTTCCTTAATAAGGGGATGCCGCATCGCACCCCATTCTTGCCTTCGTCCTGCTTCCCTAGTCGTCCGGTTTCTGGCATAATCTCGGCATGGGTAAGCGCTTGCTGCGATTCTTCGGCATGGCCGAGTGGGGCGGGGACGAACTCTTCCTCGTATCTCTCGCCTGCACCGCGTTGGCGTGGGCGCTGGGGAGTCTGGTGCACCCGGCGCTGGCCCTCGTGGCCCTTCCGCCTTGGCTGATTGTCGTCTACTTCTTCCGCGACCCCGACCGCGTCTCGCCGCAAGAGGCCGGGCTGCTCGTCGCGCCCGCCGACGGCACGGTCACCGACATCGAACTCCTGGACGAACCGCGCTTCCTGAACGCGCGCGCGTGGCGCGTCGGCATCTTCCTCTCGCCGTTTAATGTGCACGTCAATCGCGTCCCGTGCGCGGGGACGGCGGAGTACTTGCGCTACTGCCCCGGCGAATTTCTCCCCGCCTACAACGCCGCGGCGCCGACGCGCAACGAGGCTTTCGAGATGGGTCTGCTTACGCCCGGCGGCGAGCGCATCCTGGTCAAGCAGATCACCGGCGTCCTGGCGCGGCGGATCGTCTGTCCCGTTCAGCGCGGGCGGTCCTTCTTGCGCGGCGAGCGCTACGGGATGATCAAGTTCGGCTCGCGGACCGAACTGTACGTCCGCGCCGACGGCGGCTACGAAATCATGGCGCAGCTGGGCCAGAAGGTGGTGGGCGGCGAAACGGTCCTGGTGCGCCACGTGCCTCAACCGGCGGCCGCGCCGGAATGGACGGTCTCGCCGGCAGGAGCGGTCACGTCGTCGGTCGAACGGGCCGATACTTAGACTTTCGGGGATGCGGGCGGATGGTGAGTTTGCGCTTTAAAGGCTTCCGCAATGCGCGCAAAGGCGCACGGAAGGAAAAACTCAAGCGGCGCTTTCTCATGGGCGTCGCGGTGGTTCCGACGCTCGTCACTCTTGGCAATCTGCTCTGCGGATTCGCCTCGATCGTGCTGGCGATGCGCATTCACAACCCGCCCCAGACCTTCCGCGTCATCTCCGCCGCCGATTGCGTCTACTACTCCGGCCTCCTGATCTTCCTCGCCATGATCTTCGACGCGCTCGACGGGCGCGTCGCGCGCTGGACCAAATCGACCTCCAAGTTCGGCATGGAAATGGACAGCCTCTGCGATGTCGTCAGCTTCGGCGTCGCTCCGGCCGTGCTGGTGAAAGCCGCAATCGATCATTTCGCCCCCGACATGCCCGTGGTGCTGCTCGACCGTTACGTCTGGCCCATGCTCGCCGTGTACGTTTGTTGCGCCGCGTTGCGTCTGGCGCGTTACAACGTCGAATCCGAAAGCGGGCACCGCGACTTCTTCTTCGGCATCCCTTCGCCCGCCGCCGCCGGCTGCGTGGCCGGGATCATGGTCCTCCTGGCGCCGGCCGCCAACGGCGTGACCGGAGCCGTCGCTCCCGCTTCGCCCGATCTTTTGGCCAATCCGCTTCTGCGCTGGATCTGTTCCTCCGAAATCTCGCACCTGATCCTCCTCGCCATGCCCTTTGTCATGCTCCTGATCGGCGTCCTGATGATCAGCCGCGTCCACTACATCCACGTCGGCGACAAGCTGCTCAGCGGCAAGCGCTCGTTCATGCACCTGCTCATCATCGGCCTGGGCATCGTGCTCACTGTGATGCAGCACGAGATCGTCCTCGCCGCCGGCTTCAATGGCTTCATGCTGATGGGCGTCCTGAACGAGATCCGCTACCAGCTCTTTCCCAGCCAGCGCCCGCCCGAATGGGTCGCCAGCGTCCAGGCCGAAAGCGAAAGCCAGGTGCCGGCCGCCGAACTCGCGGCCGCGCCGCTGCGCACCGAAGCGCCCGAATCCGGTACCCACTCCCAGCCCGCCAACGAGGAAGCGCCCCCCGCATGAGCGCCGCGTTCGCATCGTCGCCTTGGTACAAGTCCGGTGTGCAGTTTTCCTGTCAGAGCGGCTGCACGCGCTGCTGCGGCGGCGAGCCCGGTTATGTTTGGGTTACCGAACTGGAGATCGCGCAGATTGCCGGTTTCATGAAGCTCCCGCCCGACGAGTTCGAGCGGCTGCATGTCCGCGAGGTTTACCGCGGGCAGAAATCCCTGCGGGAGCGCAAGAACGGCGACTGCGTGCTCCTCGGCGACGGCGGCTGCGGGGTCTATCCGGTTCGCCCGCAGCAGTGCCGCGACTATCCCTTTTGGCCCGAAGTGCTCAAGAGCTGGGCGGCGTGGGAGAAGGAAAAGCAGCGTTGTCCCGGTATCGGAGTGGGCGAGAAGCACGAAGCGCCGAAGCTCATCGAACTGCTTAAGCGCCAAGCCGACGCTTGACCGTATATCCGTCCATCACCCTAACATGTTAATCGTTGCGCATCCCGCTCTGTACGTAGCTTGACGTAAATGCCCGCCGTGCATAGAATGCGTACACGTGGGCTATTAAGAGTGCGTGAATGAACATGCACTCTGTTGCAGCCTCGAGAACGCTTCGTTTGGGAGCCGAATGGGGTGGGTGACCCCATTGCTTTAAGCAAGGACTAAATCGTCGAGCGCCGTACGAATACGGCCTATGCAAAGCGTGCAAGGCGTCAGGGCATGAAACGCCACAGCGCCTGAAATCCGTCGCCCCCCGGCCCCGAGACTGCGGTCTCACGTTAGGCCGGGGAGCGGTCCTGAGCGACCGCCGGATAAGCATCGCGGCAACGGGCCGGGCCGGTTTCCCGCAGGGGGTACCGGTTAATCCGAGGGTCAGGACTTGGCGGCTGTAATCGTAACTCCAGACGCCAGACGCATTTTGCGTCCCCGGTTGGGGGCAGGCGGGGCCCGTTGGACCGCATGCCCGGGAGTTGGGCCTTAAACCACGGTACAGCGAACCGTGGCTCGTGCGTCCTCGCGCCTTGTGTAAAGGGATTCGCGTAAGCGAATCCGCATCCCCGGCGTTTCCGTCTGCTGAAGCCCACCCTACAAGCGATCGAGCGCGCAGCGGAGGCACGGCTGCGGCAAGGCCCGCGTGAGCGCCCCGACGGTTTGGGTGCGCCCCAGCTTGCCGTTCCACCCGCCCCCGGCTTCCGGTCTGCGGCGTTCGCCGATGCCATAAGGGGATGCACCATGGAACCCGTCACCATAGGAGTAGGCATAGCCGGTCTGATCGTCGGCGGTTTCGCCGGCATGATGAGCGCCCGCGGCAACCGCGATAAGCTGATCGCCGAAGCCCGCCAGGAAGCCGAACGCACCAAGCAGCGCCTGCTCGACGAAAGCCGCTCCGAGCTTGCCCGCATGCGTGCCGAGGAAACCGAAAACCTGCTCAAGCAACGCAAAGATATGGAGAAGGAGTTCAAGGAGTCCACCGAAGAGATTCGCAACTCCGAGAAGCGCCTCCAGGGCCGCGAGAATCTGCTCGACAAGAAGCTCGGGCAGCTCGAACGCAAGGAACAGGATCTCGAACGCCTCGAGCAGCGCCGCAAGCAGGCCGCCGAACAGGCCGACAAGCGCGCCGCCGAACTTGAAGAGATGTACAAGGAAGAGCGCCACAAGCTCGAGAAAATCAGCGGGCTGACGCCCGAACAGGCCAAGCAGATGCTCATGCAGCGCGTCGAGGCCGATATCGCCGTCGAAGCCAACGAACTGACCATCCGCGCCCTCAACCGAGCCAAGGAAAACGTCGAGAACGATGCGCGCAAGATGATCCTTAACAGCATCCAGCGCCTCGCCAGCGAGACCGTCGCCGAGAATACCGTCGCCACCATCGACCTCACCAACGACGACATGAAGGGCCGCATCATCGGTCGCGAAGGACGCAACATCCGCGCCTTCGAGAAAGCCACCGGCGTCGACGTGATCGTCGACGATACGCCCGGCGTGGTGGTCCTGAGCTGCTTCGAACCGGTCCGGCGCGAAGTCGCCCGCCTGGCCATGGAGAAGCTCGTCGTCGACGGCCGCATCCATCCCACGCGCATCGAGGAAGCCGTCGACAAGGCCAAGAAAGAAGTCGAAGCCCAGATCGAGAAGACCGGCCGCGAAGTTGCCATCGAGTACGGCTGCCACGATCTGCACCCGCGCCTGCGCGACCTCCTGGGACGGCTGCGCTACCGCACCAGCTACGGCCAGAACGTCCTCAACCACGTCAAGGAAGTTGCCAACATCTGCTCGCTCCTGGCCGCCGAACTGAAGCTCGACATCCAGCTCGCCAAGCGCTGCGGCCTGCTCCACGACTGCGGCAAGGCGCTCGACCAGGAGATGGAAGGCACCCACCCGCAGATCGGCATGGACATCGCCAAGGAAGTGGGCGAACGCACCGAAGTCTGGGAAGCCATCGGCGGGCACCACGGCGATATCGAGATCCACAGCCTCTACCCGATTCTCGTCCAGGTCTCCGACGCCATCAGCGCCGCGCGGCCCGGTGCGCGGCGCGAGAGCCTCGAGAAGTACATCCAGCGCATGAAGAAGCTCGAGGAAATCGCCACCCAGCGCCAGGGCGTCGAGAAAGCCTTCGCCATCCAGGCCGGCCGCGAAGTCCGCGTCCTCGCCAAAGCCGACGAACTTGACGATAAGGCCTGCCACGCCGCCGCGCGCGCCATCGCCAAGCAGATCGAGAGCGAACTCAGCTACCCCGGCGAAGTCAAGGTCACCATGATCCGAGAATCGCGCTTTATCGAGTACGCCCGATAGTTTCACCGCGGAGGCGCGGAGTACGCAGAGACCACCGATCCCGGCGGGACGCCTCGAGCGTCCCGCCGGTTTCAGGTATCGCGAACGTCCCGCCCGCCTTTAGGTATCGCGGGCGTCTCGCCCGCAGGCCATCCCTCTTTCGATCTTTGCCGTTGCCCTTCTCCGCGACTTGCCCGCCTCCGCGCTAAATCGCACTTCCCTTTCGCGCCCGAACCGGTAAGCCGTTGAGGAAACCGGAAGACCGTACTTCCACCAGAACCCAGGGAGCTTAAGCATGTTCCAGAACCTCAATTGCGGAGCCATTGGCCAAAAGGCCGGCTTCGAAGATCAAGTGGCGCTGGCGCGCGAATTCGGATTCGGCGGTGTGGACCTCGACTTGGGCTACGCGAAGGAAAAAGGCGCGGCGCATACGCGCAAACTCCTCGCCGACCACGGACTCAAGGCCGGAAGCTTCGGTTTCGGCATCGCCTTCCGCGAAGCCGATACCGAGAAGGCCTGGGCGCAGAGCATGGGCCGCCTCGCGCAAGACTGCGAAATCGCCGCCGAGATCGGCTGCACTCGCTGCGCCACCTGGGTGCCGTCGTGGTCCACGATCTACTCCTTCCGCCAGAGCCTGGAACGCTTCGTCGAGCGCATCAAGCCCGCCGCGGCCATCTGCGAATCCTACGGCATCTCCGTCGGGCTCGAATTCATCGGGCCGCATACCTTGCGCAAGGGCAAGCCCTACGGCTTCCTGCATACGATGGACGGCATGCGCACGGCCTGCGCTTTCATCGGCGAGAACGCCGGACTGCTCCTTGATTGCTGGCACTGGCATACCGCCAAGAGCACCGTGACGGACCTGGAGCAGCTCGATAAGAGCGACGTCGTTTACGTGCACCTCAACGACGCGCCCAAAAGTCCCGCCACCGACGAACTCCTCGACAACATCCGCGAACTTCCTGCCGCCACTGGCGTGATCGACATCGCCGGATTCCTCAAGGCGCTCAAGAAGATCGGCTACGACGGACCCGTCACCGTCGAACCCTTTAACCAGAAGGTCCGAGAGATGAACGTCCGCGACGCCGTCAAAGCCACCAAGGACGCGCTCGACAAGGCTTACGCCCAAGCCGGCCTCTGATCCGGTTTCGGAACTCGACCACGGCGCGCGGTCCACTCCGGTGGGTCGCGCGCTTTTTTATTGTTTAGGCGTGCCGTGAACCACGTCCATGCGCCGATGGGGAGGCGGTTCTACCCCGGCGGAGCGATCGAAGGGCCGTCGTGCCAGACGGTCGGATGCCGGAGCTGCTGCACAGGGCGCCTCGGCGCTTGCAGCAGTTCGAGCGCCTTGCGGCCAAGCCGCTCGAAATCCGCGCGCGGGCCGGCGAAGAACGGATCGGCATTCCACGCGGCCTGGAACGCCACGACGCTCAGATCGCGCGGGAGCTTGACGTTTGCCCGTTCCGCCGCATGCCGCAGCAGCGGGATCGGCGCGGTGCTGTAGCAGACCACGGCGCTGAAGCGCGGGCGCGCGGCCAGCAGCGCATCGATGCCCGGGCATGCCCCGGGGCGGTCGGTGGGGAAGATGTTAAAGACCGTGCCTTGCTCCTCGGCCTTCGATTGCCGTGGCGGCCGGGCTTCCAGCCCCGCTTCCCGCAACGCGCGCTGATAACCGCGTTGCCGTTCCTTCGCATCGGCGTCCACGTCCAGCAGGCCCATCTGAATGAAACGCAGGAACGCAATGCGGCGGTGCCCCAGCGCGATCAGGCGCGCGGTGGCGTCGGCCGCCGCGTGGACGTTATCCAGGCTCACGCTGTGGATGCGTACGTTCTCGAGCGGACGGTCCACCAGCACCACCGGGATGCCCAGCTGCGCGTAGCGCCGCAGCAGCGGGATGCGCATCTGCCCGAAAAGCAGCACGCCTTGCAGCGGAAGCTCTTCCAGTTCCAGCGGCAGCCGGGTGCGCAGATCCACGCCGTGCGCGACGATCAGCGGAGTGCCGCTGCGCCCCGCGGCGTTGAAGATCCCGCGGTAGATCTCGCTGGCCCAGCCATCCTCGTGCTGCAGACCCAGCGGGTTTCCGGATGCCAGCAGCACCAGCTTCCCGGTCAGCGTGCAAGCATCTTCGGGCTGCAGGGCGATCAGCCGCCGGCGCTCCTGCCCGCCGATCCGGCCTTCTTGCTGAAGCGCTCGAACGGCCAGCGCCGCCGCCTGCTTTCCGGTACCGAACTCCCGCGCCAGCGCCCGCACCGACGGCAGCACCGTGCCTGCCGGCCAAGTCCCGTCCGACAGCCGCCGGCGCAGCAGCGCGGCCAGGCGCCGCCAAGCCGCTTTCGCCGATACCGGCCGCCCGCGTGGGGGCTGGGGCCGGACGCCGTCGGCGGGCGCTTGGGTAGCGCGGGAGGTCGTGCCCATGAATATAGAATACAGATAAGGACAGATAAAAAAACCGCGCATTCGAGCGTCCGGCGCCGGCGTATACAAGGATGGCGCCGGGCATCACCGGCGGCGCACTCGTTTCTTGCCTTCTTTAGGAGGTCCGCATGCGCTCGATTCGGTTGGCCGGATTCGTGTTGGGGCTCGTGATGGGCGCCGTGACGGCCCCGCGCGCCGGCGCCGAAGTAGCCGAACCGTGGGTCACGACCGACCGGACCGTGGACTGTTCCAGCCTGGAGACCATCGTTCGGGATGTCATCAAGCCGGAGATGACCGACGAACAGAAAGCCTTGGCGTTGTATCACTTTTTCCGCCAGCGCGTCTTCCACTACAAGAATCTGCCCGAGTCCCGTATCCCGCTCAAGACCTTGAACGTGATGGGCAACACGCTTTGCGGTTCGCAAGGAACCTGCATGAAGGGGCTCCTCGAAGCCGCGGGGCTGAAAGCGCGCGTCGTCTGCCACACCGACGGATCGCACACCTTCTACGAAGCCTTTTACGACGGCGCCTGGCACGGCTTCGATACCATGTCCAATTTTTACGTGTACACCCGGGGCGATAAGCCGCACATCGCCTCCTTCGAAGAATTGCAGAAGGATCCGTCGCTGGTCAAGGATGCCGTCGCCGAAAAGCGCGCGGCGCCGGGCCTGTGCCACTGCGGCGACGATCCCATGGCCTTCGCCGGCGGCTTCAAGGTGCTGGCCTATGAGCCCGCCAAAAGCGCCTGGAACGTCAAGGCTTACGGATTGCGCAAAGGCGAAGAGATCGTGCGCTCGTGGTGGCCCGAAGGCAAACCGTTGCCGGGATCGTTCAGCGGAAAGCAGGCCGGACCGATGCACACCTGCGGAGGCAAGGACCGCGACGCCGAACCGTTCCTCTTTAAGTTCTGGGAACCCTACCTGATCAAGAATTGGAGCGGCGTTTCCAACAGCTTCCGCCACTATGCCAACGGGCGCATCAACTACTCGCCTCAACTGGAACTCGGCGACCACGCGGACGGCATGATCTCCGCGCGCGGCATCCAGCACGGCGCAGCGGGCTTATCCGGCGAAGGCGAATGGATCTTCCCCGTGAAATGCTCGTTCTACATCACCGGCGGCGCTCTGGCCTTCGAAGCCACCTGCGTGGACGAGGGCGATGCCGTCGAGGCCTTCGTCTCGGTGGACAACGGCAAAGTCTGGGCGCCCGTACTGGCCGGCAAGGACGCGGGGAAAAAGGAGTACAAAGGCGTCTTCGACAAGGACGTGGCCAAAGCGACCACCGGCCGGCACGACTATCAGGTCAAGCTAGCGCTCAAGGGCAAGGCCGTGCTGCATAAAATCCTGCTGCAGACGATCTTCTCCCATAACGCCATGGCCGCACCGCACCTCATGCCCGGCAAGAACAAGGTGACCCTCACCGCCGCCGCCAGCGCGGACCCGAAAGCGGCGCCATTGACCGTCATCTACCGCTACAAGGAAGCGCCCAAGTGGGACGGCGAAGTGAAAATCATCGAGCAAACCGCCGTCGCTCTTCCCTTCGTCTTCGAGGCCGATCTGCCCGAAAGCGAAAAGCTGCCCCAGATGCAGGATCTGACAATTCGCTGCGGCAAGCTGGCCTGGACGCCCGAACCCGCGCCGTCCATACAGACCGCCGCCGCCAAGCCCCCGGCGGCGCCCGCGGCCAAGTAATTCAGTTCGGGCTCGGAAAGAAGGCCGCGAAGCCTGCCGGCGGAAGTTACATCACCCGGTCCTGCGCCCACGGATAGCGCACGGAAAGCTTGTACTCCTTCTCCGTGCTTCCGTCGGCGGGGGGCTTGCGCACGTACTGCGGATTGAACGCCGCGCCCGCGGCCTTCAGCACCTCGGCGATCTCCGCGTGCTCCCAGCCCAGCCCCTCGAAGATCATCTGCCGCCCGTTTACGTCCGCGATGCGCACGCGCCGCGCTTCGACGCAGGCCTTGGTCAGCGCCGAAAGCTCCGGCTGCCGGAATTTGAAGATCTCCCAGAACGCAGCGAACGAATCGGTCTGGAAGACAAGGTCCGGAGCGTTGGGAGTGGACATCGGCGCAGCCCTCGGCGGCCCTGCGCGCTTGCGCCCGCCGCGTTCGAACAGTCAGCTTAACCGGTTCCAAGCGCCGGTACTACTTCCCGGGGGCGGCAGGTCCGGCGGCCTTCAGCAGCGCCTCGGCCATGCGAGCGCCGTATTGAAGCTGCCCGGCGGTGGTGTAGTGCACGCCATCGGGCAGCAGTTCGATGCCGTCGGTGGAAAACAGGGCGGCGCCCGCGACCTTCCGCGCGATCGCCTCGTTGCCCGCACGAATCAGCTTGACGTCGGGATGCTTCGATTCCAGCACCTGCGGCATCTGGCTGAAGACGAAGGGCAGATCCGGCTTGCCCAGGTCCTTGCGCAGACGCTCGATGAAAAGCGTGATGTTTTTTTCGCGCGTCGGTCCCAGTCCGGCCTTCGCGTCGGCCAGCCCTTGGCCCCAGAAAAACGCCACCAGTTCGAACGGCCGGTCTTTCGTGGCGGCTTCGAATTCCGCGAGCAGCTTCGCGTACAGACCTTTGCCTTGTTGAGGCGCGGCGCCTTCCGGCCTTGGCGCGCCTTCCGGCCACCAATCGAGCAGCGAGGTGCCTCCTGCGGCCACCTTGAGCAGTCCGATCTCGCGTTGCGGCCATGCCGCCGCCAGCGCGAACCCCGCGCCCACCTCCGGGCCGATCTTGGGGCCATACGCCAACGCACGCCAAGCGCCATTTTCGAAGAGCCGCACCAGCGCCGGCGGCTTCGAGAAGGCTTCGGGCAGCTCATCCGATTTGCCTAAGCCCGCTACGTTCGACTGTCCGGCCAGAATGACGAGCTTCATGGGCGCGGCTCCTTCGCCCGCCGCGCAAATCGCCGCGAGGCCTAAGACGCACAGCATCGAGGGTAAAACGCAATTCATGCGCCCGATCTTCTCGGAGCCCTTCGAGTTTGCCAGCGCCTTCGCAGGACCATGCGCTCGGCCCTGACGCTTGCGCGCTCGCCTCCAATCGGCACAATAGAGCGCGCGCCGCGGCCGGCGCCGACTCTTTGCGGCCGCTTAGAAAGGCCGTCCGTTGTCCACCGTGACCGTGCTCTTTTTCGGAGACGTCGTCGGACGTCCGGGACGCAAAGCCGTCTGCCACGCCATACCGAAGCTCAAGGCCAAATACGACCCCGACTTCATCGTCGCCAACGGCGAAAACTCCGCCGGCGGCAGCGGCATCACCGCCGGCACGCTTCATAAGCTCACCAGCTACGGTGTCGAAGCGCTCACCAGCGGCGACCACTTCTTCCGCAACAAGGAATACGTCGGCGTCGTCAACGACACCCGCGTGCTCCGCCCCGCGAACTACCCCTCCACCGCGCCCGGCCGCGGCTGGGGGCTCTACGAAACCCGCGGCGGATTCCAGATCGCCATCGTCAACGTCATGGGGCGCATCTTCATGGAAGCGCTCGAATGCCCTTTCCTCGCCATGGACCGCGTCATCCACGAGATCGGCTCCAAGACCCGCGTTATCCTCGTCGACTTCCACGCCGAAGCGACCAGCGAAAAGACCGCCATGGGCTGGCACCTCGACGGACGCGCCTCCGCCATGGTCGGTACCCACACGCACATCCAGACCGCCGACGAACGCATCCTCCCGCGCGGTATGGCTTACCTCACCGATTTGGGTATGAGCGGCCCCTACGACTCCGTCATCGGACGCTCCGCCGAAGCCGTCCTGCACCGCCTCACCACCGGAGTACCCGCGCGATTCGAAGTCGTCGAAGGCCACGAGCTCGCCTGCGGTGTCGTCCTGCGCATCAACGTCGAAAGCGGAAAAGCCGAGAGCATCGAACGCTTCCAAGTCCCGCTCGAAGGCGACGTGGACGACGGCGAGTAATTCGGTAATCGGTGCACGCTGTCAACCCAGCGGCTCCCTGAACCTCCCCGCGAAAATCGGACACGGCTAGATCGTCCCTCCCGCGCGTGCAAGTCGTTGCCCTTCCTGTTTACTGTTCACCGTTCACCGATTACCGTCTCTTTATGCGCCACGGCGGCCTCTTCGATCCGGTCCGCAGATCCTCCAAGTCCGGCGGGGATCCGCCCGAACGCGAAGCGCTCAGCGTCTCCGACCTGACTCGCCGCATCAAAGGCCTGCTCGAAGGCCAGCTTCCTCCGCTCTGGGTCGAAGGCGAGATCTCCAACTTCAAAACCTACACCAGCGGGCACTGCTACTTCACGCTCAAGGACGCCGCCGCGCAGCTCTCGTGCGTCCTCTGGCGCAGCGCCGCCGCGAAACTCCGCTTCGAACCCCGCGACGGGATGCAGGTGCTCGCGCAGGGGCGGGTGAGCGTCTACGAGCCGCGCGGGCAATACCAGCTCGTCGTCGAACGCTTGGAAGCCTCCGGCGTCGGCGCGCTCGCCGCGGCCTTCGAAGCCCTCAAAGCCAAGCTCGAAGCCGAAGGCCTCTTCGATCCCGGCCGCAAACGGCCGCTCCCGCTTTATCCGCGCCGTATCGCGCTCGTCACCAGCCCCAGCGGAGCGGCGATCCGCGACCTGTTCAAAGTCATCGCGCGGCGCTGGCCGAAGCTCGAACTCATCGTCGCGCCCGTCCCCGTGCAGGGCGAGGGCGCGGCGTCGAAAATCGCCGCCGCCATCCGCGCCGTCAACGCCGCGCGCTGCGCCGATGTGATGATCGTCGGCCGCGGCGGCGGCAGCCTCGAGGATCTCTGGGCCTTCAACGAGGAAGTCGTCGCCCGCGCCATCGCCGACTCCGAGATTCCCGTCGTCAGCGCCGTGGGGCACGAGGTCGATTTCACCATCGCCGATTTCGTCGCCGACGTTCGCGCCGCCACGCCCAGCCAGGCCGGCGAACTTGTCGTGCCCGAATACGCGGCGGTGCTCGAACACCTGAACCGCCTCCAAGCCGCGCTCCCCGAAGCCCTCGTCGCCCGCGTCGAACGCGCCCGCGAACGCCTCCGCGCCCTCGCCGGAAGCTGGGCCCTGCGCCATCCCGAAGAACGTCTCCAGCAGCACCGCCAGCGCCTCGACGAACTCCAGGAACGCCTGAGCCTCGGCGAACGCCGCATGCGCCGCGACGCCGCCGAACGCATCGGCGCCCTCGCCGCGCGCCTCGACGCGCTCTCGCCGCTGCGCGTACTCGAACGCGGCTACTCCGTCACCCAGCGCGCCGACGGACGCATGGTTCGAGGTCTGGCCGACGCGCCCACAGGAACCGAACTCGTCACCCGCCTGCGCGACGGGCGCGTGATCTCGAAAGTCGAACGCCTCGAACCCGGTGGCTGACCGAGCATGGAGCGCGGCGCCCTGCGCCATAATTCGTATCCCCTCCTGGCCAAGGCGGAGCAGGGGAGGTGGACGCAACCACCCGCGCGAAGCGCGAACTCTATTCCTAAAAGGAGCGTATCCATGCGGCTTTCGGAATCGGTCTACTGGATCGGCGGCGGCAGTGTCGGACCCGGCTTCACCGCCGCCGGCGATTGCAACGTCTACCTGCTCCGAGGACCCGGCGGCTACGCCATGATCGACGCCGGTTGCGGCGAGCGGCCCGAGTTGATCGAACGCCAACTGGCTTGGGACGGCGTGAAGCCGCACGAGATCAAGGCCATCGTGATCACTCACGCGCACTGGGATCACGTCAAAGGCGCCAACTACTGGCGCGAACGAACCGGCGCGAAGATTTACGCGCCCGAAGGCGCGGCCGAATACATGTTGCGTGGAGGGCAATACGCGCCAGATGCCCGGCCCGACGGATACCGCATCGATCCCACGCCGCCGGACGTGCGCATCGCCGACCGCGAAACCTTCGCGGCCGCCGGACTCGAACTCACCGCGATCCACCTTCCCGGCCACTGCGCGCATATGTTCGGATTCTTCGCCGAACTCGACGGCGCACGCGTCCTGGCCGGCGGCGATCTCTTTTACTGGGGCGGTAAAGTCACCGTCTTCCTCAACCCCGACGCCGATCGCGCGGTCTTCCGCCAATCGCTCCTGCGCCTGCGCGACGAATCCTTCGGTGTCCTTCTGCCCGGGCATCGCTATCCCGTGATGCAGCAAGCGCAGCAGCATCTCCCGCTGGCCATCGAAGAGATCGAGCGCCAACTTGCCGGCCAACCCGCGATGCGCGGCTAGACGGTACCGCCGCCGTTCCAGCCAAGATCAGAACTCCCGCCCGCGCGTTGCGCGCCGCGCACTTTCCGGTACAACGGCCCCGCCATGAGCAAGAAAAATGCCAAGCCCGCCGGATCCGAACCGGCCGAAGCCTTCGAAGATCGGCTCGCCGAACTCGAAGAAATCGTCCGACTGCTCGAGACCGGCGACAAGCCGCTCGACGAGAGCCTCGCGCTCTACGAACGCGGCGTGAAGGCGCTTAAGCAGTGCCACGGCATCCTCAATCAGGCCGAGAAGCGCCTCAAGGAACTCGTCACCGGTCCCGACGGCAAGCCGGTCCTGAAGGACCTCGACGCCGGCGACGACGAGGATCCGGACCCCGAAGAAGCCGGCGATGCCGACGCCGAAGACGAGGCCGATCCGCCCTCCGATCGAGGCCGCGGGCGCCGCGGCGCCGATCGCGCCGGCCGCCGGAAGGAAGACGCGAAGCCGAAAGACGACGGAGGCAGGCTCTTTGGCGGCGTCTGAAGCGGTCTTCGATCCCGAACTCTTGCCCGGCCAGCTCCCGTTGCCCCTCGATTGGGCGCTCATCTTCGGACGCCGCGCGCCGCTGGGCGTCGAAATCGGCAGCGGCGGCGGCCGCTTCGTCATCGGAGAAGCCGAACGCCACCCCGAGATGGATTGGCTGGGCATCGAAACCGCCGGACACTATTTCTATACGATGAAAGAACGCGTCGCGAAGCGCCGCCTCCCGAACCTGAAGGTCGTCCGCACCGACGGTGCGGATCTTGTCGCGAGCTGCTTTCCCGACGCCTCCGTCAGCGCCTACCACATCTACTTTCCCGATCCCTGGCCCAAGGCGCGGCATCGTAAACGCCGCCTGATCAAGCCCGCCTTCGTTCAGCAGCTCAAGCGTACGCTCGCGCCCGAGGGCGTACTCTATTTCGCCACCGATCACCGCGACTATTGCGAGGAAGCCGAACCTGTCCTGCGCGCCGAACTGGACGTCACGCCGCACCCCGAACCCTGGCCCGACGCGCCTCGAGGCCGCACGAACTTCGAAGCGAAATACATGATCGCCGGCCGTCCCATTTACCGCTTCATCGCCCGCCGCCGAGCCTGATTTAGCGCGCATTTCTTTCCGAAATTAGGTTTGCCTTTGTCCTTGCCGTTTCCCCTCCTTGCCAAGGAGGGGTAGGGGAGGTGCCCTAAACGGCGCGCAGCGCACCTCAGTGCCATTCGTTTGCAGTTTGAAGTTTGTTTGGTTCTTGTAGTTTGACGTTTGTCTTTTGTCCTGAAAAGGAATTCACCATGCGCCTGCTTCTGCTGCTCCTCGCCTCCTGCACCCTCATCCGCGCCCAGGACGAAACGCCGCTCTTCGACATCCCCAAGCTCGACGCCATGGTCATCGACGCGGATGCCGCCGACTGGGGCGAACGCGGCTTCCGCATCGAACTCCTCGCCAGCCCCATCCAGCACGTCAAGCCGCCGGCCGACTGCGATCCGCGCGTTCGCCTTGCCTGGGACGCCCAGGGTCTTCTCGCGCTCGTCACGGTCCTCGACGACGAGAACCACGAGCATCCCGAAGCGCGCCGCCTTTGGCAGCGCGATTGCGTCGAACTGTACTTAGCCGACCGCCGCCACGGCGAACAGCTCGTCCAGTTTCTTCTCGGCCCCGGTCTCGGCGAAAAGTTTCCCGAGCTGCGCGTCTCGCCCGGCGATTACCGCAAGGATCCGGCGCTCAAGGCCGCACCGCCCGTCATCGAAGCCCAGCGCGCCAAAATCGAGGGCGGCTACCGCATCGAAGCGCGCATCCCGTGGAGCAACCTGAATATCGAACCTGCCGAGGGGCGCGAAATCGGCGTGCAGATCTTCGTCGACGACTACGAACCCGCGCGTGCGTTTCACATCGCCGCGTGGTATCCGGGCCTCTGGGTCAGCAGCAACCGCCAGCACATGCACCGCGTCCGCCTCGCCGCCGCGCCCAGCCCGCCGGTCGATGCCGTCTATCGCGCCGTCTTCACCGCTCCGCGCACGCTCGAAGTCACCGTCCAAGCCGCGCCGGCCCTGCTCGGCAAGCCGCTCGTCGCCACGCAAGGCGCAACGCAGCTCGCCGAGATCCCGCTCGCCGAACACGAAGGCCGCGCGCGCGGACGGTTGAAGCTCGAACTCCCCGCCGTCGCCGCGCACGGCCCCATTGCGCTGCGCCTCGACGGCCGCGAACTCGCCCAGCTTCCGCCCGAGCCCGTATTTCCCAAGGCCGAAGGATTGGTCGGGCCCATGGTCGGCGCCGTCATGCACGAAGAAGCGCAGCTCTGGGCCTATCTCGGCCCCGATCCCAAGCTCGAAGCCGAATACCGCGCCGAAGCCGCCGCACCCGACACGGCGCTTCGAGTGCCCATGCGCCCCGAACGAGCCGGCGACTACTCCGTTAAGGCGCGCCTCACCGGCTTGAAGCCCGATACCGCCTACGTCTACCGGCTCGTGCAGGGCGATAAGACCGACACCGCGTGGTCCGGCAGCTTCCGCACCGCGCCCGAACCCGGCAGCCCCGCGAAGTTCGGCATGGCCTTCGCGAGCTGCATGCGCACCGATCTCTTTCCCAAGCAGCCGCCCTGGCTGAAGCTGCTCGATCTGCAGCCCGCCTTTATGCTCCTGCTCGGCGACAACGTCTACGCCGACACCACCGACCGCGAAGCGCTCTGGCGCCGCCACCTCTGGCAGCGCCAGGTTCCCGAATACGCCGCGGCCCTCAAGCGCATCCCCGCCATCGCCGCCTGGGACGATCACGACTACGGCCCCAACGATTCCTGCGGCCTTGAGCCCGGCAAGGAAGAATCGCTGCGTACGTTCATCGAGCTCTACGCCAACCCCGCCTACGGCCTGCCCGATACGCCCGGCGTCTTTTACACCTTCGCGTGGGGCGACGTGGAACTCTTCGTCACCGACAACCGCTACCACAAGAGCCCCAACTTCGCGCCCGACGACGAGCAGAAGACCGTACTCGGCGCCGCGCAATTTGCCTGGCTTACGAACGCGCTCAAACAGTCGAAAGCCCGCTTCAAGCTGCTCTGCTCCGGCGGCACGCTCAACCTCAACCCCGCCGACTGCTGGATGAACTACCCCGGCGAACGCGACCGCCTCTTCAAGTTCGTCCGCGAAGAGAAGATCGGGGGCCTGCTCTTTCTTTCTGGCGACGTTCACCACTGCCGCACCGTCGAACATCCCGCCGCCGAGACCGCCGGCTACACGCTTCACGAGATCGTCTCGTCCGGCATCGCCAACAGCAAAGATCAGGGCTTCGTGACGCTCGATTTCGATACCACGCTTCCCGACCCCACCGTCCGCATCCGCGTGCATCACGTGGACGGAAGCACGCCCGTCGACCGCACGCTCAAGCGCTCGGAATTGCAAGCCGGCGAGTAGGTTTAATTCGCAATGCGTGAGGGATACTAAAGTTACAACATTCTGAAGCGAGGGCTCCGCTTAGCCGTTGCCAGCTTCAAAAGCCGTGCTAGCGTGCAAGTATGCCTCGGCACCGTAAAAAGAATCTCGAAGACCTGCTCCGCTACAACGGGCACCAACTCCTGCTGGCGCTGATCCTCCTCAGCGCCGCCGGCGCCGGTCTGGTGTGGCTGTTCAACAACCCGTAAAAGTGGCCGTTTCTACTTCACACCCTTACACGGCCCCGAAACCTTTTCGATGCATATTGGAAGTATACTAATGGGGTCTGTACCTTCGTGGAGTTTTCGGCGTTCGAGCTGAACCGTTGCTTGGGAGTTGCGTATTAGGTGTTGGAGAATCCCTATGCATGCGGGCTTCGAGCTTCTTTATGCCGGGCCGCTTCTGGCCGGCATGCCCATCATGGTCATCAACGAGGTGCCCAAGCTGCGCCTCGAAGCGATCTCTTTCTTTCTGCTCGCGTTCGCTCTTTGCGCGTGGGGCGTCCAGGCACTTTGGAATCTGCTCCAGAAAGATTTTGCTTCCCTTCCTCGCCTGACCTACCTGAAAGCCGCGGGGCTAACGCTGATCGTCGGCCTGTTGTTCATGACCGTGTTGACGATGATCTCGGGCGCGCGCGAACTGATGACCCCCGGCGCTTGGGAAAAGCGTGGAGCGACCTATCGGCTCAAGGACGCGCATTCGCCGCAGCAAGCGCTGGCAGAGGTCCAGTTGCGCGTGCTGGCTCATGAACTCGAGAAGTACGCGAGCGCGCATGACAGCGCGTTTCCGGCGCATGAATTCGTCGAAGAGATTCCGAAATCGGCATGGCGGGCCGGGCAGGAAGGCCTGCGCTTCATCTATGTAGCCGGACAGAGGCTGGACACCGAGCATCCGCGGCTTCTGGCTTATCCCCCGGGAAATCCCAAGGACGAACGCCCGGTGCTCTTGACCAATCTCGAAATCGTCACGCTGCATCCCACCGAAATCGACCGCAGGCTCAAGGTAATGGTGGCCCAAAACGATGGCGAGTAGAGCCCGTCATATTTTCAAGTGGTTGCTGTTGGTATGCGTACTGCTTCTCTTCGTGGCGCTCACAGGCGACATCGGCCTGTTCCTGGTGCCGTTTACGCTGCTCTTCGGCTGGATCTCTTTTCTCGGATCGGTGGCCGGCCGCGTTTCCGTGCACACCGGCGCGGTCCTGACCTTCGCACTCTGCATGGCGGGCTTCATCGCGGGCGTCCACCTTTTCGGGCGCTGGTTATACGGCGAAGTCACCGCGCGCAAAGGCGAAAGCCGCGCGTGGCCGGCGCGCTGGACCGCCTCCATCGCCGCGCTCACCGTGATCCTTTTCGCCGCCGGCATCGCTTGCATCGGGTTGATCCATCAGACCATCTGGTTGGCGATGTCCAGTGAGTCGTTGGTCACCTACGAACGCAGGAGCAAAACGACCGACCCCGAATATGGAAGCTTTCTGGCCTATCGTGCCGACGAAGAGCAGTGGGATACCGCTCGATTGGTGCAAGCCGCCGCGTTCGAATCCGTGCGAAGCAACGGGCACATTCGGCATGTAGTCGCCACCGACACAAGGGGCGATTGGACCGCCATCGTCACGCTCCGGGGCGTGAACGATGAACAAGGTCCGGCCGGTGCCATTCTGCGCATCGTCACGCGAGGCGGCGCCGATATCGAGGCTCCGGGAGAATCGCTCGAAGCCTGCCTGGCCTACTTCGCGCGGCAGCCAGCGGTCAACGCCGCCTCCTCGCAATGAAAGTCTTGCGTTCACTTTAGGCCATCACCTGCCGCGCCCTCGCCCAATGCGCCGCCCCAGCTTGCCGATTGACCCTTGCCGTTTGTTTGGTTCTTGGCGTTGGCGTAGGCCACCCCCGCTCCCGCATTGCCCCGCGTTCCACACCCGCTATCCTGAAAACCTCAGGAGAACCCGCCCATGCCCTTCTTCGCCCCAAGCGTCGCCCCCTTCGACCTCCACAACCACACCTACTGGAGCTACGACGCCGCCACGCACCCCGATACGTACTTCCGCCGCGCCCGAGAACTCGGAATCCGCGCTTTCGCGGTCACCGAGCATCACCACCTGCTCTCGTGGCCCGAGTTGCAGATCGTCGCGCGCGCTTACCCCGAAATCCGGCTCATCCGCGCCGCCGAAATCTCGGTCTCGTGCTCCATCGGCGGCGTCGATCTGCTCTGCTACGGTATCCCCGAAGGCCCCCACGCCGCGCTCGACGCGCTCTTCGCAGCCTCACGCAAATGGGAACACGCCAACGGAGCTTCCATCTCGCGCGGCCTCGAAATCCTCGGCTTTCCGTTCTCCGAAGCCGACCGCCTCCGCCTCATGCTCACCTACCGCCCCGCGCACGCCGTGGCGGCGCACGGGCCCACGCACATCAAAAACGGCGTCCTTCGTGCGTACCTCGTCGCACGCGGCGTCATCGGATCGGAAGATCGATACGACGAACTGCGGGCTCGCATTCGTAAGCTCACCAAGCCCGCCCCCTATCCGCCCGCATCCGAAATCGTCCCCGTGCTTAAAGCCGCCCGCGTCCTCGTCGCCCTCGCGCACCCGCACGGGTATTTCGACCAAGGCGACCGCGCGCGCATGGATACGCTGCGCGCCGAACTCCAACTCGACGGCATCGAATGCGCGCACCCCGGCGTCCCGCCCGAATTCACGCCCGTCTACCGCGCCTATTGCGTGGAACACGGCCTTGTCTCCGTCGGCGGCACCGATAACCACAGCGACGAAGAAGCGCACGCCCATTTCGGCCGCCACCTCGGCGCCGCCGATTGGCTCGACGAATTCCTGGAACGTTTGGATCGGAAAAATAGAGCCTAAGTGCAATCAACCTTTTACTAGATTCGTACAGACTGCACGATCCGGCGTGCGATAGATTGAATTCGGCTGGTGAATCCAGCGCGATAATTGAAGCTATCGGGCTATTTCATGGCCGACAAGATGGAGTTTGGATTACGCACTAGTACACGCTTTATACTATTCATGGCTGGAACTGGTTTGTTGCTGCTGAATATTCGACTCTCGTCGAATGAGCGATACTACGGTTGGCCCTTTCCTATTTATGCCTCTTGGCACACACATAATGTAGATACAGGTGAGATCCATGAGCATTGGGAATGGTACGGGCCCGGATTAGTCCTAATCGTGGTTGCCGCAATCCTCATGCTCGCGCTCATTTACATACTAAGCGAACGACCCCCTACTTCTTCCCCGCACCCGGCTTCGCCCCCGCGCCATTCGGGCACTGCGTCGGAGCATCCGCGGGCAACGCGCCGCCCGACAGTTCCAGCATCACCGCCGGCGCGCGGTTCCCCGCCTCGTCCACCAGCGTCGCCTCCGGAGCCTGACCGAATCCGTACACCGCCTTCGCCGGAAGCTTGACCGCGCGCTCCAAGGTCAGCACCGCTCGTGTCGATTCGGCCTGAACCTTCACGCACTTCACCAGCCCGTCGGCGTCCACCGCGCCGAAATCCGCCGCCAGCGCACCCGCCAGCTTGCGCACTTCCGCGAAATGCACTCCCACCGTCTTCCCGTCGCTCCCCAGCACCGCCGCGTCCAGCACCGGCCCCGGCCAGTCCGTGTCCTTCTTGCCGTAGCGCGTCTTGAGCAGCGCGCGCGAAAGTTCCGCTCCCAATTCGAAGTAGCCTTCCTTATACAAATGCACCCCGTCGCACTTCCGGCCGATCGCCGTCACCAGCAGCGCGTGCGGATCTTTCAGCACCACCTGCCGCTGCGCCTCGCGGATCTCCATCGACGTCGCCGTGGCGTTCCCGAAGCGCGAGATCTGCACGATCGCCACCTGCATCGCCGGATTCCCCGCTTCCGCGCGCACGCGCCGGATCAGGTCCGTCAGCCGCGTCTCGTACTCGTCCTGCGTCATCTTGTTCATCGCGTCGCTTTCGCCCTGATACCACAGAAAGACGCCCGCGTTTTTCCCCGAAGCCTTGATCGCCGCGCTCAACGCGCGCCAGCCGCTCCCGCTTTCCTCCCAGATCGTGATCGGCTGACCGCCGCTGGCCCAGCCCGTGATCTTGACCCCGAAGCCCGACGCCTTCGCCGTCTCCACCGCCGCCGCCAGCCACGGGCCGACCGATCCGCCCAGCGGCAGCGGTTCCTTCGCCGGCACCCACTTGTTCCCCGCCGACATCTGGACCAGCGCATGCTCTTCGTAGCCCGGAGCCGGCGCGCGTCCGCAAGCGTTCGACTGCCCCGAAACGATCCACACGTCGCTCGCCGCCTCGCCCGCCGAAGCCGCGGCCGCCAGGATCCAGACCGCCCAAACCGCCGCGAGTAACCCGCGCATAGCGCCTCCAGAAAAGGGACCACTACAGCCTAATCGAAAGGCGCTTTCGGCGCATCCGGCAGGAAGCCTCGATAGAGGTGCGCTTGGGGCGGGCCGCATCGCGAAGCGCAATGGAGCGGGGTAGGCGCCGGGCGTCAACTTGCCTGCTGCGGCATATCGAGCACGCCGCGCAGGCTCAGCGCCAGCGCGCGCGGAGTAAACGGCTTGGCGATGAAATCCGTCCGAACGGAGGACAACAACCGGTGATGCAGTGGGTTTTCCAGATAGCCGGACATAAAAAGCGCACCTAGGTTCGGCTGGATCGAGCGTAGCTCGTTCAGCAGGTCCACGCCGTTCATGCCGGGCATGATCAGGTCTGAAATGACCATAGCTACGTGGGGCTGGTGCTGCCGCAACAACTCGATGGCGCGAGCCGGCCCTTCGGCTTCCAGCGTCGAATAGCCCAGCGTGCCCAGCACCTCGCAGACCAGCGTTCGCACCGCGGCGTCATCCTCCACCACCAGGATCGTCTCGCGGCCGCCCGTTATCGCGCCTTCCGCGGGCGCCGCCTTGGCTTGGGCATTTTCCGTGTGCCGCGGCAGCAGGACGCGGAAACAACTGCCCTGGCCCGGCAACGTATCCACTTCGATCCGGCCGCCGTAATGCGACACGATGGCATGCACCGTCGAGAGGCCGATGCCCGTGCCGGTGCCCACCTTCTTCGTGGTAAAGAACGGCTCGAAGATCCGCGCGCGCGTCGCATCGTCGATCCCCGTGCCCGTATCGCGGACCGAGAGCACCGCGTACTCGCCTTCATCCGGGACCGCGCGCACGCACGTCTCGATCGTGAGCGTCCCGCCGTTCGGCATCGCATCCCGGGCATTCGCCGCCAGGTTGATCAGAATCTGGTCCAATTGCACCGGATCGATCATCGTCTTGGCCGGTTCCGCCGGGAAATGCGTCACGATCTCGATGTGCTCCCCGATCAATCGCCGCAGCGCATCCAGCAGCTTGCCCGTCTGTTCGCACAGGTTGAGCGCCTCCGGCTTGATCGTGTGCCGCCGGCCAAAGGTAAGCAGTTGACGGGTCAGCGCCGCCGCCCGTTCCGCCGCGTTGCGGATCGACTGCAAGCCTTTCTGGCGGGACTCGTCGTCCACATCATCCCGCATCTTCAACAGCATGTCGCTGTAGCCCATCACGATCGTCATCAGGTTGTTGAAATCGTGAGCCACGCCGCCCGTCAGGCTGCCCAGCGACTCCAGCTTGCGCATCTGCTCCTGCCACTCTTCCGCCTGGCGCAGCTTCTCCTCGACTTGGCGCTGCTTCGAGGCGTCGCGGAACACCAGCACCGCGCCGGTCACCCGGCCGTTTTCGTCGCGCATCGGCGCCGCACAGTCTTCGACATCCACGCGCGTCCCGGTTCGCCCGATCAGCGTCGTATCCGCGGGCAACCCGATCGCGAGGCCCTCGCGCAGCACCCGGGCCACCGGATTTTCGATCGGCGCCTCCGTGCGCGTATGCACCGCGTGGAAGACCTCCGTAAACGGTTGCCCCAGCGCGTCCAGCGCCGGCCAGCCCGTCAGGCGCTCCGCCTCCCCGTTCAGGAACGTGACTTTACCGTCCAGGTCCGTCGCAATCACCCCGTCCCCGATGCTCTTTAGCGTCATCGCGAGCCAGCGTTCCATGCCGCGCAGCTTGCGGTCCGCACGGTGCCGGTACAGCGCGATCTCCACCGATGTCACGATCTCGCGGTCTTCGAACGGTTTGAGCACGTACCCGTACGGCTCCGTGATCTTCGCTCGGCGCAGCGTCGCCTCGTCGCTGTGCGCCGTCACGAATATCACCGGCAAATCCAGCTCGCCGCGCACCCGAGACGCCGCCTCGATCCCGTCCATCTCGCCGCCCAGCATGATGTCCATCAGCACCAGGTCGGGGCCGCAGGCGCGCGCCCGCGGCAGCACGTCCTCGCCGCGCGCCGCCGTTCCGGCAACCGCGTAGCCCAGCTTGCGCAGACGGTTCTGCAGGTCCATCGATATGATCGCTTCGTCTTCGACGACCATTACCTTCGCGTGTGTCATGGTTCGGCTCCACATACCGCCGCAGTCCGGCGTGATCCGGCGGTTCAACCATGCGAGGCGTGCAGCGAGGCCTTCTTCGCCACGGGACGAAAACGCACGCGGTGTGCCGTGCCGTGCTCGCGCGGCGGACGCTCCAGCGTGCCGTTCAACTGCATCGACAACCCTTCGATCAGCTTCAAGCCCAGCGTACCGCCCTTCGAATCGGCGTCCGGCGGCATCCCCACGCCGTCGTCTTCCACCTGGATCGTCAACGTCCCGTCCGCCGCGCTCTCGATCGCCACCCGGATCGAACCCGACCGGCTCCCCGGAAACGCATGCTTCAAACTGTTCGAAACCAGCTCCGTAATCAGCAGCCCCGTCGGAATCGCCGTGTCCAGATCCAAGTGCGCCGCGGCCGTATGCACGTCCGCCCGCACCTTCGCGGGATCGGCCTTGTACGCGCGAAAGAGATACGCCACCAGACTGTCCAGATACGCCGCCAGATCCACCCCCGCCAAATTCGCGCCACGGAACAGCATCTCATGCACCAACGCCATCGAACGGATACGGTCGTGCGTCTCGCGCAGCAAATCCCGCGTCTGCGGACTGGGCGCCGTTTCTGCCTGCAAGTTCAACAGGCTCGAAACGATCTGCAGGTTGTTCTTCACCCGGTGATGGATCTCGCGCAGCAGCACTTCCTTCTCGTCCAGCGACCGCTTCAGCGCCTGCTCCGCCGCCTTGCGCTCCGTGATGTCCCGGATCGCGCTCGATACCAGAATCCCGTCCTCCGTCTCCAGCGGGCTCAAGCTGATCTCCACCGGAAACTCCGTCCCGTCCTTGCGCCGGCCGAAAAGCTCCGTACCCGTGCCCATACCGCGCACGCGAGGATCCTTGAAGTAAGCCGAGCGGTGCTGCACGTGCCGGTCGAACCGCTCCGGCACCAGCGTCTCCACCATCCGCCCCAGAAGCTCCGCGCGCCCGTAGCCGAAAAGCCGCTCCGCCTGAGCGTTCAGGAGCTCGATCCGGCCCTGCGAATTCACGATCACGATCGCGTCCGGAGCCGACTCCAACAGATCGCGGAACTTCGCCTCCGCCTTCTTCCGCTCCGTGATGTCCCGGATCGCGCTCGAGACCAGCACGCCCTCCTCCGTCTCCAGCGGGCTCAAGCTGATCTCCACCGGAAACTCCGTCCCGTCCTTGCGCCGGCCGTACAACTCCATCCCCGTGCCCATCCCGCGCACCCGAGGATCGGTGAAGTAACGCGTGCGGTGTTCCACATGCCGCGGCTGAAAACGCTGCGGAACCAGAATCTCGACGTCGCTGCCCAGCAGCTCCTCCCGCGAGTACCCGAACAACCGCTCCGCTTGAGCGTTCAAAAGCACGATCTGGCCGCTCCGGTTCACCACCACCATCGCGTCCGGAGCCGCCTCCAGCAGCCCGCGAAACTTCGCCCGCATCGATGTCACGTCACGAGCCAACGACGAGACCCCGATCACCCGGCCCTGCGCATCCCGCACCGGCGAAAGCGCCAGCAACACCTCGATCGGACGGCCGTCCTTGCGAATCCGCGTCGTATCGTACGGCGCCACCGCTTGGCCCCTGCGAATGCGCTCGACGTTCACCGCGATCTCGTCCCGCAACTCGCCCGGAACCATGAACGAGATATGCCGCCCCAACGCCTCCTCCCGCGCATACCCGTACAACCGCTCCGCTGCCGCGTTCCAACTCACGATCGTCCCGTCCAGATCTTTGCCCACGATCGCGTCCTGGCACGAATCGACGAGGTACTCCAGAAAGTCGCGGCGTTCGAAAGGGAGGTTCAAAAGACGTTCATCCGTTCCAGGTTATAAACGCATACGCTGACATCGATACCATGACTCAACCCCAATAATAACCAATGTACGTTGGACGTGGCAAGGTTCTAAGTGGGTGGATTTACTTCTAAGATACGCACTTCAGCGTACGTCGGCCTTTGGGCTTAAAACGATTCTAGTGCCGAGTTGTTGGCCTCGCGCCGTTTCGCCGTGGCCCCATTTCCAAAGCGCAGTCATCGGAATGACCGCCCGCCTGCCATACGAACCCTCACGGAGATACCTGCCGCCATGGCCAAGAAACCGCTCGTGATTACCACTCGCCTTTGGGTCCGCGCTACGCCCGCCCAAGTTTGGAAAGCGCTGACCCATGCGAAGACGCTGGCGCGCTGGTACACCAAGCCGCACAAGCACGCGCTGCGTAAAGGCGGAGAATGGAGTTTCCGGGACGGCAAGACCACCGGGCGCGTAATGGAACTTCAACGCAACAAACGCCTCGTCCACTCGCAGAAAGACGATCCCGCCTGGCCCGCCATGAAGCTCGACTACACGATCGAACCTTCCGGCCGCATCACGACCCTGACCATCCAGCATTCGGGCTTCGGTTCGCACAAAGAACTGCACGAAAATTGGGTCCACGCCTGGCCCTTCATTTCGCAGAACCTTAAAACCCTGCTCGAAACCGGCACGCCGCTGTGCGAAGGCACCTGGGCTTGACCGAATGCCGCAGCCGACGCCACTCGTATAGAAGGTATAGAATAAGTGGCCCTGCATTCCGGCGATTGGCGCGGGCCTGAATCAGAATCAAAGTCGAACGCGTGTGCCCACGGCGCTGCGCCCGCGCGCTGGCCCCTGCGCCGGCGCGCTTTGAACGCTTTACACAGGTTTGCGCACTTTACCTATGCCTGCCCCGCGCGACGGCCGGTAGCGCTTCACATCCCTTGGGGCGGCTCCGCAGCCAACGCGCCCTGCGTGTAATTTACAACGGATTTTAGAGACAAAATTCGAACGTATCGGGGAATCCGAATCGATGCGGACGAAACGAGTGTATACCCATTCACAGGGATCGATCGAGGACAGGATGAATCTAAGAACGATTGCGGCGTGCTTGTGCATCCTCATGGCCTTAGGCTCGGCCGGTTGCGCGGCCGAAGAGCCTGCGGACCAGGCAGACCTGAAGACGGCCGCGCAGTGGCTCGAGGTCGTGAAGGCCGAGACCGATGCGCGCAAGAAGTGGGAAGAAGAGCACCCCGAGAAAACCAAGTTCCTGCTCGGCGCGGCGCTGGCGGTCGCGCCCATGCTGGGAAAAGACGAAGGCAACGTCAAACGCTGGGAGCCCAAGTACCGGGAGGCGCTCCAGCTCTTTCGCGTTTGGTGGATGCAGGAAGGCGCCGCAGGTTACAAGGCTTGGCGCGAAGCCGGATTCCCGCTCGGCGCTGACGATACCTTTCTCATCTATCACGCGCAGGCGATGTCCACCTACCACAATGCGTGCAAGAACGGCCGCAAGCCCGAAGCCGCTCCCGATATTGCCGCGTACGGCGACCGGATCGTGAAGCGCAGCAACGAACTCATGTTTGCGGGCCTTGGCGACCGCACGTTTGGACGGGCGCAGTTGTACGAATTGCGTCTGTGTTCGATGCTGGTCTCGCGCATCTGGTACTGCACCGGCGATCGGCTTCCCTACATCTTGGGGTGGACGCGCGGCGGGTACCTCGCGCCCGGCGCCCCCGCGCCGGACTTCACCCTGCCGGTGGCCGGCGAAATCTGGGCCAGTCCCGCGTACGCCGACCGGGACCCCTTTGACGAACTGGACATTTTTCGGCCGGCGATGGTGACGCGGCTCCTTCAAGTCATGAACGGGTACGAAGTCATCCCCGAAGCCGAACGCAAGCCGAAGGGCCCGCGCGCCCGAGTCCGGCCGTGGGCGTGCCCGTACGAGAAGACCGTCACGCTTTCGGACCACAAAGGCAAAAAGCCGGTCATCCTGGTGTTCATGGACCCCACCGATACGTGGACCTGGTCCGGGACCGGCGCGCCCGCATGGGAACCGTTGTATCGAACGATCAAAGACAAGGTGGAAATCTACTTCGTCTATTCCGTGGTCCACGACCGGGCCATGCCGGGGAAGCCGGGCGCCGTCCCCTTCCCGGGATCGCGCAGCTATCATCCGATGTCGATGGAAGACCGCGGCTGGAACACGAAAAAATTCTACGCGTTGTATCCGACGGTCACCGTGCCGTACCTGATCGACGATTCGGCATGCCGCGTGCAGAACGCCTACGGCGACAGCGGCGGCGAAACCTGCGTGTATATCGTGGACACCCAAGGAACCGTCTCGTTCTGCTTATGGAACCAGCCGGAATGCCACAAATTCATGTGGTTCGATCCCCCCAAGGAAGGCCTGGGCGGCCGCATTACCCGGGTGATGTCGTTGGTCGAATGCAACCTGAAAGCGCTGCTCGATGAGGGCGGCGTCTGGAAGGCCGGCATGAAACCGGTGATTCCGGACTGGCGGCCGTCACCGACCCTCGACTCGCTGCCGGTTGCCGCCGTCGATGCAAACGCGGGCACGCTTACGCTGACGGCCAAAGACGGCCAAGCCGTCACCCTCTCCGTGGACGCACACACGCGCATCCTCCAGAAAAATACGCGAGTGGCCTTGTCCGCCGTTGCGGCCGGGCAAACGGCGAGCGTCACCTGGCAGAGCGATCCCGAGCGACCCGGCGAGAAAATGGCGCGCCTCGTGATCTTGAACGACGACCTTGGCTCCTACTGGAACCCGTGGCACGCGCCGCTTTGGGCAACCGCCCGGATCGAAGCGGTCGATCCGGAGTCCGCGACGGTCACCGCTAAGCTGGTGCTTCCTCCGCCGTCCGAACCAAACATCGGCCTGGAGATCTGGAACGATCCTTCGCCGGCGATGAAGGAGACCATGGCGCAAGCGGGCTCAAACACCTGGGTGCGTAATCAGCTTCGAACGTGGATGCAAGCGCCCGAGCAGACGTTTACGATGCACATCGACCGGGCCACGGACTTATTTCTGAACGGGATGCGGGCGAACGTTTCGGACCTGCGCGTGGGCGACCGCTTGGGCATCGAACTGGTGCATGGGTTTAAAGCCGACGACTACTGGCCGCGCCGCTTGCGCGCCTACCGATTTCAGGAGTAAGCCGTTGGTCCGGCGGGTGGCACGCTCACGCCTCACCTTTCCGTGTACCCTTCTTTGACCTAGTGGCACTGCGCTGCGGCCGTTTGCAGCCAGTGCCGGAAGGTGTGTCGCCCACGCATTGCAACTCCTCTCGCGCCTCTCGTTCAAACGTGGTGATCGCACGGGTTGCGAACGTCCGCATCCCGTGGCACCAAATCCAAAAGGGGCAGCGCGTTCACGATCGGTTGGATGGGCTGCCCGCGCCACCCGCCCATTGGGCCACTCGCGCAGGTTTAAGTGAATCACATATTTATCTTTCGGGAAAATAGCTTGCTTAGAGTGCTTTCGTACTTGCGTGAAACTTTTAGCAATTCAGGTGAGTATCTCTGAAAAAACGCTACGTTTTCTTGGTCTAATGCATCAAAAGCATCGGCGAGAATCGCGTAGTTCTGCTTTTCGTCATTAAGAATAGTGCATAGCATCAATCGTAGCCCTTCGGGTGCGCTTTTGAATATCAATGATGCGCTCTTTACCAGACACTTAATGTAAATATCTTCAGGAAATCTTTCGCATGCTTCAATTAAGTTCCATAATGGATCCCCGGTTGGCGTATCGCGGAGAATCGAGAGCATCGACGCTAAAACCTCAGGATCAGGTGTTATCGGAAGTTCTGTGCATACCTTCATGTAATCCGACCAATCTGCATCGGATTCTAGCTTTATTGAGCTCTTCAACACGGCAAGCTTCTGGCGCTCGTCCTCAGTCAAGGCGATCACTCCTTGAAGTGCTCTGTGTGACTTCAGCCGGTGACCGGCACCGGGTACCACGGATCAAACGCCGTGGGCGATGCTCCGTGCCTCACCGGCGCGCGCTCGCCCTCACGCCATACGCCCACTTCCACCACGCCCCAGCGCACGCATGGTAGGCACTCGGCCCGCGCGCCGAAACTGGAAAACCCAGAACAACCTCGGCCTTTTACGCACACGCGTAACCGCCCTGCGCAGCCGGACGCCGAAGGCCACGGAAGGCCGCTCATTTTGGGCTCCCGCACCACATGCACCCGTTCAGCCCCTCGCGCATAGCCGCCCGGACACTAAGCACCTGCGTGCAAAAATACGCTTTGCAGCAGCGATTTATAGCAGATTTATAGCAGAATCGAATTTTTGCTCGACGTGCGCGAGGTGGTATAGACCGCGCT
>BTVV01000073.1:0-30413 GCA_045863855.1 Planctomycetota bacterium | reverse complement strand
CTACCCCGACTTGCCCAAGAACTACCAGATCAGCCAGTACGACCTGCCCTTCGCGACGCAGGGCTGGCTCGACATCGAATTGGATGGCGCGACCAAGCGCATCGGAATTACACGCGTCCATCTAGAAGAAGACGCGGGCAAGCTCCTGCACGAAGAACACGCCGGCGGCAGCGGCGTGGACCTGAATCGCGCGGGGACGCCTCTGATCGAGATCGTGAGCGAACCGGATCTGCGCACGCCCGCCGAAGCGCGCGCCTATATGGAAGCCATCGCCAAGGTACTGGAATACCTCGACGTCTGCGATTGCAACATGCAAGAAGGTTCGCTGCGCTGCGACGCGAACGTTTCGATCCGCCCGCGCGAGCAGGGGGCGTTCAACACGCGGCGCGAAATCAAGAACATGAACAGCTTTCGCTTCGTGGAATCCGCGATCATTAAAGAAATCGATGACCAGAAGCGCATTTACCGCGAAGGCGGCACGGTAATTCAGTCGACGCGGCTCTTCAACGGGCAGACGGGCGAGCTGCGCACGCTGCGCGCGAAGGAAGAGGCCAGCGACTACCGCTACTTCCCCGAACCGGACTTGCCCCCGGTGACGCTGACCGAAGCGCAGATCGCGCGCGCGCGTGGGACCATCACCGAACTGCCCGAAGCGCGGCTGGCTCGATTCATCGAAGCGTACCAGCTTGCGCCGAATGATGCGCAAACCCTTATCGATTACCGGCACCTTGGGGATTACCTCGACGCCATGGTGCAAGCCGGCTCCGCCCCTAAGGCCGCGGCGAACTGGATCATCAGCGACAGCCAGTCGGTGCTGAACGACCGCAAGCTTTCCATCGAATCGAGCGGCGTGACGCCGGTGCAGTGCGCGGAACTATTGAAGCTGGTTGACGCCGGAACCATTAACCGCGCGACGGCGAAGGATAAAGTCTTTCCCGCAATGCTCGACGCCAAAGGCGCTAAGGCGGCCGGAGCGATCGTTCAGGAGCAAGGCCTGGCGCAGGTAAGCGACTCGGGAGCGATCGAGCTTGCGATCGACGGCGTTCTGGCCGGCGAAGCGAAGCTGGTCGCGGATTACATAAGCGGCAAAGACGCGGTGGTCAACGCGCTCTTCGGGCGCTGCATGAAAGCGCTTAAAGGACAAGGCAACCCGCAAGTGATCCGCCCGATATTGGAACAGAAGCTCCAGAAACTGAGGGGGAGTTAGCCCAATCTACCGTGGCCGAACCCGAAGCCGCTTCCCCGCCCCCCGCTCCGCACGATCCCTACGCCGCGCTGCGATTCCCAAACTTCCGCCTCCTCTTCGGCGGCGGAGTCCTTTCCGCCACCGGCGCGCAAATGCTGGGCATGGCGGTGGGTTGGGAGCTTTACGACCGCACCGGCGAAGCATGGAGCCTGGGCCTGATCGGCCTCGTGCTGGTGATCCCGATCCTTGCCTTCTCGTTGCCCGCGGGTCACGTCGCCGACCGGTACAACCGCCGAGCGGTGCTGGTCGGCGCGCAGATCCTGCGCTTGGCGGCCTCCGTCTCGCTCACTTACCTCTCGTTCACCGGCGGCCCGGTGGATCAGTACTATGCGGCGCTGTTCGCACTCGGGACGGCGCGCGCCTTTGGCGCGCCCGCGCGAGGCGCGCTCATGCCCTTGCTGGTCCCGGCCGAGCACTTCGCCAATGCGGTTACCTGGAACAGCAGCGGATTTCAGTTGGCCACGGTGCTGGGTCCGGCGCTGGGCGGGCTCATTATCGCACAACTAGGCGGCGCGGGTTTCGTTTACGCCACCGACTCGCTGACCACACTCATCAATCTGAGCTGCCTTCTTGCATTGCGCGTGCCGTCACGAGGCGCGTCGCGCGAAACCCTCAGCTTGGCCAGCTTGGTCGGCGGACTGAAGTTCGTCTGGAGTTCGCGGTTGGTCTTCGCGGCCATCACACTGGACCTTTTCGCGGTGCTGCTTGGCGGCGCCACGGCTCTGCTCCCCATCTACGCCAAGGATATTCTGGACGTTGGCGCTTCGGGATTGGGCTGGCTGCGCGCCGCTCCCGCGGTGGGAGCCTTGGTCATGGCATTGACTCTGGCCCATCGCCCACCGATGAAACACGCGGGCCGGGTGTTGCTCTGGTCGGTGGCCGGCTTCGGCGCAGCCACGGTGATCTTCGGCCTCTCGACCTCCTTTGCGCTCTCGCTGGCGATGCTGTTCGTCACAGGCGTGCTGGATAACGTAAGCGTAGTGGTCCGGCACACGCTGATCACGCTGCGCACCCCCGACGAGATGCGCGGGCGCGTCTCGGCGGTGAACAGCATTTTCATCAGCGCCTCCAATGAACTGGGCGAATTCGAGTCCGGGCTGGTGGCGCACCATTTCGGCACGGTCGCTTCGGTGGTAAGCGGGGGGATCGGTACCATCCTGGTAGTGCTGGGCGTCCGTGCGCTTTGGCCGATACTCTGGAACTTGAAGTCTCTGCACGAAGATCGCGCGACGCAGAACCAAAGTAAGGAGCCGGCTCCGCCAAGCAGCTGACGGCGCATTTCCAGTCCCGCAGCCGCCTCCAGGACCGTCCTAGATACTTTGCTGGGGGCCGTGCGCGCGCGAGCTTCCCTCTTATAGTAGTGGCGCTCCGGACCTTCCGGAGGCGCGAGGCCAGCCATGGATAGAGCCGCACCCGAAGCCGCGGTCGCCATCGAGCCGAAAGGCCCGCCGGAATTCGGTTTCGAGCCTTTCGTGCCTTGGTATCTGCTTGCCGTACTTACTGTCCTCGCGTGCTACGCGGCGCTGAAGAGTTACACGCGCAGCACGCGGCCTCTGATAGCGCCCCGGCGGCTGATGCTGTGGAGCCTGCGCGCGGCAGCGGCCCTGACGGTGGTGCTGTGCCTTTCGCGCCCGGTGCTGGTCCAAGCCACGACCCTGCGTGAGCGGGGTTTGTGCTACATCGCGGTGGATGCGTCCAGCAGCATGAACTTGCGCGATGCGCCAGGCGGCAAGACGCGCTGGGAATACGCGGGCAAGCTATTCGCCGAGCGGCAGGCCGAGCTGGCGGAGTTGTCGCAGCGCTTCGAAGTTCGGCGCCTGCTTTTCGACGCCGCACCGCGCGAGACGGCGCGCCTGCCGGGCGAGGAAGCTGCAGCCGGCGCAGCGCGTCCCGCCGGGCAAGCCACCGATCTGGCGGCGCTCCTCGAACGCCTAAGCGCCGAAGCGGGCGGAACCCCGTGCGCGGGCGTGCTGCTGCTCAGCGATGGTCGTCACAATGTCCCCCGCGATCCGGTGCCTGCCGCGCGCGCGCTTCAATCGCCCACCAACCGCATTCCGGTCTTTGCCATCGGCCTGGGCGCCGAAACGCCGCCCGCCGATTACCTAGAACTCCAGATCAAGCTGCTGGAAGTTCCCGAACGCGCCTTCGTCCGTTCGCAGATGCTCATACGCGCCGAGGTCGAATCGCATCTGCCCGAGGCGCGCGAAGTCCCGCTGACGATTCAGATCGACGACGAAACGATCGAAACGCGAATATTAAAGCTGCCGGCGGGGCGGCACGTTGAACGAGTAGAGGTTTCGCACCGGCCCACCGAATTGGGCATGCACCGGGCGATCGCGTTCGTCCCGGTCCTGCAGGGCGAAACCAACCCCAACAACAACCGGCGCGTGGCGTACTTCCGCGTATTTCGAGCTCGCTTGGGCGTTTGGTACGTCGAAGGGGCGATCCGCAAAGAATTCGGAGCGATACGATCGGCACTGGAAACCGCGCCAAACGTAGCGCTGTACGCTCACAACGCCTTTACGCTGCGTGGCAGCGGCCCGGACGCGCTCCTCCCAACCAAGGAAGAAGACTGGCGCGAACTGCGGCTGGTGATTCTGGGCGACCTGCCCGCACAGCGTTTTCGCCCCGACGGACTGAAGCGCTTGGAGAAGTTCGTCGAGGACGGCGGCGCGGTCCTGATGATCGGCGGCATTCAAAACTTCGGCCTTGGCGGTTGGCATCGCACCGCGCTTTCCAACGCGTTGCCCGTGGAGATGGCTTGGAACGACGGGAGCCAGGAAGGCGAACTGGCGCTCACGCTTTCTCCCGATGGGCGCGAGCATCCGGCCACGCGGTTGGCCGACGACGCGGAAGAGTCCGCCCGGATCTGGACCAAGCTCCCGACCATGCCGGGAGTCAACGCGGTGAGCGGGATCAAGCCGGCAGCGAAGGTCCTGGCACGCGCCGATGCCAAGGCTCTGCTGGTGGTTCAGGAATACGGTCAAGGCCGCAGCGCGGTCTTTACCGGCGACGCCACCTGGCAATGGGTGCTCAAGGCCGGCCTGGACGATCCGCATAAGCGCTTCTGGCGCAGCCTCGTGACCTGGCTGACGCGCAGCGAGTATCGCGATTCCGACAAGGTGGTCTTTGTCGAAACGGACCGGTTGCATCTCTTGCTCGGCGAAGAGGCAGAGTTGTCCGCGCACGTTCAAGAAACGGCGGCGGCAAAAGGCGACTTGGATCGAGCTCGAATAATCGCCACGCTTTCCTCTGGTGGAGAATTGAAGCGGCGCTGGGAAATGGGACGGGGTACTGGTTCGTTCAAGACGCGCAGCAGTCCGCCCCAACCCGGCGCGTACACGTTCAAGGTCGAAGTCCATTCGCTCGACGACCGCAAACTGGGAGAAGACGAATTGACCTTTCAGGTCGATGTGCACGACGTCGAACACGATACGCCCGAGGCTAATTTGCGTCTCCTGCAACGTGTCGCGGAGATATCCGGCGGCGCCTATTTCGAGGCCGAACACGGCGGCGACGCCTTCAAAAAGCTGCTCGATGCGCCAGAAGGATTTTCGAAGACCGTCAAAGAAGCTACAGAACTTTGGAATCACTGGAGCGTCTTCGTACTGTTCGTTGCGCTACTGGCCGCGGAATGGTTGCTGCGCAAGAAGTGGGGCTTGGTTTAAAAAGATTATGAAAAGCGCGCGCGAAAACATTCTATAATGCATGTGTGGCGGGGGACTATCCGGGAGCCGGCGGCGCCGGACGGATGCCATGGACGTTAAAGCCTGGGATGCGGTGGCTGTCGATTATTTCGAGGAAGTCATCAGCCCTTTTCAAAAGGGCGTGGCCAATCCGCTATACGCCAAGCTGGACCGCCTGGCGCGCGGAGGCGGCAAAACCGTCGCCGATCTGGGTTGCGGGATCGGCAACCTGCTCCCCTTTCTCGCGCCGCGCTTCAAGTGTGTCCACGCCGTGGATTTCTCGCCCGCCATGCTGCGCGAAAGCCGCCGCCATCGTTTCTCGAATATCAAACGCCTGCGCCTGAGTCTGGTCGATTTGAAACCTCTATACTCAAAAGTGGATGTCGCCGTCGCCGTGAACTCGATTCTCGCGCCGTCGTGCCGCGAAGTAAACGCGATGCTGGTGGAGGTGCGCCGCACGCTGCGGACGGGCGGGCGCTTTCTGGGCGTCTTTCCCGCAATGGAATCGGTGCTGCACCAAGGCCAGTTGATTCTCGAACGGGAGTTGCAGAGCGGCATAAGCGAGCGGCAGGCCGTGCGCAACACGCACCGCATCTTCGAAGAGCACAAGTACAGCTTTCTAGCGGGTATCTTCGATGAAGTGGACGCCTCGCAAAAGCTCTACTACAGCTTCGAACTGCACCGGCGTCTGAAAGAGGCCGGCTTCCGTGCTCCGCGGCTGGCCAAGGTCTGCTACCCCTGGGATGCGGTAGGCGGACACGAAGCCTTTCCCGGTAGGCCTCCGATGTGGGATTGGTTCGTACAAGCGCGCGTTTAATAGAGCCTATTCGGAAGGCCCGTGCTGGGCGGCATCGTGACCCGGTTCACCCGGCTTGCGTCCCTGTTGCAATAAAATCTTATACTGAATCTTGTGGATCAGATTCGCGCACTGCATCAGGAAGATCGAAAAGAGCCGGTCTCCGCGCAAATCTTCGTGAGTTAACTCTTCAAGCGCCTGAAGCTTGATCCGAGTTACCTCATCGAGGTACTCCTGAAGCCGCCGCGGATCGGAGCACGCCATGTGCTCCCGTTCGATCACGACCGTGCGATTCAAGAACGAATCGAGATGCTCCTTCTGGCGGCTTACGTCGGCTTGCCGCTCGCGTTCCTTGAAGCGCTGGCGGCGGTCCCAGATCAGGTAGAGGCCGGCGCCCAACGCGAACAGCAATTCCTTGATCGCCGCGATCGATTCCATCAGATTCGCTAGCAGTCCGAGGCCTTCGTACGGATCGTGGTATGCACGCGCCGCCGGGTGCAGGGGAAAGAGCCGCCATTCCATGGCCGCGCGTTCGGGTATTAGGGTCGGGAGGTCCAGTTGCAGATGGTTCTCGTATAATGCTTCCAGCGCCGCTTCGACCAGCAGCTTGCTCTCCCCCGACCGCGAAGCCAGCAACGCGGTGGTTCCCACCGTGGGCACATTGGCGTCGGGCACCGGCGGCCCTTCCGAGAAAAGTCCGCGCGGAATTGTGATCGGTGCAAAATAGGGACGCCGGATCGCCAGCGCTTCCGCATCCAGAATGGGCAGCAATTCGTAGCGGCCGGTGGCCAGCAGCGCCTGGAGATCCCGGTTTTCCAAGCCGGTGGTGACGACCGCCGCATCCAGATCCGCGCGCTTCTCCAAATCTCCGAAGTAGCAGTTGGTTTCGCACAGCTTGGATACGTCGATGCGATAGTGCTCGAGCAGTTCCTGCGCGCTTCTGCGCATACCCGAACCTTCCGGCCCCAAGGCCACCTTTTTGCCTTCGAGATCACGGAGGCTTTTGAAACCCCTTTCCTTGCGGACCACCGCATGCACCGGCTCGAAGTACAGCGGGGCGAGTGTGGCCAAATCGTCCATCGGTACCGATCCGCCTTGCAGAATCGCCAGATGCGCGCGGCCTTGGGTGAGTAATTCGCGGTTTTCCTGCGAGCCAGCGGTGGTAAGCAGCGTAACGCTCCGGCCGGTAATCCGCTCCAAGTGCGGCTTCAGAACCGACGCAAGCCGGTGGTACTGCCCGCCCTCGGCGGCGGTGGCAATAATAATTTCGGCCGGCAGCCGATCGCGCGCCACATACCAGCCCAGCAGCGAAAAGACCAGCAGCGCAGCCATCGCGCCGCGCATATACCACGAATGCCAGAGAGAAGGGCGCTCGAGGGATTCGTTCGGCTCGGCCATACCGTTCTCCATCTCAATGCGCGTTCGCGATGGCGGCTGCGACTCGGATCGTAGCACGAGCTTGAATGCTCAATACCGGCGCGCCCGGTGAGGGCTGTTAATCCTTTAAGCAGGCTGTTTGGCTTTTGCCGCCTGTTCTTTCGAAACTTCGTATATCCGCTGCACTACCGCCTCGATTTCCGGTTCGGCAATAGCGATATCGAGCACATCCTTCCCAAAGCGATCCAGGACTGCGCGGATCACTTCGGTGCGTGGAGGAGCGACCTTCGAAAGGCTGGCGGAGATCTCGAAGCCGTCCGGCTTCCAGGCCACCCCTTCACGCGGCAGCCCGTCCGGTTGCCAAGCCGCATCGAGGGCGTGCGCCAAGCGAAATCGCAATTCCACCGTGTCCGCGGCCTGCGAGCGCAGGGCCTCCAGCGAACCATCGAAGACGAGCTTCCCCCGGTCGATGATCAGAACCCGTTCGCAGAGTTCTTCGATTTCGCGCAGGTCATGCGTGGTGAGAATCATCGTGACTTGGCGTTCGCGATTGATGCGGCGCAGAAATTCGCGAATCGACTGCTTGGCGACGACATCCAACCCGATGGTCGGTTCGTCCAAGAACAGCACGGGCGGTTCGTGCAGCAGCGCGGCAGCCAGCTCGCAGCGCATTTTTTGGCCCAACGATAACTTGCGCACCGGTGTCTTGAGAAATTCGTCCAGCTCCAGAATGCGGTTGAACTCCGCCATACGTTGCTCGAATTGCGCGGGCGTGACTTCGTAAATCTGCGCGAGCAGGCGCAGCGACTCGCCCGCGGCGAGATCCCACCACAACTGGCTGCGCTGCCCGAATACCGCGCCGATCCGCTGAACGTGAGCCTCGCGGTCTTGCCACGGCACGCGCCCATCCACGATCACTTCGCCGCTTGTCGGAAAAAGGATGCCGCACAGCACCTTGATCGTGGTCGACTTGCCCGCGCCGTTGGCGCCGATGTAACCGACCATCTCGCCGCGCTCGATCGAAAAGCTGACGTCGTCAACCGCGCGGACCGACTTGTACTCGCGATGCACCAGATCGGTCATCGCCCCGAGAATGCCGCTGCGGCGGTCGTAGGTCTTGAATTCCTTGACCAGGTTCGCGACGCGAATGAGTGGCTCAGGCATGGTGAACCGGGACGGCCGACTAGCCGCACCCTTCCACTTCCATGAAGCCGTACATGAGAATATGGCAGACGATCAGCTGCGCGTCCTCGATGTAGCCCATATGGTCGGCCGGACAGTGAATGTGGTGCTGGACCAGAGGTTTAAGCTTTCCGCCCGCGAAGCCGGAGATGCCGATGGTTTCCAGACCGCGCTCGTTGGCCAGTTCCAGCGCTTTAATCACATTCTTGGAATTCCCGCTCGCCGAGATGGCGATCGCCACGTCGCGCTTCTGCGCGTAATTATCGAGCTGTTCGCTGAAAACCTTGTCGTAGCTGTCGTCGTTGGCCAGTGCCGTAATCCACGGAACGTTATCGGTCAGCGACAGCACCCGAAAGCGCTTCTCGCGGCCGCGGCTGCAGCCTTTGCCCAGATCGACCGCGACGTGCGATGCAAGCGCCGCGCTGCCTCCGTTGCCGAAGACGAAGACCTGACGCCCCTCTGCGCGTGCGCGATGCAGCGCGCCGCCCGCGGCCTCGATCTCCTTCGGATCCATCCGGCCCAACACCTCGATCAAGCGTTTGAGGTAATTCGCCGCGTACCCCGCGGTGACCGGATTATGCGCCGTCGTCTTCAGTTCCGGCATGTCAGGCTCCTGTAGCAAAGGATTCGAACATCCACCCTTACGTATGTTCCGCGTCGAGGCGGTCCCATGCAAGCGCCGCCGCGCCCAGAAGCGGCGAGAACTGGCCCAGCGCGGCGGGACGCACTTCGGCTCGCCCGCGCAAGACCACGGGTAAATACCCCTCGACTCGCTCACGCAATGGCTCGAAAAGCGCCTCACCGGCTTGCGTGACCCCGCCGCCGAGCACCACCAGCGGCAAATCGAGCACACATAGGATCGACGCTACTCCCCAAGCGAGCGCACCGACGGCGCGGTCGCGCACGGGCAGCGCCCACGCCTCTCCGCGCCCAGCGGCAGCGAAAACATCGCCTGCGTTAAATCCTTCCACGGCTTCACGCCCCGCTGCCCCCAGCGCTTCGCGGCCGGCCAACTCGATGGCGCGGCCGCTGGCCAGACTCTCGACGCAGCCGCGTTTACCGCAGGCGCAAACCGGTGCACTCGGATCGTCAGGACAGACCGGGATATGCCCAAATTCCGCAGCCAATCCGTGGGCGCCTCGGAACGGCTTGCCTTTCCAAACGAAGCCGCCGCCCACTCCAGTACTCACCGTAAAGTAGGCCAGATCTCGCCCACGCACGCCAGGAGCATAACGGTACTCGCCGTACGCGCCGAGGTTCGCGTCGTTGTCCACAGCACATGGCAAAGAGAATGCCGCACTAAGCATGCCGGGCAAATCCACATGCTCCCACCCGGCCACATGCATCGAATGAATGCGCCCATCCAAACCCACAGGGCCGCCGAAGCTTACGCCAATGGCGAGCGGTGCGTGAGCCGGGTGTGCCGCCCGCAGTTCGCGCGCGGCCTGGATCATCCGATCGAGCCAGCCCCGGCCGTCGGCTTCGGCGGGACGGTTGCGAACATCCAGCGCCAGCCTCGAACCGTCGCGCGCCACAAGCGCGCAGCGCGCCCGCGTGCCGCCGAAATCGAACGCCAGAACGCATGCAGTCATAGTGGAGAATTACCGCGCTCGGGAAGGGATGCAAGCGCAGGGGACTTGTCAGGCATTCTGAACTTTACGAAAGATGACGATGTCCTGGGCCGATACGAACTTATCCCGCCCGCACCAATTACCGAAATGAATCGGCTCGATCAATTCGAGCCCCGCTTGCAAGGCCCATGAGCGCACATTGGATTCGCTGAAGGCAATAGCCGCTTCAGGCATAGATTGGATAGCGTACATTCCGCCCTCAGTAGGATACTTAAAATTAAACATGGAAGACGCGCCCGACTGCAAGCGCTCGGACTCTTCGTTTAGGATAAAGTAGGTAATGAATGCAGTCCCACCGGGTTTCAATACTCTGCTGATTTGCGCTAGATAATTCTTTACTTCCGGTGCGAGCAAGTGAGTAAAAACGGAGGATAGAATTATAAAATCAAACGTATTGTTCTCAAAAGGAAAGCGAAGCGCGGAGGCCTTCTCCTTGCCCTTTGGATTGTACGAAGCGTTATAAATATCGATGTGTATGAAATGAAAGTTCGAATGCCTAGGTGTTATATTGCTCTTGCACCAATCGACGAAGTCCTTGGTGATCTCCAAACCCCAGTACTCCCCTGGGGAATTGAGGTAGGAAGTAAGCGGTGCCGCCATGCGCCCCAAGCCGCTGCCGACATCCAAGACTTTGTGGTGTGGTTGAAGACCGCCCAGTTCAACGAAGTGCTTTGCAAACTCACGCCCGACCGTCCTGAAATCTCCTTGAGTAATGCGGTCGATTAGCGCTTGCGGCGGCATCAAATAGTCGCGGAGTCCCAGGTTACGTTCACAGCAATCCCGCAGGTTCCAATACATGCCACGCAGCCATGCGCGGTAAGCGGCGGGGATCAGCTTTCGGGCAAGTTGGCGCATCGAATCAGCGAACCGTTTTTCGTGGCCGGTACGCCACCAGACTCACGTCGTCGGGCTTGCTCGGTTTGCCTTCACGAGGCTCAAGCATCCGCTTAAGACAGCCTTCGGCCAAGCCGGTCATCGCGCGTTCCAGCGGCCAAATACACAGTCGCTGCAGGATCTCGTCGGTATGCAGGTTATCCCACAGCCCGTCGCTGGCGATCAGCACCGTGTCGCGCTCGGACAGTTCCAGCGCCGCGCCAACCTCGATCCGCATCGCTTCGTTGCCGATCAGATTCGAGACCAGATGCCGCTCCTCGTGGCGCAAGGCGTCCCTTTCGTCGAGCAGCCCCGATTCCATCCCGTAACCGGTGGGCGAATGCGAGATCGTGCGAAGCTTGAGCTTGCCGCGCGCGCCGGCGACGAGCACTTCACTGTCGCCGACGTGATAAGGACGAATAACGCGTCCTTGGATTTCGACAGCCGCCAGCGTGGAAGCGCTTCCGGCGAGTTGTCCGCGCAGCGCAAGGTTGGCTTCTTCAAGTCCGTTCAGAATCGCTTCGCGCAGTTCGGCGCCGCCCGAGCAGGATTCGCGTACGGTGCGCAGCAGGGTTTGCAACGCGAGCTTCGCGGCCTTCTCGCCCTGCGGCTGCCCGCCACAACCATCGGCCAAGGCCAGCAACGCGCGGCCGCCATCCAGTTCCAGCAGCGCCACGGCATCTTCGTTGGGCGCTTCGCCGGGCGCCCACGGCCGCGTCCAGACCGCCGCCACGCCTCCGTTCAACGCGCGCAACTCGGGGCGCTCCAACGCCGCATCGAAGAAGGTTTCGCCTTTTTCCGAAAGGAGCTTCATGCGCGCAAGACCTCGGTCCAGGCGAGGACGCGCGCAGCGCCAAATGCGCGGCAAGGCGAGTAACGGTGGTGCACTGAAATGTTCGCGAAGAGCAAGCGCGGTTCGCGGCATGGGGAAGCTCCCGGCCTCCGGCGCGCGAGCGCACGCCAAGGTCCGCTTCGGGAATCGTCCAGATATCCCGACGGCTTCAGGATTCGATCTTCTTCGCGCACCATGGACAGTAGCTCCACAGCTTACGCACGATACCCCATTTGCATTGCGGGCAAGTCTCATCCGCGTGCTTCAGCTTCCAGCGCCGTCTTACGCGAGCGCGGCACCACGGACAATACCGGCTGAACGGCAACAGCGGCCCGCGGCAAGCGGTTTCGGCGCAACGAGCGGCGTATTCACGGTCGCTGTAACGCCGGTCGCTGCGCGGGCCGATCGCCGCGCCGTAGCAGTGAGCGCAAAACTTCCAATCCAGCTTCACGCCGCGCTTGCACCGTTTGCAGCGCGCGGGAAACCGCGTCGCGGCAACCGATGCTTTCGGCGCATGCCCGCACCAAGGGCACGCGAGCATCCGCTCCGAAACCGGTCCCTCGCATTTGGGACACCTTCCCGTGGCATTCAATTCGCGCCCGTAATGTTTCAAAAACGAGCGCCGGCGAACCGCGTCGAGGTCCACGGTTCGCGCTTCGCGGCGGCGCTTGCGCCGCACTCTTCCGGTTGCCTGCGCGTTTCGCTTCAGGCGTTTGAATACGCTGAGCATCTGGGCGCAATCGCTGAAGCGCTTGTGCTCTTCCACCTCCAAGGCTCTGCGCAGAAAGCCGACGAACGAAGGGCTGACCCGTTCCCGCAGCCGAGCGTTCCCAGCCAGCGGCCAGCGGAAGGGCCATTCGGGCAGCACGCCGGTGATCAATTTGTAGATCAGCAGGCCTGCCGCAAAGACATCGCTGCGCAGCGTCGGCTTGCCCAGCGCCTGTTCGGGCGAGAGGTATCCGACCGTGCCCGAGCCTGAGGCGCTCATGGTCCGCCGCGCGAACTTTGCAATCCCGAAGTCGGTCAGCCGCAGCCGCTTGTCCGAAAAGAGAATAAAGTTCTCGGGCTTGATGTCGCAGTGGATGATGCGCTTGCGGTGCGCGTGCGCCAAGGCCAGCAGAATCTGCTCGGTGTACTCCAGCGCCGCTTTGACGCTCAAACTCTTCAACATGCGGTCGTACAGCGTCCGTTCGCCCAAGTGATAGACAATCACGAAGACGCCGTCGACGAAGCTCGCGTTCTTCACCGGCATGATGTTGGGATGATCGAGGCTGGCATTCAGCCGGACTTCCTTGCGAAAGTCTTCCAGCGCCGCCTTATCCATCAGGTGCGCCTGTGGAATCTTGAGCGCAACATGGATGCCTTCCACCGTGTCGTACGCGCGATAAACGTCGGCAAAACCGCCCTGTGCGAGGCGCGCCTCGATGCGGTACTTGCCGAGTTGCTTGCGGCGTTGGAGTCCGGTAGCCATGTGCGGGGCAAAGTGTAGTGCGTCGGCCAGGATTTTGGAGCGAAACCACGCTCCCGCGGCTATTTCGTGAAGAATCGGTCGAACGTTCCGCCCAGGATCGCGCTCACGATCCAGCCGGCAATGGCCACTACGACGATCGCCAGCGCCCACCACATCGCCTGTTTCATCACGCGCGGGTAGCTGGGTCGATGTGTTGGCGGAGGCTTGAGTTCGAGGCTCTTGTTCGCCTCCAGCGATAGCCGCAGCATGTCGGCGGTATCGACCGGTTTGGATACGGCTCGCGCAGCCTCTTCAGGCACCTTCTCGATCTGAATGACGCGAGGCAATATGGCAGGCGGATTGGGCGGCGAGACCGGGCAAGTAAAGACCAGTCCGCAATTGTGGCAGCGCAGGCGCTGGTCCTTCGAGACCAGCCCCGGATCGCCCATGAAGGTGCAGGTACAGCGCGGGCAACGCAGCTCGTCGAGGATCGAATTGTAGGCCACGCGCGTGGATGGCATCTTGGCCGGATCCCACTCTTCGTCGGCGCGGCTGGTAACGAGTTTGGCGAGCTGTTCGGCGCTGGGCAGCCCCAGCAGCCGCGAAATCTCCAAGACCACGTGCTCCAGACTCTGTACGCGCTCCTCGCGGTCGCGCGCGCACATGCGGAGCACCAAGTCGGCCGTCTCCGGCGAGACGCCCTTGTTGTACTGGCGCGGATCGGGCACGTGGCTGGTCAGGTGAGCGGTTAGCACGCCGTACAAGTTACCGCCGATGAACGGCGGCCGCCCGGTCAGCATGTGAAAGAGCGTCACGCCCAGCGAATAAATATCGCTGCGCCCGTCGAGATCCACCGAGCCGTCCACCTGCTCGGGCGACATGTAATGCGGAGTTCCCATCACGACACCCGTCAGCGTCAGGCTGTGGTCGGCGTCAAAACGCTGCCGGGCGAGACCGAAGTCCATGACCTTCACGGTGCCTTCGGCCGTGAGCATGATGTTCGCCGGCTTGATGTCCCGGTGGATCAGGCCTTTCTTGTGCGCGTACTCGATGCCCTTGGCGGCGGCGAGGACGATGGCGAGCGCCTGGGCTTCCGCGAAGTTGTCGCGCTGCGTCAGCGCCGCGCCGAGGTCGTTCCCGCTGATGTATTCCAGGGCCATGTAATGCAGCCCGTTGTCCTCGCCGACTTCGAGGCACTTGATCACGTTCGGATGGTCGAGCGTCAACCCAATGGCCGCTTCGCGGTGGAAGCGCGCGATGTACTGTTCGTCGGCGGCGAGGCGCTTGAAAAGCACCTTCATCGCGACCAGCGCGCCGTCGCGCGGGCGGCGAGCTTTGAAGACCGCCCCCATTCCGCCCTCGCCCAGTTTCGCCAGCAACTCGAAATCCTTGATCTGCCGCCGCTTGGGCGCTTCTTTTTGCTCCTTCAAGACTGCTTCAAGCTGGTGCGCGAGCAGGTAGCCGCGCTCGACGAGCAGATCGCCGAGGCGTTGGTCCTGGCCTTTACGCGCCATATCCGCTTGAGCGTCCAGACATTCGCGAATCTGTTCTTCGGTGGCGAAGCCCTTGGCAATAACCAACTCGCCCAGCGGCGCTTCCAGGCGGAAGGCCGTGGTCCCTTCGTTCGCATCGAGGGCTTCTTCGATAACCGACATGCGCCCCCCCTGGCTTACCTCACGAGGCAACGCACAACTCACGCGACTGCTAACCCGATAGGAAGTTCAGCAACTCACATTGTACCTTAAGATTGCGCCATGTGCAGGCAGATTCGTTGACGAATGCGAGTCAGCGCCGGTATCGTGGGTGCATGCCCAGCAATGAAGCCGCGTTCCCGGCCGAAAGTCCGCACGATCCCGGCCCACCCGAGGGCGTGGGCACAGGTGCATCGCTCGGATTCGACCTTCTTTATGCCACGGCGGCGATCTTAGGCGCACCGCTGCTCTGCTACCGGCGCTGGGTGCTTAAGAAGGATCTCCACGGCGGAGCCCAAAAGCGCGGACACCTTCCCGATCGTCCAGCCCATGTCCAACGCATCTGGATCCATGCCGTCTCGGTGGGCGAGGCCAAGGCCACCCATGTGCTCTACAAAGCACTGAAAAGCGAATTACCCGGCGTGGAGATCGTTTTCAGCACCACGACGGACACGGGACAAGAAGTCGCCCGCAAGCTCTACGGCGAGGCCTCCGTTTTCTACTACCCGCTGGACTTTTCGCGCTGCGTGCGCCGCGCGCTGGACCGCACCAAGCCGGCCCTGGTCGTCCTGATGGAGCTGGAAGTCTGGCCCAACTTCACCGCCGAATGTGCGGCGCGCGGCATTCCCATCGTGGTGCTGAACGCACGCATTACAGAACGCAGCGCGCGGCGCTACGCCCGTGGCTGGTGGCTCTTGGGGCGCAGCTTTCTGCGCGTCCGGCGCTGGCTGGCCCAAAGCGACGAGTACGCCGGACGCTTGCGCGAATTGGGTGTCGACGCCTCGCGCATCGAGGTCGCCGGAAACATCAAGTACGACGACGTGGATACCGCGCCGCCACCGGCAGAAGCACGCCAGGCGCTGCGCCGCGCCATGGGCCTCGCGCAAAACGCGCAGGTCTGGATCGGCGGCAGCACCCATCCCAGCGAAGAAGCGGCATTGCTGGGGGTGTATCGCCTCTTGCGCGAGAAGCATCCGCGGCTGCGCTTGATCCTTTGTCCGCGACATCCGCACCGGCTGCCCGAGGTCGAAAGGGAGATCGCCTCGCACGGTTTGGCCGTCCTGAAGCGTTCGATCCTGAAGGCGCAGGGGCTCTCGGCGCTGGATGGAATGCCCGCCGAACGCCTCGACAGCGCGGTCATCCTGGTCGACACGATGGGCGAACTGAAGCAGCTCTACACCGCGGCGGATCTGGCCTTCGTCGGCGGAAGCCTGATTCCCCACGGCGGCCAGAGCGTCATGGAGCCGGCGGGATTGGGCTTGGCCTGCGTCTATGGGCCGTACATGCAGAATTTCGCCGAAGCCGTGTTGCTGCTCAAGGAAGCCGACGGCGCGCGAATGGTCGATGATGCCGAAGGCTTGCGCGAAACCCTCGAAAAGCTTCTGGCCGACCCCGAAGCCGCGCATGCCTTGGGCGTCCGAGCGCGCGAGGCCCTGCTCAAAAAGCAAGGCGCCACCGCCCGCTGTGTGGAGTATCTGAAGACACTCTTGAAGTAGTCGCGAGCCTCGTCAGCCCAGGGTTTTGAGCAGCGCGCGCCCTTCGCTCAGATAGACGCGGTCTTCGCGCGGTGCGTTCTGGCTCGTGGCAAGCATTTCCTCGATCACGCGGCGCGCTTTCTCTTTTTCTCCGGCTTCGGCCAGGACTCGGGCGTAGGCGAACTCGGTCAGCGGGCGCGGAAACGCGCGGTGCAGTTGCCGCAGTTCCTCCAGCGCCTCGGGCACGCGCCCCAGTGCGCGCAGGCACTCGGCGTAGCGCCACCAAGCCAGCCCGAAGCGCAGCTTCTTGTCCGCGGCCATGACCTTCTCGAAGTGCGCAAACGCGCCGGCCGAGTCGGTCTGCGCCAGGCGGCAAAGCCCGAGATAATAGTGCGCTTCCGCGTTCTCGCCGTACTCCAACGCGCGCTTAAACAGCGTCTCGCAATCGGCATAGCGCTTGGCCTGGTAATACAGTTCGGCCAGTTCTTCCCGCGCGGCCGGCGTATCCGCCATCCGCATCTGCTGCTCGGCCTTGCGGATCTTCGCGCGCAGGCCCAAGCCGAACAGTCCCGGGCCGTCGCCTCCGCCGCGCAGCGTGCCGGTCAGGATCGAGCGCGCGTGAATCACGAAATAAACGACGGACGATAGATTGAAGAAGAACAGAATCAGCATCCAAGGACCCAAACCGTAACGCCGGTAAGCGTCGACCATCATCCAGATCCAAAAGACCGTGTAGATCAGGTAGCCCCAAGACGGAATGCCGTACCAACCGCCACCGGACGGTTCGTACTCGTAGACTTCGGGCGGTGGAGGAGTTTGGTCCATGGCGGATTCAGATACCTTCGACGAAACGCCCGGGGTTAAGCACCGCGCCCGGATCCAGCGCACGCTTGATGCCGCGCATGAGTTCCCATGCCCGCTGCGGCGGCCCGAATGCGCGCGCGCTCAAGGTCTGTTCCGCGCCGGTCCACGCCACCGTGACCGGTAGGCCCGCCTTGCGCAGCGCCTTCACCATTCCGTCCAGATCGGGCGCCGGAGCGCCTTCGCTGCCCTCCAACGTGCCGAACAGTTCGGCACTCACCCGGCTGGGAAACTCGAAGAAACCCATCATCAGCCCGAAGCCGTGCGAGGCGGCCAGTTGGTCCAGTGCCGCGATCTGCTCGGGAAAGTCGCCCGCGAATGCCGGCCAGGTCAGACGAGCTGCCAGCGTCGGTTCGACGGTTCGCCCGTCGGTCAGCGTCACCGCGCGCAAGCGCCGTGGGCGCGGCGGAAACTCTTCCGCATCCAGGTGCGTCGCGCCGGTCTCGCGCAGGCGCGCGCCCCCGGATGAACAGGCGGCCTCCAGCTCGCGCAATAGCCGCGCATGATCGGGCGGCGAAGCGTCGATGCCAAGCTGCGCCACGAACGGTTTGCCCGGAAAACCCGCCACCGCCGCTACGAACGGAAGCCGCTGCACCAACTCGCGCACCAGCTTGAATCCCGCGGCAAAGTCGTCGTGCTCCAGCTCCTGTACGCTGCTCGTCTCGGGCCGCGGACGGAGCTTGAACGTCGCCTCGACGATCACACCCAGTGTGCCCAGCGAACCGATGTACAGCTTGGCCAAGTCGTAACCGGTGACGTTCTTGACCACCTTCCCGCCGCATTTGCGCACGACGCCGTCGCCGTTCACGACCGTCAGCCCCAGCACCTGATCGCGCAGCGTGCCGTAACCCAAGCGGCGTGGGCCGCTGCGGTCGGTGGCGAGCAACCCGCCCAACGTCGCCGCCGCCGGCGCCTCGAACGGCAGCCACTGGCCGTGCTCGTGCAAACGGTCTTGGAACGCGCCGAACGCCAAGCCCGCTTGAGCCGTGGCCACCATATCCGCGGGGCTGTGCTCGACGAGCCGGTCCAGCCGCTGTAGCGAGAGCGCCACGGCGCCGGACGGCGCGGGGTCGCCGTAGTGCATCGCCGTCCAGCCGCCGCACGGCAGGAGCGGCACACGGTGCTCGTTCGCCAGCTTCACTGCGAGCACGATTTCTTCCACGCTCCCCGGGCGCAAGAGCGCCGCCGGGCGCGCTTGCGGCAGGCTCAAGGCATCCAGCAGCGCGGGGGCGTCGAGCACCTGTTCCGCGCCCAGACTCAGACGCGCGGCGTCGAGAAATCCGGCCAAGCCGCTCAAGTCGATCGCTCCTTGCGCATCACAGCTTCTGCCTCGGCGGCTCCAGCTTGGGCGGCTCGTGCCCTTTCACTTCCCAGCAGCGCCGGCTCGGGATCGCTTTATGAGGATTCGACAAGTGCCGCGGATCGAAAACTTCGCGCACGCGCAGCATCGCATCCAGATCGTCCGGGCTGAATACCCGCGGCATAAAATGGAGCTTCTCGAGTCCGATGCCGTGCTCGCCGCTCAGCATTCCCCCGGCCTCAATCACCGCGCTCATCACTTCTTCGTTGCAGGCCAGCGCCGCCTCGACCTGGCGCGGATCGCGCTCGTCGAACAGGATCAGCGGATGCAGGTTGCCGTCGCCGGCATGAAAGACGTTGGCGTTGACGAGCCCGTGGCGTTCGGCCGACGCCGTGATCTGCGCCAGCACGCCGGGCAGCCGGCTGCGCGGGATCACGCCGTCCTGAACGTAATAGCTGGGCGACAGGCGCCCCACCGCGCCAAAGGCCTGTTTGCGCGCTTTCCAAAGCAGCAGGCGTTCCTTCTCGTCCTTGGCTTGGCGCACGTCCAGCCCGCCAGCTTCGCGGCAGCAACGCATCACGCGGTCGGCGAGCGGCTCTAGCCCGTCGCGCAAGCCGTCAAGTTCGATGAGCAGCACCGCGCCCGCATCGGTCGGAAAGCCCAGATGCAACCACTGCTCGACGGCGCGAACGATGGTCTGATCGATCAGCTCCAGCGCCGCCGGGACAATCCCCGCGGCAATGATCCCGCTCACCGCGCGGCTGGCTTCATCGACGCTGGCGAAAACGGCCAGCAGCGTCTTCACCGCTTCGGGGTTGGGCGTGAGTTTCACCCAGGCTTTCGTGGCGATGCCAAAGGTGCCTTCGCTGCCCACGAATAGCCCGACGAGATCGTAGCCTTGGCCTTTACCGTGCGGACCGCCCAGTTCGATCACTTCGCCCGAAGGCAAGACAACCTCCAGCCCTAGCACGTGGTTGACCGTGACGCCGTACTTCAGCGTGTGGGGCCCGCCGGAGTTCTCGGCGACATTGCCGCCGATGGAGCACGCGCCTTGGCTCGAAGGATCCGGCGCATAGTGCAGGTGCCGTTCGCTGCAAGCTTTGGTGAGGTGCACATTGACGACCCCAGGCTCCACCAGAGCCACCCGATTCTCGAAATCGACCTCCAGAATGCGATTCATGCGCGCCAGTTCGATCACCACCGCGCCGTTTAACGCCACTGCGCCGCCGGACAGACCGGTTCCCGCCCCGCGCGCGACGAACGGATGAGCATGTTCGGAGCAAGCCCGTACGACCCTCGCAACCTCCTCTGTGGAGTGCACGAAAACCACTGCACCGGGCGTCGCACGGTCGACGGTCAGCCCGTCGCACTCGTACACGAAAAGCTCATCGGCTTGGTTTTGCACGTTCGCGGCGCCCACGGCTTCGCGTAACGCTGCCAAAAGGGTGGCGGATAAGGGCATGCGAGCGGCCTTAAAAATTCATACGGGAAGCAGTTTGCGGTAACCGGTTCACCATACGTTCGCACGAGGTGATTGGCAAGCCTTCTACACCAGGTGCGCAAGCAACCTAAAGCTGTGCTAACCTTTTTGTACTAAAAAACTTGACGCACCCGCAAGGAGCCCCCGATAATCCCTAAGTCGAGCCATCGTGACAGCACGATACCTAATTGAGCCTAAGACCCGCCGAGGTTATGTCCCGGAGTTTGCGCTTGTCCGAACTTCAAACCAAAGAGCGTACCTCTGTATTGGTCATCGGCGGTATGCATTCGGCTGCTTGCGTGACGCGCATCGAGCGCGCTTTGCAGCAGGTCGAGGGCGTGAAGCGCGCCGGCGTGAACTTGCTCACGCGCATGGCGACGGTGCGGCACGAACCGCGCATGAGCGCCAGTAAGCTGATCGAAGCCGTGGCCGAGGTCGGTTACGAAGCCACGACGGCCAGCACCGGAAACGATCCCCGCGAACAGCAGACCTTCGGCGACAGTATCGAAGTGATCGCCAGCCGGCGCAGCCGCTTCGTGGCCGGCGCGGTCCTGACGGGCATACTGGTTTTCATGGATCAGTTCATGGCCGGGGACAGCATCACGAAGGTGATGTGGCTTTTCCTCCTGGCCACGCCGGTGCAGATCACGGTGGGATGGGATTACTACCGCGGCTTCTTCCGCGCGCTGCGGCGCTGGTCGTTCAACATGGACAGCTTGGTGGTGGTGGGTTCCAGCGCGGCGTACTTGCAGGGCCTGCTGGCTTTCGTCGGGCGCGTGAGTGACGACCCGGACCTGAGCCGCTGGCCACCGCTCTTCAGCGCCGCCGCTGCGATCCTCACCGTCGTCTCGTTGGGCAAGTACCTCGAAAGCCGCGCGCGCGAGTCCACTTCCCGCCTGTGGGGCAGCTTGCGCGAAATGATGCCGCGCGAAGCACGCGTCCTGCGCGACGGACGCGAGCAGGTCATCCCGGCCGGCGTTGTGGCCCTGGGCGAGATCGTGATCGTCCGCAAGGGCGAGAAGATTCCCGTCGATGGCGTCGTGATGGAAGGCGAGAGCGAAGTCAACGAAGCCTTGCTCACCGGAGAAGGCCGCCCGGTGCCCAAGGTAAAGGGCGACAAGGTGCTGGTGGCGAGCGTCAACGGGACCGGCTTGCTGCGCATCCGCGCGACGGGCACCGGCGAAGGGACGACGCTGGCCCAAATCTCGCGGCTCGTCGCAGACGCCCAGGAACATAAGGCCCCGGTGCAGCAGATGGCCGACCGCGTCAGCGGCGTGCTGGTTCCCGTCGTCCTGCTGCTTTCGCTGGTCACGTTCGTGGGCTGGTTCTTCGGCCCCTACGCGGTTCAACGTCTCTTCCCCGAATGGCTGGCGGCGCTTCCGGTGGACAGTTGGTGGCAGTTCCTGGCCATCGAACCGGCGGTGACCCGCGCGCTCTATCCGGCCATCGCGGTGCTGGTGGTCGCCTGCCCCTGCGCACTGGGCCTCGCGACGCCGACGGTGGTGCTGGTGGCCACCGGATTGGGCGCGCGGCGCGGACTGCTGATCAAGGGCGGGCAGGCCATCGAGGCCGCCGGGCGCGTGCGCGACGTCGTCTTCGACAAGACCGGCATCCTGACCGACGGCAGCTTCCACGCCCGCGAGGTTCTACTGGCCGACGGCGTCGAACGCGACGAACTTCTCAACTTGGCCGGCTCGCTGGAAGCGTGCAGCGAACACGCGCTGGCCAAGGGCGTCGTGAACGAAGCGAAGAAGAGCACCCTGATCCTGCGCAAAGTGGACGAATACCGCGCGCTGCCTGGGCGCGGCCTGCAGGGACGCATCGGCGGCCGCACCTTTGTCTTGGGTTCGCGCCCGCTCCTGGAAGAGCGCGGCTTCAAGCTCGAAGAGGCCCTGGCACGGCGCGTGGACGAACTGGAAACCGACGGCGCGACGATGGTCTTCCTGGCACAGGAAAAAGGCCGCGTGCTGGGCGCCATCGCCATGAGCGACGCGGTCAAGGAGCACGCCGGCGACGCAGTGAGCGAGTTGCGCGGGATGCACCTGAACGTCCACCTGATCAGCGGCGATAACAAGGCCGCCAGTGAAACCGCCGGGCGCCGCTGCGGACTGCAGAACCACGAAATCCACGGGCACATGTCCAGCGAGGACAAGATCGACTTCACCTGGACCCTGCGCGACCAGGGCCGCCGCGTGGCGATGGTGGGCGACGGCATCAACGACGCGCCCGCGATGGCCGCCGGCGACGTGGGCATCGCGCTGGGCACCGGCACGGATCTTTCGGTCGAGAGCGGTTCGATCGTCCTGGTCAGCGGCGATCCGCGCGGCGTCGCCCGCGTCCTGCGCCTGTGCCAACAGGCGCTGCGCCTGATCCGCTGGAACATCGTCTGGGCCTTCGCTTTCAACGCGGTCATGATCCCGCTGGCAATGTTCAACCAGCTTCAGATCGGACTGGCCGCGCTGGCCATGGTCGCCAGCAGCGCGCTGGTGGTCGTCAACTCGATGCGCCTGACCAAGGTAAACCTCGACGAGCCCGTCCCGCTACCGCAACCGCACCCCTCGGCCCTCGGCGCGCCCATCCTGGCCACCCACACCCCGACGAACCTTACCGCGATCAAGTAACGCACCTGCTTTCCTGAACTCAAGACGCTGTACGTTCGCCTCGAGGCCGCCGGTTGGCATGGGGCATTAAAAAACCCCGCCGGAGCGGGGTTCGTTTTAGCGCGATCTCTTACGTACGGCTTAGCCGGCGGTCTTCTGATCGATCCACTGCTTCAACGCGGCCTTGTTGTGCGCGCCAACCAGGCGGTCGACTTCCTGCCCGTTCTTGAACAGGATCAGGCAGGGGATCGAGCGGATCCCGAACTTCCCGGCCACTTCGCCGTTGCTGTCGACGTCGAGCTTGGCGATTTTGAGCTTCGCGCCGTACTCGCCGGCCAGTTCATCCAGCGTCGGGGCGATCATTTTGCACGGACCGCACCATTCGGCCCAGAAATCGGCCAAAGCGTAGCCCTGAAAGTTCTCGATCTCGGCTTCCCACGTGCTGTCGGTCACGGCCACCGTTGCAGCGCCCATGTTCGTGCTCCTCTCGTATCGTGTCGTTCGTCACGCATGCCCACCGGACGACCGGCTTTGCGGGCAAGGCTGGACCGTATCACACGCCTCAGGGGTGTCAATCGCCCCGCATCGAAGGTATATGGCGCGCGCGGCGAACGGTATTCCCGGGCGGGCTCAGGCGCGCGAGTCGCGGCCCAGCACACCGCGAGCGCGCATGAGCAGCAGGATCGCCTCGGCAACCTGGTCGGGGGTGCGCCCTTCGACCTGCACCTCCACATCGCGCGCTTCGTTGTACTTGCTGGCTCGGGAGAGCATCAGCTTCTGGAGTTCCTCGAGCTGGGAGGTCTGGGCGCCCAGCAACGCCGGGCGCAGCGCGTGGCTGTTGGTATCGGCTTCGATGCGCCGCGCCAGTTCGCGGGGGCTGGCCTGCAAGTGCACCACAAAACCCTGGCGCCGCAAGTCTTCGACGTTCTCGGGGTCCAGAATCGCGCCGCCGCCGGTGGCGATCACCGTATCGGCCTTTCGCGCGACCTGCTTAACCACCTCGGACTCGAGATCCCGAAAGAGCGCCTCGCCGCCTTCGGCGAAAATCTCGCGCACCGTCTTGGACGCGCGCTCGCAGACCAGCTCATCCGTATCCACGAAGTCCCAACTCAGCCGCCGCGCGAGCAGCTTGCCGCAGGTCGACTTCCCCGTTGCGCGCAGGCCGATCAGGACGATGTTCATGGACGCTCCGCCAGACCGACCGATCCAGTTTCCTGTTTCCTGTTTCCGGATTCCAGTTTCCAGCAAAAGACCTGGAAGAGGTACAAGTTAGAGCCTGCGCGCAAGCTCGTCGCCGATCTCCCGAGTCTTCGCCTTCCCGCCGAAGTCCGGCGTCTTGGGGCCCTTGGGATCGGAAAGCACGCTCTCCACGGACTTCACGATGGCCTGCGCCACGCGGTCCTGGCCGAGGAAATCGAGCATCATGGCGCCGGCCATCACCGAGCCCAGCGGATTGGCGATACCCTTCCCTGCAATATCCGGAGCGCTCCCGTGGACGGGCTCGAACATGCTGGGCGCGACACGGTCGGGGTTCAAGTTCGCGCTGGGCGCGATGCCCAGGCCGCCGACGACGACGCCGGCCAGATCGGTCAGGATGTCGCCGAAAAGGTTGCTCGCCACCAGCACGTCGAAGGTTTCCGGCTTGCGGACCATATCCATGCACGCGGCGTCCACGTACAGGAAGCGCGACTCGATATCCGGATACTGCTCGCGCACATCCTCGAAGACGCGGTGCCAGAAGACCTGGCTATGGCGCTGGGCGTTGTGCTTGCTGACCGAGATAAGCTGCCCCTTGCCCACACCGGACGCTTTGCGCTTGCGCGCCAGATCGAAGCCGTAGCGGATGATCCGCTCGCAACCCCGGCGCGTAAAGACCGCGCTCTGCACCGAGATCTCGTTCTCGGTGCCGGCAAAGACGTTGCCGCCCACATCGGCGTACTCGCCTTCCGTGTTCTCGCGCACGACCACAAAATCGATCTGCCCGGGATGCTTGTCCTTCAAGGGACACGGCGCGCCTGGCAGCAAGCGCGCGGGACGGATGTTCGCCCACTGGTCCAGCCCACGGCGCATCGCCAGAATCGTCTGCGCGACGCTGACGTGCTCCGGCACGCGCGCATCGCCCACCGCGCCGAAGAGGATCGCATCGTAGGCCTTGAGCTGCTGGATGCCGTCCTCCGGCATCATCCGCCCGTGCTTTACGTAGAAGTCGCTGTTCCAGGGCAGTTCGGTGCACGCCAGTTCGAAACCGCCGAACTTTTTCCGCGCGGCCTCCAATACCTTCAGCGCCTCCGGAATCGTCTCGTTCCCGATCCCGTCTCCTGCCATCACCGCGATCTTGTAAGTGGCCATCGTTTGCTCCTCAGGATGCCTTTCCGGCAAAAGGGGGAGGATAGCCGCAGGGGCTCCGATTTTGGATTTCAGATTTTGGATTTTGGACGAGCCGGCGGCCTAACCATCGAACGGCGACTCGCACGAATGCTACACGATCTCGGGGTTTACGCCCGGCGTGCCGGCGGCCAAGCGGTCGGCCTTGATGTAGCGGTAGACGCCGTACGTGAAGGTCAGCATTACGGCGAGAGGCGGGAGCAGCAGCATCAGGATGCCGAGGTTCAACGCCTGCTGGCCTTCGGCGGGGAGCGCGCCGGCGGCTTCGCGGCACATCGGGCAGCCCTGCGCCCAAGCGGTGGGCGCCGCCAGCAGACCGGCTACGGCACAGGCGGTGAGCGTTCGAAGTCTGCGGCGCATGGCGAACCCTCCCCTCTCCATCCCGAGCCTTACCAGCGATAGTTCTGCAGAACGTACGCGTCCGGCACGATGATCAGCATCAGGGCGATGGTCAGCACCGTCAGCGAGACGACCACCAGCACGAAACTCAGCTTCTCGAACTTCATGTGCATGAAGATCGCAATGATCCCCGCCGCCTTGAGCCCCGAAAGACCCAACAGCGTCACCAGCATCGTGACCGGCGGCAGGTGAATGTAGGCCAGCCAGACTTCCAGCAAGGTCAACGCCAGCAGGAAGAACCAGTTCCCCAGGTTCTCCTTCAGGTTGAACTCGTGATGCGCGGTATGCCCGGCGCCGTGGTCGCTCATCGCGGCGTATCCTTAAAGTGTAAACGTTCCAATCAGTGCCCGAAGCCCTTGGTCATGTCCGTGGACATCAAGTAGATCAACGGGAATACGAACATCCAGACCAAGTCGACGAAGTGCCAGTACAGTCCCGCGACTTCGACATCGACCGGCTTGAACTTGCCCGAGAGGTAAGCCACTCCAAGGACCACCAGATAACCTACGCCGATGGTGACGTGCAGCATGTGCATGCCGGTGGCGGCGAAGAAGCAACCCCACATCATGGGCATGGCTCCTTCGGGCAGGTCGTGGATCACGTGCGACCATTCCCAGGCGTGAATCACGGTAAAGGCAACCCCGCCAAAGGCAGTGGCGAAGATCCAGGCCGCCGCTCGCTTGCGATTCCCGGCCTCGGCCGCGGCGACGCCCAGCACCATCGTCAGCGAACTGCTCAACAGCACAAACGTCATGATCGTCGAGAGCGTCACGCTCTGGGCATTGAAGACCAGCGGCCAGTCCGGATCGGCGATGCGCATATACGTATAGGCCATCAAGATCGCCGCGAACGTGATCGAGTCGGACATGATGAACAGCCACATGCCGAACTTCTTGGAGTCGGTGCCGAAAGGGGCCACGCCGCCGTACCAAGGATCGGACTTAACGGGCGCATGGGCTGCCGCCGCTGCCGCGGGCGCCGCGCCCTCCACGGCCTTTTCCGCCGTCGCTTCGCTCAAGGGTGATTCACCTCCACACAAGCATCAAACCGAAGACGCACAACCAGACGCCATCCAGGACATGCCAGTACAAGGCGGAGAGGTCCGCGGCCAAGCCGCCCTTCGCTTCCGCCCGGCCCTTTAACGCCAAGGCCGCCACGTACAGCAGCGCGCCCACTCCTACCAGTACGTGCAGCGCATGGGCCACCGTCAGCACGTAAAAGAACGATGCGCTGATGTTCGCCGAGAGCGTCATGCCCGCGCGGTGCAGTTCCCACCACGCCACGCCCTGCCCGCCCAAGAACATCAACCCCAGCGTCGTCCCGCTCAACCACCGCATGCGAAACGCGTCCCGCCGTCCCGCCGCCAGGCCACGCCGAGCCCATTCCACCAGCGCGCTGCTGCCCAGCAATGCCAGCGTGTTGAACCAGAGGATTGGCGGCAGGTTCAGCGCCTGCCAGTCCCCGCCCAACCCGCGCCGGACGATGTACGAACTCGCCAGCGCCGCGAAGATCATGAACGAACCGGCCATGGCCAGCCACAGCGCGGTGAAGTACGTCCGCCGCGGCAGATGCTGGCCCTTCCCGCCGTCGCCGTCTCCGCCGCCTCCCGAGCCCCCCGCCGGACTCGAAGGCCCGCCGGCGCCGTCGGCCAAGCGAATCGGCGCCGCTATGGGCGCCTCTCGAATCTCCAGCGCAGCCATCGCTCCGCTTCGCTTTCTACCCCTGCTCCCACGCCGCATCCGGCCCGAACCGCGACGCCCCTGAAACCATGACTAGTGCGCAGACGGCGCGGTAGCCGGCCGCGCTTCAGGCGGCTCCTGCTGCATGATGTAGTCCTTCGCCGCGCCCGGCACGCTGAACTCGTACGGGCCGTGGTGCACGTCCGGCACGTGTCCGCCCTTGAAGTTTTCGAACGGCGGCGGAGACGGGATCGCCCATTCCAGGCTGGTCGCTTCCCACGGATTGTCCGGCGCCTTCGGGCCCGCGAAGAGGCTGTACACGATATTCACCAGCAGCAGAAGCTGCGTGGTTGCCGTAAGGATCGCCGTGTGCGTCACGATCTTATGGCAGGTAACCATGTAGTCGCTGCTCAGGAAGTCGTAGTTGAACCCGCTGTAGCGGCGCGGATGCCCTTCCAGACCCATCAGGTGCATGGTGATAAAGATGACGTTCACGCCCGCGAACGTAATCCAGAAATGGATCTTGCCCAGCGGCTCGTTCATCATCCGGCCGAACATCTTGGGAAACCAGAAGGCCGTTCCGGCGAACATCGCGAAGATCGCCGCGACGCCCATGATCAGGTGGAAGTGCCCGACCACGAAGTAGGTGTCGTGGAAGTAAATATCGACGGCGTTCTGGCCCAGGAAGATGCCGCCGATTCCACCGGTCACGAATAGCGAGACGAAACCCAAGGCGTACAGCATGGGACTCGTGAAGCGGATATTCCCGCCCCACAACGTGCCCAGCCAGTTGAACGTCTTGATCGCCGACGGCACGCCGACGACCATCGTCATCACGCTGAATGCCACGGAAACGTAGGGGCTCATCCCCGACTGGAACATATGGTGGCCCCAGACGAAGAACCCGACGATCCCGATGCCGAAGATCGCGAAGACCATTGCCGCGTAGCCGAAGACCGGCTTGCGCGCGAAAGTGCTCAGCAGATGGCTCACCAGCCCCATCCCCGGCACGATCGCGATGTACACTTCCGGATGTCCGAAGAACCAGAACAGGTGTTGGAACAGGATCGGACTGCCGCCGCGGTGGTCGACCAACGGCTTGTTAAAGAAGAGGTCGCCCGGAATGAAGAAGCTGGTCCCGGCGTTGCGGTCGAGCAGCAGCAGCAGCCCGGCCACCAGCAGCACCGCGAAGGAGAGCAGCGAGAGGATCGCCGTGACGAACCAGGCCCAGCACGTCAACGGCATGCGCAGCATCGTCATGCCTTTGGTGCGCAGGTCGAGCGTCGTGACGATGAAGTTGATCGCGCCCACCAGCGAAGCGAAGCAGAAGATCGCAATGCTGAGCACCCACAAGTCCTGGCCGTAACCGCCCGGACCTTCGTAGCCTTTGCCTTGCGCCGCGGGAATCGCCGAGAGCGGCGGATAACCCGTCCAGCCCGAATTCGGCGGCCCGCCGGGCACGAAGAACGCGGCCATGAGCGTGATGAACGAAAGGATGGTCAACCAGATCGAAAGCATATTCAGACGCGGGAAGGCCATGTCGAGCGCGCCGATCTGGATCGGCAGGAAATAGTTCCCGAAGCCGCCCATCGGCGCGGTGGTGAGCACCATGAAAACCAGGATCGTGCCGTGCATGGTCAGGTAGCTGAGGTACTTCTCGGGCGATAGCACGAACCACTTGGCTTGAAGCGCCTTAATCTGCTCGGTCAGCGCCTGAGCCTGCGCGCTATCGGGCGCCAAGGCCGAGAGCTGGTTGTTGAGCTGCGCGATCGTGCCTTCGTTGGCCAGATGCAGGCGGAAGACGACCGACAACCACATGCCGACGAACGCGGCGACCAGCGCCAGAATCCAATACTGGATACCGACCACCTTGTGGTCGGTGCTGAAGATCCACCGCCGGATGAAACTGGACGGCGGCTCGTGAACGTGGACGTGTTCTGCGGCCGACTCAGCCGACATGCCCGTACTCCTTCTTCAACGGTGCGCGCGATCCCGCGGCACGGCGCGCGTGCTTACGGCGCGTTATCCGCGAGAAACTTCGTGTACTCCGCCATCGTGACGACATTCAACTGGCTGCGCATCTGGTAATGCCCGTACCCGCACAACTCCATGCAAGCGACTTCGTACGATCCCGTCTGCGTGGCCTTGAAGGGGATGTAAACCGCCAGACCGGGTACCGCATCCTGCTTGACCCGCAGTTCGCGGACGCCGAAATTGTGGATCACGTCGCGGCTGCCGATCTTCATCACCACCGGCACGCCGACCGGCACGGTCAGCGAACCCATCACGATGTCGTCGGCGCCCTTGGGATCGGTCTTGTCCAGGCCCAGGAAGTTCCCTTCGGCGTCGTTGATCAGATTCACGTCGCGCCGGCCGAATACGCCGTCCTTGCCCGGATAGCGAATGTACCACTTGAACTGCAGGCCCGTGACCTCGACCTCGATCGCCGGCTTGGGATGCTCGTTCAGGTGCATCTCGGCCCAAACCTTTTGGCCCATCAAGTTCAATCCGACGAAGAGCACCAGCGTCGCCGCCGACCACGTGTACTCGAGCTTGTGGCTGCCCAGCAGGTACTCCGCCTTGGCGCCCTCGCGGTGGCGGTACTTGTAGGCCAGGAATGCCAATCCCAACTGCGCGATGGTGAAGATCGCTCCGGTGATGATCAGCGTCAGGTAAATCTGGTCGTCGATCAACTGGCCGTGCTCGGATATCAGCGGAGGAAGAATCGGCGCCTTCGTGGCGAAGAAATAAAGCGTCAGCGCGACCAGAGCGCCGATCATGCCTACAAACAGCAGCGGAGTCATGCCGGTGGCTCCCCAAAGCCAATTTTAACCAAAGCCGTCCCAACCCCAAAACGCGAGGGCGGACGATCTGAGCGGTCTGCGAATAAGACCCTTTGGGCATACCTTAAAGGGTCTCGTTTGCAACCGCCAATGCACAAATGACGGCGCGTCCAGCGGAGTCATCCAGCGCACCGAAGCGAAGGGTTAAGCAACTACCCGTCCAATAGTTAGCAGATTGAATGCACCTTGCGCACTCGCTGAGCAGGCTTGCAACTCGCAACGAGGACTATGCTTGGAAATGTAGCCCTAAGGAGGCAGGTATATCTTCGCGGAATCCGATCGTGTCGAACCGAAACAGGCGTTCTCGCGCCATTAGCCAGACGCCAAACGGCCCCTGGGATCGAACGGCCGGTACGACGCTTTCGACGAGTATACGAACCTTGCGTTTAGTGGCCTGCGGAGGAGCCCACCTTGGGGATGACCACCACCATGGCGCAAGACACCTCATCCAATGCGGCTTCGATATTGGGACCCAGGCTGAGCTTTTCGACCATGTCCTTGGCGCCTGCGCCCATCATCACCAAATCGTAGGCGCCGCGGTCGATTTGCTCCACCAGACCCGTCACCATCGATTGGCTTTCGCGCACGTGGCAATCGAGAACGACCTGCTCGCCGATCCGTTCGGCA
>BTVV01000072.1:0-30592 GCA_045863855.1 Planctomycetota bacterium | reverse complement strand
TTTCGTCCTTCTAAGTCCTTAAAGTTCGTTCGAAAAGTTGCCGCACAAGAGCACCCCGCTTCGCCGCGTGCATAGCCCCTATATCGCGACGCGATCCGCCCCGCGCGATCCGTCCCCACCCCGCGCCGCGCCCGCTCCGTTCAACCGGCCGGCCAATGCTTCGTAAATTAACGAGAGCTTCCCCCGCCTCATCCGTTAAGGTGTAAGCAGCTTAGACGCGAGGTCGTGGGCATGCATAAGGCCTGGATCGGACTCATGTTAACGATGAGCCTCGCGCACGCCGGCGAGCGCGCCATCCCGCCGCTGAACCTGCCGCCTTGGCCGGTCAAGCGCGTCGCCTCGCTGGCCGAACTCAAAAACGCCCTCGGCACGCCCAACCAGATCCTCGTTCTGGCGCCCGGTTTACATGCGTTCGGCGAGGAAATCCTCGTCCGCGACGTGCGCAACCTCGTCATTGCCGGCGGCGATGCCGACGCGTCCAAAACCATCCTGCGCGGCCCGGGCTGGGTCGGCACGCACGGCAGCGGGCCGCACTTTACCGTCAGCACCGCCCACGGGATCACCTTCGCCAATCTAACCTTCGAGGAAACCCGCACTTACGCGATCAAGGTCAGCGGCGAAAACGATCCGTCCGAGATCCACATCTACAACTGCCGCTTCAAAAATATCGGCGTCCGAGCGATCAAAGGTTCCGGCTCCGACCGCGGCGTCGCCAAAGGCGGCTCGGTCCGCCACTGCCGCTTTGCGTGCGACCGCGTCCCGCCCAAGGATTGGCTCTTCGACGGCAACTACATCTCGGCCATCGACATGATGCGACTCGACGGTTGGACCTTTGCCGACAACGAGTTCCGTGAAGTGAAGGGCCTTTCCGGCGAAGGCCGCGGCGCGATTTTCCTGTGGGTCGATTGCAAGCGCTGCACGATCGAGCGCAATTTCATCAGCGGCTGCGACCGCGGCATCGCCATCGGCAATCCGGCGATCGACGATAAAGCCAAGGCCGCCGGGATGTTACACGCCGACGATTTTACCGTGCGCAACAACGCCATCGTCACCGCCACCGACGCCGGCATCGAGATCGCCTGGGCGCGCAACATCCGCGTCCAGCACAACACGATCTTCCGCACCGCCGACGCCGCCGAAGGGCGCGGCATCCGGGCCGTCAAAGAATCGCGCCTCGAAAAAATCGAACTCGTTAACAACTTGGTCCACGGGACCTTATGGGACGCGCCCGGCGTCGAACAACGCCGCAACCTCTTCGGGAAGCTCGACGGCTACTTCGTCGCGCCGGCCTCGGGCGATCTGCATCTCACGCCGCTGGCCGTGAAGGCGATCCACCAGGCCGAACCGCTCTCCGACGTAAAGGAAGATTTCGACGGGCTGGCGCGCGACGGCGCGCCCGATCTGGGCGCCTTCGAATTCGGCGCGCGGCCGGCCGCGCCGGCCAGTACCGCCGTAACCGCTTCCGCGAACGGCAGTTCCGCGTCCACCTCGCGCCCGGCACCCAAGCCCGATGCGCCCGCCGCGCCGAAGGCCGTTGCGGTCCCCGCCGATTGGATCGCGAAGACCAAAACCCGCACGCTCGCCGCCGTCGCCGCCGGCGCGCGCCCCAAGGTCTTCCTCACGCTCTTCGGTTCCAAGCCCGAAGCCGTCCGCCTCAAAGCCGCCGACGACAAGAAGTTAACGCTCGACCTGAAGGGCTCCGCGATGCCCTGGGAATGGAGCCAGCTCAAAGAGCCCGATTACCGCCAGCTCGCCGCCGCCACGCTCGGCGACCCCGACGCCGAGGGGAATTTGCTGCTCGGCGTCTTCTTCCACTGCGCCGGCGAAGCCGCCGCAGCCGACCGCCATTTCGCGCAAGCGATCCTCCAGGATGCGAAGATCACGCGCGCGCAAGTGGATGAGATCGTGAAAGGATTGAGCGCGAAGTAACCCGCTGCGCCGGCACGGTTTGCGTATCAGCTTCGATTCTCGAAGAGCGGATAGCCCTGCAGATGCTCGCGGATATGGCGAGCCAGCAGCCGTACGCCGCGGGCGCTCCCGCCGGGCAGCAAACGCGCGCGCGGAAGTCCCGTCGCGCGCAGCGCTTCCAGCAACTCGCGCCACGCCGAAGCATCCGGCTCGCGCCCCAGCGGCGCCTTGAGACTCAGCGGCGGCGGTTCGTCGAAATGCGCCGCGTGCGCGCGGAGGAAATCGAGCCGCTCGCCGAGGTCGGTCAGCCCCGGCGTCAGGCGCAGATCGAGGCCGATCTCGTAGGCTCCGGCCGGATCGAGGCTTACACCGTCCTGCTCGAGGAACGCGCAATCCCGTCGCCACAGCGCCGCCGCGGCCGCGCGCGGCCCGTCGCTGCGCAGCACCAGTTGCAGCCCCGTCTCCTGGCGCAAGGTGCTCACGACGCCGTTCAGCGCGGCGAGCAGCGCGCCCGCGCCCGCGCGTAAAACCGGCGCAGGTCCGTGCTGCATATAGGGTTCCCGCGCCAGCCAAGCCGCGGCGTTCCAAAGCCCTGCCGGAGCCAGCGGCAGCTCGCGCCCGCGCATCGGCGCGAGGCCGAAGTATTCCTCGCGCTCGCGGTGCGCCTGCGCGGCCAACGTCACGAGCTGCGTCAGGCGCAGCGTGGCCTTCTGCGGATCGTGAATCGCTTCGCGGACCAGCAGGCCGCCCAGATTGAGCGTGATCGGAAACGCCGAAACCTGAGGCCGCGTAAAGACTTCCGGCGCGCCGCGCAAGCTGAGCGTCACACCGGCGCGAAACTCGGGAACGTCCGTCCCGCGCGCATAACCCTCGGCTCGGCTGAACGCCGCCAAAGCCTCGGCGAACTCGCCCATCCGCTCGCCGCCGTCGGCGCGGATGCGCAGATCGGCCTCGATCCGTCCCGCCTGCTCGCCCCAGCGCTCCCGCGCCGCCGCGTCCAACGGATCGGCCCACGCCTCCGGGCGCGGCGCTTCGGCCGGCGACGCCGGATACGGCTCCAAGCTCAATAGGTTTCCGCGCACGGCCTGGTTCACTTCGTCGGAGTGAACCGCTTGCAGCCAAAAGGCTTCCAGCGCCGGACCCGCATCGGGCAGGGGACAATCCGCCGCCACCGCCGGCAAGTAACGCTCCGAGAGCGGCGCGAAATTGGCCGAGACGCGCCGCGCGGCATAGCGCCGCGCATCCATCCCGCGCTCGTGCAGCGCCAAAAGCGCCAGCGCATGCACCAAAGCCGCGTTGATCCGCTCGGCGCCCAGTTGCACCAAGCGCCGCTCGACGTGCCGCGCCATCTCGCCCGCTGGATCGCTGGCCACGCCCGACGAACGAAGCGATTCAATCAGCCGCCGGCGATCCCAAGGTGCGCCTTCCGCCGGCCCCGCGTCGATTAACCGCATCCGCCACAAGAGCGAAGCAGCCTGCCGCGCGTGATCCGTGTACGCCTCGGCCACCGCCGCATGCCCGGTTTCGCGCAAAAGCCGCTGCGTCAATTCACGCACGTCGCCGGTGGTGGGCGTAGGCGGATACTCGTTGACCAGAAACGAACAGACCGCGCGCGTGATCTCTTCACCGAAACCCTTGGCCTCAGTGGCGTTAGTGTGCCGCCCCGAAGCCAGCGCGGCGCGCGTGACCGAGCGCATCAACCGCAGCGGGTTGAAGGCTACGATCCGTCCGTCGTGTTTGCGCACCGCTTCCGGTTTGCGCATATCCATGGGCATGGTCGTAGGCGCGATTCCCGATCCGTCCAGCAGCCTACGTGGATCGCGAAAGCGGCGCAAAGCGAAAGTGCACGCGTGAGCCGCAACGCGGTGAAGTTCGCTTAAACCTCGGTGGCCGCTGAGGTTTGGATCAAGTTCACGATCTCTTGCACCGTCGAGCGGTGGCGGTCTTCGGCGTAGAACGATTTAATCTTCGCACGCGCAGCGTCGAGATTGTCGCACGCTTTCCCGCGCGCCATGAACTCCTTGCAGCGCTGCGGGCGCGGGCCCCAGTTGCCGATCTCGGTGAACTTGTCGTTCAAAAAAATGAAAATCGGGATCGCTTCGGCGCCGTTGGTCAAGTAGCGGATCATCACCTCGGGGTGATGCTCCTTGTCGATGATGCGCAGCTTCACCTGCGGGCTGGCCGCGCAGACCTTGGCGAGAACCGGCGTGTTGCGCCGGACGTCGCCGCACCAATCTTCGCTGATCGCGACGACGTGCACGGGGCGCGGAAGCTTCTGCAACTCGCGAGCCGTTTCGGCCGGCACTTCGGCGGCCGCGAAATGACCGTTCATGTCTTCCTGCATCGGACCCTGGCAGGCCTTGAGCCACTCGTCCCAGGTCTGCCCCGCGTTAAACAGCGCGGGCCAATCGATCTTCGGCAATTGGGGAGGCTGAGGCATGGCGTGCTCCTTCGAACAGGGCGAGGTGGGCTTCTTCGCAACGCGCTCGGATTGTAGCGACCGGGAGCGGAAATCGCGAATCGTGAATCCCCAAGCTCAGGCGCCGGCGGTATACTGGCGCCCGAACGGAGACGGCGCATGGATCGCTCGAAGTGGCTCACGATGCTGTACCGCGAGGCGAATCTGTTTCTCGAACGGACTTCGCGCGCGCGCGGCCCATTGGCGGTGACCGATATCGACGATCTGGAGCCGGAGTTGCACGAGCAGATCCAGGAAGTGCTTTCGAGCTGCGAGGAGCTGGAGGATCTGATCAAGTACTCGCTGCTCAAGAATCCGCCGGCCGAGTTGTGGCAGCAGGCGGCGTCCTGGGAGCAGGTGGTGATCGGGGTGGCGAGCGCCTGCGCGGTGTACGACGTAAAGGGGATCGCCAAGAAAATCCTGGCTGGGGACTTGCCGGCCATGGCCTCCTCGAACATCCACGACGAAGTAGACTCCGGCGGAACTTGACCGGCCCTTTCAAATAGCTAAATTATGCGGGCCTTACGCCGATCTCGCGCCGTTCGGGCGCCGTCGGACGATCCAGCGCTTCTCTCCTCTGGGGAAAGGAATACGCGGCATGGCCGAGCGGTATTTGTTTACTTCCGAAGCGGTTTTTCCGGGGCATCCGGACAAGGTCGCCGACCAGATCAGCGATTCGATCCTCGACGCGATGCTCAAGGACGATCCGAACTCCCGCGTAGCTTGCGAAACGCTGGTCAGCACCGGGATGGTGGTGATCGCCGGCGAGATCACGACGAACACGTACGTGCACATTCCCGACACGGTGCGCGAAGTGGTGCGCTCGATCGGCTACACCGATCCGTCGATGCGCTTCGACGCCGATAGCTGCGCGGTGCTGGTGAGCATCGACCGGCAGAGCCCCGATATCGCGCAAGGCGTGGACGAAGGCAGCAGCAAGGAGATGGGCGCCGGCGACCAGGGCCTGATGTTCGGCTACGCCTGCACGCAGACGCCGAACCTGATGCCGCTCCCGATCCAGCTCTCGCACCAGATCGCGATGAAGGCCGTCGAGATGCGCGCTACGGGCAAGCTGAACTATCTGCGCCCGGACGGTAAGTGCCAGGTGACCGTCGAGTACGAAGGCCGCCGCCCAATCCGCGTGCACACGGTCGTCGTCAGCCAGCAGCATAAGCCCGAGATGAATTCCAAACAGAAGCAGCTCGCGGCGGACCTGCTGGAGCACGTGGTCAAGCCCGCGATCAGCCCCGAGCTGCTCGACGCGAAGACGATCTACCATTTCAACCCGACGGGGCGCTTCGAGATCGGCGGCCCGCACGGCGACAGCGGCCTGACGGGACGCAAGATCATCGTCGACACGTACGGCGGCTGGATTCCGCACGGCGGCGGCGCCTTCAGCGGCAAGGATCCGACGAAGGTGGACCGCAGCGCGGCGCTGTACTCGCGCTACGCGGCGAAGAACGTCGTGGCCGCGGGACTGGCCGACGAGTGCATGATCCAGGTGGCGTACGCGATCGGCGTCGCCGCTCCGGTCTCGGTGCTGGTCGATACGCGCGGCACCGGCAAGCTGCCCGACGCGAAGCTGTCCGCGATCGTGCAGAAGCACTTCAACTTCAAACCCAAGGCGATCATCGACCAGCTCCAGTTGCGCCGGTCGATCTACCGGCTGACCGCGGCTCACGGTCCGTTCGCACGCGCGCTGCCGGAGTTCACATGGGAGAAGACCGACCGGGTCGAGGCGCTGAAGAAGGAATTGGCCTGAACCCTTCGTCGGACGCACACGAAGCCATGCAAGCGGGCGGCTCCGCAAAGGGCCGCCCGCTTTTTTTGTTCTGGCGACAGTCTCGGAATGGCATGAAGACGCGCGCTTGGCCGCGCACGGTCCGGGCGGTATCCTCGCGCGCATGAGCCGCCCCACCATCATCGATGTCGCGCGCAAGGCGGGCGTTTCGCTCTCGACGGCCAGCGATATTCTCAACGGCAAGCTCAAGGCGACGCCGGAGACGGCGGCGCGCGTGCGCGACGCGGCCCAGGAGCTGGGCTACCGGCCACACGCGCTGGCGCGTCGGCTGCGCACGCGCCGCGCCGACGCCTTCGGCCTGGTGGTGCCGTTTCGCCGCCCGCTCTTCAGCAGCGCGGTGCTCGCCGATTTTCTCGCCGGCATCCAGTCCGAACAACAGGCGGTGCAGCGCAACTTGGTGCTGGCGCATAAACGCTACGACGCGCCGGGCGAGGTCTACGGCGCGGACCTCTTCGAAAGCGGCGTGGTGGACGGACTGATCGTGATCGGAACGCGCGAATCGCAGGGGCGCGACAACGCGGCCGACGTGCGCGCGCTGCGCGCCATGCGCTGCCCGGTGGTCTGGCTGCATGTTTACGACGGCGACGAACCCGTGGACCGGATCGTGCGCGGCGGCGGGGACAGCACGGAGGCGGTGCTGCGGCACTTCGCCGAACGCGAGTACCGTGCGGTGGGGCATCTGGTCCAGATGATCGGGCAGCCGGAGGGTACACGGCCGAAAGTGGATGCGATCCAGCGGCGGCTCGAACCGCTGGGCCTGCATACGCGGCCGGAGTGGAATGCGGGCGGCGAAGCGTTCGAAGGGGCGGCCTTCCGCGCGGCCATGGACGTGCTCAACCGGCCCGCCGCCGACCGCCCGCGCGCGCTGTGGTGCGATACCGACGATACGGCCATCGCCGCGCTGCAAGCCGCTCTGGGCCTGGGCCTGCGCATCCCGCAGGACCTGGCCATCGCGAGCTGCGTGAACCTCTCGCAGAGCCAGACCGCCGCCGTGCCGCTGACGACCTTCGGCGCGCCCGGGCGCGAATTGGGTTCGGCCGCGGTACGCCGGCTGATGGCGTTGATCGAAGACCCGGACCAGCCGGCGCGCACGCTGGAGATTCCCGGCGGCCTGATTATCCGCGCCAGCAGTTAGGCGGTCCTCGTTACTGCTTACCGCTCACGCTCCGGTCGCCCCACTCCGGCAGCGGCCGGCCGGTGATGATGGCTCCCATATCGGGCGCGTCTCCGCTGAAGCCGTCGGTAATGCCGGGCACCGCGATGCCTTTGCCGCGCGGCGCGGAACCGTCGGAGAGCTTGGGCACGTAGGCCTTGGTAATCTGCTTCAGGTTATCCTCGCCCAGTTCGATGTCCTCGGCGAAGGGATCGGATTCGCTGATCACGCAGCCTTCGTGGCGCTTGCCGGTCGCGCCGAAGACGGGCGTCACCGGTTTGAGCTTCTCGCGGGCTTCGGCCATGGTCTTGAACGAACCGCCGGTCCCCGTCCACCAGATGCTCTTGTCGGGGAACCAGGCGTTGTGATTGAAGTCGACGGGGTCCTGCCCGCCGGCCTCCATCGCCATCATGTTGCCTGCGCCGCGGAAGATCAGGATGTTGTTGCGGTAACCCCAAGCGACGAGCGGCCCGTTGTTGGACTGGTTCCAGCCCCAGCCCTTGCCGCTGCCGGAGCCGTTGGTGCGCACCACTGTGTTGTTGTAGAGGAAGAAGCCGGTGTTTTTGTTGTTCAGCTTGTACGGACTGCGGCCGGTGTTGATGGCGATATTGCGGAACGCGAAGGCCGGCCCGCCGTAAACGGGGTCGAACGAGATCAGCGTCATCGAATTGTGCACGCGGTTATCGTAGAAGGTGATGTTGCGGATGCCGTAGTCGCCTTCGTAGGCGTCGTCGCCGGTCATGCGGATGTCGTTGCGGTAGAAATGCACGCCGATGTTGGTGATGCGCGCGGCCATAGCCAGGGAGTCGCCGAACCCGGTGAGCGTGTTGTTGAAGGCGACGTTGCCCAAGCCCGGAATGCGGATGCCGTCGTCGTTCCAGGTCTTGTTGGACTGGATGAAATCGGCTTCCCAGACGTTGTTCCCGTTCAGCGTATTGTCGTAAATGATGAGTTGCTCGGTCTGCTTCGAGGCCACGATGCCCATATCGACGCCGTTCATCGTGACGTTGCGGATCGTGATGCGCTTTTGCGGCGACGGGGCGGTCCAGAAGCTGATGCCGTGGGAGCCGGCCTTGGTGCCTGAGTCGGTCTTGGCGCCTTCCAGCGTCAGGTTCTCGATGATGAAGTCGGAGGCCTCGAGGATCTGGAAGATCGCGCCGGTGGGGTCTTTCAGCGTCACGCCGTCGCGGCTCTCCCCGCGAATCACGATCGGCTTCTCGGGCGTCCCGCTCTGTTTGATCTGCAACCCGTCGACGGCGTAAGTCCCGTTCGCGAACTGGATCACGTCGCCGGGCTTCGCGCCGCCCAAAGCGGCTTTGATTTGTTCGACGGTGGCGTCGGCGGCGAGCTTGACCGTGGGTTCGCCGGCCGCGGGCGGCAGCGCGCGGGTGGCGGCGTTCAGCGTCTTGGTGGCCGTATCCGCGCCAAGCTTGACCGTTACCTCGACGCTGTACGAAGCACCCGGCGTCAGGCCCGTGATCACGCCGGCAAAGGCTTCCGGCTGCGCGCTGGCGGCATTCGCCACGCGAATGCGGTGCAGCGGATGCGCCGGTGTCCAGTCCTTCGCATCGCCGCCTTTGAAACGTACGCTCGCCGTGGCCGCGAAATCCAGCGTACCGGTCACGGGCAGGTACATCGAGATCTGTTCGGGCGTCGGCGGGCCGTCGTGGACCAGTTCGCCAAGCGGCAGATCCGAACCTTGTGCCGCCGCCATGCAGACCACGAGCGCCACGATCGAAGCGAAACGCATCTGAGGTTCTCCTCGTCTTGCCGAACGGTCGTACCAATATACAAGTACACTGCTCAACGGATGCGGAGCGCGAAATTGTCATGGAAATACTGTCGATGCCTAGTGTTACATTATAATAGATTGATACATATATGTTTACATGGTACGGCAATAAACTTCCGTAGGCCTTATTTAGTATTTTATTAGGATACGCGTTGGCTTACACGATATCCATCTTCGTCAGCGGCAGCCAGCCCTCGGGTGACAAGCCGGCGTTGGCGAAGAGCACTCGCGGCGTCTTGGCCTTCTCGTCCAGAATCCCGATCGAGACGTCCGCGGTGCCGCGCTGGAGCTTCTTCGGAACGCCGAACTTTCCGGCCGCGTAGTTGATCTCGGGCATCCAGCCGCGCGGAGGCGCATCGAGTTGGGCGAACTCCGACACGCGACCCTGCGTGAAGCGCAAGACGAGCGGGTAATCGCGGTACAACGGCGCGACGCCGACATTGTCGACGAAGAGGCTGAAGCCCGCACGCGCGCCGGGTTTGGCTTCGAGCGGCAGGATCGCCTGCTTCAATTCGAAGCGGTAGCCGAGGCGGCGGTCCCAAGCGTCGAGCTTTTCGCGCCAGCGGTCCGGAATGAAGCTCGACTTGGGCATGAAGACCGAGGTGTGGTACTTGAGCCCCTGCTCCAGAATCCAATCCACGTCCCAGCCTTTGCTTTCCCAGTAGCCGACGGTCCAGCACGTCTCCATGGTGACGGGCGCGGTCTTCCAGGTCTCGCTCACGCCATCCTGCGCGACTTCTTTCGGGTACGCGTCGAGCATGTGGTTCCAGCACAGGGCATCGGGGACGATGCCCTTGCCTTCGGTGCGCATGTCGCCGTAGCAGTCGGCGCGCCAGCCGATCGTCTTGAACTTGCTCGCGTAGGCGCAGCCGAATGTCCCGAGCATCGAGACGAGTTGCGTCTTCTTGAACGCTTTACGGTACATATCGACGAGTTTGCGCGCGGTGGCCGCGGTGGTGTTCCCGCCGCACTCGCCGCAAGGGCCTCCGTAGGCGATATCGAAACTCTCGAGCACCGGATGCCCGTCGTAGCGCTTGCCGAAGGCTTTAATGAACTCGCCCCAATGCTTGAGGTACGACGCGTGATTATGATCCGGCTCGCGGCGCTTGGGATCGCTGTTGGGGTCCAGCTTCCCGCCCAGTTCCCAGTACCACTTGGGCATGTCGTCGCCGATGTAGGGCTGGATGCGCAGTTGGAGGGTCTGCCCGCGCGCGCGCGCGGCTTCGAGCGCCCCGTCGATCACGTCGAAGCGAATTTTTCCTTTCTGGGGCTCGATAACCGACCAGAGCCAGCGGCAGTACGAGAGCGTCGTGTCGGGATACTGCGGATTATGCAGGCTGCGCGGATCGCCGCGGAACGGCGCGAACTCGAGCGGTCCTTTGCTGTCGTCCCACATCAGGCCTGGATACAGCGCCTCGCCGTTGAAGCGCTGAAAGGTCGTGGTTCCACGATGCGGGTTGGGCAGGTAACCGTGGAAAGCCTTGGGGCGCACGCGCTGCAACGTTTCGTCTTTGTGGAACTGCGCGCGCCAGCTTTCGGTGTGCGAAGCGGCGGGCGTGCGGGTGACTTCGGGGCTGCTCATGGGTGGATCTCCGGTTGAGGTATGCGTCCAGTCTTGAGTCTTTCGTCCGGCAATCAAGCGCCTCGCGGTCGCCTGGCATTCGCGCGCTCGGGCCAGGTTCCGGCCAAGTACCAGCTACTCGAAGAGGCTCCGCGTTTCGTTCGGACGCCGAAATGGGGTGCCTTCGGCATCGTGTACGCCGCGCTCGCGTCCGATGCCGCGCTCTTCGTAGCAGCCCAATCCGTAGCGCTTGCAGGAGACCTCGAAGAGCCGCGTGACGGCCTGCCAGCGTTCACCGGAACCGCGCATGCGCGCGCCGAACTCGCTTTGATTCAGCTTCCCCTCGCGCATCTCCAGCAGCGCGTGTTCGACCTTCTTCGCGCGCAGCGGCAGCGCTTCATGCAGGCGTTGGAGGAAGACCGGTTTCACTTCGGCGGGGAGGCGCAGGAGCGTCATGAACGCCGACGTCGCGCCGGCTTCGGCGGCGCGCTGGAGCACCTCGGCGATCTGGTGATCGTTCACGCCGGGGATGATCGGAGCGACGGCGACGCCCGTGGGAATCCCGGCCTCGCTCAACACGCGCAGCGCGTCGAACCGCGCGCGCGGCAGCGGCACGTTCGGCTCCAGCGCGCGCGAAAGATCCTCGTCCACGAACGCAATGCTGAGGCAGACGTGCAAGCGGGCTTCGCGCGCCAGCGCGGCCAGGAGTTCCACGTCGCGGCGGATCAGCGCGCCTTTGGTGATCATGCTCACGGGATTGCGGAATTCGCGGCAGACTTGCAGGCAGCGCCGCGTGATCCCGTAGTGCGCTTCCAACGGCTGGTAGCAGTCGGTGACGCCGCTGAAGACGAGCACTTCGCCCTGCCACGATTTTTTGAGGAACGCCTGGCGCAGCAAATCCGGCGCGTTGATCTTGACGACGAGCTTGCGCTCGAAGTCGGTTCCCGCGCCCAGATCGAGATACTGATGCGTCGGCCGCGCGTAGCAGTAGGCGCAGGCGTGGAAGCAGCCGCGGTACGGATTGAGGCTCCAGCGGAAGCCGATATCGGGCGAATCGTTCTCGCTGAGGATGCTGCGGGCGCGTTCTTCGTAAACGTCCAGCGCCGCCGAAGGCGGTTCGCCCAGCCATTCGACGTGGGTCGAGCGCCAGGGGTTGGGCGGGTTGGCGAGGCGGCGCATGCTCATGGGCGGTTCAGGGCGCGAACTCGAGCACGGTGAGCGAGACGGGAGGCAGTTGTAGGTCCGCGCCGCCCGCCTGCCAGGTCAGCGCTCCGGCGGATTTCACCTGCGGGCGTTCGTCCTCCGGACCGGCGCCTGAAAATACGGTTCGCTCTACCCGGGCTTCGGGTAAGCCGGGAACTTCCAGACGCAACGCCCTATCTTGCTCGATCCGGTTGATCAGAAAGACACTCAGCCGCCGAGTCTTCGGATCGTAGCACGCATGCGCGCGCACGGCTTCGGGTCCGCCCGCGCAGCTCACGATTTGCGGCAGAAAAGCGCGCTTCCAGAGCGCCATGACCTGACCGGTGGGACGCAGTTCGTTATCCGGACCCACCGCGTCCCAAAGTTGGTTCTCGGTCGCGTTTTTGACCCAGCGCGTGTTCCAGACCAGCACCGCGTCCAGCGTCTCATGGCGCAGGTACACGCCCAGCATGTCAAAAAGCACCAACGCGTGGCCCAGCGTGTTGACGTGCTTCCAGCCGTCGTTCTTGGGATGCCCGAACCAGTCGGCGCTGTTGACCTCGGTCATCAGCAAGCGCATGCGGCCTTGTTGTTCGGGCGGCAGGTAGGCCTTCACCGCGCGGTCGCCTTCGAGCAGGACGTTTTGGAAATCGGGCTTGAGCTTCGTGTAATGCGCATAACCCATCCACTTCCAGCACGGGTAATCGTGCAAAGCCAGCCAGTCCGCGTGCGGCCCGGCGGATTCCAGGGCGGCTTTCCACCACGGTGGCGCGGCTTCCGGATCGTGGGCGCCGCGCTTGGCGTGGCGTTCGGGCCCGTTGAGCCCGATGCGAATTGCCGGATCCACCGCCTTCATCGCCCGCGCGAAGGCGGCGGCGTCCTGCGCATATTGAACGGCGCTGGGCGAACCGTTGTGGCTGCCGAGGTAACTCTCGTTGCCCAACTCCCAATACGTGACGCCGTACTTCTTCGTCACGTTGGCGTATTTCACCCACCCTACGGCATGCGCGAGCAGTTCCTCGCGTGTGGGCGCGGTCCCTCCGGGCTGCGCGGGCTTGTACATCGCGTCGAAGCAGACACAGATCACCGGCTCGGCCTCCGCTTCCCGGCACAGCGCCATGAACTCGTCGAAGTCCAGCGGGCGGATCTTCCAGGTACGGTGATCGTCCAAGGTGAACTGGCGGTCCGCGGAAGGCCACTCTTCGGAACCGGTGCGCGCGAGCGTCGGTTCGGGCTTTTCGTAAGGCGGCAGGGCGAACAAGTGCGAATCCGACTTATCTCCGCCGGGGAAGCGCAGGAAACGCGCCCCCATTTCTTTCAGCGCCACGGCCAGCGGCCGAGCCGGCGCCTTCCCGCGCCCGTGGTCCATCAAGTAATTGACGTTCAACCCAAAGGGCGGACGCGCCCAGGTTCGCAATACGCTCGCCGTATCGACGTGCAGAACTTCGCCCGCTCCGGCGGAAGTACCCAGCCAAGCCATCAGCAGCACGCCTCCAAGACCCCACATTCTGCCGTCCATTAGGAGTTCGCTCCGCGATTACCTTAAAGCAGTTTGCCGCTGCTTCCCGTTGCTGTAAAAGTCTTTACGCAAACTACGTGCGACCGGGCGGGGGGCGCGCTTCATGCAGGAGCGCTATTTATTGGAGTTGGACCTGCGGCGCGTTCCGTCGCTGGGTCCGGACGTCCTGATCTGCGGCACCGGCATCGCGGCGCTTTCGGCCGCGCTGGTGGCCGCGGAAAACGCTTCGGTCATGCTCGTCACCAAAAGCTCCTCCCAGGAATCGAACACCTTTTACGCGCAGGGCGGCATCGCGGCGGCCGTGGCGCCGGACGATTCGCCCGAAGCGCACTTGCAGGATACGCTCGCCGTAGGCTGCGGTCTTTGCGACGAAGCCGCGGTGCGCAAGCTCGTCACCGAAGGCCCCGCGCTGGTGCAGAAGCTGATCGAGTGGGGCACGCCCTTCGACCGCTCGAAGAATGACGAGCTGCATCTGACGCTCGAAGGCGGGCACGGCCACCGGCGCATCCTTCACGCCAACGGCGATGCCACCGGCCGCGCGATCGAGAAGAGCCTGCATCAGCGCGTGCACGACCATCCCAACATCACGCTGCTGGAAAACCACTTCGTCATCGACCTGCTGCACAAGGACGGCATCTGCTACGGACTGGTGGCGCTGGAAATCAAAAGCGGCCGCTTCCTGAAGATCGAAGCGAAAGCGACGATCCTCGCCACCGGCGGCCTGGGGCAGATTTACCGCGAATCGACGAACCCCGACGTGACCACCGGCGACGGCATGGCGATGGCCTTTCGCGCCGGCGCGACGATGGAAGACATGGAGTTCGTGCAGTTTCATCCCACCACGCTGTACGTGGCGGGCGCGCGGCGCTTCCTGATCAGCGAAGCCGTCCGCGGCGAGGGCGCGCACCTGCTCAACGCGAAGGGCGAGCGCTTCATGGCGCGCTACGACGAACGCGAAGAGCTGGCGCCGCGCGACGTCGTCAGCCGCGCGATCGTGGACGAGATGCAGCGCACCGGCGCGACCAACGTCTTCCTGAGCCTCGCGCATCTGGACCCCAAGATGGTGCTCGAACGCTTCCCCAATATCCGGCAGGCGCTCAAGCAGTACCACCTCGACCTGACCAAGGACCGCATCCCCGTGCGCCCGGCCTGCCATTACACGATGGGCGGCATTCGCACCGATCTGGAAGCGCGGACCGACGTCGTCCGGCTGCTGGCGGCGGGCGAAGTCGCGGCCTGCGGCATCCACGGCGCCAACCGCCTCGCTTCCAATTCGCTTTTGGACGGACTGGTGATGGGCACCGAAGCCGGCAAACAGGCATTGAAGCTGGCGCAGGAACCGCAGCCGACGTTCCCCGACAAGGCCGTAAAACCGATCCTGCCGCGCGAAGAGATTCCGATCGACGTCGACGACGTGCGCGCGTCGCTCAAGAGCCTCGACAGCCGCGCGGCCGGCATCGTCCGCGACGGCGAGACGATGACCAACGCGCTCCAGATGCTCGATTTCTGGCAGAATTACGTTTACAGCGAAGAGTTCGCCACCGTGAAGGGCCTGGAATTGCAGAACATGCTGGCCTGCGCGCAGTTGGTGATCCGTTCCGCGTTGAAGCGCGAGGAATCCCGCGGCGCGCATCAGCGCAGCGACTTCCCCCAGACCGACGACACCCGCTGGAAGAAGCATCTCGACTTCAACCGTCGCGATTTCGAATAACCGCCGCGGAGGCGCCGCGTGGCCGCTTTGGGCTTGTTACTCGCGCTTTCCATCGGCTTCGGGCCTTACGCGTTCACGTACGTCGCCTTCCGCAACCGACTCGTCAAGCTGGCGTATACCTCCTACTACGATCGGCCCGCCGCGCTGCTGGCCGCCTCGGTGATCGGCACGGTCCTCTACCTTTTCTATACGAGCGTCGTGACGGTCGTCGTGTTCCTGATTCCCATCTTTGGTTTCATGGCCTACGGCCTGGCTTGCATCGCGGGCCCGATCTACTGGATCATCCTGATCGTCAAGGGGCTCAAACAACTTCCAGACTACCGCGCCTATACCGCGCGCTTTCCGCCGCCGCCTCTGCAAACGGCGATGATCGACCTTTACGCAGGGCTCTTTACTTACGGCACGCTGATGGCGATCCTGGCGGCGCTCGCGCAGAGCGGGAACATGCCCGAACGCTACGTGCTGGGCTGGGCGATTTACCTGCTTCCGGGGGCGCTCTTCGGCTGCTTCGCGGCGCTCGACGCCGGACGGCGCAGTTCGGCGCGCCTGGAAGGCGGCAAGCGCGCGGGCTACGTGGCGCTGATGGTGCTCCTCTGTGCGTTCCTGGGCCCGCTCAGCTTCGTAGCGTGGTGGGCCTGGCGCCGCGCGCTCTGGCTCGCCTCCGCCGGACCGCTCGATTCAGGGCCGAGTGACCTCCGGCCGCAGCAAGCTGTATCGCCTGCAGATCAGTCCCCGCCCGGCAGCATCGGCGGCCCGGCGTAGGGAGATACGCTTCGGGGGCGGCCCCATGAGCTTATTCGGACTGCTGGGTGCAATCTTCGCAGGGGGCTTCCTGGCGGGCATCTGCTTCTGGGGCTACTTGGCCTATCGATACTTCATGCTTGAGTTGGGATTCATGGCGCGCAAGCATGAGCCGGTAAAGCGCTACTTGATCTCCTGCTTAATGGTCGTGGTTTGGGGCGTCGGAACGTGGTTGCTGGTCGTGATTTTCATGCAGTTCGATGGTTATGGCGCCATTCCCCTCCTCCTGCTGGGCGTATTCGGTTTCGGCGGCTGGATGTTCGTCCTTATTCGCTGGATGATCCGGCGCGGCGAATATCATCAGTGGCTTCAAGCTCGCAACGACCCACCCATGCAGATGTGGATGCAGGACCTCGTCACGGCGGTATTGGTCTACGGAGCATTGCTGGCATTCATGCAAAAAGTGAATATCGGACTTGAGATCGCCGAACTGATCGCCCTCGCTATCTACCTCTTTTCTTGCACAGGTTTGGGGATGTATGCCGCGCTGGATGTCGCGCGCTACAGTCGTGCCCTGCAACGACCTGGGCTCCGCGCTGCTTTGGTCCTCTTCTCGATCGGCTACACATTGTTCTTTTCGGTCGTCACGGCCTGGGCCGCATGGCGCGGCTGGCGGCTGAGTCGCTGGTGGTCCTGGGACCGGCTCAAGCGTTACGAAGTGCTCGATGCAGAACGCCAAGCGGCCCTATCGCCGCCAGGATCTTGAGCCCTTCGAATCTCGCACCGGTGCAAGTTTAGCTTAATACTTGCAGTTACGCCCCAAACCGCGTTGGATACACCCATGAGCAACGCCAGCGGTTCGCGCCTGGAGCCCGTGCCCGCGCCGGAGTCCAACCCCGGTTCCGGGCCGCCGGCATTTCCGCCGCTCAGCCTCGGACCTTTCCTGGTCGAACGCGAAGTCGGCCGCGGGACGGGTTCGGTCGTCTACCGCGCCTCGGATCCGCGCAACGGAGCCGTCGTCGCCTTGAAGGTCCTCTACCCCACGCTGGCCGGCCAGAGCGCCGCGGACCTCCACGCCACTGCCCAGCGCGAACTGGAACTCTACGCACGGCTGGACCATCCGAACATCGTGACGGTTCACGAATGCGGCCTCGCCGACGATTACGCGTACATCGCGTTTCGCTTCGTGGCGGGCCTTCCGCTCGACCAAGGCCTGGCCTCGGGCATGATCGACCAGCCTACCGCGCTGCGCGCGATGGCGCTCGTCGCCCGCGCGGTGCATCACGCGCACGAGAATGGGCTGATCCACCGCGACCTGAAGCCGCGTAACGTCGTGGTCACCTCGAAAGGCGAACCGTTCGTGCTCGACTTCGGGCTCTCCTGGCGCCGCGGCGCGCCGGCCGACGCGCAGGTCCAGCACATCGTCGGCACGCCGTCGTACATGAGCCCCGAGCAGGCGCGCGGCGAAGAGGCAGGGCTCACGCCGGCCACCGACGTCTACGCCATCGGCGCGATGCTCTACGAAGTCCTGACCGGCCGGCCGCCCTTCGCGGCGCTTACGTCCGCACGCACACGCCAAATGGTCATGGCGCTTCCGCCCAAGCCGCCGCGCGAATTGGATTCCACCGTCGACTTGAACCTCGAGCGAGTCGTCATGCATTGCCTGGAAAAGGAACCCGCCAAGCGCTACCCGACCTGCGCGCAACTGGCGGAGGACCTGGAGCGCGCGTTGGATGGCCGGCCGCTGCGCGGACCGCGCTCGACGGGTTTGCTGCGGCGCTGGCTGAAATAGCGAGTATAGTCGCGGCGATTTTCCGGGGCAGGTGCGCGAACGATGGGATCGCTTGCCGAACGTGCCGTCACGGAACGCGTGGCGTCCCCTCCCGAACCCGCGCCGGCGGCTCCGGCGCACTTCGGCCTGGCCTATTACTTGAAGCGAAGCGTGCTCTATCTCCTCGGCGGTTACCTGGTTTTATGCGCGGCGCTCTTCGCGATGCAGCGCAAGTTGATCTACGCGCCCACGCGCGCGGAGGCGGTCGATCCCCAGCGCGCCGGACTTGCGCCCGACCGCGCGCGCAACGTGACCGTCAGCGCGGCCGACGGCGTGACGCTGGGCGGCTGGCACGTGCGCCCCGAGGCGGACGCCCAGGAACCCGATTTCGATGCGAGCATGCGCGGCGGAGACATGGCGGTCCTGTTCTTCCACGGCAACGGAGGGCATCGCGGACACCGCGCCGAGATGCTGTACCACCTGTCGCGGCGCGGGCTGCATGCCTGCTGCTTCGACTACCGAGGCTATGGGGACAGCGAGGGCGCGCCGCACGAAGAAGGCCTGGCGCTCGACGCGCGCGCCGCGCTGGCCTGGGTGCGCGAACGCGGCATCCCGCCGGAACGGACGATTCTGTGGGGCGAATCCTTGGGGTGCGCCGTTGCCGTGCGCCTCGCCGAAGAGCTCTGCGCCGCGGGCACGCCGCCTGGGGGCTTGGCGCTCGAGATGCCCTTCACCAGCCTCACCGAAGTGGCCGCGCATCTGTACTGGTTCGTGCCCGTGCGCCTGATCCTTCAAGAGCGTTACCCGTCCATCGAACGCATCCCGCGCGTCACCTGCCCGCTCCTGGTTATCCATGGGACCGACGATCGTGTGGTTCCGTTCGAGCACGGCCGGCGTCTCTTCGAAGCCGCGCCGGCCGCCAGTGCCGGAGGCATTCCCAAGCGCTTTCTCGAATTGCCCGGCGTGGGACACCAGGACCTCGGTGCGCGCGGCGAAGCGGCCTACACGGACGCCGTGGGCGAATTCCTCGCCGCGTTGCGTGCCGAATGCCAGGAGCATCCATGAATCCTGAGGAGCTGCGCGCGCGGCTGCGCGCATTGCCGAAGGTCGAATTGCACCGGCACCTCGAAGGCGCGTTGCGCCTGGATTCGCTCTGGGAATTCCATCAATCCGCGCAGGCAAGCTTGCATGCCAGCCGAGAGGCGCTCGAAGCGGCGGTGACGATTCCGGCAGGCGAGCCGCCCGGCTTTCGCGCCTTTCTGGCGCGCTTTGCCGCACTGCGCTTCCGGTACGGAACCATTGCCGACCTGGAGCGCGTCGGACGCGAGGCCGTCGCCGACGCCGCGGCCGATGGCATCATCGCATACGAGTTGCGCTTCGCGCCGCTGTTTTGGGCTTGGCGCGCGCGGGAGATGCCGGCCATGGTCAGCTTGGCCGACCTGCCGCTCCCACCGTTCGAGGCCGTCGAAGCGGCGACGGAAGCCCTCATGCGCGGCGCCTTCGCCGAAGCGGCGCGACGCGGCGTGCTCGTCTCCTGCACCGTGGCCTTGAACCGGCAGGTGCCCGCGGCGGCCAACGCGCTGCAAACCAAACTGCTGGAACGTCCCCTGGGCGCCAAGCTGGCCGCGGTAGATGTCTGTGGAGACGAGGCCTGCCCGCTGGAGAGCGTCGCGGAGTTTCTCGAAGCCTGGCGCCGCGCCGAGCGCGGGATCACTTTGCATGCCGGCGAAGACCCCGACGGACCGGGCGCGGCCAACGTGCGGGAAGCGCTGGAACGCTTCGGCGCCGTACGCATCGGACACGGCGTGCGCGCCGCCGAAGATCCCGCGGTGGTTCGGCTGCTTAAAAGCCGCGGCGCTACCTTGGAAGTCTGCCCCACCAGCAACGTTCAGACCCGCGCCGCCGCCTCGTTCGAAGCGCATCCCTTAAAAGCCCTGCACGAAGCCGGCGTGCGGGTTACCGTCAACAGCGACGATCCGACGATCAGCGCCGTGGATCTGACGGAAGAGTACGCCCGCGCGCACGAGCGCTGCGGCGTGCCGCTGGAGGCCTTGCGCGAAATGGCCATCCAGGCGGCTCGAGCGAGCTTCTTCCCGGAGGCCGAACGGGCTGAACTGGCCAAACGCATCGCCACGGCTTGGGATGCGTTCTTGCTGGAGCGATAACCGCCCGTGCGCTTGGTGCACGGATTGCTATTCAATGGGAATGCGAGCGCGTACATACGTCTAGGAAAAAGTGCTCGGACGCCAATTCCCTGTGGGGCGAGGCCGAACACTTGAATGCGGCCGCGGAAGCGGGCGTCCCATCGACACGGTTCGGGAGACAGGCATGAGCAGCCGGTGGAAGATGCGTGCAGGGGCGATTCTGCTGGGACTGTGCTGGGCGGCGTGGCCCGCGTGGTCCGCCGACGACCTGCAGCCGGCGGCGGGCGAATCGAAGGTGGAAGGCGGCGAAGCCACGGCGGCTTTGGCGGCGCTGAAAGCCAGCTTCGACAAGCATCCCAGCGTGCGCGTCAAAGTCCGCGCGGTGATGAACGACGAACTCCTGGGCGAACGGGTCGAGACGGGCGAGATGCTGATGCAGCGCCCGGACCAGGTGCTGCGCGTTTTCCACAAACCCGACGGATCCCCCTGGAAGGCTTGGCGCTTGAACGGGGTCCAGGTGGCCGAGTTCGCGCCCTCGCTGCAACCGCCCACGCGGGTGAAGGACTTCACCGCCGCGCCGAAGCTCCTCGCGCTGCTCAAGGCCGCAAGCACGATGGATCTGGCGGCGTTGCAGGAATACTTCGACGTGCATCTGTTCAAAGCGCCGGGCGTGGACAGCAAGCCGGCTCAGTGGCGCGTGGTGCTGGCCAAGAAACCCGGCGCGAAGCTGGGCAACGCCGACGTGCCGTACCAGTTCCTGATCGCGCGCGTGACCGAAGGCGCGGCGTTTTTCAGCTCGCTCGAAAAGGTTCCCCCGGCCGGCGCGGGCGACCGGCTGATCGAACATTTCGGCGACCTGAAGGTGGAGGCGGAACTCTCCGCCGAGTCTTTCGAGCACGCGTTGCTCAAGGACGCCGGCGCGCAGAAGCCCGAGGCCGTCAAGGATCCCGAATGATTGCGCCGGTGCCTGCCGATCCGGCCGCGTGGCTCCCGCACCGCCCTCCGTTTCTATTCATTGACCGCATCGAATCCCTGACGCCCGGCGAACGCGCATCGGCGCGCTTGGCCGTCTCCGCCGCCAGCTGGTTGGCCGGCCGCGAGCGCTGGCCGGCTACGCTGTTGCTGGAAGCTCTGGCGCAGACGGCCGGGCTGGCCTTGCGCTCCAAAGCTCCCGAAGGCCCGCGTCTCATTTCGCGCCTGGCGTCCGTGCCGCGCTTCCGCATGCGCCGAGAAGTTCTTCCCGGTGCGCGCGTGATCCTGCATGCCGAACGCCTCCGCGTGCATGGCGCGTTTCAGCGCTTCCGCGTCCATGCCGAAACCGACGCGGGACGCTGCGCCGAAGGCGAGCTGGTGCTCTGGTCGGCCGCGCCCGCAGCAGGCTGAGCGGCGTGACAGTCCGGCGGAAACCTTTTATAGTGCAGGCTTACTCATACGATGCACGGCGTGACCGCAAAGCCGTCTTCCGCCGCCTCACGGAGTCTTGGAGCGCATGCCTTTCACCTACGCGATACATCCGCGTACGCAACTGGTGCTCACCGTCGCTTCGGGGCTGGTGACCGATGCCGAGTTGAAAGCGCTCGCAAAGGCGCAGTTGGACGATCCGGCGCTGCCGATCCGGAGGCGCGAGTTCTGTTCGCTTGAGGGCGTGACCGAGGCCGGCGTGACGCGAGCAGGCTTGCAGGCTTTGGTCGAGCACGATCTGCGCCATGTACCGCGACACGAATCGTACCGGCTTACGATTGCCGCACCCACCGACGTGTCCTTTGGCCTCGCGCGGATGTACCAGTTGATGGTGGAGCCGGTGCTTCCGGAATGTTCGGTCTTTCGCGAGCAAGCCGAGGCGCTGCGCTGGCTCGAAGCGTCGCCGGAAGAGATCGAGTTCATCCGCGGCATTCTCGCCCAGAAGCCGACGTAATAAAAAACGCGAGCCGTTTCGGGCTCGCGTTTCCGGATGCGGGGTACTTCGGCCGGAAGCTTACTCGCCTGCGTCGAGCGTTTCCCAGGCCTTCAGCCATTCCTCGTCGATCTTGCCCGGGATGCGGTACCAGCGCGCGATGCGGTAGCTGCCGGTGCTGATGCCCGCTTCGCAGGAGAAGTAGGCGGTGACGCGCTTCTTCTGCTTGGCGGCCTCGACGGCCGCTGGAATCGCTTCCAGCACCTGCTTGCGTACGGCGCTGAACTCGCCTTCCGTCACCGTCTCGACCTGCTCCTTGGTGAAGCTCAGCAGCCCTTCGGAAGGCGTCTCGATCTGCAGCGCTTCGCCGCTGTTGACCTTGATCAGTCCGGTAAAGCTGCGGCCGTCCTTGAGGACCACGTGGTCGTCGGTGAGCTTGCGGCGCGGGTCGTACAGGATGCCCGGGTTCTGCTCCGCCAGTTTGTTGTGCTCGTTAGCGATCTTCTTCGTCGCCTGCTTCCAGGTCTCTTCGCTGGCCGCCTTCTTGTCCTTGGCCAGGCTGAGTTGGTCTTCGACCTGCTGGCGCACGTCGGTCCAGTCCACGTCCTGCGCATCGAAGACCGCGCGGCTCTCGATCTTCTCGCCGGTCTTGATCGTGAAAACCATCCCGCCGGGCAGCTTGTACTTCTGGTTCTCGGCCGAAGGCGCGAAGCGGTGGATCTCCTTCGCCGGATCGCTGAGGTTCGCTTCGCGCAGAAACTGGGCCTTGTAGATGCTGCTGCGGCCATCGTCGACGACCTTGACCTCGACGAGAACCTTCTGGCCGCCCACGTCCACTTCGACGCCCTTGTTCTCGCTGCCGCGCAGCGCGAAGGCCACTTCCTTGACCTTGATGCTCTGCGTCGTCGGGCTGCTGTTGGCGATCTCGTACGGGAAGGTCCAGAGGAAGCGTTCGCCGCCGGAAGGCGTGGCGAGCTTCTTTTCCTTGATCCGCGCGTCGTTGGGGTCGGAGGGGAGCGGAACCGTCAGGTCCTGGTCCCACATCCAGAGGTACTCGAATTCCTTGCTGCCGTACTTCAGCATGCTGCGCTCGACGTGGAACTCGTCGTCATTGCGCGTGAAGCCGATCACCAGCGCGTGGCGCTGCTTGCGGTCGTAGCGGTGCGCGTTGCTGAGCCCGTGGACGACCAGCTTCAGTTCGGTCAGTTCATCGTCGAAGCTCGGCCAAACCGCCACGCCCCAGCGCGTCTGCCCGGGCGCGAAGGTCGCCATCGGTTCGGGCGGATTGGCCAGCGGCTGGAAGCCTTCGGCGCCGAAGCGGTGGCTGTGGATGTTGCTCAGCGACTCCATAGGCAGGACGTTTTCCTTCAGCCACATCTCGTCGCGCGCGGCCTTGCCGTGGGCGAGCGGGTGGTACGTGCTGTCAGCGGCCAGACGCTCGGGAATGAACCCGCCCACGGCCGGGGTGAACGCGCCGTTGTTGGTCACCGCCACGATCACCGGCGCGATCCGCCGAGCCTTGGTGCTGCTGTTCGTGATCGAGAAGGTGAAGACGAACCAGCGCTTCGTGCGGCCGACCTGCCCGTCGGCGACGATGTACTGCGGGCGGTCGAACTGGAAATCGCTCTTGTTCAGCGACCAGCGGTCGTGCTCGTACAGCGAGAAATCGTCGGGGCTTACTTCGTAATGGTCACGCACCGGCTTCTTCAGGTCCAGCGCCTGCTCCGCGCTGTTGGGCTCGGTGACATTCAAGGTCTGGCCGTCCACTTCAACGGTGGCGGTGGCCTGCGGTTCGAGCTTGGTCTTGCGTTCGGTCTCCAGCGCTTTGACGCGGTCCTCGAACGAGCTGCGCAATTGCGCATCCTGTTCGGCCAGACGCTCGCGCATCGCCTTCTTCTTCTCGAGGTGGTCGAGGTACTCCGTATCCTTCTTGGCCTCGTCCGGAATCTCTTCCAGTTCGATCAATTGCTGCGCATGCAGCTTGCCGCTGCCGGCCAGCAAGCCGGCCACCAGCATCGCCAAAAGAAACCCGGGCGAGCGCATAGACGGTCCTCCGCTGCGGTGGGCCACAAAGGGCACCGCGTGGACTTCGACCTGTGAATCCAAACTGTGCAAAACTAATAACTTAGGCAGCTTTCCGCGCCCGTCAATTGATTTTCCGCACAGGCTTGGAAATCAGCTTGGAAGCGCTTTCCGCACCAAGCGCATTACACGCACTTCTCTGCGTCTTCATGGAAGCCAAGGAAGGGTAACGGCTTGGCGTAGATTTTCGATGAGCGCACGGCCGCCTTGCGTTAGAATGCCAACCGGCGGGTCTGCTTGACAGCACACTCGTGCTCCCGCAGGATGATTTCCGGGTCCCGGCTGGCCGGTGCGGCGAGAACTCCCGGCCCCGCAGCGAGTTCCACTTTATGGTGGGTGTACTCTCCGAGAAGGTGCTGGTCCTCAATCGCAGTTGGGTGGCCGTCAATGTGGCCACCGTACGGCGCGCGCTGACGCTGGTTTACGGCGGCTACGCCCGCATCGTCAATCCGAAGGATTATTCCACCTACGATTTCGACAGTTGGGTCGAAGCCAGCGACGAGGCCAAATCGGGCAAGCGGATCCGCTCGGCTACTTTCGAGCTGGCCGTCCCCGAGATCATCGTACTCACGGCTTACAACAGCCTCTACAGCCAGGACGTGCGCTTCAGCCGGCGCAACATCTTCGAGCGCGACGGGAACACCTGTCAGTTCTGCGCCCGGAAGTTCGACCGCACCGACCTGACCATCGATCACGTCCTGCCGCGCAGCCGAGGGGGCAAGAGCACCTGGGAAAACGTGGTTCTGGCCTGTGTGCGCTGCAATACGCGCAAAGGCAGCCGCACTCCCGAAGAAGCCGGTATGCGCATGCTCAAGAAGCCGGTGAAGCCCAAGTGGGCCACGCGGATCGGACTCAAGATCGGCCCGCGCTGCAAGGCTTCGTGGGAGCAATTCCTCGAAGAAGCCTACTGGAACGTCGAACTCAAAGAGTAATCGCAGAGCCGCATTAGCCGTCCGATTCGGCCTGAAATTCCTGGGTTGCGTTTCGATTTCGCGCTATACTGGGCCTGCTTATCGATGCCCAACGAGGGAAATCTCATGCGCCTGGTTCATGCGTTTGCGTTCGTCGCGTTGTTTGCTCCCTTGGCTTTAAGCGCCGAAGATGCCGCGCCGGCCGAAGGCGGCGAGTCGCCGTTCATCGCCGAACTGCGCAAGGGCGTCGAACAGCACCGCCTGACCTGCCAGCGCACCGAACCGCAACCGGCGCCCGAGCCGATCCCGTCCAGCGCGCTGCAGCGGCTGTGGACGGCCGAAGTCCAGCAGAACGTCCAAGCCCGCCGCGCCGAACGGCTCGCAGCCTTGAACGCCGCGATCTTGAAATCGGACAAGGAGCGCACGCAAAACATCTCCCTGAAGCCCTACCCGACCGACAAGTTGTACGACTTGGGCAAGAACTACGTGGTCTTCGAAGCCGCGAACAATCTGAACTATGCCAAGGATCCGTCCTTTGCCACCGGGCGCCTGCGCGCCAGCCAGGATGTGACCACCGCCGGCCCCGCCGGTATCGGCGACGGACGCCCTGTCAAGGTGCGCTGAGCGCGAAGCTAGGATATTTAGACTCGTGCGGCGCCCGCGCATGTCCGAACCCGGCAGCGCCTGCATGCTTCAATCGCACCGGCCGGATCGATGCGACCCTCAGACAACCGGGGCCATTCCTCGAATAGGAGCCTCCCCATGTTTCGAAAGCGAATGCAGGCGGCGCTGGCGTTCGTGGCGCTGTGGAGCCTATGCGGGTGCTTCACCTATCAGGAGGAGATCGCTTTCGACGAAGACGGCGCGGGAACGCTGGTCTACAGCTTCGAGCGCGGCCGGCAGGGGCTCCTGACCAAGCTGGCGTCCGAGGCGTCGTGGGACAACCCGGTGGAGGACGGCGAGAAGCTGAAGGCCGAGAAGCCCGCGGGACTGGTGCTGGAAAAGTTCGTGAAGCAGGACAACGAGAGCACCAACCGCGCCACGTTCGAAGGGACCTTCCGGGCGGAGCATCTCGATAAGTTCTCGGCCTGGAAGGGCCACGCGGAAGTCGAGCAGGTTTTCGGCGGCATCTCCCTGCGCCGAGTCAACGACGATTGGATCTTCGAACGCAAGCTGGCGGCGCCGGCGGAACTGGCAGAGAAGGCGCAGAAGGACACGATGAACAGCAAGGTGACGCTGAAGTTGACCGGCCCGGGCAAGCTGCTGGATCACAACGGGGACAAGGTGGAGCGCAAGAATACGGTGGTGTGGGAAGGCACGTTTGCGGACTTCGTAGGCGGCCAGAAGGGTAGCGGCGTTCTGCGCGCGCGCTTCAGCGTGGCCAAGCTGAATACGACGGCCGTCTTGGCCATCGGCGCGTTGATCTTCGTGGTGCTGGCGGTGGTCGTGATTATCTCGCGCAAGCGGCCCGCGGCGACGGCGGAGTAGGCATTACTCCGGTCGCCTGCAAACGCATTCCGCGAGCGGCCCCTGACCTCCAGGCCGCCCGCGGCTTGAAGTCCCGCGTTCAACCTCGTGATTGCTTCGCCGCCAGCAGCGCCGCCTCGATCTCGGTGTAGCGTTCCAGCGGCACGTGCTTGAACGGCCGGAACTCGCCCGCCTTGCCCTTGCGGACCTCGTCGAAGTAGTAGTCCAGCAACTTCGCGCCGCGCTCGATGAAAAGCTCCACGACCCGCGCCGAACCGCTGACGATGGCCCAGCCCATGGGCGTATTCTCGTGGATCTTCCCGCTGCGGCATTCGAGTTCGGCTCCCAGATCGAGCAATTTGCGCGCCCCCTCTAAACTGTCGTTCCAGGCGCAGAAGTGCAGCGCCGTGCCGTCGTCGTAGCCGGCGCGCTCGTTCACGTTTGCCCCGTGCCGCACCAGCCAGTCGACCATCTCAACCGCATTGGATACCGCGGCCGCCTGGAACGGCGTCTCCCCTCCTGCCACGTAACAATAGATGTGCCCGCCGTCCGAATCCTTGAGCTTGAATTCGCCCATACCGATTCGGGCCTTCAAGCAACCGGGATCGGCGGCGTACAACTTTTCGGCCAAGGCCGGATCGTTCAGGGCCGCGGCCATGAAGAGGTCGGGTTTGGCGCCGCGCTGAATCAGAAAACGCGCCACGTCCGGGCGGTCCTTGACCGCATGCTGCGCGGGCGTGCCGCCGTGGTCGATGTCGCGCAGGTCGATCTCGGCGCCCCGTTCGAGCAGGAACGCCGCGATCTCCGGTGTGGCCGCGTAATGCAGCGGAGTCATCCCGTCGCCGGCGCGCGCGTTGACGAGCGACGGTTCTTTCGCGAGCCACGCGCGCACGGCCTCGAGTTTTCCCAAGCCCGCCGCCGAATGAATGTCCAACACCGCACCGCGCGCGATCAGCGCATCGGCCAGTTCCTGTTTGCGGTCGTGCCAGAAGATGCCGTGCAGCGGCGTGAAGCCCCCGGCCCACCAGCGGCTGGGCTTGTTGATGTCCGCGCCGAATTCGAGCAGCAGATCGACCAGCTTCAAGTCGCCGCGCGACGCGGCCAGCGTGACGGGGTTGGCGTCGAAGGCGTGGCGGTCGAAGGCGCAGGCCAGCGCGCGGTTGGCTTCGAGTTTCGCGCGAACCTGGGGGTGATCCCCGGCGCGCACGGCGCTCATGAATGCGTCCACCTCGTCCTGGGACTGCCCGTTCAGGTTCTCGATCGCGTGCCTCAGCTTCGGCCAGCTCGAATGACCGTATTCGCGCGCGAGGACCAGTTGCGCATCGGCGAGCGCCAAGGCATTCGTGTCCGCGAGCGGCCTCGACGCATACTCGGGATGCGACGCCTTCAGGCGTTCGAGCGCCGGGGCGTCTTGCGATTGCCACGCGCGCAGGAGTTCCTTTGCCTGCTTCTTCAATTGCTCGACGGACGGACGGGACGGTAACGGCAAGGCCATATTGGCCTCCTTTCGCTGGAGCCCGGTGTCCGCTGGCTGGGCCGAAAGGAGGATCGTCGATTGTACGTCGGTCAGGTGGGCTCTGCCCTTCCCGCGGACCGGGAGCGTCCTGAACGCTGCGCCGGTTTCTTTAACGTGAGCGCGCGAATGCCGCAAGACCTTATTCGGGCACCGCGAAAGTATCGCCGGTCTCGGCGAGCCACGCGCGCAGGCGGGCGCGGTGTTCGGTCAATGCGGAAGCGTGCGCGCCGTCGCGGGCCAAGTTGCGCGTCTCGCCCGGATCGGCCTCCAGAAAGTAGAGTTCCTCGCGCCGCGCGCCGATATCGTACGCGTTGTACTTGTAACGCGCGGTGCGCAGCATACGGCCGTGGCGCTGGTGTTCGTCGCCGCGGTACGCGGCGATCTGGGCGGGCACGAAGTCGCGCCACGCGGCCCGCGGGTCCTCGATCGCTGGCTTCAGGCTTTGTCCGCGGACCGGCGGCGGCGCGAAGCCCGCGAAATCGCAGAAGGTGGGGTACAGATCGAGCAGCGACGTGAGGCTCGTGTCGTCCACGCGGCCCGCGGGTATGCGCCCGGGATAGCGCAGAATCAGCGGCACGCGCACGCATTCTTCGTACAGCGCGAGCTTGCACGGCCAGCGGTGCGCGCCGCAGCCTTCGCCGTGGTCGGACGCGAAAACGACGAGCGTGTTATCGGCCTGCCCGCTCTCGTCGAGCGCATCGAGGATGTAACCTAGCGCGCGGTCCACCTGCTCGACCAGGCGGTAGTACGCCTGGATATACGCGCGCCATTGATCGCCGTCCCATGGGCGCGAAGGCGCCATCTCGATGTGCGTGCTCTTGGATTCGCGGCCGATGCGCAGGAAGTCGACTTCCTCGGGATCGATCTCGAAGTTGGAGGGGAGCGGGGGATATAGATCCAGGTTGCGATGCTTGCGCGGTTTGCGCATGGCGAACTGGCAGATGTCGTGCGGATTGTGCAGCGAGACGGTGTAGAGCCATGGGATGCCGATCTGGGGTGCCGCGTAGCGCAGAAAGAAATCGGCGTCGAACGCGAAGCCGAAATCGTTCACGTCGCCGAGCCCGTGCTTGTTGCGGGGATCTTTGGGGCGATTGATCTGGTCGAAGCCGGGGATCGCGTCGTCGCCTTGCGGATAACTATTCGGGAGATGCCACTTCCCGCTGTACACCGTCGCGTAGCCGGCTGCGCGGAAGGTTTGCCCGAAGTTGGGCAGTTCGGGCCTGGGCGACTCGCCGTTAAAGACGACTCCGTTCTCGTGCGGCAGGCGGCCGGTCATGAGCGCCGCGCGCGAAGGCCCGCTGACGGGCGCGACGCAGTAGCACTGCGCGAAGCGCACGCCTTCGTCGGCCAGGCGATCCATGTGCGGCGTATTGACCCAGCGATTCCCGGCGCAACTCAGCGCCTGGGCCATCTGCTGATCGCTGAAGACGAACAGAATGTTGGGGCGCGGATCGCGCGCGCGCGCCTCGCGGGCGCGGTCTCGTTCCTGCGCTTCCCGAGCCTTGATCTTTTCGCGCTCTTCGGCGCTGGGCGCCGGCGCGTCGGCGTAACGCTGCCCAGGCCAGCGCTTCCAGGGCTTATCCCAAGACTCATGCGCTTGCGTCATCGATTCGAATATCCTTCCACGGCTCGTGAAGGGAGTCTACAGACCATAAAGATAGAGCCGTCGACAGGCGATGCAACCGAGGGGGCTGAGGCGGCAGGTGGATCGCGGAGCGAGTCACGCCAGAAAGATAATTGGCGTCCCTATGGGGATTCGAACCCCAGTTGCCGGGATGAAAACCCGGTGTCCTAGACCTGGCTAGACGATAGGGACGCCGTACGCCCAACGTCAGGCGTTGAAGGGGTTAGAAGGTAGAGCATCGGCGTTGCGGTGCAAGATAAAATCGGGACTTGGACGGCCTACTTCACGCCGGCTCGAATTCCTTCTCCAGAATCTCCACCAGATCCCAGAAATTGTGAACGATGTACGCGGGCGGCGTCTCGCACACGCGTTCGTGGTAGCGCCCGCTGCGCTTATTCAGCACCGTCAACCATCCGGCTTTGTTCGCCGGTTCGATATCCCGGTCCGGCCGGTCGCCGACGTGCATGCAGTGCTCGTTCGGCAGGCCCAGCGTCGACGCGGAACGCTGGAAAAACTTGGGGTTCGCCTTGCTCATCCCAAGCTGATCGCTGAGGAACAGCGCCTTCTTGTTGAAGTACGGCAGCACGCGCAGCCGCACGAGCTTCTCGGCCTGCTTCACCGTCCAGCCCTGCGTGATCACGCCCATGTTGTACTTGAGCTGATGCAGCCTCCGGATCCCTTCGACCACGTCTTCGTACGGCGTCAGGTGGTTGAAAACCGTGTCGTGGTACGCGGCGACGCCGGAAGCGATCACCACCGCGGGGTTGCAGTCCTCAAGGCATTCCGAAGGCAGGCGCTGCAGCAGGCGGTCGAAGTGGCGCTCGTCGTTGGACGTGAACTCGTGGACCACCTCCTCCAGTTCGATCCGCGCGCGTTCGAGGTCCACTTTCAGACCGGCGGCCAGCATGGCCTTGAGCGAATTCTCCCGCGCAAGCCGGACGAAGTCGGTGGTGGAGTAAAGCGTGTCGTCGATATCGAACGTGACCAGTGCGAGCTGCTTCTTGGCGGCCATGGCCGATCCTCAGGCCGCGCCGGGTTCGTTGCGGAACGATCCGTGCGCGCGAAGCAGTCAGCTTATCCGCCCGAGGCGGGCGCGTCCAAGCAACAAGGCGCGGCCGTTTCCGGCCGCGCCCGCACTCGTTTCGCAACGTCCCGCTTCGGGGTCTAGAAGTCGACCGGCGGAGGCCGGCGTTCGCCGCCGGGTCCGGGCCGCGGGCCGTACCCTTCCGGACGCGGGCCACGCGGACCGCGATGCTTCTGAAAGGCCATCCGCGCTTCCTCGCGTTCGGCTTCGCTCAGTTTCCCGTCGCCGTCCGCATCGAAGCGCTTCAGCAGCATCTCCTTGCTCGGACGCGGA
>BTVV01000071.1:0-30596 GCA_045863855.1 Planctomycetota bacterium | reverse complement strand
CGTCTGACGGGTACGTCCTCGGGAGAAAGCGCGAGCGCTCGTTGCAGGGATGCTAAGTCGCGGCGCAGGATGCCAAGCCACCGCAGCGCAGTCTGACAGTCGGGCTCCTCTGCTACCCACCCCTCCAGAACTGGTAAGACAAAGCGGGTGCGGAGTGGATGAGTCAGAAACTGGTGAGCGGCGGGTGTGCGAGCATGTAACTCGAGAACGGTCTGACAGATGTGCCGAGCGTCAGAACTCTGCCATTGGCCGGCAGTTCCGAGAAACTCCTCAAGAGCGGCGAAGGCCTCTTGTCGCAGGCCACGTTCACGACAGCGGCAATACTCGGCGAGCGACGACAAGCGTTCGTCGGAGTTAAGCGACTCCGCCAACTGCAATAGACCTTCGAAATTGGCTTTATTCCAATAGTGCACAGCGAGACGTCCTGCCGCCCAACTTATACTTTTCCGCCGACTTCCCTGCGCCATTCGCACCGCCGCAACATAGCGTATTTCACCACCCGAAATCAATGGCATTCAATTCAGCTTAGCCAGGAATATCCGGCCCATACCACCTCGGCGGTTAGGCAGGGATGCTCCTTGCACCGCTCGTCACGAAAAATCAGAACTACTTTTTGAATTTCGCATTCCTACGCCTGCGGCACGAACAAATTCAACGCCTGCGGCGTGAAGTTCGGGAACACCTGCGCCGCCTGCGGGTTCGCAAGCCGCCGCTCGATCAATTCCGCCAGCACGTCGCGGTAGTCGGTGGTGATCGCCAGGTCGCCGTCGTCCAGTTCGTTCGGCGCCAGCCCCGGCCAGTCGGCGAAAACCTGCCCCCCGTTCAAGCCGCCGCCCATCAGCATCATCACGTTGCCGTGCCCGTGATCCGTCCCGGCGCTCCCGTTCTCTTCCACGCGCCGCCCGAACTCGCTCATCGTCACCACCGTCACCCGGTCCATCGCGTTGCCCAGATCGGCGTGAAACGCCGCCAGCGCCTGGCCCAGCCCCGCGATCATCCCGTCGAACCAGCCGCCGATCACGCCCTCGCCTTCGTGCGTGTCCCAGCCGCCGAAATCGACGCACGCCGCCTCCAGGCCCAAGTCGGCCTTGATCAGTTGCGCCACCTGCCGCAAACCCCAGCCCGCCTGATTCTCCGGGTACACCGCCCCGCCCGAAGGCGCGTAGTTCCCCGGATCCAGGCCCTGAATGATGTCCACCACGTCGAAGACCGAACGCGCGGCCTGTTCGAGAAACCCCGACGGGCTGTCCACGCGGTACTGCGCGCGAATCTGCTGCTCGATCGCGTCCTGTTCGTCCCAGCGCGCTTGCAGGCGGAACGATTCCAGATCGCCGATCGCCAGCGCCGGAACCGAACCGCGCAGCGACTCCGGCAGCAGATCGCCGATCCCCAGCGCACGGAACGGCGAATCGTTCCCCGCGTTCAGCAGTTCCAGGTGCCGGCCCAGCCAGCCCGTCCCGATGCTCCGGTCGCCCGGAGCGCCCGCTTCCATGAAGCGCATCGCGTCGAAGTGGCTGCGCGTCGGATCGGTCCCGCCCGTCGCGTGCACGAACGAGAGCCGCCCGCCTTGGTACAGCGGCAACAGCGGCGCGAGCGACGGATGCAGGCCGAAGAACCCGTTCAGATCCAGCAGCGCGTTGGCCGGCGCCCCCGGCTCGCGCAGGCCCAGGGTCGGGCGAGCGTCGTAATAGTGCGCGCCTTCGCCGTACGGCGCGACGACGCTCAGCCCGTCCATCCCCCCGCGCAGGAAGACGCAGACCACCACATCCCCCAGCGGGAACGCCCCGCGCGGCGCGAACGCCACCCGCGGCGCGTGCTTCGGCAGCGCCTCCGGCGTCAAACTCCCGCTCTTGAACCAGCGCGTGAACAGCTCGCGGCGCGACAACGTGTCATTCATCGTGGGACTCCCGGTGCGAGGTACGCGAAGTACGATCCCAATCGTCAGCGCCACATGAACAGCGGCGAACAGAGCATCAAGCCCGCCGTCGTGCCCAGCTTCGATGCGACGGCGTCTTTATCCAACAGCGCCTCCGCCCCCACCCCGTCGCTGGCGAACGCGACGTACGGCGCCGCCTGCTCGGGCGACAGCGTCGAACCGAAGATCGCCTGCCCCAGCCGCTCGACCATCTGCCCCGCCGTCTTGAAGCGGCCGGCCTTCTTCTTCAGCCCCGAGATCAGGTTCCGGTCGCGCCACGTCAGCGCGCCGTCGGTGAGCACGAACGCCTCGTTCCAGCGCGCCAGCAAGCCGCCGGTATTCGCCCACGCGCGCGCCACGTCCGGATACCCGTTCGGCGGATGCCAGCCGTGCGGCACCTGCGCGAGTTGCGCCAGCATGTAATGCTGCCACCAGAACTCCTTCACCTCCGCGCCGGTCGTGCGCAGCGCCGCCGCGTACCAGTCGAACGGACGCCGCAGCTTCTGGCCCGCCGAGGCCCCGAACTCCGCCGAAAGAAACAGCTCGCGCAGCACCGGCACGATCTGCCCGCCCGTCGCCGCCCACACGTCCGACATCCGCGTCACCAGGCTTTCCGGCGGAGCGTCGCTCACGAAGCGACGGCACAGCTTGCGGCAGACGAACCGCCGCGTGCTCGGATGGTTCGCCAGCAGGTCCAGCACCTGCTCGCCTTCCTCGATCCCCCGCCCCGCCGGGAACGCCGCGCCCAGGATCTGCTTCGCGCCGAAATCGTGATCCCACTCGTAGAACCCGAAGCCGCGGCCCCAGTCCACCGACCAGCCCGTGAACGCGCGCGCCACTTCCTTCACGTCCTGCTCCGTGTAGCCGCCGTCCACGCCCAGTGTGTGCAGCTCCATCAGCTCCCGCGCGTAATTCTCGTTCGGATGCGCCGCGATATTGCTCGCGTTATCGAGGTAAAAAAGCATCGCCGGATGCTTCGCGCTCGCGCCCAGCAGGTCGCGGAAGCGCCCGAACGCATGCCGCCGCAGCGCGTTCACGTAATCCACCGTGTCCGCCGGAAAGTCGTCGCCCGAGACGTTGAAGTGATCGGTCCAGAACTCGCAGACGCGCTCGTAAAGCTGCGCCTTCGCGTACACCGCCCGAGCCACCGCGCCCTCGATCAACCCCCGGTAGCTCGACTCCCAGTCCCCGCGCTGGTACAGTTGCGCGTAACTCAGATTCCAAACCTTGAGCTTGTTGATCCGTCCCTTCAGCGCCGTCTCGCGGATACTTCCCGGATTTAACTGCTGCTCCAGGTACGCGTTCAAGCCCATCTTCTGCGCCAGCGCCAACTCCGCCGGCGTCACGCCGTAGCTGATCCGGTTCAGCAGGTGGTAGACCGGGTCCGCCGGCGCCACGCGCTTGCCCACCGGCGCGCCGGCCCATGCCGATCGGTGAAAACGCGAACTCAGCGCCACGAACGCCGCCGCCGCCGCGCCCAGCTTCAAGAACGTGCGGCGCGTGGCGGATGGCTCGGGCGGTCGGGACGGTTTTCGATGCGAAGCAGGCGGGCAGGAGCGGGCGGCATGCGGCATGCAAGAATCCTCGGTGCGAGTCCCGCCGCCGGCGTACGCTCCCCGGCCGGACGGCCAATTCGATCCACGCAACGCCAAGGCCATGCGCCGTTTCGAGCGCCGCAATTGTACAACTGCTTTCGCCGGTTAATTGTTGCGCGATCCGAAGGCCGCGCCATGCGCGCGCCCGAACACGTGCCCATTTTCGTCATTGTTGTAGGGAACTACGGCGGAATCGTTGGAAAGACCAACGCCGCGCACCCAAGATCGTTGGCGCACCGGCCTAATTAAGCGAACTATTTTTCCGGAAATAAGTAACCCGCACGAAGCACGGGCGCATTCAGTCGCCCGAACCCGCCGCCGCCGCGTGAGCCCCCGGCGTGAGCTGCCAGTTCTTCGCGTACCGGGCGTCGCGAACCTCGCCGCGCACCGGAGCGGCCAGCAGTTCTTCCTTCTTGTCCCACAGCGGGCTGCGTTCGCACCCGTCGCAGATGAAGCACGGCGCTTCCTTCGCCGGATTCGTGTCCGCGCACGACTCCGTGATCCGACCCTGCTCCGCGCGCTTCAGCTCCCGCTTCAGGAACTGCTCGCTCACCGTGTCGTTCACCGCCACCCACGGCAGAATCTCGTGCAGCGGCCGTTCGCGCAGCGCGATCCAGTCCGGATCGATCCCGTGCGCCTGGAACGCCGCGTTCCAGATCTCCAGCTTCAGGTGCTCGTCCCAGCCGTCGAAGCGCGCGCCGGCCCGCCACGCCGTCTCGATCGCCGCCCCCAGCCGCCGGTCGCCGCGCGAAAATACGCCTTCCAGGTAACTCACGTCCGGATCGTGCACCTTCACCCGCACCGCCTTGATCCGCGAACTCTTCACGATCAACTGCTGCCGCCGGCGCCATTCCTCGCGCGTCAGCATCGGAGCCCACTGGAACGGCGTCCCCGCCTTCGGCACGAACGAACTCACGCTGCTGCTCACCTTCGCCGGACTCTTCCCCAGCTCGGTCCGCAGCAGGCTGATCTTGTCGCTGAACTCCCCGATCGCGCGCAGGTCCGCGTCCGTCTCGCCGGGCAGCCCGAGCATGAAATAAAGCTTCACGTGGTCGAAGCCGTGCTTGAACGCCTCGCGCACCGCCGCGATCAGATGCTCGTCCTTCACCGGCTTGTTGATGATGTTCCGCATCCGCTCCGTCGCGGCTTCCGGAGCGATCGTCAGCCCGCCCTTGCGCACCCGCGCCAGCTCCTTCGGAAGCGTCGCCAGCACTTCGTTCATGCGCAGGCTCGGCAAACCGATGCTCACGCCCTTCTCTTCGAAGTAGTCGTTCAGCCGCGTCGCCAGCTCGGTGATCCCGTAGTAGTCGCTGCTGCTCAGCGAGAGCAGCCCGATCTCGTCGTAGCCCGTCTCTTCGTAGCCCCTCTTCGCCAGCTCGATCACCTTCTCGACGCTGCGCTGCCGCTGCGTCCGCGTGATCATCCCCGCCTGGCAGAAGCGGCAACCGTTTACGCAGCCGCGCATGATCTCGATGCTGTACCGGTCGAACACCGCTTCGACGTAAGGAACGATCTGCTTCGTCGGGAACGGAGCGTTCTCCAGATCGTGCACGATCCGCCGCTTCACCGGGAACGGCACCCGAGCGGCCAGCGGCACCACGTCCGCGATGCTCCCGTCCGGAAAATATTGAAAACCGTAGAAGCGCGGCACGTACACGCCCGGCACTTCGCGGCACAAGCGCAGCAGGATCTCTTCGCGCGGCAGGCCCGCGCGCTTCAGTTCGTCCAGCTTCTCCGTCACGTCCAGCGCAAGCTCTTCGCCTTCGCCGATGCAGAACGCGTCGATGTAATCCGCCACCGGCTCCGGCGCGAACGACGTATGCCCGCCGAAGATCACGAACGGATCGTCCAGCGTCCGCTCCGCAGCCTTCAGCGGTATACCGGCCAGGTCCAGCATCGTCAGGATGTTCGTGAAGCCCATCTCGTACGCGCACGAAAACGCCAGCACGTCGAACGAACGGATCGGCGTGTACGTCTCGAGGCTGAAGAGCGGCACGCCGTGCTCGCGCATCCGCGCTTCCATGTCCGGCCACGGCGCGAAGACCCGCTCGCACAAATAATCGGCGCGCAGGTTCCAGACGTGATGCAGAATCCGGTAGCCCGTGCTCGACATCCCCATCGCGTACGTGTCGGGAAACGCCAGCGCCACCTTCACCCGCGCCGCCGCGTGATCCTTCACGATCTGGTTCAACTCGCCGCCCGCGTACTGCGCCGGCGTCTCGACGTGCGGCAACAGCTTGGCCTCGACATAGCGCCGCAACGAGCGCCCCGTCAGACCCTGCGCCGGAAGTTCCGCAACCGTCGGCATTTCGATCGCCCGCCTCAGCTCGAATGTGGACTCTTCGTGGTGCGTATTAAGGCACCCCGCGCGGCCGAAAGCAAGTAGATCGATAAGTCGGATGCGGACGCTCCGCTACGGAGCCTCCGGCAAACTCGCGTACCAGGCCAGCACCTGCCCCATATCCAGCACCTCGAAACGCTCGCGGGATTGCGTGATCTCGTGCTTGGGACTGAAGGTGAATACTTTGTGACCAAGCAGCGACTTTTTCTGCAGATCCACGATCCGCACATCCACCCGTTCTTCGTAAGCCGCCTGAGGGACCGCTGTACTCGAACCGTCCTTGGGCACGTACTCGCCCACCTGACCCGACTTGGGATACAACAACACCACCGAACGCACGTCTTCCGGACGCTCGGCGCGCAGTTCCTCCGCAAGGTGCCCGGCCGACGGATCGATATCGAGGTTCATCTCGAAGCGATTCGAACGCGGCATCAGCCGCGCGCGGATCCAGACCGCCTTGCCCGCGCGGTGCGCATCCGCCGGAACTTTTCCCGAACCGGCATGCTCCTTAAAGATGCCCTCTGCCTGATCGTAAAATTCCTTTTCGCGCCCTTCGAACGCTTTCGTCAACGCTTCACGCGCGTAATATGCCCGGAAATCGGCGCCCCAAAGCGCCCAAGCGCCGCCCGCCGCAAGCACCACCAGGCCCAGAATGACGTAACGAGCCACCGCCCACGTCGATTCGTGCTTCTTCATGCGGGATACCTCTCGGACGGATGGCATAACCGGCTGCCGGCGAACCTCCCGCCGGCCGGCCTCCGCGACAGGCGCTATTATGGAGGCTTTTCGCCCGTCATTTCAATACGAATGCGTTCGGCCATGAAATAAACTCGCGTGGCATTGCACGTGTTCTATGCGGCTTTTTTAAGCATGTTATCTCGGGCGGGAACGTTTTCCCTCATTGGCAAAGGCCTATCGCCGTTTACCTCGCGGTGCGCCCCAGCCGTTCGCGTCCTGTAAGGACGCGATCGGCGCAAGCCTTCAAGGCACGGCCAGCTCCACCGCCTCCGACGCGTTCCCTGCCGCGTCCAGCGCGCGGACCGCGAACGGACCTTCGCCCAAACCCGCCGCCGGCAAGCGCGTCGCGCAGCCCGTCGCGAGCGTGAACGCTTTCCACTCCGCGCCGTCCTTGCGCAGCAATTCGTAGTGGCTCACCTGCAAGTTATCCGCCGCCGCGCGCCACGCGAAGCGCATCGTCTCGCCTTCGCGCGCAACCGCGAAGCCCGACGGAGCGTCCGGCGCTTCGGCGTCCTTCCCGCGCCAGGCCACCACCCAGTCCAATTCGATCACGCTTTCCGGCTTCAATTCCCCGTTCAGCACGAAGCTCAGCCGCTCGTACTGCTGCTTCGGATCCAGCACCTTGGTGTGCGTGTCGTTGCTGTACATCTCGTCGAGGTTGAAGCGGGCGACCGCCCACTCCGCCCCCGGGGTCGGGGGCATGTTCGACTGCTGTCAGTGCCCGTACGGGCGCTTGAAGCGGAACGCGTCGAAGCCCAGGTCGAAGCTGCGGCTCTGCCCGTCGGCGTCCTGGCAGGTGCTCTGAGCCGCCTTGAGGCCGCGCCCGAAGACTTCGATCAGCCCCGGCCGGCACGCGCGCACCACGCTCCCGCTTCCGTGCACCGCCAAGCCGTGCTGCCCCGGAGCCGTCCGGTACGCGAACGCGATCCGAATCCCCTGCGGCGCCGCGAAACTCCGCTCCCACGCCAAGCTCCGCGCGTTCGAAACGCGCAAGAACCCTTCGCTCGCCGGCTGGCCGTCCGCGGCCGGCACGACCGCGCCGCCGCCGAATCCGTCCCGGTTCGCCGCGAAATCCTGGCGGAAGACGATCTCCAACCGCTCGCTCTGCGCCATGAACGCCCGCAACGCCGCCGCGTCCGGCCCCCGCCCCAAGCCGTCCAGATGCAACACGCCGAAACGCCCCGGCACGTGGTTGCTCCGCCCGCCCGTCGGCGACCAGGCCAGATCCTGCGCCGCCGCGCCGCCGCGCTTGGGCCGAGCGCGATGGAGATTCGCGCGCCACACAGCCGGAGCGCTCGCCGCCGTCACGCCCAGATCCGCGAGCGGCACACGGAAGAACACCGTCCAATACCCCTCGCCGCGCGCCACGCGCACCGTCGCGTTCGACTGCCAGCTCGCGTCGTTCACGCGAGCGTCGTACAAGGTCCCCGACGCATCGGCCGCGAAATGATAGTACGAGGACGACACCTCCAGCCCCGGCAGCACGATCAACTCCACGCTGTCCGAGTGCCAGACGTTCCCGTCCCGCGCGCCCGCCTTGGCCGGCGCCGCTTCCAAGTCCGGATCGAAGCACCGCACCGCCGCGTACAGCGCCTCCGCGTCGCACGCGAAGTACCCTTCCGTCCGCACCGCCGGCGCATCCGGCTTCCCGTCCAGGTGCGCGAAGCCCAACGGGCCCGCCCAGCCCGTCAAATCCAGCGCCGTCACGGTCCCCGATGGCGGAGCTTCCTGCGCGAACCATGCCGCCGCTTCGGCGTTCGGTTTCGGCGCCGACGCCACCGGAACCTCGAGCCGCTTCCCGAACTCCGCCAGCGCCTCCGCCGACTCATCGGCCGCCCAACCGGAAGCCGAGCAACCGGCCAGCACCGCCGCCACCATCCATTTCGACCCTATGCGCATCCCCAGCTCCAGAATCCGTTCACCGTTCACCGTTCACTCATTACTTTTGAACGCCTACTTCCCTACCGCCTCCCCCAACTTCACCACCAGCGCCTTCCCATCCAGCAGCACATCCGAACCCAACGCCGCCTTCGCCGTCGCGCCGTCCGCGTTCAAGACCACCAGCGTCGGAACCGAACCCACGCCCAGGTCCTGCGCCAGCTTCGGATAATCCTCCACTTTCAGGCTCACGAACTCCACCTGCTTGGAAAGCGTCTCCTTGACCGTCTTGTCGGCGAAGGTGGTCTTGTTGGCCTTCACGCAGACCGAACACGTCGGGCTGTAGAACTTGATCGCGACCGGCACGCCGCGCTTCTGCGCTTCGGCCCGCGCCAGGTCCAGGTCTTCGCCCCGCGGCTTCGTCAGCGCGCCGACCATCTCGCCGCCTTCGTACGCCAGCACCAGCGTCGGGCGGAAGATGTACTCGGGATGCTCGCTGCTGCAGATCGGAGCCCAGCCGCCGCTGCCTTTGAAGACCAGCACCAGCCCGTGGTTCTCGATCTCGCCGCTCAGCCACTTCTGCGCCGTCGCGGTGATATCCATCGCCACCATGCGGAAGCGTTCGCCGTCGGCGGCGCCCTTCGCGCTGGCCTTGGCGGGGAAGTTCGCCACCGAGAAGCTCCCGGCCGCGTCCGGATAACGGTCTTCCTGCGGATCTTCGCAGCCGCCCTGCTTCCAGAAGACGATGTCTTGCGCTTCGGGGCGGTTCTTGTTGCCGCGGTACAGCGGGCCGTACCACGAACAGTACAGGTTGTTCTCCGGAACTTCGTTCCACGCGCGGCGCACTGCATACGCCTCCACCGCCGCGTCTTCCTTCGCCCCCGACCACGGCACGTTCACCAGCGTGAACCGCGCATACGCGCCCAGCAGCTTCGCGCCCTTCGGCAGGCCCGCCAGATCGAACTGGATCAACGCGCGGTTCGGCGCGTTAAGCCCCGCTTTCTGCCCCACTTCGAGGTACGGATCCGTCCCGTTGTTCGCGATCTTGCTGTCCCAGTGCATGCTGTTGCTCATCATGTAGTTGTCCCGCACCCGCCCGCCCAAAAGCGGCTCGTCGGGGAAGGCTTTCGCAAGCTGCTCCGGCGTCACCGCCCGCCGCAGGCTCGCGAACTTCGCGTTCGTCCCGCCGAACTTCGCCTTCAGCGCCACGTAGGCCGGATCCTCGTACGCTTTGCCGAAGTCCGGATTCTGCACCGTCACCGGATACAGGTACTCGGCCTTCCCGCCGCACCAATCGGGACGGTTCAGCCGGATCACCAGCGTATGCGTACCCGGCGCGACGCGGCGCGGGATCAGCAGGTTCTGACCGAACGAGCCCGCGCAGCCGCACCCGCCCGTGAACGCGATCTCTTCCGAAGCCTTACCGTCCGGACCGTGCACGCGCAGGCTCACCACCGGCAGACCGCCCGGCGCTTGGCTATGGTAGAAGCGCAGGTTGTTCTCCGGAGCGCTCCCGATCACCGCCACCGCCATGCTCACCCCCGCCTCCGCGCCGGCCGTCCACTCCGCGAACGTCTCGCCCGGATACACCGGAATCCAGCGGTCCTTGTTGTGCTCGCGCACCTGCTTCGACAGCATCGGCGTCGGCAGCCCGCCCAGGCGGTACACCGGAGCGTCCTCCGGCTTCGGCGCCGAACGGATCTGCAGGTTCCCCGGCAGCAGGCCCACCCCGAAGCCCACGCGCTTACCCGCGTCCGACGGATTCGGCCACGACGCGTGGAAGCCCGACTGCCAGTGGTAGTTCCCCTTCTCCATCACCAGCTTCATCGAGAACGTCCCTTCGCCGTCCGCTTCCTTAAGGTCCTTGATCTCGTACGTGTGCTTCTCCGCGGCGCCCGCGTGCTTCTCGCCTTCCTCGGTCAGATCGCCGTTGAAGTTCTTGTCCAAGTACAGCGTGTCGTAACCCGTGCCCGTCCCGCCCGATTCGTCCCACAGCATCGCCAGCACCGACTTCTTCCCGTTCCCCAACGCCCAGAACGTGAAGCGCGGGTTCGCGCTTTTCAGTTCCGGTACCTTCGCCAAGCTCCGCGCAACCCAGCCGAAATCCTCGGCCTTCCACGCATCGACCTGGACGCTCCCGTTCTCGACTTTTAAGACCGCCCCCGTCCCCGACCCCGGCGCCGCCCCATGCGCCGTACCCGCCGCTCCCAGCACCAGCAGCAGCGCGATTCCGAGAGCCCGACCGGTCCGCAGTAGCCCGCGCATACATTCGCTCCTTATGGCCTTGCCTGCCGTTTGTTTGGTTCTTGCCGTTTGAAGTTTGCCGCGCTTACTCTTTACTAACTCATCCCCTCTCCCATTACCGGCCCCACCGTATGCCCCGCCACGAACTCCGGCCTGCCGCGGTAAACGCGCGGCGGCGTCGAACGCCCCTCGCGATGCCGCAGTTCCAGCAACGCCACCGCCTGCCGGCCCAAGTCCACGAAATCGATCTTGTTGGTCGAGATCACCCGCCCGTCCAGCAGCGCCGTGCCGGCCGCCACCGCGCCCGCGAACGAGACGTCCTCCGGCATGCGCAGGCCGAACTCCTCCAATGCTTCGGCGAACGGTTGAGCGTACCCCGCGTCGTACCCGATCACCGCCGTCGGCCGCGGATTCGAATCCAGCCACGCGTCCACCGCGCGCGAAACCGTCTCCTGCGGAGCCCGAACGTGCACCGGGTACAGCGTCGCACCGTCCAGCAGACCGTGCGAACCCATCGCCGCGAAGAATGCGCCGCGCCGCTCCTGAGCGTCCGACGAATCGATCACCGGATCGCGCGATGCGCCCGAGCCCGCCACCGTATCCGTCGACCAGCCGTCGATGTACCCGATCCGGCGGTGCCCCAGCCGCACCAGGTGGTCCACCGTCTGCCGCAGCGCCGCCGCGTTGTCCGCCACCGCGTAATCCAGCTTCACGTCCGCGTTGAACGTATCCACCGCCACCGTCGGAATCCCTTCCGCGTCGAACTGCCGCAAGTACGCGTCGTTCGCCACCGCGCATAAAATCACGCCGTCCACGCCCCCCGCCGCGATCTGCTTCGGCGAAAGGCTCCCTTCGCTCTTGATCGAAACGATCCGCACGTCCGAGCCGCGCGCATCCGCCGCCAGCATCAAGCCGCGAAACAGGTCCATCAGGTACGCCGATCCGAAGAGCAACTGCTTCGAACAGAAGAAAACCAGCCCGATCTGCGTCAGCCGCCGACCTTCGCCCGATACCTCCCGCGCCACCACCGTCCCGCGGCCCGGATGGCCCGCCACCAGCCCCTCGCGGCTCAGTTCCTTCATCGCCCGCTGCACCGTCACCAGCGAAACGTTCAGCATCCGGCTCAGATCGCGGTACGTCGGCAACGGATCGCCGCCGCGCAGCCCTTTTTGGAGGATCATGTTCACGATCCGGTCGCGAACTTGGAGGTGCAGTTGGCCGTGTTGTTCGAAAATGACCCGTCCCAAGGCAGACCCCTTTTTATGGCAGTGATATGGCAGAATGTGCGCTCAATGTTCCGATTTGCGCAGTTTTCGGTCCCCGAAACCCTTATTGTTCTACTTGTATTACTTGTCCTGTTTGTATTACACCGCTCTACCCAAACGCGCACCCAATTCCCATAAAACCTATAAAATCAATTCGTGAATGGATTTATATATCCAAAGCGTTATCCGGCCCCAACGCCCCGCCCAAACCCCTACCATTCTTCCAATTCCTTCAAGCTCAACCCTTTAGTGGACGATTCCCCTTTCACGGTCCAAAGGGGGCATCCTGGCCATGTCGCTCGAAAAACTCGTCATCGAAGGCGGTCATCCGCTCCACGGCGAAGTCACCGTCAGCGGTTCCAAGAACGCGGCGCTGCCGATTCTCGCCGCAACTCTTTTGGCTGAAACACCTTGCGACCTCGGCGGCGTCCCTCGTCTGCGCGACGTCGACGTCCTGGCCCGGATCCTCGGCGTCCTAGGCATGCAGATTGAACGCGATAAATCCGGTCGCCTGCACACCAAACTGCTCAGCGAAGACTGCAATACCGCGCCCTACGAACTGGTCAGCATGATGCGCGCCAGCTTCTGCGTCCTGGGGCCGCTCCTGGCCAAGCGCGGTTATGCAAAGGTAAGCCTCCCCGGAGGTTGTGCGATCGGCGACCGGCCGGTCGACCTCCATCTCAAAGGCTTCCGAGCGCTCGGCGCCGAGATCGAAATCGAACACGGCTACGTCATCGCCAAAGCCAAACGCCTCCGCGGCGCCAACATCTACCTCGGCGGACCCAACGGCAGCACCGTCCTCGGTACCGCTAACGTCATGATGGCAGCCTGTTTAGCCGACGGCACCACGGTCATCGAACACGCCGCCGTCGAACCCGAGATTGTCGATCTGGCCAACTTCCTCATCGCCATGGGCGCGTCCATCGACGGCGCGGGCTCGCACCGCATGACCATCCGCGGGGTGCGGCGTCTCGAAGGCTGCGCGCACGACGTGATTCCCGACCGTATCGAAGCCGCAACCCTGATGATGGCCGCCGCCGCTACGGGCGGGGAAGTCCTCTTTAAGAACATTGATCCCACACACTTAGAAGCGGTCTTCGATAAATTCCGCGAGGCCGGTGTCGGCTTGAACCGCAACTGCAAAACCGTCGCTGTCTCCGGCGCCGAACCGATCCGCGAAGTGGAACTGACCACCCTGCCTTACCCGGGATTCCCCACGGACTTACAAGCGCAGATGATGGCCCTGACGATCATGGGCCGCGGTGCCAGCGTCTTCACCGACAGCATCTTCCCCGACCGCCTGCACCATGTCAGTGAATTTAAGCGTATGGGCGCCAAGATCTTACGCGTGAACAACACCTGCGTCGTCCTCGGCGGCACCCCGCTCCAAGCCGCGCCCGTCATGGCCAGCGACCTGCGCGCCGGTGCGGCGCTCGTCATCGCCGGCCTCTGCGCCCAGGGCGAAACCCACGTCCGCCGCATCTACCACGTCGACCGCGGCCACGAGAACTTCGAAGGCAAGCTCCGCTCGCTCGGCGCGGTGATTCGCCGCGAGCCCGATGAGGTTCCCGAAAAGCCGCCTGCGGTATAAAGTCTTGTTCACCACAGAGATCGCAGAGAGCACCGAGGCTGGCCGGACGAGTTCATGATTGGCTCTTAACCTTGCTCGTAGCTTTCCGATGAAACGGTAATCGACCAATAAACACACCTATGACAGCGGCAAGCCCGCCGCCGATAAGAGCATTGACTGCAATTCCTTCCCAATAGAAATGGTTCTGAGTTGGCGCGTCCCAACATTCGATTTGGGTCAAGATTCGATTGGGCCAGCCAAAGTCGCGCTTGGATCGATATGTAAGGACCGGTTCACCTTCGACCAATCGCCCCACGGTTAGGTTGCTAACCGTAGGATCCGGAAACCCTTGTGAATTATACTCAGCAAACTGAAGCCCGATAAACAGGCCACTTGCGACTGCGAACGCGAGGAGCCCATATAAGCTATATTGAAAGCGAATAGCCATCGATTTTCGCGCAGGCGCCCATCTTTACCAACGTAACAACTTCACCGCACGCTGCGGCGGCGGTTGCGGACGTAGTCCACGAACAAGAACTGACCCAGCTTACCCAGCCCCGTGTAGTACGCGCGGCCGTGGTTGATCGCGGTCAGGTCTTCCACGAACTGCACCAGCACCGGATCGTCCGTTACCATAAAGGTAGTGATGGGAATGTTTTTGCGCCGGCACTGCGCGGCTTCGTCCAGCGTCCGGTTCACGATCCGCGGATTCAACCACGGACCCGAATCCATCATCCGCCGGCCGTCCTCGTCGAGCACCGTGGGCTTTCCGTCGGTGATCAGGAAGATCTGCCGGTTGGGGCTGCGCACGCGGAGCAACTGCTTCCGCGCCATCTCGATCGCCGCTTTCGTATTCGTGTGGTACGGCCCGTAACTCAAATACGGAACTTCCTTTAGCGGAACCTCCACGGCGTCGTCGCCGAAGGCGATCACGATCAGCTTGTCCTTCGGGAAGCGCGTCTGGATCAGCTCCACCAAACCCATCGCCACCTTGCGCGCCGGCGTCATGCGGTCTTCGCCGTAGAGCACCATGCTGTGGCTGCAATCGACGAGCAGCGCCGTGGCGCACGCCGCGATTAATTCGGTCTCGTAAACCGCCAAGTCTTCTTCGGTTACCGAAATCTCGCTCTGCCCCTCGCCCAAGCTGCGCCGCACCGCATTGTTCAGCGAATCGGTCGGCGAGATGCTGAACAGATCGTCCCCGAACGTATACGGACGCACCTCGGTCTGGCGCTCGACTCCCGGGCCCGTCGCGCGGCTGCGGTGATCCCCGGCCGCTCCGCCGCTCATGTTGCGGAAAATCTCCGTCAGCGCCTCGTGCCGCAGCGCCTTCTCGCCCTTCGGCGTCAGCGAAGCCTTCCCCGCAGGCCCATCGCGCTTGATCTGCCCGTCGCCTTCCAGCAGCTTCTTGAACTTCTCGAGGTCTAAATCCTGGCCCCATATGTTGTAACGCTGCGCGATCTTATCGAGCCACTCCAGCGCCTGCTCCGCGTCGCCGGCGGTCTTGGCGAGCAGTTCACGGAAGAGCTTAAAGAGATCTTTAAGGAGCTGTTCCTGACGCTCCTTCTGGCGATCCCAATCGGAATAAAGAAAGCGCATGGGTAAGGCGTCCGAGTACCGCAGGCAGCTTACCGGATGCCGCGCGCGAATGACAGCCCGCGCCGCTCCCGATCGCAAGCTGGCTCCTGAACGGAAGTTGGAGTACGCTGATCGCCTGCACCTGCGGAGCCCCACGATGCGGAAACTCAGGCCCGTTCGATTCTGGATCGCGGCACTCGTGCTGCTAAGCGGCATGGCTCACGCCGGAGAATCGGCCAAGCTCGCGATTGGCGCGGACGTGCCGGACTTCAAAATCGCCGACTTGGACGGCGCGGAACGTTCTTGGCGCGAGTTGCAGGGCGAAGCTAAACGCCCGCTGGTGCTGGTCTTCTGGTGCACCTACTGCGGCAGTTGCCGACAGTTCGAAGCCGATATCGCGAAGTTGGCCAAGACTTACCAGGCTCAAGCGGCGATCTACGCGCTGGACGCGAACGCCGACGACAGCGCCGCCGACGTGAAGCGTTTTCTCGAACACCGTAAAGACTTGTCCTTGCCCGTCTTGCTCGATCCAGGCGCCAAAGTGGCCGACCTGTTCCGCATCGCGACGACCACCACCGCGATCGTCATCGACGGCGACGGCAAGCTGCGTTACCGCGGGCGGCTCCATGCGGGCGCGCAGAAAGCTTATACGGAAAATGCGCTTAAAGCCTTGCTCAACAAGCAGATCGTCGATCCCTCCGAGACTCCGGAAGGCGGCTGCTCGATCGTGCGCAAACGATAGCAGATTGCAGCGCCCGCGGGTTCCGTCCTCCAAAATCCAAAATCGAGAATCCAAAAATCCCCCCGGCTGCGTTAAGCTACCTGCATACATGCACCGAGGCGCCGGGTTATGGCTCGTCCCAAGTCCGTTCCCAAGATGCCCCGCCGCAAAGAGCCGCCCGATCCGCGCCCGCTGTATCTCCAACTGATGGACCTGCTGCGCACGTCCATCCGCGAACAGAACCTCCAGCCCGGCGCGCGCTTACCCAGCGAGCGCGAACTGATGCGCACGCACAAGATGAGCTACCCGACGGTGACACGCGCCCTGCGCGAACTGGCGCACGAAGGCGTCCTCGAACGCCGCCAAGGCAAAGGCACCTTCCTTAAAGAGAAGCCGGCCTCGGCGGCCTCCGCGGCCGCATCGCGGGACGAGGTGACGCTGGGCGGGCCGTTTCCGCCGATGGACCACCTGCAAGTCAGCGCGATTCTGGAACGCTTCGCGCGCGAGCATCCCGAGATCCGCGTGCGGGTGGAGGACGGCGACCGGGCCGGCGAAGCCGATATCTTCCGGACGATCGGGAATCACTCCTGGGCCGTAGCCCAACGCGCGGCGCCGTTGGACGCCTATACCGCGGCGCTGCCCGAAAAAGACTGCCCGCATCCCCAAGCGTTAGAACTCTTTCGCCACGAAGGACGCCAAGTCGGTATGCCGCGCAGCTTTGCCGCGTGCGTGCTGTACTTCCGGCGCGATCTATTTCGTGCGGCGGGGCTGGCCGAACCTTCGGCCGCCTGGACTTGGGACGACTTGCGCGCGGCGGCCGTGGCGCTGAACGATTCCCAGCACGGGCGGATGGGCTTGGGCATCGTCCCGGCGATCAGCCACCTGATGCCGTACCTCTGGCAGTCGGGTGGCGGGCTATGGGATCATGCGGCCCGGCAGTGCCTGCTCGACACGCCGCCCACGCTACGGGCGCTGGCCTTTTACCGCGAACTGTATGTCCTGGGCCCGGCCGACCTGCGCATTCGCGGCGAAGGCTCCCATTCCGCCTTCGAACGCTTCGCGCGCGGCGAAGTGGCGATGCTGATCTGGGGCGGGCACCTGGCGGCGCGGCTGCGTTCCGAACCGGCCACGTGTCCGGAAGGCGAAGCCTGGAGTGTGGCGCCACTGCCCAGCGGCCCGGCGGAATGCCGGGGCGCATTCCCGGCGCCCGGAGCGACGGTCTTTTTCAGCGAAGGGCTGTGTGTGCACAAGCGCGCGGAGCACGACCCGCGCGTCTGGACGCTCTTGCGCGCGCTCACCGGCCTGGACGCAGCTCGCGATCTGTCGGCCCAAGGCTACCGGCTGGCCGCGCTTCCGGCGGCTTGGGAACGCGATGCGATAACGGCGGAGTTCGAGCGGACCTTGAGCGCGGGGCGTTTGATTTACGAGGCGCGCCAGCCGGCCCTGTACGCCAAAGCCAACTGGGCGCTCTCGGCGCTCTTTACCACCGACGCCCCCACCGAAGCGGTCGTGAAGGAGGCCGGGGCGATCCTGCAAGAACTGCTGGACCACGGCGGCGAAGCCGGACTGCAAGCCGCGGAATGAATCTTTAACTCGTTGGATAGTCAAAGGTTGGCAGAAGGCTCGGACGCGAATCGTACTTTTCCATGCGCGCTCCGAATGAGCTGGTGTAGACCACAGCATGACTGCATACATGCAGTTATCCAAGTGCTTCAAGCGAGGACCGCACATGCTACGATTAACTCTTCTGGCGCTGGGACTTGCGGCATGGTGCGGAGGCGCCCTTTGCGCCGCCGAACGCGTGCCGCTGCGCCTGAGCCTGCCCGACGGCGCGCCGCCGGCGGTGGCGGTTCCGGTCGCCGGAGGGGTGCCTTTCGCACGCGGAACCCTCGCATCGGCCGACGCCGTTCGGCTGCTCCAAGGCGGGCAGGAAATCCCCAGCCAGATCACGCGCACGGCGGCCTGGCCCGACGGAAGCGTGAAATGGGTTCTGGTTGAAACGGTTCTGGCCGGGAACGCGAAAGACCTGGCGTTGGAGTTCGGCGCGGGCGTGACGCGTGCGTCGGTGAGCGACCCGATCGCCGCGAAGCTCGACGGGGCGGACGCCGTGGTGAGCGGCGGCGGCATCGCCGCTCGCGTGAACAAAGCCACGCCGGCGGTGCTGGACGAGTTGAGTATTAAGGGAAAGGCCATCGCCACGCCGGAGCAGCCCGTGAAGCTGGTCCTGGACACGCTGCGCACGGAGAACGGGACGGCTCGCGGCGGCGAGACGCTGCCGGTGCTGAATTACGTCTGCCGCGATCCGCAAGCGCAGATGGAACGCGGCGCAATCGTGCTCGACGACGTATCCGTCGAATCGGCCGGCCCGGTCCGCGCCACGGTGCTCCTGCGCGGGCACGCGGCCTTTAAGCGCCTGGGCGCGACGCTCCCGGCGAAGCTGCGCGAGCGCGCGGAGACGGGCCAACTGCCCTTCTCGCTGCGCCTGCACTTCTACCGCGGGACGGGGATCGTCTACGGCGAGCACCAGATCGTCTTTGCCGGCGAGCCGGACAACGACTTCATCGCCAACTGGGCGCTGGTCTGGCCGGGGCAGGCGGGCGAACGCGGGACGCTGACGCTGGAGCCGGGCCTCAATCTGGAATCGAGCGCCGCCGGCCTCAAGGCTCCGGCCAAGCAGGATCGGCTGTGCTGGGCGCCGACGGCGGCGGGCATGGGCCTGATCCGCGACGGCTGGTACGAACGGCCGTGCGGGATCGCGGCGCGCGACGGGGCGGCGTGGATCGAGTTCTGGCCGCGCGAGGCGGGCGTCTTCGACCTGCGGCGCTACGCGCGGGAGTACGCGGTGGGCGAGAGCTACGATCCGCGTAAACCCGAGCAAGCCAAGAACTTCGCTCAGGTGGCGGCGTACGGCATCGCCAAGAGCCACCGCTTTGCGATGAGCTTCGACGGGGGCGACCGCGCGGCGGCGGCGCAGGCTTTGAGCGGGCGGGCGCTGCTGGCGGCGGCGCCGGGTTGGTACGCCAAGAGCGAAGCGCTGGGCCCGTTCGCGCCGGAACAGTCGAGCGGCCCGTTCGCGGCGCTGGAGGCGGGGACGCGGCGCGAACTGGATTTTCATCTCTTCTGCCAGGACCTGTACCGCTGGCACGGCAAGCTCGAATACGGCAACTGGCAGTCGCGCTTCGGTCAGGTGCACCGGCACGACCGCTGGGACAACGACTACGGGCGCTGGGGCTGGGCGCTGAACGACGGCGCCGGCCGGATCGGGCACATCCTGATGCTCCAGTACCTCCGCACCGGCGAACGGCGCTATTTCGAAGCCGGCGACGCCTTCAATCGGGTCAACTACGACACGAACATGGTGCACACCGAGTATCAGATGGAGAACGCGCAAGGCTGGTGGGTGGCCAAAGGGAGCAGCCACCGGCACAACGTCCAGCCCTTCGGCTGCCCGTACATCGGGATGCGCGGGAGTTACCCCGTGGGCCAGCGCATCCTGCATCTGCTCACCGGCGACGGCGTGATCGCGGACGGGCTGGAGATCGTGAGCGACGCGGCGTGGCAATACACCAACGGATCGGGCTCGCGGTTGTGCAACAGCGGGGGGAGCGACGGGCAAGGCAGCGGGGCGAACGCGCTCTTGTGGAAGCACGAGACGACGGGCGAGAAAAAGTACCTCGATGCCTGCGGGAAGATGCTCGACACGAGCGGGTTGGTGCCGCCGGCGGCGGGCAAGGGCCTGGGCTACGGGCCTTCGTTCGGCCTCTTTAACGCGGCGGGCGAATACGCGGACCTTGCGGGAGACGAATCGTTCAAGCAGCGCGTGGTGGAGCTGGGCAAGCGCGGCGCGGCGGAAAAGGACAGCGCGGCGTTCCTGTACGCCATCGCCATGGCCTACCGCTTCAGCAAAGACCCCTCCCTGAAGGCGAAGCTCGAAAGCACGCTCAGCGAATTGAACCACGCGCGGGACACCTCGCTCAGCGCGCTGCCTCCGGCGCAGTGGCCCGGACACGCGGGCCCTCGGACGGCGAACCTGAAAGCGGGCGAGACGCGGGACTACCCCTACGCGCTGGGCGTATTGAGCGCGGCCTCCGGAACCGAATGGCCGCAAGCGCAGGCCTTCCCGGCGGCGTGGCCGGCGCGCGCCCCGAAAGACTGGTACGCGCCGGGCGGCGCACAGCAGCCGAACGAAGCGGCCTTCCCGGCGGCCGGACTTCCGGCGCCGAAGGGCGCGGACGGCGGAGCGCTCGAGGCCGGCGCGGCGAAGTGGACCGCCAAAACGGGCTTGGCCGACGGCGTGGACGTCGGCGGCGCGCAGCCGCTGGCGGCGCCGATCCAGGCGTACGTGGCGCTGGCGGGCGCCCATGCCGACGACCCGCGGCTGGCGAGCGCGTACGCGGAACACGCAGCGAAGTGGGAAGCGCTGGGCGAGGGCGGCGAAGGCGCGCTGGCCGCAAAAGGGGCGGCGGGTCCGGCCCAAGTGAGCGCCCGGATGCAGGCCGTCACGGTGGACGGCGCGCCGGCGGTGCGGATCGCGGTGAGCTGCCAGGTTCCGGCCGGTTCGGGGCGCGTGGCGCACTGGGGCGTTCGCGTGCCCTTGAAGCTGAGCGGGAACGGCCACGCGCTGACGGTGACACGGCCGGGCGCTTTCCGGCTCGAGCGGACGCGCTTGAACCAGAACGACGAGCAGATTCCGTCCTGGCTGGCGGCGATGGAAGGACGCGAAAACCAGCCGCACTGGCCGCTCTGGCGGCGCGCGGGGCTGGAAGTCGGCCCCGGCAACGGCTACCGCGTCTGGCACGCCTCGGAAGATAACGTCGCGCCGGTCTGCGTGGATTCGGGCGAAGGCGCGCCGAACTGGCTGGACGTGACGGACCGCGGGGCCAAGCCGGCGTGGGGCGTGACGGCGCGGGTGCTGCGCGGAACGGACTTCGCCGCGCGGCAGAGCGTGCGCGTGAACCTCGAAAGCGGGCTGCTGGAGATCCAATTCCATAGCGCGGCGGCCGCGCCGGTCGAGGTAGCCGCGGCGGCAAAGGGCCTGCACGGGATCTGCGAGCTGAGCTTCCACGACGGCTGGCGCCCGCCGCTCTCGAAGCCCGAGTTGACGGCGGCGCAGTACGAGAAGTTCGTCGCGGACCTGAACTACGGCGAGATTTACGGGCTGAGCGCCAACCGCTTTGGGTTCTCGAACACGCATAAGGTTCAGGGCAAGCAGTGGATGGATAAGCTGCGCGACGTGGGGATCGAACCGCGCGATATTCTGTATAGCATGGATCGCGGGGAAGGGCTGGCGAAGCATTTCGAGAAGCTGGGCGTGGCGTACGACGCGAACGACAAGGAAGGATCGATCCGGAAGCTCTTGGAGCACTATCGGAAGTAGCTTTTACGCACGAATTACTTCGTCTGGGCAATGCATGGCGTAACCTGGGTGTAGACACCGAGGAAATACGCGTGACAACGCTCCGCCGGTTTATATCTCGCATCCGCTTCAGCTTACGAACCCTGTTGCTCGCCTCGGTTTTGCTGGGCGGCATGGGTGCATGGTATGCGGCGGCCTGGTGGGAGTTTCGAGCGGAAGCGGAAGTGATGAGAATCTTCGTGCAGGTTCACGGGTATGAGGACATGGGAAGGCCGCACAGATCAGGTCAGTTCTTTGAAAAAAATCCGCACTGGTTCGTATCGGAGACGCAGAACGTACTGGGATTCGAGCTGCACAGGAAATTGGTGCTGGGCGGTTGGGCTTGCACCGATTCCCACATCGACCATATCGTTCAGTTAAGTCATCTTGAAACGTTGTATCTGGTAGACACGTCCATTACTCCTCAAGGGCTGCAAAGAATTCGGCAACTCCTTCCAGGGGTTACGCTTCGATGCATGGACCTGGAAGCCTACACGGGCCAACCACCCATGCACTTTAGCATCTCTTCATTGCGCCATCATTGTTGAAATGCACGTGTAGACTTGCAGTTGCACTCCTTCCTGCCCGGCTAGAATCGCGCGCGTATCCGGATGTTCCTTGAACCTCAACCCGTCGTGCGGCGCAGGCGGCCCGATACGCAAAAGGGCTTGCCGGAGCGCCGCACCGCCACGAAAGGAAGCCCCATGTCCGCGCGCTCGCTGTGGGAAAAGTACAAACAGTGCCAGGTGGAATGCCCCAAGATCGGCGTCTCGCTCGATTACAGCCGCATGAACTTCTCCGACTCGTTCCTCGCCGAGATGCAGCCGAAGCTCGAGAAGGCGTTCAAGTCGATGGACGATCTGGTGAAGGGCGCGATCGCCAACCCGGACGAGAAGCGCATGGTCGGCCACTACTGGCTGCGCGATTCCAGCCTGGCGCCCGACGCCGCGACGAAGAAGGAGATCGACGGGACACTGGCCAAGATCAAGAAGTTCTCGAAGGCCGTGCACGCCGGGAAGATCAAGCCGCAGAAGGCCGGGCGCTTCAAGAACGTGCTGGTCGTCGGCATCGGCGGTTCGGCGCTGGGCCCGCAGTTCGTGGCGAAGGCGCTGGGCGGCGCGAAGGACAAGCTCAACCCGTTCTTCTTCGACAACACCGATCCGGACGGCATGGACGCGGTGCTGGCGCGCATCGGATCGGGCTTGAAAGAGACGATCACGGTGGTGATCTCGAAGTCGGGCGGGACGAAAGAGACGCGCAACGGGATGCTGGAAGCGAAGGCCGCGTACGAAGCGGCGAAGCTGAAGTTCGAGAAGCACGTCGTCGCGGTGACGGGCGACGGGAGCGAACTGGACAACTACGCCAAGACCAACGGCTGGCTCGACCGCTTCCCGATGTGGGACTGGGTCGGCGGGCGGACGTCGGAACTCTCGGCGGTGGGGCTGCTGCCGGCGGCGCTGCAGGGCCTGAACATCGATGCGATGCTGAAGGGCGCAAAGGCGATGGACGCGTATACGATCGTCCACGACTCGAAGAAGAATCCCGCGGCCGTGATGGCGCTGATGTGGTACCACGCCACCGGCGGCAAAGGCGCGAAGGACCTGGTTCTGCTGCCCTATAAGGACCGGCTGGAGCTGTTCAGCAAGTACCTCCAGCAGCTCCTGATGGAATCGCTGGGCAAGGAGCACGATCTGGACGGGAAGGTCGTGAACCAGGGCATCGCGGTGTACGGCAACAAGGGCAGCACCGACCAGCATGCGTACGTCCAGCAGCTCCGCGACGGGGTGCCGAATTTCTTCGTCACGTTCATCCAGGTGCTGAAGGACCGCGCCTCGCGTTCGATGCAGGTCGAGAACGACGTATCGAGCGGCGACTACCTCAACGGGTTCCTGCAGGGCACGCGCCGCGCGCTGTACGAAAAGGGCCGCGAATCGATGACGATCACGGTCAACGACGTGAGCGCCGAGACGGTGGGCAAGCTGATCGCGCTCTTCGAGCGGACGGTGGGCTTCTACGGCGTGCTGGTGAACATCAACGCGTACCACCAGCCGGGCGTGGAAGCGGGCAAGAAGGCGGCCGCGGCGGTGCTGGACATGCAGCACAAAGTCATGGCGCATCTGCGCGCGAACAAGGGCAAGGCGTTCACCAGCGAAGAAGTCGCCGCCGGGATCGGGAAGCCGGACGAAGCCGAAGCGGTGCACTGGATTCTGCGCCACATCGGGGCCAATCCGGACAAGAAGGTGAAGGTCAAGCCCGGCGCGACGGAGTTCGAGACGAAGTACTCGGCCTAAGGCAAGTCCAAACGGGCCCAGCGCCCGGACCAAGGTTCCAGAAGCCCCTTCGCAGCGCGCGGAGGGGCTTCTTTTTTGGACCGCGCCGCGGGCGCGAAGTAAGATCGCGGGCGTGGACGAAGGTCTCCGACGAGAGGCGCCCATGAACACCATTCGCGAACCGCTCTTCCTGCAACCGGTCCTGTTCGAGAAAGTCTGGGGCGGGAACAGGCTGGGCACGCTGTACGGGAAAGCCTGCCCGCCGGGCGGGCAGATCGGCGAGAGCTGGGAACTGACCGACCGCGCCGACGCGCAAAGCACGGTCTTGGGCGGCGCGTTCGACGGCTGGACGCTGCGGCGGCTGATGGAAGAACGCGGCGCCGAGCTGCTCGGATCGAAGCTGGCCGCACGCAAGCCGGCGCGCTTTCCGCTGCTGGTGAAGTTCGTCGACGCCGGCGACGACCTGAGCGTGCAGGTGCATCCCGACGACGACGGCGCGCGGAGGTTCGGGATTCCCGACCGCGGCAAGACCGAATGCTGGGCGATCGTGCACGTGGAACCCGGCGCGCGCATCCAGCGCGGACTCAAACCCGGCGTGACGCGCGCGCGTTTCGAGGAAGCGCTGAACGCGCAGCGGCTCGAGGAGGTGCTCCATTATTTCGAGCCGCGCGTGGGCGAAGTGCTGGCGATCCCGCCGGGGATGATCCACGCGATCTGCGCGGGCGTGGTGGTGGCCGAGATTCAGCAGAACAGCGACATCACCTTTCGGGTGTACGACTACAACCGGGCGGGGCTGGACGGCCAACCGCGCGCGCTGCATGTGCGCGAATCGCTGGAGACGATCGCCTTCGGCGGCGATTTCGGCGCGTATTTCGAAGGCGATATGAGCGCACCGACCGTGTCCGCTCGGCCCGAAGCGCAAGGGGCGCTAAAGCGGGAGCGGCTGCTGCGGGGGCGCTACTTCGATCTCGTACGGCTCAGCGCCGGGGCGGGCGCGGGCGGCACGATCGCGACGCACGGCGCGCCGAAGATCGTCATGGCACTGCAAGGGCGCGGAAGCTTAAGCGGGCGGGCTTTCGCAGCCGGGCAAACGGTGCTGCTGCCGGCCGATTTGTCCGAAGCGCCGGTGCGCGCCGACGCATCCGGGCCGCTGGTGTGGCTGGAGAGCACGCCGACGGCGGAGGCGTGATTCACTTCCGCTGGCATTTCGGGCAAAAGCAGGTGCTGCGCTGCCCCAGCACGATCCGCTTAATCTTCGCTCCGCAATCCAGGCACGCTTCCCCGCCGCGGCCGTACACGCGCAGTTCGCGTTCGAACCAGCCGGGCTGCCCGTCGGGATGGTAGTAGTCGCTGATCGTCGATCCGCCGGCTTCGATGGAACGCCGCAGGATCTCGCCGATCGCGGCGCGCAGGCGCTCGGCGCGCGGGGCGCTCAGGCGCGCCGCTTCGGCAAGCGGATGAATCCCCGCGCGGAAGAGCGCCTCATCCGCGTAAATGTTGCCCACCCCGGCCAGAAAAGTCTGATCGAGCAGGAGGGTCTTGAGCCGCCCGCGTCGCGCGCGGAGGCGTTTCAGAAACGCCTCGGCTTCGATGACCAGCGGATCGGGGCCGAGCTTGGCGAGGGACTTGAGCGCCGCGAGCGCCTGCGTCGGGCCGCCCCAGACACGCCCGAATTTGCGGATGTCGCGAAAGACCAGGAGGTCGGGTTCGGCGCCGGGTTTGACATCGAGATCCAGCGTCAAGCGGACGTACGGATCGGCGCGGCGGTCGAATTCGGCGCGCGAGAGGACGCCCAGCCAGCCGGTCATGCGCAAATGGACGACGAGGCTGCGCTCACCGGAACCGTGAATCCAGATGTATTTTCCCTGCCGTTCCACCGCTTGTATAGACAAGCCCGCCAAGCGCGCCAAAGGCACAAGTGAACCGGCGACGGTGGAAGCGTTTAGCACCCGTACGGCGTTTACGGACCGGCCGGTCAAGAGCGGGCGCAGCGCGCGTACCACGGTTTCGACTTCGGGGAGTTCCGGCATGATTCGTCTTTACCTTGGGTTTCCTACGAAGTAGATTAGCGAATTAGATGATCTCGAATTGTGGACTATATCTCATCGCCTGCGGCTGAACAGGATCGCACTTGACCGTTTCGATTAAGTACGAAGGCGCAGCAATTCAAGCCGTCTTGTACGCAAGCCCGTCGAAGGATATGAGGCCATGACCTGGACCTTGACGCTTTATTCGAAGCCGGATTGCCCGCTTTGCGACGAAGCTAAACGGGCGTTGGCGGAGTTCCAGTCGGAGTGCGCGGTCAAGCTGGAAATCGTGGACATCACGAAAGACCCGGAGTTGTGGCAGCGCTACCGCTACGAGATTCCGGTGCTGCATATCGACGGGCAGGAAGCGACGCGGCATCACGTGAGCCTCAAGAAGCTGCGTGTGCTGCGCAAGCGCTGGGAGCAAGGCGAGAGCCTGCCCCGCCCCAACGCGCGGGTCTTCGGCGCGAACTGAAAGCCACTCCAGCTTCCCCTGCAAGCGGACTCGACTCGTGTTAAGCTGCGGCCCGTTTCCGGGACGGGTTCCGGATCGATCGGAGTCGTGGCGGCATGAGCACGGTGGCCCTCCAGGCGCCTTGGGCGCGCACGGCGGCGGACGTGGCGGAACCGGCGCAGCCACCGGCGGTGAGCGCCGAGTTGGCGCCGTTTCGCGATAAGCTGGCCGAAGGCCGGCGCCTGACGCGCGAGGACGGTTTGGCGCTCTTCGGCGCGCGCGATCTGCTCGGGCTGGGCCGCTTGGCGCAGTGGTTCGCGCGGCGCAAGCATGGGCGCGCGGTCTATTACGTCAACAACGGGCACATCAATTACTCGAATTACTGCACGCTCTCTTGCGCCTTCTGCAGCTTTTACCGGCGCAAAGGGAAAGACCGCCGCGACGGCGGCTACGAAATGAACCTCGAGCAGGTCTTCGAAGAAGCGGGGAAGATTTACGCGCGCGGGGGCACCGAGGCGCATGTCGTGGGCGGCTTGCATCCGGATTTCCCGTTCGAATACTACACCGAGATGTTGCGCGGGATTCGCGCGCGGTATCCGAAGCTGGGGCTGAAGTGCTTCACGGCCATCGAGGTGTACCACATCGCGGGTCTGAAGAAGCTGAGCGTGGGCGAGACGTTGCAGGCGCTTAAGGAAGCGGGGCTCGACTCGCTTCCCGGCGGCGGCGCGGAGATCCTCGACGACAAGCTGCGGGACGTGATCTGCAAAGGCAAAGAAACCTCGGCGGAATGGCTGGACCTGCACCGCACTGCGCACCGCCTGGGACTGCCGTCCAACGCCACGCTGCTGCACGGGCACTACGAGACGCTCGAACAGCGCATTGACCACTTGCTGCAACTGCGCGCTCTGCAGGACGAGACCGGCGGGTTCCTCGCATTTATCCCGCTGAGCTACCATCCCGAACACAACAGCCTGAAGGTGGAGCACGGTCCCACGGGGATGCAGGAACTGCGCATGTACGCGGTCTCGCGCCTGATGCTGGACAATTTTCCGCACGTGAAGAGCTACTGGATCATGCTGGGTCTCGCGACGGCGCAGTTGGCGCTGGGGTACGGGGCGAGCGACATGGACGGGACGGTCTTGCAGGAGAAGATTTACCATATGGCCGGCGCGAGCACGCCGCAGGCCTTGGGCGTGGACGAGTTGCATCACCTGATCGAAGAGACCGGCGGCGTGCCGGTCGAGCGAAACCATCTGTACCGGCGCATCCGGCGCGGCTCCGGCGGACCGCTGGACTGGGACATCGAAGCCTGACGCGGCGTTCGGGCGCTTGCGCGTCCTGCCCGCCTTGACTGCACCGAACGAATCGCGAGGAACCCGACGCGTGAAAGATTCCAACATCGAGGACGCCGTACGCACCATTTTGAAGTCGGTGGGCGAAGATCCGGGACGCGACGGGCTGCGCGATACGCCGCGGCGCGTGGCGAAGATGTACGGCGAGCTGCTGAGCGGCATGACGGTGAATCCCGCGCGGCATCTCGACGTGGTCTTCGACGAATCGCATACCGAGTTGGTGGTGCTGAAGGACATTCCCTTCTACAGCCTGTGCGAACACCACATGATGCCGTTCATGGGCAAAGCGCACGTGGGTTACCTGCCGAACGGGCATATCGTGGGGCTGAGCAAGCTCGCTCGGGTGGTCGAAGAGTTCGCGCGGCGGCTGCAGGTGCAGGAACGCCTGACCAGCCAGATCGCGGATCTGCTGATGGAAAAGCTCGATGCGCGGGGCGTCGCGGTGCTGATCGAGGCGACGCATACGTGCATGACGATGCGCGGCGTCCAGAAGCCCGGCAGCGTGATGGTGACGAGTGCGATTCGCGGGATCTTCGTGACGGACCACGCTGCGCGCGACGAAGTCTTCGCGCATATCTATCACCGGCACCAGTTGTAATTTCGGCCGTGCCGGCGGCGCGAAAGCCGGTGTGCCAGCGGCCGCTTGCAGCCGCTGGACCGCCACCGGGTAAGCGTCCAGCGGCGGACAAGCCGCCGCCGGCAAACCGGTTCAGGAATGTTGGCCAAGAATTAAAAGGTTCTGGAATAGCGCAGGCCGATTTGAGGAGTCCGCCGTGCATACGCCTCGCATCCTCGTCACCGGCATCGGATTCGTGGCGGCGCCCACGCTGCATGATGCGCTGGCCGGGCGCCTGGCCGATCCGCCCGAAACCGCGCCGGAGATCACGGCATTCGAGACGCCCGAAGGCGCGCCGGCCTTCGGCTTCGAGGCGCCGGAATTCAAAATCGAGACGTACCTCCCCAACGTCAAAAGTTTCGTGGACCGCACGAGCGCCTTCGCGCTGGCGGCGGGCAAACTGGCGCTGGAAGACGCGGGGCTGCTGGATCGCGAGAAGCGTCCGGCGGGGCTGGAGATCGGTTGCGCGTACGGGACGCAGTTCGGCTGCCTGGAGGCGATGGAGATCTTCTGGAAGAAGGTCAAGGCCACCAATCCCAAGTTTGCCGCGCCGCTTCCGTTCACGCACGGCTACGCGAACAGCCCGTCCTCGCTGCTGTGCATCGAATTCGGACTGAAAGGATCGGCGGCGACCTTCAGCGGCGAGTCGCTTGCGGGCGTGGAAGCGTTGCGCTTCGCGGCGGACCAGTTGCAGACCGGAAGCGCGCAGGCGGTGCTGGTCTGCGCGAGCGAAAGCTTGACGCGGGCGCTGCACGCGCATCTGTTCGCCACGAAGAAGCTGAGCGCGTCGGGACAGCCCGCCTTATGGAGCGGGGCGGCCGAGGGGATCGTGCCGGGCGAAGGCGGAGCGGCGCTGCTGCTGGAGACCGAAGCCGCGGCGGCGGCCCGCGGCCGGAAGGCGTATGCGGAATTGGCCGACGTTCAACTGGCCGGACCGGGCGGGATTGCGGCGCTGGCGCACGGAAAACCGGATCTGTTATTCGCCGCAGCGCCTTCCGTTCACGATCGTGCCGAGCGCGACGCGTGGCCGTCCGCCGGTGCGCAAGCGGCGTGCATCGTTCCCAAGCTTTTTGCGGGAGAACTCTTTGCCGCCGCGCCGCTGCTGAGCGCGGTATGGGCGGCGAGCTTGCTGCAGGAACACCCTTCCCCATGGGCGAAGGCTCAAGCGCCGAACGGCGCGTCACGGGCCGCGGCTTCGTTTTCCGATGCCGCCGTCGATGCGTTGGATGCGAGCGGCGCGGCGGGCTTGATTCGCTTGCGCCGCCTTCGATAAGCCGCGCCGCACTTTCATTCAGGCACATGTGATTTCGCCGCGCAATCGCGCAAAAAGCCTTGCGACCGGATCGCGCGCGGACTAAATCAGAAGCCATGAGTTCGGGTGGCAGCAAACCCTCGCAGTCCCTCGGCCACGACCTGTTGGCGCGGTACCTGACGGCTTATGCCAACGCGCGCCAGCTCAGCGACCTCGAGCGTCCTTGGGGCTTCTGCAACGACGGACTCGACCGACTCTGGCTGCGCCTGATGGATGCGCTGCAGCGCGATCCAAAGCGGCTGAACGAGATGATCTCCGACGAATTGAACGATCAGGACCGCGAACATATCGCGCGCACGCTGATCCCGCTGACGTTCGCGCTTCCGCTGCGGGCGTATCCTGCGGAACTGCGGGCGGTGCGAACGGGCCCGCGGCTGCTGCTGACGCTGCGCCACTTCGCGGCGTCGCATCCGGCTCCGAAAGCCGAGCACACCGAGATGAACGCGCTGAAGCTGATCAAGGAACCGAAGCCACACGCCAAGCTTCCGGAAAAGGACAAGAAGCACGAGGACGAGCCGATCGGCTACCTGCCGGCGGCGCTGACGGCAAGCTGCACGTCCTTCCTGAGGCGGCGGCTGCGCTTCACCGACGACGACCGCAAGCGCGAAGCGACGATCAGCAGTTGGGGCCGGCGGCGGCGCGTGCGCGTCTCGCTGCTGGCGCGCGGACGCGGCATCGTCGTGCGCTTTATGGAACGGCTCCCCTCGCCCGCCGACGACCCTAACGCCTGAAGCGATAGCCCGGACACGTTCGAAGCACGTGCGCGCGGAAGGCGCGGATCAGCCGCTTCGTAAGCGGTCCCGGCCGGCCCGTCCCGATGGGCTCGCGGCCCACGCCGACCAGCGGCGTGATCTCGCGCAGCGATCCGGTCAGGAACGCCTCGTCGCAGAGCTTCAGATCCCACGGACCCAGCGCGGCTTCGGTGACCGGAATGCCGGCTTCGCGCGCGAGTTTCAGCGCGAGCACCTGCATGGTTCCCGGCAGCGCGCCGACGAGTTGCGAATCGGGCACGACCAGCCCTCCGCCGCGGACGAGCGTGATGTTGGAGGCGCTGCCTTCGCAGAGCAGCCCCGCGTTGTTGAGCAACAGCGCCTCGTCGGCGCCCGCGGCGTCGGCTTCGCGCCGCGCGAAGATCTGTTCGATGTAGGCGGTGGTCTTGAGCGTCGCGACGACGCTGGATTCCTGGCGCCGGAAGCTGGCCAGTACGGCTTTCACGCCGTGCGTATAGTCGCGCGCGGGGCGGCGGTGATGTGCCGTGACGGTAACCACGACAAACGGCTTGAACGTACCGCGCACGGACGGACCGCGCGGTCCGCTGCCGCGTG
>BTVV01000070.1:0-31102 GCA_045863855.1 Planctomycetota bacterium | reverse complement strand
GTAATTCCTCCGTCTCTTCTTCGTGCCGCCGGTCGATGATCCAGGCGCGTTCCGCCGGCTTCACCCACGCCTCGCCCAGCGGCACCAGCCCGCGCGCGCGGCGCTCGCTGTCCAAGGCTTCCCAGCCCGCTGCGGTCTTCGTGTAACCCAACGCCTTGCGAGCGGTTGCGTGATCCGTATGAGCTTCGATCGCGCGTTCGTACGCCGCGCGCGCTTGCACCGAATAGCCCGTCCGTTCGGCGTAAAAATCGCCCAACGCCACCCACGCATCGCCCGCGCCCGCGCCGGTCAACGCTTCCGCCGCCGCGCGCAGCTTCGCCGCTTGCGCTTCGACTAAGTCTTCCGCCGGAGCCGACTTCCGAATCGCCGCGACTTCGTGCCGCGGAATCGTGACGCGCCCGCGCATCCCGCCGACGCGCACTTCCAGCGTCACGTGCTCCGCATCTTCTTTCACCACCGTACCTTCGCGCACCGATCCGTCCGTAAGCGTGACCGTATCGGCATACGCAATGCCGCATACGCCCGCCAGCAGCGCCGCGATTCCGAAGCTCAACCCGCGCATCATGCGATTCCCCAAAGCAACCCCACGCCAACTCCATCGTACCCTTCTAGATGTAAGGACGCACCCACGAGAATCCGCTTAGTCCGGAATGCGGCACGAAGGGCTGAACGTGTGCAGCACGCCCGAAAGCTTCCGGCTTCGCCTCGGATTTGAAGGCATCAGGCCAATCGTTTGCTCCGACTAAACTTAGGAGGGCGAAATGGTTGGAATCTCTACACGCTCAGGAGTCTTCTAAAGGTGGAGATCGTACGGCGCTGCACATGAGCGCCACAAAGTTCGATTTCTCGCCCTTTGGAGCATTCGCTTTAACACAACCGGGGGCTCTAAGCGTAAAATTAGTTAGGAGTTCCTTTGACTCTGGCAGCGGTTCATTGTTCTAGAAGTACCGAGCTTTTCACGGCGGTGTAAGTGCTTTCTTCAACATGAGTTCGGCAATCACGCATGAGGTGCGTATGACACGAGCGGCACGGGGCGGAGCGGCGGGACTTTTAGCCGTGGCCGCGGCGGTAAGCGGGATCGCTTTCAGCGGCGCGTGGCGCGGGCAAGTCACGGGACAGGAAAAGATTACGCCGGCCAGCGTAAACTTGCAGCTCGAACCGACCCCGCTCCAGGCCGATCCCGGCCCGATGGTCGTCGTCGGCGCCGAAGCCGGTAAAGACGGCGGCACACACTACTTCTGGGCCGATTTCACCGTCGGCGGCGATTCCTCCAAGTGGCGCCTCTACTTCGACCGTAAGGACAACGAGAACTACCACTTCCTGGATCGTGCAGGCATGCAGTTGTCGCTCGGTTTGCGCGAAGGCGGCGTCGAGCAGTCGCTCGTCCAAGCCACGCTCCCGGCGGGAGTTCCAGGCGCGATCCGTGTCGCGCGGCACGGCTCGCTGTGCGGGCTTTTCGTCGCGAACCACCTGCTCGCGTCGGCCTTCGACGACCGCCTCCTCGGCGGCACTGTCGGGCTGCGCAATCAAGACGAAGGCGCAGTGCTCACCATCGACGCCAAGGCGCGCGACGAGATCCATTTCACCGACGACTTCATGCGCGAGGACAACACGTCCTCGGTCTGGGCCAAGGTCCGCTGCGGCGAAGGACGCGGCGACTTCTACATCAAGTCCTTGCGCCACCCGCTCTTAAGCGCCAACGCGTTCGCCTGCATGGGCGCCGGTCAGGGCGCGATGTACGTCAGCGGGCACGACTGGTGGAGCAACTACCGCTTCCAGAGCGCGATCCGCGGCCCGGAAAACGCGCGCATCGGGCTCGTCATCGCATATCAGGACGAACTGAACTACGGGCTCTTCCGCTGGACCGCGCGCCCGGTGCATGCCGACGGAACGCCGTCCGGCCCGGGGCAGCGCGAACTGGTCCGCGTGCGCAACGGGCAGGAAGAAGTCGTCGCCCAAGCGGCCGGCGGTTATTTGCCTAACCAGTGGTACAAAGCCGACTTGCTGGTCACTCACGCGCGCGTCCAGGTGAATATCGACGGACATACGCTGATCGAAGCGAGCGATCCGTTCCTCGCCGCCGGCGGCGTGGGGCTTTGGTGCGACGTGCGCTTGCCCGAGCAGGTCGCCGCCGATCCCAAAGCCGCGCCGTTCGCGATCAACAGCTTGTGGGACCTGATGAACCAACATGCCGCCTTCGACGACATAAAGGTAAGCACCGTAAGCAGCTTCGAAGACGACTTCCGCCACTCGGGCGCGCTCTCGCGCGGCTGGCTGGTGGGCACCGGAAGCTGGCACGTCGAGACGGCGCAGGACGGCCGACCCGGCGATCTGGTGGTCGATCCGGGCTCGTGGTCGACCAAGAGCCTGATCGGGAACCGCTCCTGGTCGCAGTACAATCTGCAAGCCTCGGTGCAACCCGGACTTGGGCAAGCGGGGCTGGTCTTCCTGTACCGCGACGAATCCAACCACTTCATTGCCCGGACCGACGGCCGGCAGCTCGAACTGATCCGCGTCGCCAACGGGCAAGTCCAGCCGCTCGACCGCGCCAAGCTCAAAGAAGCCGCGGCGCGCGACAGTTTTATCCCTCTCAACGCCACCATTAAAGACGATCACATCCGCGTCACTGCCGCCGACGGGACAACCGTAGAAGGCTTTGAGACGCAAGACGTTCTGCGTGGCCGAGCGGGCTTGTGGGCCGCGCCCGGCGACGGCTCGGGCACGCAACCGGTGCGCTTCCGCGGCTTCCGCCTCACCTTCCTCGAACCGGCGCAGAACCTTGTCACCACCAACGCGATTTTCGAAGACGAGTACACGATGCAGGCGTGGACCAGTTCGCAGGAAGAATGGATGCGCCCGGCGCGCCCGCTGATCGTCGACGGCCGCCCGGTCAACCTATACTGGCATTCCAACCAGTTCCCCGGCGATGTGGAACTGGTGATCGAGCCGCGCGAGATCCTTGAAGAGGAGCACGAAGCGGCGCTCTCCGTCGGCAAGGACGGTTCGGGGCGCAACAATGGCTACGTCTTCCGCTACCGCGCGGGCATGACCACCGCCGAAGGCAAGAAAGGAACGGTCCTTTCGCTGGTCCGACAAGGCGAGACGGTCTCCGAACGCATCCTGGCCGATGGCGAGGTGCGTGAGCTTTCGACGCTCTCGCTGCGCCACGCCGGCTCGTTCCTGATCGGTAAGATCAACGGCAAGCCGTACTTAACTTGGCGCGATCCGCAGCCGCTGGAAGGTTCCAAGGTCGCGTACTACACCAAGGGCTTGCTGGCCAAAATCGAGGCGTCCAAGATCATCAGCGAACGCTTCCACGACGAGTTCTTCAGCAACGCTCCAACCTCCTGGCGCACGGCCGGTTACGCGATCGCCGAAGTCGCCAACCGCTGGCAGTGCGACCCGCGCTGGTCCTTCTTCTCGCTCAAGAACGACCGCGCCAAAGGCAAGCCGGCGGTGCTGTGGAGCAAGAAACTATACGACGGCGACGTGACGGCAGAGTTCTTCGTCGGCTGCAAGATGGAAGGCGAGCGCGGCCGTCCGTATACGTACGCGCGCGACATCAACCTCACCATCTGCAGCGACGGCCAGGACTTAACCAAAGGCTACACGTTCATGTTCGGCGGCCAGGAAAACCAGGCCACGATGATTCTGCGCAACGGAGTCGAAGTGAAGCGCGAGAACGTGACCATCCCGACGAGCATGAAGATTCATCGGCACTGGTTTTACATCCGCGTCGAGAAGCGCGGCGATAAACTCAGCTACCGAGTCGACAAGTACTTCAATAACATGCCCCAAGGCGCGTTGGAGTACGAAGATCCCAACCCGCTCACCGGCAAGCACATTGCGATCTGGACCTACGACAACGCGGTGATGCTCAGCCGCATCCGCATCTCCGGCCAAGGCGGAACCGAGATGGAAGATCCGGACCAGGAACTTGCGCCGCTGAAGACGATCTACGATCAATAAGGAACGATGACCGAACCGACCGCTCCCCCGCCCGCGCAGCCGCCGGCGCGCCTGACCCGGATCTTCCTGATCCTGGGTGGGGTGGCGTTGGTCGGGTTGCTGTGGGGCGCGCTGCACGATTCCAGTTCGCCCGGCGATCCTTCAAGTGCCGGCGAGGCTGGCGATTCCACGAACGAATCGGACGGGAGCGAACCGTCCCGAGCGGTGCGCATCGAGAGCGACCCGGCCGGCGCAAGCGTGTTCGTCAGCGGGCGGCTGGTGGGCGCCACGCCCCTCGCGTTGGACCGCTTGGCGCCCGGACGCTACGGGCTGCGCCTGGAAATGGCCGGACGCGAACCGCTGGTGGGGCTCCTGGAATGCACCGGGAAGGCGCAGACTGCGCGCTTCGAGCTGTTGCCGCTGGCTAAAGGTAAGCTGGAAGTGGACATCCAGCCGCGCGGCGCCGAAGTCCTGCTCAACGGCGAGCTCGTCGGGCATGCGCCGCTTGCGCTCGATGCGGTCCCGGTGGGGCAATACGAACTCCTGATCCGCAAGACGAACTTCGAACCCTTTGCCACACGCCTGGAAATTCACGCCGGACAAACCCAGCGCTACCATGGCTTTGAGTTGCGCGACAAGATTTTGGGCATGCTCGAGAACATGATCCGGGCCGAGCCGCAGCGGGTGGCGCACTACATCGACCTGGGGCATTATCATTTCGTCAACCTGCGCATGGACGAGGCCGTCGATGCTTTCATGCGCGGGCAGGAAATGGCCGAGAAACCCCTCGAGTTGCCTCCGGACATCGATCAGGAAGAGCGCGGGCTGCAAGTGCGGCTGCGCTACGAAGACCGCGCCCGATTGCAGAAGGAACTCGACAAGCACAAGCGCTGGACCGGCCCGCAGACCGCCGAATTCCGCGATAAACTCCAGAAGGCCGAGGAGATCTACAGCCGCCGCAACATCGTCTCGTGGAACTGGGTCGAACTGGCGGCGAACAACCTGCTTGAAAACGGCCAGCATGCCGACGCCGAACAGCTTTACCTCCAACACCTTGCGAAAGTTCCCGACGGTCCGCACGCGGTCGAAGCCTATATGGCGCTGCTGGACGTGCGCCTGCAACAACGCAATCTTTCCACCGCAGAAGAACCGTTCGCCAAGATCCTCGAACTTGCCAAGACCCGCCCCGAGCAGTTAATCAATACGGGTAAACTCTTGCAGCGCTTCCAGAACCGCGTGCGCTTCAACGACCAGGCCGAATTGCTCGAATGGGCCGAAAAAGCCTACCGCAAAGCTTACGATGCGGCCCAAGCGGGCTTGCAGCGAGGCGAGGCAGCGCTGCTTTTAGGCAACGTCCTGACCACGCAGAAGCATCCGGTCGAAGCGATCGCCTACTATAAGGAGGCGGCCGCCAACGCGCCGGATGCGGGCGAACGCGAGAACCGCGAGGTCCGTCTGGCCGAGGCGCTGCGGCAGTCCGAGCGATTCGCCGAAGCCAAGGCGCTGTACGAGAAGCTGACCCAGAGCGAAAGCGTTTCGATCCGCGAGAAAGCCAAGACAGGCCTCATTTTAGTCAAGATGGCGCGTACGGAGTAAGCGGCGGGGCAACCCGCACAACCAGCGAGCACGCATCCATGTCCGCTCCCGAGCCGACCGCATCACCAGCCGCCGCGACAACTTGTTCGCGCTGCGGCGGTTCCATCGCCGGCACGAAGCTGGCGCTGGACCCGGCCGCCGACGCGCTGGCGCCCGACGCCGATGCCGTCCACGGCCGCGGCTGCGCGAGCTGCGGCATCCTGTATTGCCGCTCCTGCCTGAAACAGCAAGTCGCCTGGAACGTGCGCAACGGGCATCGCGAAAGTCCGTGCCCCAAATGCGGTAAGCGCTTTGGCGACGGCGTGGCCATCGCCGATCCGGCCTGGAACGGCGGGCGCAAAGCTTCTGCGACGGCGGCGCCGTCGAGCGCGTCCGCGGCTCCGCGCCGCAACCTGCCTCGGGTGCTCTTCCCGATCGGCCTGACGCTGCTGATTCCGCTGGTTGCGATCTTCGCCTTTAAACCGTGGCCGTGGCGCATCTTCGGATCGTCGCAGGGCGAGCTGACCGTCGAAAGCAGTCCTGCGGGCGCAACGGTCTTCGTGAACGGCCGGCTGGTCGGCGCGACACCGATTACGATCAGCGGCCTCTCCGAAGGCACGTATGCGCTACGCCTGGAACGCGAAGGCTTTTCGCCGCTGATCCGGCAGGTAGCGGTAGGCGGCGGGGACGAAACCTTGCGCGAAGAGATGGTCAAGCTGCCCACCGGCGGCCTGACCGTGAACGCCGCGCCCAACGGAGCGGAAGTGCTCCTGAACGGGGTCGTCGTCGGCAATACGCCGCTGGTGCTAACCGATGTTCCGATCGGGGATTACGAGTTGGTGGTGCGTAAAACCAACTTCGAGAGCTTCACGCAGCGCATATTGATCAAGGCCCACGAAGTGGCGGAGTTCGAGGGCTTCGAACTGCGCGACCTGATTCTGGCGATGCTTAAGCGCCAGTGCATGGCCGAACCGCAACGCGTGGCGCACCGCATGGACTTGGGACACTATCTGTTCGTGAACGACGAGCAGTTGGAGGCCGCGGACGCCTACGGCGAAGCGCTGGAACTGGTCGCCACACCGCTGGAATTTCCCGAAGAGATGCCCGGCGAAGAACGCGCGCTGCAACAGCGCCTGCGCAGCGAAGATGCGAGCCGCCTGAACAGCGAATTAGGCAAGAAACGCAACTGGCAGGGTAAGGACACGACCGCCTTCCGCGAACGCGTGGATAAGATCCAGGCGCAACTGGCCGAGAAGCATGTCGAGAGCTGGGAATGGGTTACGCTGGCGGCGAAGAACATGACGCGGGCCGGCAAGTTCGGCGAAGCCGAAGACTTGTTCAAGCGCCACCTCGAAGCGGCTCCGAATTCGGCGCACCGCAGCGAAGCATGGCTGGAGATCTTGCAGATTCGCGAGAAGAAGCGCGATCTGCCGGGCACGCTCGAGTGCGCCACGCAGATTTTCGCCGATCCGAAGCCCAACGCCGATTTGCTGCGTCAGGCGGGGAATGCGCTGTACCGCGCACGCACCAGCTTTACCGGCGAAGGCCGCGTGCAAGCGCTCGACTTGGCCAACAAGCTGCTGCGCAAGGCGATGGAAGTTCAGCCCAACGGGGAACTTCACGCGCTCTGTGCGTACGAACTGGGCAATGTGCTGTACCAGCAGCGCGAGTACGCGGAAGCGCTGCAGCTCTTCCGGCGCTCGGTGCAGGAATCGGGCGTGGAATCGACGCGCGAGCAGCGCCAGGTCCAGGAAGCCGAATGCCTGAGCCGGCTTAAGCAGTTCGCCGAAGCGCGCAAGATCTACGAAGCGCTGATCAAGAGCAGCCAGGAGGCGGTGCGGCGCTCGGCCGAACAGGGTCTCAAGAAGCTCGACGTCTACGAACAGAAGCAATAACTCCTGCCAGCTTAACCAGTTAGAGAGCAGCCTGCGGCGCGTTCCTCACGTGCAACGCCTGCACTCTTCGGGTAACATGCGCGGCGTCAATCAACCTAGCTTCTCAACCCAGGAGCGGACCATGTCGCGCGTACCCGGCGAACTTAAATACTCCAAGGAACACGAGTGGGTGAAGCTGAACGGCAACGTTGCCACCATTGGCATTACCGACCACGCTCAGAAGGAGTTGGGCGACATCGTATTCGTCGAACTGCCCAAAGCCGGCGCCTCGGTAGCGTTCATGAAGCCCTTCGGGACGGTGGAATCGGTGAAGGCGGCGAGCGATCTTTTTTCTCCGGTGACCGGCAAAGTGGCGGCGGTGAACGGGGTGCTGGACGGCGCGCCGGAGACGATCAACAAGGATCCGTACGGCGAAGGCTGGATGATCCAGGTCGAATTGGCCGACGCGGGCGAAGTCGCCAAGCTGTTGGATGCAAAGGGTTACCAGCAACACTTAGGTCAGGCGTAAGCCTCGTTCGCAGGACCGCCATTCGAATCGATCCCAGCGGCAGCTTGCTGCCGCTGGTTGCTTAAACAGGACCCGCAGCACCCCCATACGAATACGGTTCAGGAGCCGCGACGGCCATGAGTTACCTGCCCCATTCCGAAGCCGAACGCGCCGCGATGCTCGCCGAAGTAGGCGCGAAATCGCTGGACGATCTGTTTAAACACCTGCCGGCCGAAGTGAAATGCCCGCCCCTGGACGTGCCGCAGGGTCTTGGCGAAATGGAGCTACTCGCCGAGATGCAGCGCCTGGCCGCGAAGAACCGTGCGACGAACGAACTGGCCTGCTTCCTGGGCGGCGGCGCGTACGACCACTTCATCCCGCCGGCCGTGATGGAATTGATTTCGCGCGGCGAACTGTACACCGCCTATACCCCGTACCAGCCCGAGATCAGCCAGGGTGTGCTGCAGCTCATTTACGAGTACCAGACGATGATCGCGTCGCTGTGCGGCTGCGAAGTTGCCAACGCAAGCCTGTACGACGGCGGGACGGCGCTGGTGGAAGGCGTGCAGATGGCGGTGCGCCAAAGCGGGCGGACCGGAGCGGTCCTGGTGGACGGGGCGCTCCATCCGTACTACCTGGATACGCTGAAGACCGTATTCGGCGCGATGGGTCTGCCGATCGAGATCGTGCCGCCCGCGGGCTACCAGACCGATCTGGCCGGCTTGCAGGCGAAAGCGCAAGCGGCCGGCGAAGCGCTGCCGTGCGTGGCGGTGGGCTACCCGAACTTCTACGGTTCGATCGACGATATTTCCGGACTGGCCGCTGCGCTGCACGGGCAGGGAAGCCTGCTCGTGGCCGTGGGCGCGCCGTTCGCATACGGACTCCTGAAGCCTCCGGGCAAGCTGGGCGCGGACATCGTCTGCGGCGAAGCGCAGAGCTTGGGCGTTCCGCTTCAGTTCGGCGGACCGTACCTCGGCTATGTGGCGAGCACCTCCGCGCTGGTGCGGCGCATGCCGGGGCGGCTGGTGGGCCAGACGGTGGACGTAAAGGGTCAACGCGCGTTCACCTTGACGCTCCAGGCGCGCGAACAGCACATCCGCCGGGAGAAGGCGACGAGCAACATCTGCACGAATGAGGCGCTCTGCGCGATGATGGCGCATTTCTACGTGAGCTGCCTGGGCCACGCGGGGCTGCGGCGCGCGGGCGAACTGTGCATCGCACAGGCGGATCTGCTGCGGCGCAAGCTGCGCGGACTCACCGGCGGAGCCTTGAAGCGCGTACCGGAGTATGCGGCCTTCCACGAGTTCGTCGTCGAGACGCGCGCTCCGGCGGCCGAGGTGCTGAACGCGCTGCTGCAGAAGAAGATCCTGGGCGGACTGGATCTGGGGCGGTTCGACCCGGCGCGCAAGCATCAGTTGCTCGTCTGCGTGACCGAGAAGCGCACACGGGCGGAGATCGACGCGTACGTGGACGCCGTTGCGAAAGCGTAAGGAGCCCGAGATGGCCAAGGCGAAGCGGACCCCGCGGACGGAACCGGCGATCGCGGCGACGACGTCCGACCGGATCGAAGGCAAGAAGATCGTGCGCATCCTGGGCGTGGTTTCGGGCGAGGCGGTGCTGGGCGCGAATTTGATGCAGGACCATTTCGTCGGAGTGCGAGACGTGCATGCCGGGGACGCGGAACGCTTCGCGGCGGAACTGAACACGGCGCGCGAGATCGCGATGGAGACCTTAAAGCGCCGCGCGGCGGCGCTGGGCGCGAACGCGGTGGTGGGGATCGATCTGGATTACGAGAGCATCCGCGGCGACAGCCCCGGAATGATGTTGCTGTTGAGCGCGAACGGGACGGCGGTGGTGGTGAAGTAGGCGGGCGTGCAGCGCATACGAAGCGAGAACCCATGGAACTGATCTTCGAGAAGTCCCGGCCGGATGTGCCGGACATTTACTTTCCGGCCGAGCAGCCCGCGGAGACGCGTCCGGCGCGGGAGCTGATTCCCGAGAGCCTGCGCTACGATCGGCCGCGCGATCTGCCTTCGTTGAGCGAGTTGGAGGTGGTGCGGCACGTCCTCGCGCTGTGCCGCCGGCAGGTGGGCATCGACAGCACCTTCTATCCGCTGGGCAGTTGTACGATGAAGTACAACCCGAAGATCAACGAAGCCGTCGCGCGCTTCCCGCAGTTCGCGGGCCTGCATCCGCTGCAGCCCGACGAGACGACGCAGGGGACGCTGCAGGTGCTGTACGAACTCGAGCGCGGCCTCGCGCAGGTGACCGGGATGGCGGAAGTGACGCTGAACCCGCTGGCCGGCGCGCACGGCGAATTGACGGGGCTGCTGCTGATCAAGGCGTACCACGACAGCCGCGGCGACACGAAGCGCAAGAAGATCCTGGTCCCCGATGCCGCGCACGGTACCAACCCGGCCAGCGCTGCGATCTGCAATTACGAAGTGGTCACGATTCCGGGCACGCCGGAAGGCCTGGTGGATCTGAAAGGGTTGGAGGCGGCGCTGAGCGACGAGATCGCCGGCCTGATGCTTACCAACCCGAACACGCTGGGGCTTTTCGAGCGCGATATCGTCAAGATCGCGAAGATGGTTCACGACGCGGGCGGTCAGCTTTACTACGACGGCGCGAACCTGAACGCGATCCTGGGCGTCGCGCGCCCCGGTGACATGGGCTTCGATGTCGTGCACATGAATTTACATAAGACCTTCAGCACCCCGCACGGCGGCGGCGGTCCGGGCGCCGGACCGGTAGGCGTGAAGGAACACCTGCGGCCGTTCCTGCCGGTTCCGTGGATCGAGAAGAAGGGCGAACGCTACGCCATCAGCGCGGATCGGCCCAAGACGATCGGACGCGTCGGTGCGTTCTACGGCAACGCGAACGTCCTGGTCCGCGCGTACACCTATTACCGCAAGCACGGTCGCAACGGACTTCCGCAAGTCGGCAAGCACGCGGTCCTGAACGCCGCCTACGTGCTGGCGAAACTGCAGAAGACCTACAATCGCCCGCTGGGCCTGCCGTGTATGCACGAATTCATCATCCAGCCGACCGACGCGATGTTGGCCAAAGGCGTGCGCACGCTGCACCTCGCCAAGCGCCTCATCGATTACGGCTACCATCCGCCGACGATCTACTTCCCGCTGGTGGTGAAGGAAGCGATGATGATCGAGCCAACGGAAACCGAGAGCAAAGCGACGCTCGACGGCTTCGTCGCGGCGATGGAAAAGATCGCGCAGGAAGCGCTGGAAACGCCGGACCTCGTGATCAACGCGCCGCATACGTCGGTGGTAGGCAAGGTGGACGAAACGAAGGCCGCGCGACAGCTCGATTTACGCTTCTGCGCGTGCGACTAGCCGCTCGCACGACAGATGCTTTGACAAAGGATTGCGCTTCGCGCAGCCTGCTTGGTTCATCTCCTCTGCCCGTCCTTGGCAAGGAAGAGAAACGGTCCAGGGCAAAGGCCCATGACTTCGCCAAGTCTGCCTAGGGGCGAGCCGTACCTGCGGGTGCTCGACTTCACCGCCGCGACGCCCGCCGAAGACTTGGCCCTCGACGAAGCGGTTCAGCGCGGGCTCGAAGCGGATACTTCGCCACCCACTTGGCGGCTCTGGGAAGCGCGAACGCACGCGGTGGTGCTGGGAACGGGCCAAGAGCACGCGCTTGAAGTCCACCTGGAAGCCGCGCGAGCGGCCGATATCCCGATTTTGCGCCGGCACAGCGGCGGCGGCGCGGTCCTGATCGGTCCCGGCGTGCTGAATTATTCGGGCTGCTTTTACTTCGACCGACTTCCCGGAAGCCAAACGATCGCCGGCGCGATGGAAGCGGCGTTGCGGCCGGTGTTGGATGCGCTGGCGCTGCTGGGAGTACACGCGCAACTGGCGGGACTCTCCGATCTGGCTGCGCCCGGCGCCGACGGGGCGCTGCGCAAACTCGCCGGAAACAGCCAAGCTCGCAAGCGCCGCAGCGTGCTGGTCCACGGCACGCTCTTGGCCGCGCCGGACTGGGCGCTCATGGATCGTGTGCTCAAGCACCCGTCGCGCGAGCCCGCATACCGCGCCGGACGCGGGCATCGCGCGTTCCTGACCTCGCTTCAGGACCTCGGAGGTCCGATTTCGTTGGCTGCGTTGAGCGCGTCGCTTCGGCGGGTCCTGGGTCAAATCGACTCCGATGCGACCGATCCCTTGCCCTCCGAACTCGCTACGGCGGCGCACCTGCTGGGCGAGAAGTACGGGCAGAACGACTGGAACTTCAGGCGTTAACGCCAATTAGCGCCAGCGCTCAGGTGCAGCAACCGCGTCTCCCTCAGGTCTGTCTATTTGGCCCTCGATATGCCATAATGAAGGCTTGTGGATTCGATTCTAAGACTCGAGGGTTACCGGTCGATGGGAACGCTGCGCACGCTGGCGCTTTCCGATTTGCACCTGGGCCGCGGACCCAGTTGCTTGCGCGAGGCAAAGCAGTTGCGCCCGCTGGTGGACGGCTTCGAACGCGTCCTCTTGCTGGGCGACATTGTGGACGAGTGGTATGTCACGCCCGAGCGCGCCGGCGAGTTGGCGGCTGAAGTGGACGCGGTCTGCCGGTCGGGCGGCGCAAAGGAAGTGGTCTGGTTTCGCGGCAACCACGACGCCAATAGTTCGGCCGGCGCGGAATACGTGCTGCTTGCGGGCGTGCTGTATCTTCACGGCCACGCGCTCTTCCATAAGCTTTCACGCTCCGGCGACGCGGCGCAGCGGATGGCCGACCTCAACCGCCGCAAGTTCGGTCCGCAGCGTTTGGGCAGCCGCAAGGATAAGGCGCACTGGTCGCTGATCGAGCGCGCGTACGAGCGCATCCCCCAAGAGTGGATCGCGCCGGTGGCGTGGAATCCGATGATGCGCCGACGCGCGCGGAAGCTCGCCGAAGAACTGCAGTCGGACGAGCCCATACGGGCGCTGGTCTTCGGGCACACGCACGTGCCGGGTGCGAAACGCGCGGGCGAGTTAGAACTGCTTAACCTGGGCGGCTGGATGTCCAATGCGACGGCCTGCGGCTTCGTGCGCGAAGGATCGCACGCGAAGCTCCTGCGTATCCGCAACCGACGGCACGAACCGCGCTGGAGCGAGACCCTGCACGAACTGCGGCTGGGCTAAGCCTTTTTCTTTTCTACTTTTCCCTGCTGCGCGTAATACATCCGTACCACCGGGCGCAAATACAGCTTTTTATTCGCGTGGGGTCTGCGCTGGAGCAGATGCTGTTGCGCGGCTTCCGGCGTCATGCGCTTTTCGGCGATCAGCCAGCACATCACGAGAGTTGCGCTGCGCCCGCGGCCTGCCTTGCAGTGCACGTACACGCCTTTCCCGGCGGCGTGCTGCTCGCGGATAAACGCGACGCCGTGCTCGACTTCTTCAAGTGTCGGCGGCGTGAAATCCACAATGGGAATGCGAAGCTGTTCGACACCGTAGGTGGCGTAGCCGCGCTGGGGACCGTCGGCCTCGGCGCAGGTATTGATCACCGCTCCGACGCCCAGGTTGAAGAGCGTCTTTACGTCGGCTTCGGTCGGCAGCGCGCCCATCCAGAGTTTGGGGGCGATCTGGTCCCACCAGCGCCGCTCCTTGATCAGGCCGCTGAGGACCAGGTTCCAAACGAGGGTCGGGTAGAAAAGCACGCGCGCAAAAAAGGACATCATCGAGAGTTCATCCTTTAGGATCCTCGGCGGGCAAGGCCGGCGGCGCTTCTTCGTCGTCGTCCAGCGTCCTTCCTTGCGCTTCCTTAATGCCGCCGCCGGAAGCCGGCCCCGCACCGTCCAGGCGAACCACCTTTACGTAGCCGCCGGCGAAGGGCTGAGATGCTTCGGACGAATCCGCATCGACGGTGCGGAAGGTGGCGTCCACGGCGCCGGGCACCGTGCGGCCTTGCGCCAGCCGCGCACCCATGCGGCGTTGGAGGGATCGAGCGGCCAGGCGGCGCAGACCGGGGATCAGGAGCAACAGTCCTAACACGGTGCTTACCGGTCCTGGAATCACCAGAAGCACCCCCGCCGCCATAGCGACGATGCCTTCGGTGAGGCTCTGATCGAGCGGGCGGCCGGCTTTGAGGTCGTCCTGCATGCGGCTCCAGACGCGTGCGCGCTGGCGCTGCGCGATGCCGCCGCCCAGGACGCTGGGCAGAAAGGCTATGGCCAAGGCCGGCGCGAGACCGAATTCGCGTCCGATCTGAACCAAGAGGTACAGATCGAAGCAGGCCAGCAGGGCCGCGTAAATAAACAGGGAGCAGGTCATAAAGGTGGAGCTTACGGCCTTCCGGCCGGTGCGCGCAATGGCAGCGCGAAACGCCTAGTCCTGACCGCCATTGCAAAGCATCCCCCGGTCCTGAATAATAAGGTGCAACGCCAATCGTTCGAGGGTCGCCCATGCCGACGCTTAAATACTACGGCCATAGCGCCTTTCGCATCCAAGACGAGAAGCATACTGTTTTTATAGACCCGTTCATTACCGGGAACCCGGTCTGTCCGAGCAAGGTCGAGGAGATTCGGGCCTGTCATTACATCCTGGTGACCCACGGGCACGCCGACCATCTGGGCGATACCGAATTTCTGGCCAAGAAGCACGATGCGACGGTAATCGCGACGTGGGAACTGGCGATGTGGTTGAAGAAGCGCGGATTGAAGGTGCATCCGCTGGGCGCGGGCGGCGGATACGAATTCCCCTTTGGACGGGTCAAGGCGACGCTGGCCTTCCACGGTTGCGGAGCGGATCCGCGCGAAGACGGTTCGGTGCCGCCGCCCAACACGCCGGTGGGTTACGTGGTCCAGTGGGGCAAAACGAAGACGCTTTACCACGCGGGCGATACGGCGCTGTACGGCGACATGAAGCTGCTCGCCGAAGACTACGATCTGGATGTAGCGTGCCTGCCGATCGGGGACAACTTCACGATGGGCGTGGCCGATGCGAACAAGGCCGCGGAGTGGCTTAAGGCGAAGACGTACGTGCCGATGCACTACAATACGTTCGAGATCATCAAAGCCGATCCGCTGAATTTCGCGTTTCACGTGGAGAAGCACGGAGCGAAGTGCAAAGTGATGAGCCCCGGCGAGAAAATCACTTTTTAAGCGCCGGCACGAAAGAAGGCTTGAACAAAGCGTAATACCGCGCCGCGCGCACAAGGAGGCAGCAAAGGCATGGACAAGAATTTCTTTATTCTGATCATCATCGTAGCGGTCATATTCCTGCTGGTGGTGCTTAGCATCCTGTGGAATTTTGGGATGCTGTGGGTGCAGACGCAGCTCTCGGGCGCGCCTATCAGCATCTTCGACATGCTGGCGATGCGCCTGCGGCGGGTGCCGTTGCAGTTGATCGTGCGCGCGCGCATCGCATCCAAGAAGGCGGGTATGGATCTACCGGCCGACCTGTGGGAAGCGCACTTCCTGGCGGGCGGGCGCGTTGAAGAACTGCTGCGCGCGCTGATCACGGCGCACCAGGGCGGCCTGGACATCCGCCGCGACGAAGACGACACGACCAGCCAGATGAACAAGCGCGACCGTGACGCGTACCTCTTCCAGTGCCTGGCCAGCCACGTCCTGGCAGGCGGGCGCGTGCAGGGCGTGATCGAAGGGCTGATCGCGGCGCGACGCAGCCAGATCGACTTGAGTTTCTCGAAGGCCTGCGCGATCGACCTGGCGACGCTGCGCACGGAAGGCAAGAGCGTGACCGACGCGGTAAGCACCTCGGTGAATCCGCGCGTGATCGACTGCCCGAATCCGCGCCAGGGCCGCGTGACGATCGATGCCGTGGCGAAGGACGGCATTCAGCTTAAGGTGCGCGCGCGCGTGACGGTGCGCACGAAGCTGGAGCAGTTCCTGGGCGGCGCGACGGAAGAAACGATTATCGCGCGCGTCGGCGAAGGCATCGTCTCGGCCATCGGTTCGGCCGACAGCCACAAGATGGTGCTCGAGAATCCCGACCGCATTTCCAAGGCGGTGCTGAACAAGGCGCTGGACGCGAACACGGCGTTCGAGATCGTCTCGATCGACATCGCGGACGTGGACGTGGGCGAGAACATCGGCGCGAACCTACGCACGGCCCAGGCGCATGCCGACTTGCAGATGGCGCAGGCCGAAGCCGAACGGCGCGCCGCGATGGCCCGCGCCAAAGAACAGGAAATGAAAGCCACGGTCGAAGAGAACCGCGCGCTGGTGGTGCTGGCCGAGGCCGAGATTCCGAAGGCGCTGGCCGAAGCGCTGCGCACCGGGAAGATGGGCGTGATGGATTTTTACAATCTGAAGAACATTCAGGCCGACACAAACATGCGGGAACAGTTGGGCGGCGGTAAGACGGACACGTTCTAATCGGCGGTCTGGCCGTTACGCGGAAGGAATGCCGTGATCGAACTCATCATCTGGCTTGTGAAGGCGCTCTCGAATGCGCAAGAGCCGCCTTCGCAAATGGGCCCGCGTTCCAACCGGACCGAGGGTGGCGGCCGCGGACCGTACGATTACGGCGATGGCCGCAATCCGCCAGCCGGCACGCGGCCGAAAACGCTGGCGGAGTTGCTGGAAGAAGCGCGGCAGCAGCAAGGCGGTTCGCGCCCCGCCGCGCCGCGCGAGGAAGTCGCCCCCGCTCCGCCGCCGCGACCGGCCGTGCCTACGCCGCAACCGGTGGTGCGCGCGCCCGAACCCGAGCGAGCGGCGCCGGTGATGGTCATGCCGCAGTCTCCGGCTTCTACCATCAAGCCGGTGCAAGCGATACGCCCGGTCGAAAAAGTCACAGACCTCAGCGCGAAGCCGCCCACGGTCGCTTCTGCCGATACGTCGGACGCCAAGCGCCGCACGGCCAAGCGCCGCAAGCGGCAGCAGGCGAGCGTTTCGCCCGTTCGCTCGCAGCCCGCGCTTCAAAACAAGCAAAATCAAACTAATCCAGCCCAAGCGTACGTCGACCCGCGGCGCGACATTGTTTCGCCGGCGCTGCAGGTCAGGCCATGGATCCGCGAGTTCCACCGTGCTCGCGGCGAAGACCGCGCGGTCTTGACCGCGCAAGCCATCATGGCAATGGAGATTCTCGGCCCGCCTCGCGCCATCCGTCCCTACAAACCCGGCTCGCACTGGGCGCGCTGAAGTTTCGGAACTTACGGGCGCGCGTGCTTATACAGCCAGACGTGCCGTGCCGAATCCGCATAGCCTTCGACCCAAATACTGACGCCGTATTTCGCGATCGGAGCGCCGACCACGCAGTTGGTGCGCAGCGGGGTTACCTCGGCGGTCTTGCCCATGCGCCGCCAGATGTCACCGGCCAGATCGTATGCGTAGCAATCGTCCTTGGTCGAAAGCACCAGAACGTCGCCGCTGACGGGGTCCTCGATCGCGGCGTTGTAGGCGGCGACCATGCTCATCTCTACGGGCGCGTCTTTCTTGGCCGTAATCTGGCCCTGGGCATCGATAACGGCGACTTTATTTTTTTGCCCGTTGCCGCCCAGCAACAGCAGGCAACGATGCTTCGTATTGTAGTGAAAGAGCACGTGGTCGGTGCCCACGGGAATGCCTTTGGCAAACTCCCGCCACTTTCCAACCGCGGGTTCGTAGGCGTAGGCCTTCTGGTGATGGAGGAAAATTAAAGCCTTCGCTTCCGGGAAATACTCGATGCTCAAGGCCAAGCCCACGCATGGGAACGGGCAGGGCGGGAGCAGCGTCCACGTTTCCTTGCGGGTATCGAATGCGCGAACCTGAGGGGTGCCGCATTCGAGGTGGTAGTACAGGCCGTTTTCGGGATCGATGGCGTTATTGCCGTAAGGGTGCCCGAAAGTCTGCTTCACTTCAGGTGCCGGATAAGTGCGCCAAGCACTCGTAAATTCGGACAGCGCGATGAACTTGTACTCCTGACGGAATCCCATGAAGAGAAACTGCCCGCTTTGCGGATCCCAAGCTCCGTCGTCGCTCCAGCCGAAGATCGAATAGCTCTTCGACGTCTTGGTGAGTTCCTTGGTGAAGCCTTCGGTCTTCAACTCGACCCAGGCTCCGGGCTTGAGCGAAGCGGCGGCGAGAGCCACGGCCGATGTTCCCGGACTGGGAGCGCGTTCCGAAGCCGTGGCCGCCATAGCCACCGCCATGCTCAAAATCACGACTGAAGCCGCACGCCGTATACTCATGGCACTCGCCCTCCGTTCGAAAGTTGCCGCTACTTCACGGGCTGAACCGTCTCGGACGTATAGGTGAAATCGACGCGCACCACGCGCCGATTGTACGTGTCGTTCACGTAAAGGTACTTTGCGGAGAGACCCGTGCAGGTGGGCCAGCCCAACGGAATGTCCGGACTCGCGACGATCGGTTTCGCACCCGGAGCGGGTTCGTAACGCGAATCGAAATTGCCATAGGCTCCGAAACTCAGGATCAGGTTGCCGGCGTTGTCGAGCAGTTCGACGGTGTTGGTGACTACGTTGGGCAGCGCCAGGCGTCCGTAGCGGTCGAGGTCGAAGCGCGGCACGCGGCAAACGCAACATGAGCCGTTGCCGCCCCACCCGCTCCCGCTGAACGATCCGACGCCCGAGTAGACCTTGAGCGCGCCGACGACTTCCATCTTGTGCGTGGCCCATTTCATGGGCAGTTTTTCGCCGCTCGCTTCGGGGTGATCGTCCTTCGTTTCGGTATTTAGGATCGTTCCGCCGCTGGGCGGGAACTTCACGACGCAGCCGACCCAATGTTCGTAAGCCGGGTCTTTTTCGAAGCCGGGCGGCGCGCCGGCTTGTTCGGGCCGCAAGCGCATCCCGACATAGATGTTCCCTTGCAGGTCGAGGCGCAGGCCACCGTTGGACATCGGCAGCGGTCCGACGACCGCGCTGTCGAGCCCCTCGGGCATCGGCTTCTTGCCGGTTTTCGCATCGGGCAGGTTGATCTTGCCCTTCAGGTACGCGCCCGCCACCGGCGCGCCTTTGCCGTCGAAGGCCGAGATGCAGTACTTGTTCCAGTCGTACATGTATGTGAAGAGGCAGCGGCCGTCGGGGCCGACGCCTACGCCGTGCTCGCTGAAACCCACGCCCATGCGGCTGTACACGTACGGAGTCAGCACGTGGCTGTTCAGTTCGGGATAAGGCGCCGGCTCCAGCGTGTGGGTGCGGCGTTCGAGCGGGCCGCTGTAGCCTTCGCCGCTGCGAATGTAGAGCAGCCCGTCGTAGCCGACGGAAAGGTCGGTGGCGTGGAATACCTTGCCTCCGACTTTGAGCAGTTCGCCCGTGCCGGCGAGCCCGTCGTAGCGCCAGACGCGGTTGGTGCCGGTGTTGACGTAGACGTGATCGCGCGCCCAGTCGACGGCAAGGCGATTGTAATCGCCCTGCGATTCGGGATCGGGCTTGAACTTGGTTTCGACCTGCGTCAGCGCCGCGCCGTCGTCGCGCACGCAAACGAGCGCGCCGCCGCCGCCGATCCAAAGCGCGGGTTTGCCGTCCATGCGCCCCAGCGCACTGGCTGCGCCGAGGCCGCGATCCTTCAAGGCCAGTTCCGCGACGATCTTTCCATCCGGACCGCGTCCGGCAATCTTGACCAATTTGTTCGGCACGTAGCCGTCCTTGGGGCCCTCCAGGCGCGCGATCACGTAGTAGGCGCCGGATTTCTCGTCCACGTGGACGCGTTCGGGCCACGGCGCGGGCGTGAAACTCACTTTCTTGCCCTGCGGATCGATCTCTACGATCCCCTGGTTGACCAGATCGCATACGTACACGTGGCCCTTCGCGTCGGTACACAGGCCGTAGGCGGCGGTCCGTTTGTTCCACGCGTCGGGCAGCCAGTACTTCCCAGGCTCCCAAGCGGGCAGTTCGAGGTCGTAAAACGGCTCGGGGTCCTTGTTCGAGCCCGCGGCTTGGCGATAAACGCGGCCCTGTGGCCATTTGGGATCGGTGTCGTTGAAATGCTTGGGCTGGTATTTGGTGCCGGCCACGTTGGAGTAATAGAGAAACTTTCCATCGGGGCTCATGGCGACTTGAACGGCGAGCCACTTGGGCAGTGGAAGCTTGGCTTCCTTCGACCACATCGGCTTGGGACCGTCGACGAATCCGCCGCGCGCGTCGAAGCGAAAGACATCGAAGCCCGAAACCATCGTGATGCCATCGGCGGTGGCGGCGGCGATCTGCGCTTCTTCGGTGCCCCACGGATAGAAAGTTGGATTCAAGCTGTTGCGGTTGCGCGGAATCCAGACCTTGCGATCGGGGTCCCAGTTCGCGATGCCGGCCAATTTCTCCGGCGGCAGGTCGCTGGGGAACGGAAGCAGCGTGCGCAAGTAGCCGCCATCTGGCCCGAAGGCGCGCACCACGGACATGTTTTGGTTCGTTTCGCCACGGAAGCCGGAAACGTACAGATTGCCCGCGGTATCGGTGGCGATGCCGTTGACGGCGCCGAACCGGCACGGATCGCCGCCGACGAAGCGCCCGAACTTCACGCCGGTGCCGGTGCGCACACGGACCTTGAACGGCCCGCCGGACGCGGGCTTCCCGAAATCGTCCTTCCCGTCCCAGCTCAACTTCTGCTGCAAACCCGGCTTGAGCGGCGGCGGCGGCGCGCGTTCGCCTCCCAGCAGTCCGGCCGCCAGATGGCGAATCGGCTCGTCCTTCGCATTCAGGATCGCGACCTCAAGGTCGGTGTGCTTGGCGAGCGCGAACTCGACCGTGCAGCCCTCGGCGGTCTTCGCGACCGCCGGCCCCGACGTGAAAGCCGCTTCCCCGGCTACCAGGGATGCGCAGCAGAGAGCGAACAAGCAGATCAGGAATCGCATGGCGTGCTCCTCATTATTCAGGGCTTGGCGGCCGGCGCGGCGGCAGGCAGGGGTTGCATATCGGCCGATTTCGGATCGAAGCGCAAGACCCAGACGGCGCCGTTCCAACTCGCATCGCCGAGCCAGATCAGCCCGCGCTTGCGGTCGTAGGCGATGCCGGAACAGACCGGCGAAGTATTGAACTGCGGAGCGCCCGCGCGAACGGGCAGCTTGACGGTGACCCAGCGGTTCTGGGTTGCATCGTAAACGACGTAGCGATCCGGAGTTTCGACGCCTTCCGCTTTGAAGCGCTGCGGCCAGAAGAACAGATCGTGATCGGGCAGATATGCCACTTCGCGCAGGAAGATGGACCAGTTGCGCTTGGGGTCCATGCCTTGCGGATTGAGCGGTGCGACTTGCAACGAATTCATGTCCAGCGCGTGAAGCTGGCCGTCGAAGGGTTTACCGTAGCCGTTTAGCGTGGCGAAGATCATGCGGTCGCGCTTGGTGTCGTACACCAGACCGGAGCTGTCCACGCCCCCGCCGGGCATCGCGCCCTTCACCGCGAGTTTTTTCCAGGTCTTGGCCGGAGCGTCCAGCACATAAGGTCCGTTCCACGAAAGGATGCCTAGCTTTGTGTATCGGATCTGCATGTTGTAGGCGTCGTTGGGCATACCCTCGGGCATGCGAATGCGCCCGGTCCAATCGGCTTTGCCCGGATCGTAGGTATAGGAGTACGGATCGAGCGTCTGATCGTTGGCGCCGCCCATGACCGTTTTCTTCTGTCCCGCGTCGTACGCATGCGAATTCCAGACGTGCTTCTTGACCCAGGGTCGACCGTTGAAATTGAATCCGCTGGGATACTGTTCGTTCGTGCCGCAGCAACCGAGCGGAAGTTCGACGGGCTCGGTGATTTCCCAGCGCCCGGTGGCGAGGTGAAAGCGCGCGACGTCGCTGCCGGCGTAGCTGGCGTGTCCGCCGGCCCAGAGGTAAAGCATGTCGCGGTCGGGATCGTGCAGCCACGTGCCCCAGTCGCGCCCGCCCAATGGCACGGGAATTTCGAGGCGCACCAGCGTGTTAACAGGCAGCGCATTGAGCATGGCCTCGTGCGCGGCAGCATCGGGGCGCGGGCCTTTCATGAAGTGCTCGGGGCCCGCCGGCGGCGCGTAGCGCGCGGTGCGCGTGCCCGACGCCACGGGCTTTTCCTGGTGTCCGTCCGCGGTCCACGTGTTCTTCTCCACGTCGTAAATCCAGCGCGCCGGACCGATATGGATGTAATGCTTGCCCGGTACGTACGCACATCCGCCGTGCATCGCGATGCGTCCGTCGCCGAGCGCTTCGAAAAGGTGATCGCAGCGCGGTTCGGGCGCAATCTCCTGGTGGCGCTGGAACCAGCGCCGTTTGGCGGGATCGAAGACCCACAGATCGTTCGTCTCGTAATCCATATGCGTCCCGCCGAAAAGCACGAACAACTTGGTGCGCGCATCGAACGCGATGCGGCTGAGGGCGCGCGGCGGCGGTTCGGCGCCCAGGTACTCGGCGGCGGCTTCCAATTCGATCTGCGCGCCGCGCAGGGCGGCGAGCGCTTCGGGTGAGGTCCGCGGCGCGAGCGGCTTAAGAATGCCGGCGGCGGCTTCGATCCGCTTAAGCGCTGCCTTGACTTGCCCCGCTTCGTACGCTTCGAGCTTCGAGAGGCCTTGCAGTTCGGCAGACAGCTTGGCGAGATTCCCGGCCAGTTGCGCGATCTCGGGATCGACATGGGCCGCCAGGAGCCGGCCTTCTTCCTCGGCGGGCTTTCCCTCGAAGTACAAGTGGCGCGCCTTGGCCAGCGCGTCTTTGCAGTTCCCGCGCAGGACGCGCACCGCGTCGGCATGCTTCTGGAGCGCGTGCGCTTTGCGCAGTTCGTCGCGAATGGATTTCCACTGGCCGTTTTCGAGAATCGAAGTGGGCGGCGCGCCGTCGTCGGCGGTCTGATGCACACCTCCGAACGAGAGCCCCGTTCCGTTGGGCAGTTCGCAGGTCCAGCCCCACAACACCGGGCGCTTTTCCCAATTGGTGGCCGGTGTCGCGTACGGTTTGCCCGCCGCTTCGATCGCCGGGAACTTGCGCTCGGGAATGCTTTCGGCCTTATAGCCCGATTCGGGCGCGGAAGTTTCGGCCCTTCCAACCGTGGCGGCGGCGGCCCAACCGATCAGCGCAAGGATTCTGAGGGCATGGCGCATAGTACGGCTCCTGGTCATGCTTACGCGTCGAGCGTCATCGGCACGCCTACGCGCAAGACCGGTCGTTCGGGTTGTTGAAGCTTCCAGAGCAGCAGAGCGGCGGCGGTTCGTCCCAGCGCGCCGGGCTCGGCGCGAATGGCTTGCGCGTTTTCCAACGGTGCTTCGCCCGCGCCGGCTCCGGCCAATTCGAATCCGCGCGCGCGGCACAGTTCGACCAAGCGCGCGGCGTGCGTCAAGCTGTGGCACAGGACCGCTTGGGGGCGTTCGGTTTCGGGAAGCATCTGGAACCGCGTCGCCAGCGCCGCGTAATCGCGTTCCAGCGTAAAGATACGATGCGCCCAATCGGGCCCCGGCGCGATGCCGGCTTCGTCCAGCGCCTGACGCCAGGCGCTTTGGCGCACGAAGGTATCCGGATCGAGTCGGGCTTTGAGCGGATTGTAGAAATCGGCGTCGGACGTCATTGCATCGAAGGATTCGTAAGGCTGATGGGTCAGGCAGCCGACGAAGTGAATGCGCGTCAGTCCGCGTTCGACGAACGCGCGCACCGCGGCGCGATACCCTGTCAGCGGATCGAAAAAGACTTGGTCGGCCTCCAGGGCAAAGCGTTCGTTGGGATAATCGACGAGGACCGTGGGAATGCGCAAGGCCAGCAGCTCGGCGAGCCAGCTTTCTTCGATGATGCTCAACGCCAGCAAGCCGTCGTAGCGCGCTTCGCGCACGGCTTGCAGAGACGGATGGCGGAGGTGTTCGTCGTGCGCCTCCCCCAGCGCTTCAACCAGGCATCCGTGCGGTTCGCTGACCCAGCTTCCGCGGGTGGGTTCGTCGTTTCGGACCCGCGGAAATTGCGACGGCGTGCGCGACAGGCCCCACTGCGCCAGCGCGCCTTGGAGCATCTTGGCCTGCAACGAGCCAAAGCGAAAATCGGAGAAGACCGAGGACGACATCAGCACGCCCAGCCGCAAGAAGCGGCCGGGAATCAGCGGACGAAGTTCCGGATCGGCCACGAACGAGCCGCGGCCGCGCCGGCGCACGATCAGGCCCTCGCGGACCAGATCGTTCAAAGCACGGACAACCGTGATCTTGCTGACGCGCAGTTGCTGGGGCAGTTCGGTTTCGGGCGGCAGCGCCATGCCCGGCGGGTAGGCCCCGGTCATGATGCGTTCGCGCAACAGTTCGCGAACCCGCTCGTGCTTGGGCGGCTTGCGGCGCAGGGGGTTATGGGTCGATGTACTCATCTGAATGGAGATACACCAATACATATATGTTTACGGCGCTTTTTCTATTTTTACGCTCAAGAGCTCATTTGAATCTGCATCTACTTGACTATAAACATGTTACATAGACTGTACAGGGTGGCCTCCCACCCTATCGGTCAAGGAAGCAACGATTACACGGATTATAAGGTAGTCGGCACTGGAGGATGCTTCGCCTTGAGTCTGCGGCTTCCTTATAGAGAACGCGTTCGGCGCTTGGGGTGGGCTGGACTTGGGCTGTTGTTGCTTTTCCAGTTTCCGCACGCGCACGGCTTGGACGCCGAGGCCGATCCGTTCAAGCCGCAGCCCGAGGACGTGCAGATCGAGGTTCTCGCGCCGGATCGGACGTATACGTGCGGAGAAGTGCCAACGATCACTCTGCGGATTACCGCGCGCGCGCGCCGCGCGTTTCGATTCGATGCCGGCGCGGCTTACGCGGGCCTGTCTGTAGGATACTCCTATCCCGGCTATACGAACACCGGCACGCGCGCCGACGGCGAAGCCTATCTGAAGCGCTCGCCGTATGCCGAGGCCGATGCCAAGCGCTTGGTCGCGCTGGAGCCCGGCGCGACGCTCGACCTGCCGCTGGAACTTAAAAGCATCAGCCAGGCCGCATACGGCGAGATCAACGTGCTGTTCGGTCTCTTCGTAAAGCCCCAGGAGTACTGGAAGGGCTATTCCGTCTGGGCCGGCAGGGTGCAAATACCGGCATTAAAGGTACGCTATGCGGCGCCGACGCTGGCGGCCTTGCTCCAGAAACCCGAACAACCCGACGCGGGAGCGGCCAAAGCCGCGCTGGCCGAACTCCTGGCCCCGAATGCGTATCCCGAAGCGTGGGTCAAGCGTGTGCTGAACGAAGCGGCGAACCTCGCGCTGCCCGGGCTGCTGGAGGAACTCGCCAAAGGCCGAACGGAATGCTTGGCCCACATCGAAACAGCCATGAATTCGAAAGCGCTCACGGAAGACACGCGCGCGGCGTTTCGATTGCGGCTGCGCGAAGCGCTGGGGGCGCTCGTTCGGCGAGAAGGCCCCTTGCCCGATGGAGTCCCCGCTGCGCTGCTGCGCTTGAGCGGCGAGGCGCAGCCCGCGGCGGATCTGTTGGGGCTGCTCGCGCGCTGCGGCCCGGCCGATCGACTGGCGGTGTTGCAGGCACTCTTGAGCGCTCACCCGAACGATCCCGGCACGCAGGAGGCTCTCTCCGGCGCTTGCCGCGAAGAGTCTACACGCCAGGCGTTGCGGGCGGCGCTAAGCGCACGCGGGACGCCTGCGGAGTTGCTGGAGCGCATCGCCGCCGAAGGAAATGATGCGGAGCTGTTGCTGGCACGCACGCGGCGCGGCGAGCCGCTGGGCGACGCGGGCTGGAATGCGCTGGAGCGCCAACCGCCGAACACCCAAACGAACCTATTGCGCGCCCTGTACGGCCCGCGCGAAAAGCGCTTCGGCCCGCATCCCGACGAGCGGCTGCGCGCGCGCGACTGGGTCGAACGCGTGCACGAGCCGGAAGTGCTGCGTGAGGCGGTGACGCTCGCGGCTCTGCCGCCGCACCCAATTCGAATCGAACAGTTGCAAGGCGCGGCCGCCGATCCGCTCGCGCTCGAACGCGCGCAGCTTCTGGATGCGCTGGCGCGGGGCGAAACGCCGGCGTACCCGGACTTGCGCGCTTGGCTGGAGAAGCGACCGCGCGCGACGCCGGCCTGCCCGCCGCCCGAGCAGGCGTTGGATGCGCTGGAAGCCGGTGCAGGTCCGTTCGGCCCCGAACTGCTTTCACTGGCCTACCTGACGGCGGAGTCGCATCTGCCGCGCGTGCGCGCACTGCTGAAGCATCGCGATCCGAATGTCGTCCTGGCCGCTTTGGAAGCCTGCGGGCGCCTGCGCGACCAAGTGATCGAAGACGAGGCGATCCGGCTGCTGCATGGCCAAGGCACGCCGGTGCCCAAGGCGGCTGTCGCTCGGACGCTGGCCGAACTGGGCACGCCGCGCGCGGCGGAGGAACTGACCGCGCTTGTGCGGAATCCGCAAACACCCAAAGAGGAAAAGCGCAGTCTGAGCGCATTCGCCGAGTACGCCGGCCGTGCTCAGACTCCCGGAAGCGCGAGTCCCGCGAAGGATGCGCTACGCGGGTTGGAGTTGCGCCTGCATGCGAACGGTCACTTGCGGGTTCGAGCCGGTCCTGCCGGTTGGTGCGAATTGGTTCCCGCCTGCGACGGCGAGCCGTTGATTCTGCGCATGTTGACCTCCGCCAGCGGCGCGGCGCAACGCACCGCATGGGCCGTACCGAGCCAGATGTTGCACGCGCGCGGAGCACTAAGCCGGCTGCCGTTCGATCAGGTTATCGAATCCTCACCCGATTGGACCGAGTACCTGGCGCCCGGAACGCACCGCTTAGAGGCATCGGCCGTGGCGTTAACGTGCGGACGCTGGGAAGTTCCAACTTTCCGATGGTCGCAAGAGGCTGCTTCGCAAAGCGTATTTCTGCCCGGGTGGGGCGTGCATCGCCTGAGCGCGGGGCCGCAGGCGCTGACCACGGCGTACCGCAATCCGCCGCTGGGCGGGGAACGCTTGCGCCCAGTGGGCGCGCAGGCGACCGAGGCCCCGAAGCCGCGAACCGCCGGCGGCTACCGGATGGCCGAATTGTTCTTAAGTTCCATCGAGGAGATCGAAGCCGCTTACGGCAGGGACGCACAAGGCCGCCTGATCCGTTATCGCATGGGCGAACATCTGGACGGCCCGCACTTCGGGAGCCAGACGGCCGTTGGACCGCTGTGGGCGTTTGCGCGGCGCGGCGATCCGGCCGCTGTGGCGCTGGCGCTGCGCGCGCGTGAAGCAGGCGATCCGTACACCGCATGGCAGGGCCAAGCGGCGCTGCGGCGCTACGCGCTCGCGAAGTACGTGGAAGGGGCCGACGCCGAAGCCGCGCGCTGGCTGGAGCGCCTCATGCAGCGACCGGAAGACCTCTTTCTCGGCTACGCACGGCTGCTGCCCGACCTGATCGAAATCGCGGGGCGCGCGAAGGCGCAGACGATCTTCCAAGCGGCCGCGGCGCGCGCCGAGGACGATTGGGTGCGCGGAGAGGCCGCGGCTCTGGCCGAAGCGCTGAGTGTGCCCGAGCAAGCGCCCTGAACGCACCCGTCCGGTAGCCGCACGGCGCGCGATGCGGTAGGATGCGCGCACCGCATCGCCTGGAGAAGCGCTCGATGGCCAGCCGCACGGTTCCCCTTCGTTACGGACGCGAACGGTTCTCGATTCGCGTGCCCGAGTCGGCTCGCGTCCTGGAAGCTCCGGAGATTCCGGCGTTGCCCGATCCGCGCGCCGAAGTCCGGCGCGTGCTGGCCGCGCCCACGGGTACGCCCCCGCTACGCGAACTGATTCGGGCCAAAGCCCCGAAGAACGCGGTCATCACCATCAGCGATTTCACGCGCCCTGTTCCGAACGAATTGCTCGTGGGCGAACTCCTCGACACACTCAATGCCGAAGGTGTACCCGACGCGAACGTCACGGTCCTGATCGCCACCGGGATGCACCGGCCCAGCACGCCGCGCGAGCGCGAGGAGATGCTAGGCCGCGTCTTGAAGCGCGCGTGCCGCGTCGTCGATCATCTCGCGTCGGACGCCGCAAGCGTCGTGCGCGTCAGCGCCGAACCGCCGGTGAGCGTCAACCGGCTCTACGTCGATGCCGATTTCAAGATCGTGACGGGTCTGATCGAGCCGCACTTCATGGCCGGTTTCAGCGGCGGGCGCAAAGGCATCTGCCCGGGTCTGGTGGACCTCGCCACGATCCAGCGCTTTCACGGCTATAAAACCATGGGCGATCCGCTGGCTGAAAATGGGCTGCTCGACGGAAATCCCTGCCACGCCGAAGCGCTGCGCGTGGCGCGAATCGTCGGTTGCGATTTCCTGCTCAATGCCGCGATCGCGCACAACCGCAGCCCAGCGGGCATTTACGGCGGGCACTTGGAAACCGCACACCTCGCCGGTTGCCGGCAAGTGGGCCTCTGGAACGGGGTGCTCCTCGACGAGACTTACGACCTCGTCGTCACCAACGCCGGCGGCTACCCGCTCGACGCCACCTACTACCAGACCGTGAAGGGCATGTGCGCCGCGCTGCCCGCACTGCACGAACATTCGACGCTTCTCATCGCGAGCGCCTGTTCGGAAGGCATCGGCAGCCCGGAGTACACGGCCACGATGCAGCGTTGGGGACGCGACTGGCGCGGCTTCCTCGAGTTCATCGCGCGCAGCGGCGTGACGACGAAAGATCAGTGGCAGTACCAGATGCAGGCGCGCGTCCTGGCGCGAATCGGCGCCGAACGCCTCTGCCTGGTCAGCGACGGGCTGGAGGCCGGCGTGCAAGCCGGATTAAGCGTTCATCCCGTGGCGGGTACCGTTGGTGCGGCCGAACGCACTCAAGCCTTCATCGACGCCTACGTGCGCGAACATCCGCGTGCGCGCATCGCCGTTATCCCCGAAGGGCCTTACGCGATGCTGGTGGCTCCGCAATCCGTGGCCGTCGCGGGAAGCTGACGCACGCTTAGCCCAGCGCTTCCTTCACGCGTTGCTGCAGAGCCGGCCACGCGGCACGATGCTCCGGCGGAACGTCGAAGGCGCCGAACATCCGCAGCGCTTTCAGCGCCTCCCCCACCCGCTTGCGGCGCAGCTCGAGTCCCAGCGACTCCAGTCCCGCACGCAGGGCGCGCAATCCGCCCTCGCCGGCGGGGTCGCAAGCCTGAATCAGCTTTTCCTTGAACAACCCTTGCGAACGGTCGATCGCGAGCTTGGCCAGTTTCTCGAGCGTGCCCTTCAATTTGGCAACGCGCTCGACCAAAAACGGATCGCGTGTCCCCTGCTCCAGGAACGGCAGCCGCGCGCAGCTCAGGAAAACGCGCTGCGGATCGAGGCCGCGCTTGGCCAGCTTCTCGACGTTCTCGACGAAGCGCTGCGCGAAGCCTTCGCGCGTGAAAAGCGTGAGCGTGTCTACCGTATCGACTTGGTTGAAGAGCAGCGCGATACGACCGGCGCGTTCGGGGTAGGCCTTGAGGAACTCTTCGAGCCACGGCTCGGGCTCGTACGGCTCGGGGAGGCTCACCACCAGCAACAGATCGGCCTCGCGCGCGCGTTCGAGAATCAGATCGGCGCGGCGCGCGTTGTGGAAGGCCGGAATCCAGGGCGTATCGATCAGCTCGGGAGGCTCGCCGCCAAAGCGATCGGTGGCGCGAATCAGCTCGACGTGCCGGTACGCGAGCGTGCGGCCCACGTCCAGTCGCCGGCCGTCGGGCAGCAACCGGCCCATCAGGTGGTCGCGGCGCTCGTCCCACGGCGCTTCGACCACCTCGCCGGGGCGATATTCCGGCGCGTCGAGGAATGCAAAGAACGCGTCAAGCCGGTCGAGGTCGTCGCTGAGGTGATCGTGCAGGACCGCGAGGTCGCTGCGCTGCTTGAAAAGCTTGCGTACATCTTCGCAGGCGCGGCGCAGGCGGGCTTCGGCGGGCAAATTCTCGAGCCGTGCGCCCAGCGGGCCGTCCTGCTCTTTGAGAAACTCGGCCAGCCGCACGTACGCCAGATCGCGAGTGGCGAAGTCGAGCGCCTTCTCGCGCGGCAGGTGCTCCACCTTTAGGACGCGCTCGGCCTCGCCGTCCCGCGGCGTGCGGATCAGCGTATTCGTCTGCGTGCAATCGCGAACGGCAGTGGGCAGCAGTTCGGCGTCGCCCCAGAGCATGCAGACGAGGCTGCTCTTCCCGACGCTGCGCAAGCCGGACAGCAGCACGTTCCAGCGGCTCGATCCGGCCGGGCCCAGTTTCGCGCGGAGTCGCTCGGCTTCCGCGCCCTCGGCGGCTTCGACCAAAGCCAAGGCGTCGGCGCAGAGTGCTTCGGCGGCAGTAAGTTCGGTCAAGGAGAGCGGCAACAGGTGACCTCGGAGCAGGAGCGGCGGTTTGCCTCCGCAAGAACGGACGGCCTGCGCTAGGATGTGCGCCGGCCCTCACTCACGCCAGCGGAGAAACTCGACGCATGCGCTCCGACCTCTCGATCCTGATCCTCGCCCACAACAAGGCCGCGTACACGCGCCGGACGCTCGACGCGCTGCTGAAGAGTTCGCTGCGGCCGTTCCACGTGGTGCTGGTCAACAACGGCTCCACCGACGAGACCGACGAGGTCTTCGAGCGTTTCCAGAACTTGGCGCAGGAAGAGCGGATCGAGACGGACATCCTGAACCTCGACGAAAACAAAGGCGCCATCGTCGGCCGCAACGAAGGCATGCGCTTGCTGCGCGGCGCGCACTGGGTCTTCCTCGATAACGACGCGGTGGTGCGCACGCGCAGTTGGCTGGAGAAGCTGCGTGCGGTGCTGGACGCCGATCCGAGACTGGGCGTCGTCGGACCGAAGCTCGTCTATCCGCTTCCGCCGCACGACATTCAATGCGCCGGCTGCCAGGTGACCACGGGCGGACAGGTGATTTTCAGCGGGCGCGGCGAGAAGCGTAGCGCGCCCGAATGGAACAGGCCGCGCGAATGCCAGACGCTGATCAGCGCCTGCTGGATGCTCAAGTCGTCGGTCGCCCGCGAAGTGGGGATGCTCGACGAACGCTTCTCGCCGGTGCAGTTCGAGGATATCGACTACTGCTACCGCATCCGCGAAGCCGGGTACACCTGCCGCTACGAGCCGAGCGTCGAGCTGTACCACTTCGAGAACGTCACCACCGGCCGCACCGGGGCGCTCAACTATCCCTACCTGACCGTGAAGAACGGCCTGAAGTTCAAGCAAAAGTGGAAGCACCGCTTCGAAACCGAAGGCGGACCTTCAGACAAGGACTGGAAGTGGGCGCAAATCGAGACGGTGACGCTGGAGCAGGTCCCGGAGGATCTGCCTTTGCTGGATTGAGGCGCGAGCGATCGTTGATCGCGGGCCGGCTCGAGGTTTCGGCGGCGGCGTATTTAACTTTGGATTTTGAATTGGATGGTTGACGCAGCGATTAGAGCGTCCGTGCAGGCGGCACAAATGCGCGCGGCGGCCTCGTTGGGCCG
>BTVV01000069.1:0-31433 GCA_045863855.1 Planctomycetota bacterium | reverse complement strand
GTCGCGAGGACCGCGAGAGCGCCATAGTTCAAATTACCCTTCGCCTCTTGTCAAAAAAGTATATTGAGGCGAACGAATTACCCTTGGTCGTTTGCGCGGTATCCCAGGCGAATCGCGCCGAGCATCAAGAATTCCTGCGCAAGCTGCTTGTACGCCTGCTAGCAAGGAAACTGGGCCACGAGCCGAGTACGACCACGGCTAAAGAACTCGCGTTCTTGTCTTCTCTTCCTGCGCTAGAAAAGTCTCTGTTGCAGTTCCTGCGTGCTCACGAAGGCCTAAAGACCCTGGCACGCGTTGCGTTAAGCAAGCTTGGAGCCCAAGTCGACGAACACACGATCGGAACCGACATCCAACCCGCAAATCTGGACGAGTTTATTTCGACCATACAGTTTCTGTGGCTCTTCCTTGCGCAAGAAGAAGGTTGGCTGACCATGCACAGTTACTCCATCCGACTAAGCTGCCCCGGCAAGCCTGTCTTCACCAACGGAGCATGGGATGAGAAGGCAGGACAGGTCGCTTGGCTGCCCGACCCTGGTCCGAATGGGGTGGCTCGCAGATTCTGCTACGCCATTTGGACTGCGCCAAACAATGAGCAACAACGCAATTGCCTAGGTGGCGTCGTACTGCAGGGAGAGTCCTTATCAAAGTATGTATTATGGTACCGCGGCTTGACCGACGAGGAACGCACCCATTGGGACCATGCCCTTAATAGATTGAGCGAAGTGAAGCCACCTGATTTCAAAAAGTGGCTTCGGGATTTGGACAAGCACGAGCCTCGGCTGAAATCCTTTACTTACCTGCTCGGAATCAAGCTGATCGGAGCGGCCTTAGGCGTTGGTCATGACTGAGCTCATCCCCGTACTCGACTGCTGATCCCGAATTGCCAATGGCCTGAATGCAAAACGGGCGCCGCAAGGGCGCCCGTTTCGGATTGCGTTCGAAGGCTGGCTGGGTTTAGAAGCCGCCGGGCGCCGGACCCACAACCCCGCCGCCCACGCCGGCCGCTTCGCCGCGCTGCATCATGAAGTACCCCACGACACCGGCCATCAGGCCGCCGTACGCCGGCACCATGCCGACGGGCGAGCGGACCACCGTGACCTGCACGCCGGCCTGCGGCGCAAAACCCAATCCGGTAACCGGCGGCAAATCTTTGAAGAGTTCCGGCTGCTGCGTCAGGCCCAGCAGCGCCTGTTGCAGTTCGGCCTGCTCGGCGGGCATGAACATCGCCGCCATCGGAATCCCCTGCTTGACGCCCAGTTCGAGGATCTGCTTGAGGTCCAACGACATCACCACCTTCGGCGCGAGCTGTCCCGGCGGCAATTCGCCCACGAGCTTGGCCGGATCGTAAGCCGGTTCGGCGGCCGCGATGCCCTTGAGCCGGTTCTGCAAGGCGAGCGCCGACGAGCCGAAGAGCACGCGGTTACCCGAAACCGTCCAGCACAGCCGGTACGGGATGGCTTTGCGCTGCGGATCTTCCAACAGCGGACTGTCTTCGGATTCGATCCAGATCGTGGCGCCTTCCTTGGTCTGCTTCTCGATCGCCGGCGCGTCCTTCCCTTCGGCCGATTTGATCGCCGCGTTGACGACCTTCTCGAAAGTCGCGGCCAGTTCGGCGGACTTCTCGGGGCTCGCGCAGGTCAGTGCCATGCCGATATCCGGCGGGATCAAGCCGGGGTGCAGCTTGGCCCAGTAGACCAGATCGCCCTGCACGGCGCCGGCCACGTCGGCCATCTTGAGCCCCATGATGGCCTCGGCCTTCGGAATCATCTCGTCGGGGTTCAACTCGATCGGCTGGCCCATCTGCGCCTGCATCTCGGCGATGCCCTTCATGTAGCCGACGAAGTATTCCAGCAGGCCCGCGCCGTCCACGTAGCTGTTCCCGACCAGGACCGCGTCGGCCGGAACGACCGCAAAGATGTCCTTGAGCGGCGTAGGACTCTTCCAGCCCATGTTCATGATCTTGGTCAGGCTCGTCTCTTTTTCGGAGATGCTCACCACCATGCGGTCCTCGATCATCGGGCCGCGGATGTGGCTGGCAAGCGCGACGTACTCGAGGGCGTCGTAGCCGAGTTTTTCGAGCAGGTTTCCGCCGCCCATCATGGCCATCATGCCGCCGAGCATCTTCTGGTACTCGGCCATGTTCATGACGAACGTGAAGTCCGCGCCTTCGCCCAGATGCGGCCGCAGCTTGGAGTAAGCGGGGCTGGTCGTGAGGCGCTGTTCGGCAGGCGCGATAAGGCCGTCGGCAATGCGCATGGCGCTGTCGGGATTGGACGCGAAGATCATATGCCGGCCGGCCAGCGCGAGAGCGCCGTTCCCGCCGGGCGCGGCCCATAGCGGCAGCCCGCGCGAGGTATCGGCCTGCAAGCCCTGGTCGAGCCCCGTATCGGCGAGGAGTTCGCGCAGCACCTTTTCCGGCTCTTCGGCCGGAAGCTGCACCACCAGCGCGGCGCCCATCTTGGCGGGGTCCATCGGGTTAAACGCCCACAGGCCCGCGGCGGCCGATCCGTTGAAGCGCGCCAGCCACTTCTCGATCAGCGGCCAACCCGGCGCGCCTTTCATCTCCTTATCCGCCAAACCCATCAGCGGCTTGAAGGCTTCGCCCTGAAGCAGCTTACCGAAGGCCGATTCCTTCAGACGGCCCCACGAAGCCGAAGCATTGGAGAGTCCGGCGACCATCACCGTATCGGCCGGGAAAAGGTCCAGGTACTGGGCCTCGCCGGGCACCGCGGCCCACTTGAGCCGCAGCAGCACCTGGCCGATGGCGTTCTTGACCTCGATGTCCTGGCTCGCGGTTTGGGCGGCCTTGAGCGGTTCGACGGCCGGCGAGCCGGATTTGACCAGGCTTTCCTGCGCGGCGGTGCGTACGTCGAAGTTCTCGTCGCCCAGGTCTTTGATCCACTGCGCCACCTGTTCGGGCGTCGCGCCATCCGCGGCCTCCACCGGCGCTCCGGCACCCAGCGCCAGAGCCAGCCCAAGAACCCAAATTGCCTTCATGCGCATCGACATGCGTCGCTCTCCAGCCTTGATCGTGCTTCCAGAAAATGGAGTCAGGTAAATCCAGCACCTATTAGGTTACAGAACCGCACCTGTTCTTTCGAAGGAAATTCTCATTCGTACAGCATGCCCGCCTAAGTCGGGGACGTGCGGCAGGTCCTTGCCATTCAAGGGTTAAAGAAAACGGCGGCCTGGGGGTTCCAGGCCGCCGTTCGGAATTTCGCAGGACTTTCCCGCGGAATTACATGTCGAAGTACAGGTAGAACTCGTGCGGATGCGGGCGCAGGCGAACCTGGTCCGATTCCTTCTTGCGCTTGTAGTTGATCCACGTATCGACCACGTCGTTGGTGAAGACCTCGCCCTTGAGCAGGAACTCGTGATCTTCTTCCAGCGCCTCCAGCGCTTCGTCGAGGCTGCCCGGCGTGTTGGGCACTTTGGCCAGTTCGTCCGGCGGCAGATCGTAGATGTCCTTATCGAGCGGCCGGCCCGGATCGATCTTGTTCTGGATGCCGTCGACGGCGGCCATCAGGAGCGCCGCGAAGGCCAAGTACGGATTGCAGGTCGGGTCCGGACAGCGGAACTCGAAGCGCTTGGCCTTCGGGTTGTTGCTGAACATCGGGATGCGCAGACAAGCCGAACGGTTACGGGCGCTGTACGCCAGGTTGATCGGCGCTTCGTAGCCGGGCGTGAGGCGCTTGTAGCTGTTGGTCGTGGGGTTGGTGAAGGCCGTCAGCGCGCGAGCGTGCTTGAGGATGCCGCCCATGGCGTGCAGCGCCATCTCCGAGAGCCCCGCGTAGCCGCTTCCGGCGAAGGCGTTCTTCCCGCCCTTCCAGAAGGACATGTGCGTGTGCATGCCACTGCCGTTGTCGCCGAAGAGCGGCTTGGGCATGAAGGTCGCGCACTTGCCATGCTTCTTGGCCACGTTCTTGACGACGTACTTGTACTTCATCAGGTTGTCGGCGGTCTTGACGAGCGTGTCGAAGACGAAGTCGATTTCGGCCTGTCCGGCGGTGGCGACTTCGTGGTGCTGGCGCTCGATCTTGAGCCCGATCTCTTCCATCGTCAGCGACATCTCGTTGCGGATGTCCTGCTGCTGGTCGATGGGCGGAACGGGGAAGTACCCTTCCTTGGGGCGGATGTCGTGTCCCAGGTTGGGGCGGGATTCGCTGGACGCGCGGGAGCTGGTCCAGTGGCCTTCTTCGGATTCGATCTCGTAGCCGGCCGCGTTGGTCTGGCCGAAGATGCGAATGTTGTCGAAGATGAAGAACTCGGCTTCCGGCCCGACGTAGACGGTGTCGGCGATGCCGGTGCTGGCCAGGTACTTCTCGGCCTTGAGCGCGATGTTGCGCGGATCGCGGCTGTAATCGGCGCGCGTGATCGGATCCTGGATGTTGCAGATCAGGACGACGGTCGGATCCTTGAAGAAGGGATCGATGAAGGCCGTATCCGGTACGGGAATCACGAGCATGTCGGACTCGTGGATGCCCTGCCAGCCGCGGATGGACGAACCGTCGAAGCCCAACCCATCGGCGAAGACTTCTTCCGTCAGCTCACGAATCGGCGTAGAGAAGTGCTGCCAAGTCCCGATGAAGTCCATGAAGCGGAAGTCCACCGTATTCGCGCCCTTGGCCTTGGCCAGTTCCAGGACGTCCTTCGCCGTCTTAATCGCCATCGCTACGCTCCTATCCCAACTGCTCCCCCGCCGGCAAACCGGCGGGCACCCTTAAGTGTGGTTTCATCGAGGCGCAAGGAGGACCCGGCGTCCCCCCGAACGCCGCCGGCACGCGGACCCAATCCGGCGCCGGCGCATGACCACGATCGGCCGCGGAAGCGTCAGATCGCTTCCGGACCGCGCTCGCCCGTGCGAATGCGAATGCAGTCCTCTAACGGCAACACGAAGATCTTGCCATCTCCGATTTGACCTTCTTCACCGGAGCGCCCGCCGCGGATGATCGCCTGGATCGTCGGCTCGACGAAATCGTCGTTCACCGCGATCTCCAGCTTCACCTTGCGCAGCAAATTCACCGTGTACTCATGCCCGCGGTAGATTTCCGTGCGCCCCTTCTGGCGCCCGAAGCCCTGCACGTCGCAAACCGTCAAGCGCACGACTTCGACCTCGCTGAGGGCCTCTTTTACGGCCTCCAGGCGCGACGGCTGAATAATCGCTTCGATCAACTTCATGGCTGGGCATCCTCGACAGGGTTTAACGTCGGTCGCTTCAGGCTGTTCCAAGCCCTACAGAAAGGCATGAAACCACTATCAAGCGTGAGGCCAATCCGCCAACTGCGGACAGTTCTTCACACAATCTAGAAAGCCTCGCCGCCGTCACATGTTGCAGCGGCGAGCTTAAGCTCGAAGGATCAGGACTCAACAGAAGGGTGCGTAAATTTAATCACTAAGTTCAAATATAGGCTACCAATCCTGAACACCCGGGTCTGCACCTAGTATAAAAATCACCACCTGTGAGGTCCAGATTGGAAAGGCTGGCGTCAGTCGTCTTCGTGCTTTTTCTTGTTCTTGGCTTTCGAGCCCGGCATCTGGGCAAGCGGGTCGGTGCGGTTCGCGCGTTCGCGGTCCAGCCACGGGCGGATCTGCGCCAGCACTTCAGGGCGATGCGTGACCGCCAGTTGCCCGCGCAGCACTTCGGCGCTCGCTTGCTTCTCGCTCCAACTGCCCGGCGCGACCGCGCGCTGCAGGCGGCTCACGATCGAGCGTGCTTCGGCGTCGGCGGCTTTCTGCTTATCGAGCATGTGCGGGCAGCAGCCGTAGCGTTCCTCGGCGCTGAGATACAACTCTTCGGCCGTCTTGGGGCGGCTGTCGCCGGCCGCCAAGTCGCTGACTTCGAACACACCGAGCAACTCGCGGTACGGGAGCGACGCGTGCGAGACATGCGCCTTCTCGCCGCGCATTTCCAAGAGCAGTCCCGCCTGCTTGACGAGCGACTCCAGCACGCTTTGCAGCGGCTGGCCTTGGCCCTTGAGGCTGACCAGACGCTTCGCTTCGGGCAAGCGGTGAATGCGCGGATCGATGTAGACTTCGGCCTTGGTCGAGGAAGAAAACGCGGCCAGCGCCGCGAGAATGTAGGTCTGTTCGATCTCGATGGTCGCGGTGCGCTTCCAGATCGAGACCTGCGCGGCCGCGGGTGTTTCGGCTTCCGCCCGCAGCGCTCCTGCCGCCAGCGCACCGCCCAGTAGTAAGATCCCGCTTCCCACGCGCATCGCCACTCTCCACTTCGCCAGCTTGCTCAAGGTGTTAACCAAACGCTCAGGAAGCCGATTCCTTCAATTCTGCCCGGTCTTGCGCTTCGCGCATGCGCAATGCTGCGTATACGCCCACCGGAACCGCCGCCAGGCACCATCCGCCGCTCACGTTCAGCAGCGTCCGCTTCGCCTCGGACAACGCCACGGTTCCGCTCAGGAGCGATCCGGCATAGATCGCCCAGACCGCATGCAGGAGGGCCAATCCCCACAGCATCCAGCAGTACATCTCGCGCTCTTCAATGCCGCCCACCGTACCCAGCCCCACCGCCGCGACGCGAGCGAAAAGGAGAATCAGGCCGCACCACAGCAACAAGCAGAGGATCTCCGCGCCCGTCCGGCCGAACCATTCGTGGGCGCGCAGGAAAATCGTTCCGGAAGGCATCACGAGCAAAAGAATCAGGGACAGGACCCACGGGACGCCACGGCCCGAAGCGGGCGCCGGTCCGGCCACCGGTTCGTCCAGCGTTTGCGGCATAGCCCGTGCTCCGGCCCTCCATCCATTCTCGCCTGTCCGGGTCGCAGGTCCATCCTTAAATGAGGCCCGCCAAGAGCCGCGCACGTATCTCTGCTTGCGGCTACTTGGGCGACTCGCCATAACCCCCGCATGCCATTTATGCGAAGCGCGCGCGCGTGGTGGCGGCTGGCGCGCCCCTTTACCTGTCTGCCTCCCGCGGTGGGCGTCGTAACCGGCGCGCTGGCGGCCATCGGCGCGCGTATGCGCGCGGACGGTTCGAGCTTCGAGACGGTCACGACCGGCCTGAACGCGCTGGGCTTGCGCGACGATCCGCCGCGCGAATGGAGCCACGTGCTCGCCGTCGGCGCGCTCGCGGCCATCGCGCTCAATATCTACAGCAACGTCCTGAACCAACTCTGCGACGTGGAGATCGACCGGCGCGCGAAACCCGAACGGCCGCTGCCGTCGGGCGAGCTTTCGCGCGGCGCGGCGTGGAGCTGTGCGTTTGCCGCGCTGCTGGCGAGCATGACGTGGGGACTCTTCGCGCGCCCGCCAGGGTCGCGGAACCCGGAATTCCTCTATTGCGCGCTGCTGGCCGCGATCCTGACCACGCTGTACAGCCTGCCGCCCGTGCGCCTGAAGCGCTGGGGGCTGGCCGCGAACTTCGCCATCGCGCTCGCGCGCGGGCTGCTTCTCAAGGTAGCCGGGTGGGCGGTGCTTTTCCCCGCGTTGAGTCCCTTCGATCCCGAGCCGTGGGCGCTGGGAGGCGTGTTCTTCGTCTTCACGTTCGGCGCGGTAACGACGAAAGATTTTTCGGACGCGGAAGCCGATGCCGCCGACGGGGTGCGCTCGCTGCCGGTGGCGTGGGGCTTCCGATCGGCGGCGCGCTTGGCCGCGGCGTGTTTAAGCCTGCCGTGGCTGGCGCTGCCCGCTTTGGGCGCGGCGGGCCTGCTGCACGCGCCGCTGGAGGCGCTGGCCGCGCTCGGCTTGGGCTTGTCGGCCTACGGCGGCTGGATCGGTTCTCGGCTGCTGAGGGATCCCGACGCGCTGGGCCGCGAACGAAATCATCCGGCCTGGACGCACATGTACGTGCTGATGCTGGCGGCGCAGGCCGGCACGGCCGGTGTGTATCTCCTGTAGCGTATCGATGCGAATTCGCCTACGCGCGGCCCCGCGCGCTTTGGCCTGAATCTTGCACACGATCCGGACAGCACGTAATTTGGCTCCCTTCGCACCACGGGAGGCGACCGCAATGTCCCAGCCGCTCATCTCCGAACGCGTCGTCGCGTACGTCGCCGAACAGCGCATCCTGCGCGCGATCGAAGCCGGCGAATTCGATAAGCTCCCCGGCATGGGCGAACCGATTCCGGACCTCGACCAGCCGTACGACGAATTGTGGTGGGTCAAGAAGACGATCCGGCGCGAAGGGCTTAGTGCGCTGACCAAAGAAATGGCGCTGCGCAAAACGCTGAGCCAGCGCTTTCAAGGGTTGCTCGCCTTGCCCGACGAAGCTGCGGTGCGCGCGGGCGTCGAGGATCTGAACCGGCTGGTGAGCGAACTGAACGCCAAGCCCTTCGCGCAGGAGTGCGGCGGATTCGAAGCGTACGAGGCGGCCGCCGTGGTCAAGGCGTGGCGCGCGCGCCGCGAAGGACCGGCTACCTGAACGCGTCCCGCCCGGCGGCGGCGCTTGCCGTTGCTCTCCTTCCCCGTTCACGTTCTACTGGGGCCGCGAAACGAGGAGCCGCCATGACATCCGATCCGCCCCGCCCGCGCTGGATGCTGCTCGCCGCCCTGCTGGCCCTGGGCGCGGCGGCGCTCGCTTTCGTACGCTTCAATCCGAGCTTCGAACTGAAGGGCCTGACCACGGGCCTGACGCTGATGACCTTGGTGCTGCTGGCCGGCGCGGTCGGGTTGTGGTTCGCGTTCGTGAGCCGGCTGCCGGGGGGCGTGCGGCTGGGAGGTTCGTTGGCCGCCGTCGCGCTCATCGCGGGCCTCGCGCTTTGCGTGCGTGTCGAGGGCTATTACGGCGACATTCTTCCGATCCTGGGCTGGCGCTGGACGCCGCCGCGCGACTATGCGCTGCCGGACCTCAAGCCTGCAGCGGCGCCGGCGGCCGAGGCCGTTCCCGCTGCGGAAGCGGCGAAAATTGCCGCCACGGATTGGCCGCGCTTTCTAGGGCCGCGCGGAGACGGCTGGGCCGACGTGTCGGACCTTCCCGCGGATTGGGCGAAGCAGCCGCCGCGCCAAGCCTGGCGCGTGGCCTGCGGCGCGGGCTGGTCGGGGTGCACCGTCACCGGAGGGCTCGTCTATACGCAAGAGCAGCGCGGCGAGAAGGAACTCGTCGTCTGCCGCGATCTCAAGAACGGCGACGTACGCTGGGTACACGAAGCCGCCGCGCGCTTCAGCGAAGAAATGGGCGGCGACGGCCCGCGCGCCACGCCCACCGTTTCGGGCGGGATCGTCTACGCCCTCGGCGCCACCGGCCTGCTTCATGCGCTGGATGCGCAATCGGGAACCACGCGCTGGACGCGCGATACGCTGGGCGAATCCGGCCAGCCGAACTTGCAGTGGGGCAAGAGCGGCTCCCCGCTGGTCATCCACGATCTGGTCGTCGTCACGCTCGGTGGAAAGCCCGAAACCACGACGGCCGCGTTTCGCGCGCTGACCGGCGAACCGGTTTGGCGCGCGGGGAACGACAAGTCGAGCTACAGCACGCCGGCCCTCGGCACGCTGGGCGGTCGCGAGCAACTGGTCGTCGTCTACGCCGACAGCGTGGCCGCGCACGATCCGGCCGGGGGCGAAGAACTCTGGCGCTTCGCCTGGCCCGGCGCGCCCGCGAAGGTCGCCAGCCCCCAGTTCGTCGACGCCGAGCGCGTCCTGATCACCGTCGGTTACGGCCTGGGCGCGAAGATGCTCAAGATCACGCCGCCCGCCGCCGAGGGGCAGCCGTGGAGCGTCGCTCAAGTTTGGCACAGCCTGGACATGAAGACGAAATTCACCAACGCGCTCGTGAAAGGCGCTCACGCGTACGGACTCGACGAAGGCCGGCTGGCGTGCATCGCGCTGGCCGACGGCAAGCGAACCTGGAAAGACGAGAACTTCGGGCACGGGCAAGTGATCGGAGCGGGCGACGCGCTAATCGTGCAATCGGAGCGCGGCGAAGTGGTGCTCGTCGCCGCCGACCCAGGCGCGTACCGCGTGCTGCAGCGGATTCCCGCGCTGACGAGCAAGACCTGGAACTATCCGGCTCTGGCGGGCAAGCACCTGCTGGTGCGAAACGACCGGGAGCTGGTGTGTTACCGGTGGGGCGAGTAGGAAACATGGAAAACCCGTAACGGAATCGCTGCCGCCGAAGTCTAAGAAGCAGCGGCGCCTACGGCCGCAGGTGGAGGATGGCCCATGCCGCGCATCGCCCTAGTTGCTTTGCTGTTGCTCGCATGTGCCGCGCGCGCGGAAGAACCCGCACGCGTCGCCGGCTTCGCGGGGTTGCCCGGCGCCGATAGTCTAAAAATCCGCTACGCCTCGAGGGGCTGTTTCCATTCGGCGACCTACGAACTCACGTTCATCTCGGGCGCGGCGCCCCGTGCCAGCGCCACTCGGCTGATCCTGGAATGGTCGGAGAAGGATGGGATATACGTTGAAAAGGGGCGTGAAGCCTTGGGCGAAATGGCGCTGACCGCCGAAGATCTGCGCCAACTCGACGCGTTGCTCGCCTTTTACCGCGCCAAGCCCGATGGCGGATGCACGACCGTAGAGGAAATCCGCGTCGAACAGCTCCGTGGCGGGAAGCTCGTGGCCCAGGAAGCCTTTACCGACGCTTCCTGTTCGGTGCATGAACGCAAAGGCGTGCTCAGCCTGGGCGCGCTCCTGGGCCGGATGCAGAAAAAGTAAGCCCGCCAAGGCAGCCCCCTCCCTATTCTGCGCGCCGGAATCTTCTTTTGCCCCGTCTTGAGCAAAAACCGACCGCCGGGTAGCTTATTGAAATAGATGGGCCGGCCGAGCCCAAGATCGTGCACCCGCGGACGCCGCTCGCATGCTCACCACCGTCGAAGTCCCGCCGCTCGGCGAGCAGAAGCAGACCGAAACGCTGCTGAATTTCTGGTACGTCGCGCCCGGCGAACGGGTCGAGGAAGGCGACGATCTGGCAGAATTGGTCACGGACAAGGCCGCCTTCAACCTGCCCGCCCCGCGCGCGGGCACGGTCAAACGCCTGCTGGTCGAGGAAGGCGCCAAGGTCAAGGCCGGCGACAAGCTCGTCGAACTGGAATTCGCGGACTAGCCCGCTCTCCTTTATAAACAGCGCTCCGGAAGCCCGATTCCCCGTGGTTCGGCCGTTCGCTCAAGGAGCCCCAGTGTCCGCCGCGCGCGCCAAGTCCAAAGCCGGCCGCTTTATCGTCGTCGACGGCCCCGACGGTGTGGGCAAGTCGACGCAGGTCCAGCTGCTGGTCGAACAACTCGACATGCGCGGCGTACACACGCTTTCGCTGCGCGAGCCCGGCGGCACGACAGCCGGCGAGATCATCCGTTCGCTGCTTCTCGAAAAACGCCAGGAAAAGCTCACCTCCGTCGCCGAAGCGTTTCTGTTCCAGGCCGCGCGTGCGCAACTGGTGGCGGAGGTGATCCGCCCCGCGCTAGCCCGCGGCACCTGGGTCGTCTGCGACCGCTTCACGCTCTCGACGCTCGTCTATCAGGGTGACGCCGGACACGTGAGCGCGCGCGCGATCCAGCAGCTTTCCGAGCTTTCGACCGGGGGCTTGAAGCCCGATCTGTACCTCGTGCTGTGGGCCGCGACGACGGTTTGCGTCGGTCGCCGCGCCGAACGCGAAGCCGACCGCATGGAGTCGAAAGGCGCGCGCTTCCTGCGCGACGTGAGCGGCGCGTACAAGCGCCATGCCGAGCGCGGGCGGGGCAAGTACAAGCTCGTGGATGCCGCCGGCCCGATCGAAGAAGTCCGGGCGCGGCTGTGGAAGCACGTGGAGCGGCTCTTGAAGTGAGCTGGGACGAGTTGCTTGGGCAAGCGCCCGCCCAGAAGTTCCTGCGCACGGTGCTGCGCAACGGCCGGCTTGCGCACGCTTACCTTTTCACGGGCCCCTCCGGCGTGGGCAAACGCACGGCGGCGCGCGTCCTCGCGCGTGTATTGCTTTGCCACCAGCCGCCCGCCCCGGACAAAGCCTGCGGAACCTGCAAGTCCTGCCGCTGGCTGTCCGCGCCGCCCGGACAGCCCGTCGAACATCCCGATCTGCTCGTCCCGATCAAGACGCTCACCGGCGGCGAGAAGCTCGTCGGCGATCAGGAACCGATCATCCCGCTCGACGCCGCCAAGCGCCTGGCCGAACAACTTCACCGCACGCCGCACAGCGGACCGCGCCGCGTCGCGATTGTCCCCGAAGCGCAACGGCTCTGCCGCGGGCAGGCCGAAGCCGCCAACAGCTTTCTGAAATCGCTCGAAGAACCGCCGCCCGGCGCGGTGGTGATCCTGACTACCAGCCATCCCGAGGCGCTGCTGGAGACGATCGTCTCGCGCTGCCAGCCCGTGACTTTCCGGCGCTTGGCCAAAGCCGAGGTCCTCGCCGGGTTGAGCGGGCTTTCCGCGAGCACCGCATCGGTGGAACTGGCCGCGGCGCTGGCCGACGGAAGCCTGGGCCGCGCGAAGGAGATTCTCTCCGGCGACCTGGGCCGCTGGCGCACGGGGCTCGCCAAAGCGCTGGGCGATTTCACGCCGCAGACGGGCGTGCGCTTCGGGCTCGCGTTGTGGGCGTTGGCCGAGGCCGAAGGGACACGCTACTTCGAGGCCGAGAAGGAGGCCGGCCGCGGCAGCGAAACCGCCGTCGTGGAAGAAGACGACGAATCGGAGAACGCGCGCGAAGCCGAAGAGGCGCAGAAGACGGCCGCGGGCTGGAAGCGTTTTGTCTTCACGCGGCTGCTGGAACTGTGCGAACTGAACTTCCGCGATGCGCTCGTCCGCGCCTCCGGAGCGGGCGAAGAAGCGCTGTTGCAGCGCGACCAGTCGCCGCTCGCCGGAAAGCTTGCCGCGCTGTTCGGCGCGGAAGGCTGCGAGAGCATCCTGCTGGCGCTGAGGGAAGCCCTGTTCGCCACGCGGCTTTACGTGCGCGGGGATCTGGTGGGGCGCTTTATCGCCGGGCGCATGATCGAAGCCGCCGCTCGCGGCGCCGGCATCCCGGCCGGCCGCGCGTAGCTAAAACGGCTTCAATTACTTCTCGAAGCGCAAGCCGTCGTACTCGTCGAACGCATGAAAGTTCAGCGCTCGCATCGGGGCGGTACAACTGATCTCCGGGCTGGGCTGATCGCGCTCCGAGTAATCGTAGCGCCCCAACGCGAAGTACCAGACGCTCCCCGCGCTCGGGGCGGAAGCCGTCTGGGCGAACGCGCTCCACGGGACGCGCACTTCGGCGCTCCAGCCGCCGTCCTCGTCGGACGCATCGTTCAAAGTTCCGCGCAGGCCGGCGGCGCCTTCCAGGCGGGACTCCCAGCCGCGGTCGGTCTTCGCGTGGCGGTCGCGTCCAAGCACGCGCAGGTCCATCGTCGAACCGTTGGCCGCGAAAAGGATTTCGAAATGGTCGTCCTTGGCGCGGTCGGGCTGCACGAACAGCTCGAAGACATCGTTCAGAAACACGTCGGCATCGTGCTCCGCCACGTTTGCACGCAGATCGCGGTCGGTAAACTCTCCGGCCAGATACAGGAAGGTTTCGTCCCACAGCATCCAGGCACGGCCTTCCCGCGCGGGCTTGGCCTTCGCCCAATGCTGCACGAATTCCAACGGCCGCGCCTCGCGCCACGCGCGTTCGTCGAGCTTCCCGTCGAGCTCGATCTTTCCCTTGAGCCGCGCGCAGACGAAGTGGCGTTCGGAGCGATCCGGCTTGCCCGGCACCGGTACGGCGACGAGCGCCGGTTCCTGAAAGGCCGGCGCCGCCGCAGACTCGGGGTCCCGTTCGCCGCAGCCGGACAGCAGTGCCAGCGCCACTATCGCGCATGCCGCGCGCATCAGGCTTTCTCGTTCAGCCGACGCAGCATGAACGAAAGCGCCTCTTTGGCGCATGCGTCGCAGTAGCCGTACTTCTCGCGCATCGTGCCAAGCGCTTTCTCGACGCGCGGGCGCTGCGCTTGCGGAACCAGCGCTGCGTCCTCGGTGCCCGACGTCAGGATGTACTGCGCCAGGGTTTCGAGATCCTTCTGCTTATTCTTGTAGTAACTGGCGCGCAGGTTGTGAACCAAATCGGGGAAGATTTCGGGGTAGCTGAGCTTTACATTGGGATGCTCCAGCGACCACGCGGCGATTTTGGTCATCACGTTGCGCCGGAAATTGTCCGCCGACTCCTTCAGGTCCATCAGCTTCTCGAGGCCTTCCATCACGCTGGTGCTGGCCGGCTCGTACTGGCCCGTGCGCACGTTTTCGATCTTCTCGCCCGAGACGTACCCGCGGACGTGGCGAAAGTAGTCTTCGACGCGGCGGGTAAATTCCTGCTCCTCGATCAGCTCCATCGAATCGTACGCTTCCACCATGATCCAGCGGAAATACTCGTCTTCCACTTCGCCGATGTGGCTCTCCGGATCGCTGTAGCCGTCCTCCGGCTCCAGGCGCAGGAAATCGTAGACGCTGCGGTCCTTCATGAGTTTGCGCATCTCGTTGAATACGGCCAGCGGCGAGAGGCACGGCTTGTCGTGATTGCCCGCGGCGTCGGCCAGGAGCGAACGCATTTCGCGCGCGCTGGCTCCGCGGCGGCCTTCGTAGGCGCTGCAGACGAAATTCTCGAACTCCGCCGCATCTTCGTTGTGCTCGTCGCGCATGCGCGCGACCACGGAGAGCAGCGCGCGCTTCTGGTCGGTGTTCAACCGTTCGGGGGCCGCGCCCTCGCCGTACAGCCGCGCCTTCTCCAGCGGCGTCAGTTTCTTCACGACGGACTGAGCTTCCTCCGAGTAGCGGTCGGGATCGGGCTTGCGCAGCCGCGTCATCACCGCCCAAAGAGCCGCAGCGTCGAGGGTGTGCGGCGCGACATGCCGCTCGCCACGCAGTTCCTCGATAAAGTCCCGGTAGACCTCGCGCTCCTTGCGCCACTCCAGCAGGTACCCCATCCGCACCAGTTCGATGCGGCCCTTGAAGCTGGTGAAGTCGGGGTTTGCCTTGAAGGCGCTCAGATATTTCTCGTTGCACGTACCCATCAAGACGGTGTTGAGGTGGGCGACGACACCGTGCAGCGAAATCGACCCGCGCTCGCAGGTATTCAGGAGATACTTGTTCAGTTCCAGCGGCCGCTTCAGGATATCGCTGTATTCCACGATCCCGCCGCTTGCGTCGATCAGTTCGCCGGAAAGCTCCAGGAGTTGCAACCCTTGTAGAGCCGGGGGCAGCACCGCGCCGGCCTCGAAGCTCATCGGCCGCGCCGCGGCGTCCACATTCTGTTGCGGCTCGATCACCGAAGAAGCCACCCGGAAGCGCTTGCTCACGAAATAGCGCTCCACCTGGACATGCTTGATCACCTTCAGCCAGTCGCCGCGGTAGGCGTTCAGGAGCGCCTCGAAGATCGCCTTGCTCTTGGCCGAAAGATCGCCCTCGCGCAGGTAACTCCCCTTCAGCCGCTCCACGCGCTTCGGACTGCGCTCGCCTTCGGCCAGGAGTCTGTCAAGGAGCCGGTTGCGCTCGGGCTGCGGGATGAGGAAAAGCGGGCTTTCGCGCAGCTCGCTGACGATTTTGCAACTGATTAAGTTCTCGTCGATGAACGCGAGACTGTCCTTGGGCAGCTCCTCGCGGGCGCTGAAGCCCATCTGACCGCTGCCTTCCAGCCGCTCGGTAAAGATCCAGTTGAAGGTGAAGATCGAACCTTCGTCGGTGCGGCTGTAGGCTTCCTGCGCGCGGATCAAAAGGTCGATCAGCGTGCTTTTCCCGCTTCCATTCGGGCCGTGACTCAGCACCAGGCGGTCGGCTTTGCCCGTAGCGGCAAAACGGCGAAAAAGATCGTAGACGTCGTGTTGCGCGGCCTCGTGCCCGATCATGCGCGTGCGGCCGCCGTCGAAGGGCGCGTCGAAGAGCTTGTAGCGCCGAGCCTTCCCGCCGATGGAATCCACTTCGTAGTGCCCGTAGAAGTCCAGGCAGTCCACAAGGTACTGCGCTGCGTTCCGTCCCTGCATCGCCGGATCCTTGACAAACAGATCCAGCCACTGCTGGAACGAAAGAACCCGCCGCTGCTTCTGGAAGGCATCCAAGGAGTGTTGCGTCGCTTCCTTCAAAAAATCGTCTACTTTGATCATGTTCGGCCCCGGGGCTTCGAAGAATGGTAATGCGGCTGTCCGAATCCGCCTGCTTGCATCCTCTTAGTATGGAAAGAACGGGGTGGGCGGACCGGGAAGCGTACGGTGGTGGACGCTCCCGCCGCGTCTCGATTAGCATACGAACTTTCGTACCGGCACCGCAAGGGTCTACGCGCCCCTCATGACCTGGATCGTTTGGCTCTTCTTCCTCCTCTCCGGCGCTTGCGGGCTGATTTACGAAGTCCTCTGGTCGCGCCAGTTGGGGCTTGTGTTAGGGCATTCGGTGCACAGCCTCGCGGCGGTGCTCAGCGCCTTCATGGCCGGACTCGCGCTGGGCAGCTTCCTCGCCGGGCGCTATCTCGTCAAATTCCGGCACCTCCTGGCGCTGTACGGCGTGCTCGAAATCCTGATCGGCGCGTATTGTCTGGCGCTCCCGTGGCTTTTCGAGGCCGCGATCCCCCTTTACACCCGGCTTTACGGCGAGACCGGCGGAACTGCGCTTACCGTCGCGCGTTTCGTCATCTGCTTCCTGCTGCTGATGATTCCCACCACTTGCATGGGCGCGACGTTACCGATCCTGTCCCAGTTCCTCGTCCGTTCGCCCGCGGGTCTCGCGCGCACCGCCGGTTCGCTGTACGCGATCAACACCTTCGGCGCGGTCATCGGAGCCGCCGGCGCCGGGTTCCTGCTGCTGCCGATGCTCGGACTCTCGGCGACCAACTATCTAGCCGTCGCCATTAATCTGGCCTTGGGCGTAGCCTCCTTGATGCTGGGACGCCGGGAATCCGCCCCGGCGGATGAAACGTCCGAACCCGCGACCGATCCGGCCGCTCCCGCGCCGGCCGAACCGCCTTCGCCTCGGGCCGTCCGCTGCGCGGCGTTCACCTTCGGACTCACCGGCTTCGCGGCCATGGCCACCCAGATCGCCTGGACGCGCGCGCTGACGCTTTGCTTGGGCAGCAGCACCTACGCCTTCAGCCTGATCGTAGCCCTCTTCATCCTGGGGCTTGCGCTCGGAGGAACCTGGGGCGCGCGCCGTGCCGCGCGCCTGGACGATCCCATCGCCGAACTTTCAAGGGTGCTGCTCCTGATCGGCCTGCAAGCCATGACGCTCGTTCCGATCCTGGGCTTCGCGCCGATTCTGTTCTTCTGGCTGATGGCCGTGGGCAGCCAGTGGGGCTTCGCGGCGCTCTTGGCCGCCGAAGCGCTGGGCGTCACGCTGCTGCTCATTTTGCCGACCTTCCTGATGGGCTCCACGCTTCCGCTCACGCTTCAAATCGTCCGCCATGCCGGGCGCGACGCGGGACGCACCGTCGGCGGGCTTTACGCCCTTAACACGCTCGGCTCGATCCTTGGGAGCCTCGCCGGCGGCTTCGTGCTACTGCCGCTACTGCAACTGGAAGGCACCCTGAAGCTGGCGGCGCTGCTGTACGCGCTGCCGGGCGCGGCGCTTTTCCTTCACGCGCCGAGTTACGCCGACCGGCGCAAGCAGCTCGTCTCTGGCGTGCTGCTCGGCTTGACGTTGCTCCTGATCTTCGCCCCGCGCTGGGATCCAAGGCGTATGAGCGCTGGAGCCTTCCTGCTGCGCCAGCCCGACAAGGTCGAAGCCGCGCGTGAAGGCCGCTTCCTTGACGCACTGCCCGGACTGACCGGCGACCGCCTGCTCTTTTACCGCGAGGGCGCGTCGGCCACCGTCGCCGTCTACGAGACCCCCGACGGACTGACCATGGCCATCGGAGGCAAACCCGATGCCAGCAGCCACGGGGACATGAGCACTCAGGTGGGGCTTACCATGGTCCCGATGCTTTTGCACGACGGCACACCCGAAGAGATTCTCGTCATCGGCATGGGTTCGGGTATCAGTCTCGGAGCGGCGCTCGCGCCGGAGGCCGTCCGGCGCGTCGATTTGGTGGAACTGGCGCCGGAAGTGATAGAAGCGGCGCAGGCGTTCGAACCGTACAGCAAGTTGCGCTACAAGATCGACGGCCGCCTCGACGAGCCCAAGCTCGACGTCATCCTCGAAGATGGCCGCAGCCACCTGCAGCTCACTTCGCGCCGCTACGACGTCATCGCCAGCGAACCGTCGAATCCCTGGATCGCCGGGATCGGGAACCTCTTCACGCGGGAGTCCTTCGAACTTTGCCGCCGCGCGCTGAAGCCGAAGGGAATTATGTCCCAATGGCTGCACCGCTACGGCTTGGGCGAGCGCGAGTTCGCCAGCGTGGTCCGCACCTTCATGGAGGTCTTCCCGCACACGCAGGTCTGGTGCGTCCTGCCCGGCCAGGACTATCTGCTGGTGGGCAGCGAAACTCCGTTGCACGCGGAACTGGCCCGATGGATTCCGCGATCCCGCGATCCCGGCGCGCAGGCATACCTGCGCAAAGTCGGCTTCCACGGCGCCGACGAGTTTTTTGCCTGCTTCATGGCCGACCGCGCGCGCCTCGAGCAGGTTCTGGGGCCCGCGCCGCTGCACACCGACGATAACCTGCTGCTGGAGTTCGCGGCGCCGCGCACGATGCACGCCGGCAGCTCGCAGTTCCCCATCGCGGGCTGGCGCGTGCATCCCGGCCGGATGCTCGCCACAGGCAATATGCCGCCCGACTACGCCGACGCCGAATGGGTGGGGATCGACTGCGCGGTTAACGCGCGCATGCTCGTCGATTACGGCCAGGATTTTACCGGGGACCGCGCCGCCATTCTGGAAGCCACGGCCAAGCTGGCGCCAAATCAATACTGGACGATCTACCAGCGCCTCCGCGCCATGCGGCAGGTCGCGAAGCAGCCGACCCAAGCGCTGGATATCCGCGCGGAACCGGAACATGCCATCACGATCCTGGAGCGGGAACGCCAAACGTTGGGGGCGCTGCCGCAAGAACGCGCCGAAAAGCTCGCCCTCGCCTACGCCACGCGCGCGATCCATGCGCTCGAGCGCGGCGAGCGCGAGCCCGCCGCGACCGATCTAGCCGCCGCCGAGGCGCTGGCGCCGGAGAGTTATGAGGTGGCGCTCGCCCGCAGCGCCTTGGCACGCGCCGAAGGCCGGATCGATGCCGCGCTGGACTTCGCGAAAAGTGCGCTCGAACGCGGCGCGCCGCGGCACCGCGCCGCCGAAGCGGCGGTACGCGCGCTGCTCGACGCCAAGCATTGGGTCGCCGCGCGGCAGGAACTCGACACGCTGCGCCACCTGCCCGATGCCGCCGATCGCCCCGAGTGGGCGCGCGTCTGGATGCTTCGCGCCGAACTCATGGTCGAACAGGAGGACCGCCAGGAAGCCGGTCTCGCCCTCGGCATGGCCGAGCGCCTCGCGCCGAACGATCCGGTGGTGCTCGCCCAGCGTGTCACGCTGCTCCAGCGTCTGGGAGGGCTGCCGAACTTCGAGCGCGCCGCCGAGACGCTGGAACGCCTGCTCGCATTCGAGCCGTCCAACCCCGCGCGCTGGCTCGACCGCGCCACGCTCGAAGGCAAGCTCGCCGGCATCCTGGTCTCGCTGGGCCGCACGGAGGAAGCGCGCGAACGCGCCTTACGCTCCCGAGCCGCCGCGCACACGTCCCTGGCCTTCGATCCCGATGCGGGCGAGCCGTTTGTCTGGGCGGCGCAGGCTTGGCTCATCCTGGGCGAGACCGGACCCGCCCAACGCGCCGCCGCAGCCGCCCGATCGCAAGGCGTGAGCGACGAAGACTTGCCCGAGGAAGTCCGGAAAAAGCCTGCAGCCGGAACCCCGCAGCCGCCTGCCGCTCCCTAGCTGCGTACGCCTCCGCGTGAGTCCTGGCTCCAATAAAACTCCGGCCGTGCCGGGCAGAACCCGAACACGGCCGAAGCACAGCGAGGAACCAGCTTTGATTCAGCGGCGACCGCGGCGTTGCGGGGTGCGTTGGCGCTCGGCCCGTTCGCGCTCCACGCGGTCCCGTTCAGCGCGTTCGCGCAAACCGTCGGCGTTTTGCCCGGCGCCCTGGAGCCGTTCACGCAAGCTTCCGGCTCCAGATCCAGCCGCGGTGGCATCGCCGCGCTGAGCTTTCCAGGCGTCCAGCCTCTGGGTGGCTTCTGCGCGGCGCGCCGAATCGTTGGCGATGCCCGTCGCGGGGCTGGAAGCGGCCGCCTCGCGGCGCGCGGCCCAGCTTTCGCGGCCCCCCGCACGGTCGGTGGACGCGGCCTGAGTGGACCGCGCCGTGGCCGAGGTTTCGGCCGGCGGAGCTTTTTCAGCGCCCGACCGAGATACCGACTTCGTACCTTCCCAGGTGCGGCCCGCGCCGCTTTCCGCGGGCGCCGACGTTCCCGTCCGATCGACCGAGCGCGACTGGCCCTGGTCGTTGGTGACGGTCCGGGTGGATTGTGCCGAGCCCGTTCCATCGCCGTTGCGTGTGGTGCTGCCGCTGCCCGTGCCCGTCCAGGATTTCTGCTGCCCTTCGGCGCCGGTGTACGTGGCGCTGCCCGTGCCTTCCCAGGCGTGTCCGGTCTCGGTCTTCACCAGCGTGCCGGACTTTTCGATGTTCACCGTCTCGCCCTTGGCGTTGGTGACCGTCTGCGTCTTGGAGAGCGTCAGCGAACCGTCCTCGTTCTTGGTCACCGAGCCGTCGCGTTCGGCGGACCAGCTGGCCGTCTCGCCGATGCGGTTGGTATGCGTGCCGGTCGTCGTGCTCTCCCATTCACGGCCGGTTTCGGTTTTGGTCACACTGCCGTCGGTCACGCGCTGGGTGCTGCCGCCGAGGCTGTTGGTCCGGTCGGATTCGGCGTGGAAGCCCTTGGTGTCCTCGTCGACCTGAAAGGACTGAGCGGTGCGGTTGACGGTAGTGCTGAAGCCGCTGCCCATCGTGGTGGTGGCGGTCATGGAAGCGTCCTTGCCGCCTTGGCTGTTGGGCGCCCAAGTGCCGCTGCGTTCGGTGTTCCAGCTTGCGGGTTGGCCGTTGGCGCGCGTGCCGCTGCCGCTGGTGGAAGAACTGAACGATCCCGAACCGTCTCCGTTGCGGGTCACGTTGCAGTCGGTGTGGCTGCTGGCCGCTCCTCCATTCGCGCCGGCGTAGATGGTGTCGCGCGTATACGTGGAACCCGATTCGGACGGCGTGACCGTCACCGTGTTCTCGACGCTGCGTTCCGCTCCTGTCGCCGTATTGGCGTGCGTGGCGGTGGAGGTCACGGTTTTACTGCCGTCCTCGTTTTCGACAACGGTTCGTACGGCCGAGGTCACCACCTGAACGGGCTCGATGGGCGGCATTTCTTCGGCCGGGGCCTCCTCGGCGCTTTCAAGTAGCGCCTGCTCATCTTCCGCGGCCAACGGCCAGGCCAGACCTACGCAGACCAGGAACGCCGGAATTCCCCACAGCTTCGGCAGGCTCCTAACGGTACGCGCGCACTTCATGGTTATTCCTCCAAGTCCCTTCCGGAGAAGGGTTCGTTCGCCCCGTCAGACGGTTGGCATGAGGCAAGTTCCCCCACCCGCTCCGCACACCGGGTGAGCAGCGCAAGGTCGATGCCAGCCCTATGCGTTCAACGCGAAACGTTCGGCGATCCAACATTCACGGCGCGGATCTGCTGCAGTACCTCGCTGCGTAGCGCGGCGAGCTTCAGGTTCCGCTCCAGATGACCCATCTCGGTTTCGGCCTGCAAAGCCGCCAGACGGCAGGCGCGCGCGTAGCTGGCGTTGAGGAAGGCGAAGAACTTGTCGGCGTGATAATTCGTGGCGCTTTCCCATTCCGCTAAATAGCCGCTGCCGGACGTGCCTAGCGGCTCAAGGCCCTTGGGGTCGAGCACTACGGCCGTGGCAAAGCCAAACTTGTGGCGTGCGTTGGACTCGAAGGCGCGCTTCCAGTTCGCCAAGCCCGGCAACTCGGCCGGAAAGCTGCAATCGGTGAGGTTCAGTTCCAGCGGAACGAAATCGGCATTCAGGCGCTGCATGATACGAATGTCCGAGAGCGACCGCCCGCGGAGCATGCGCCCACCCAGTCAGCATTCGCTGGCGTTAGGGCGCGCCAAGTGCCCCACGATGAGCACCACAAAAAGAGGTTTCCCGCTGGCTTGGGATTTCCGAACCGCCGCCGCAGCGTCGGCTTCCCATGCTACCTGCTTCCAGTGGCCTTCCTTTTCCTTGGCTAGGGCTGCGGTCTTGAGTTGCTCTACGTTCTCCGGTTCGGCGGCGGCGAGCGGCATGGCAATTGCCATAAGGCACCCAAGAACCGGGGAGAACAGGCGCATGATGAAACCTCCGTTCTGAATTCCGCCGTGCTGTGGAGCAATCCAGCAAGGAGCGTGGGCGGAAACCACAAAATCGCGCGCTCCGGGCGATTTTGAACCTCTTGGTGCGTAAGGTGCAATCGTGATGCCAGAATCTGAGCAGCCCACGGCCCGAACCCAAAACCACAGTACGACCGCAAGGGATCTGACGATCGGAATCCTGGTGGCGCTGTGTGCGGGTTGTGCGGGCGGGAGCGGCATGGAAAGCGCCGTGACATCGCCTCCCGCACCCTCCACGCCGGCGTATCCCGCCAGTGCCGTCAAAGCGCGGCCGAAGACGGGCATCTTGCCGAACGAAGCGCTGATGGTAAATGGGATCGAGCGCGAATACCGGCTGGTGGTGCCTGCCTCGGTGGACCTGAGTAAGCCCGTTCCCCTGATCTTTGCCTTCCATGGATTAGGCGACAGCAAAGACCTAATGCCGATCTATACGCTCCTGGATGTCGCGGCTGCGCAACGCGGGTTCATCCTGGTTTACCCCAACGGCCGGCTCCGCGCGTGGCCGCTGCTGGAGGCCCTGGCAAAGGACGACCTGGCGTTCTTCGACGCACTGTACGCGAAGCTCACCACGGAGTACGCGGTGGACAAAGACCGCGTGTTTCTGACGGGCATGTCGAACGGCGCGTACTTCTGCCACCTGCTCGGCGCGCTGCGCGGCGAGAAGATCGCGGCCATCGCCACGCACAGCGGCGGCTTGGGTACTGTGGATTTCAAAAACCTGACGCCGGTCTCGAAGTACGGCGTGCTGATCGTCCACGGTGCGCAGGATGGGCTCGTCAAGGTGGACGAGGGCCGGCGCACGCGGGACGCGTACCAGAAGGCCGGGCATCCGGTCGAATACCTTGAGGTGGAACGCTGGGGGCATCTGTGGGCGCACGTCGCGGGTGTGAACGAGCGGATGTGGCGCTTTTTCTCGACGCATCCGCGGCGCGCGGAAACGCCCACGCTAAACACCGGCAAGTAGGGATACCCGCTTGCCGCAGGATAGCATTACGCCGGCTTGAAGACCGACCAATCTTTCACGTGCGCCAGCGCGGCGGGATTGGGCAAGCTCAATCCCAACGGCGTGACGGAAATCCAGCCTTCGCGCAGCGCCACGGCGTCGACGTCCAGATCCTGGTCTCGAAAAATCATCTCGCCTTCCAGCCGGAATCGCCGGTGCGGCGGTTCGCACTTCTCTTCGACGTAATACTCCTTGAAGCAGCTCACGCCCTGGCGCGTGAGGCGCACGCCCTTCTGCTGCGCTTGCGGGCGGTTGGGGAGGTTCACGTTCAGCGCCGACCAAGGCGGCAAGCCGTTTTCGAGCGCCGCCGCAATGAGCGGGAGGGTCTGTTCGGCGGCTAACCGAAAATGCCAGAGGCCGGTGGCGGGCACGTCGAGCGAGACGGCGAGCGCTGGGATCTCGTTGATGCAGGCTTCAAGCGCTCCGCCCACCGTGCCGGAGTAAAAGACGTTCATGCCCACGTTGGGCCCGCGGTTGATGCCGGAGACGGCCAGCTCGGGCTCGAATCCCGGGAATAGGTTTGTGATCGCAATCTTGACGCAATCGGCCGGCGTGCCACGCACGCGCCAAGTCGGGATGCCGGCAAGCGGCCCGTCGAGCGTCATCGGTTCGGCATAGAGCGGTTCGTGGAGCGTGATGCAATGCCCGACGCCAGATTGCTCGCGTTCGGGCGCGGCGATGCGGACGTCGTAACCTCCAGCCTCTTGGAGCACTTGGGCGAGCGTCGTCAGCCCCGGCGAGGAGAGCCCGTCGTCGTTGGTCAGCAAGATGCGGCGCGGCGCGGCCATGAACCAAGCACTCCTTCGATTGGGCGGACCCTGAAAGTAAACACCAACGCAACCCGCAGACACTTACTTTAGAGGATGGATGCGTGGGTGCGAGCGCGTCCGGAAGCCGGGACAGACCGCGCGCCCCGCCCACTCGCCTCGGGAACTGCTACCCCTTGAGGGAACTTGGCTTGCAAGAACGCCGCGACTTCGAGCCGCGCGGCACGGGGGTTGCGACTCGGGCTTGGCGTAAGCGCAGTCGAAGGGACCGCGCCCAGTTGCCAGACCGAAGCAGGATCGCCTGAGGAGGCTCGAAGACCATGCATACGCCCCGCGGATACACCTCGATGCCGGTGCTGCGCCTGGAGATGCTGCTGGTGGGCGCGCTTCTGACGGCTTCCTCGGCGGCGGGCTTGTTCTGGCTGCTCGCCCAATAAGCACCTGCGCAACTTCGCTCGGCCGGTCCAGGCTTCGGGACAGCGTCCGGAGCTTAGGACATGCCGGCGTGCGTTGCGACGCTCCCCACAGTTAAAGCTACTCCTCCGGTTCGTCCTCGCCGCTTTCGACCCCGTACTTGCTCAATTTGCGGTAAAGCGTCTTCAAGCCGATGCCCAGCATCTTGGCGGCTTGGGTCTTGTTGCGCTTCGCTTTCTCGTATACGGCCAGGATGAACTGGCGCTCCACTTCTTCCATGGGCAGGTCAAGCACCACGGTGAGCGCATCCCCGTGGACGCCGGCCGACGATGCGGCGGCTTCGGACTTGCCCGCGGGCCGCCCGCCGGCTTGCAGCACTTCGTCCGGCAGCGATTCGGGACCGATCTCCAAGCCGGGGCTGAGCAAATACGCGTGCTCGACGGCGTGGCGCAGTTCGCGGACGTTGCCGGGCCAGCGGTAGCGGCGCATGGCTTCCATCGCTTCGTGGCCCACCGACTTGGCTTGCTTGGCGCCTTCGCGCTGCGCGATCTGCTTCATGAAATGCGGCACCAGCAGGTCCAGATCCTTGACCCGGTCGCGTAGCGGCGGGATGGGAATCTGGATCACGTTGATGCGGTAGTACAGGTCCTCGCGGAAACGTCCCTCGGCCATCTCCTTCTTGAGGTCCTTGTTGGTCGCGCAGATCAAACGCACGTCGGTCCGCAGCGTCTCGCTTCCGCCGACGCGCTCGAACTCGTGCTCTTGCAGCACGCGCAAGAGCTTCACCTGGACTTCGGGCGGGCACTCCGCGATCTCATCGAGAAAAAGCGTTCCGCCGTCGGCAAGTTCGAAACGGCCCTTGCGCGCGCGCACGGCGCTGGTGAAGGCGCCGCGTTCGTGTCCGAAGAGTTCGCTCTCCAGCAGTTCGCGCGGCAACGCGGCGACGTTGACTTTGACGAAGGGTTTGCCCGCGCGGTCGCTGGCGGCTTGGATCGCACCGGCGACGACCTCTTTGCCCACGCCGGTCTCACCGGTCAGCATCACGGTGGCGTGCGTTGGTCCGATCTGGCGAATCTTTTCGCGGATGGCCAGGATCGGCGGGGAAACGCCGATCAATTCGCTGTCGCCGCGGCGGCGGGTGAGCAGTTCCTGCTGCAGCTCGGCGGTCTGAATCTGCGAGGCGCGCCAGCGCAGGGCGCTTTCGAGTTCCGCCCGCAGCCGATGCAGATCGATGGGCTTGGCGAGGTAATTGAACGCGCCCTGCTTCATCGCCTTCACGGCCGTCTCTTCGCTGCCGTGACCGGTAACGAGAATCACCGGCGTGCCGGGGCTCAGGCGCTTGGCCTCCTTGAGCAGTTCCATCCCGTCGCCGTCGGGCAGGCGCAGGTCGGTGACGACGAGATCGAACTCTTCGTCTCTGAGCTTCTCGCGCGCCGCGCCGGCACTGGCCACGGACGTGACTTTACAGCCTTCCTGTTCGACGACCCCGGCGAGCGTGATGCGCGTCGTTTCGTGGTCTTCGATCAGGAGCACGCTGCGGTGCTTGGTCGCGGTTTCGGGCTCGGACATGACCTTATGGTAACGGAGCGGGCGCGTCTGGCAATCGCGGCGAACTTTTAACGCCGGGGCGTCCCGCCTTCCGGCGCCAGCGGCAAAATCTTGCTCTTGGGCAACCGAACGAGAAAAATCGCGCCCTGCCCCGGATGGTTCTGCAGCAGCAATTCGCCGCCGTGCTCCATCACGATGCGCCGGGCGATGGGCAGGCCCAGGCCCGTCCCGTGCGCCTTGGTGGATTCGAAGGCTTGGAAAATCTTCTCTTCCAGGCCCGGTTGCACGCCGCCTCCGTTGTCCTCGACCTGCACCTCGATGGCGTCGTCCCGGTCGCGCGTGCGGACGGTGATCGTGCCGTGTTCGCCGATCTGCTCGCGCGCGTTGGTGAGCAGGTTCAGGAGCACCCCGCGCCCGAACTGGGCCTGATCCACGGCCACCGGATAGAGGTCTTCCTGAAAGTCGCGGACCAGTTCGATATGCGCCTGCCGGCATTCGGGCTCGACCAGTTCCAGCACCTGCTGCGCCAGATGGTTGATGTCCGTCGCCAGCGGCTGCATGCGCGGCGGGCGCGCGAACTTCAGAAACTCGGTGAGCAGATCCTGCAAGCCGTCGACTTCTTTGGCAATCAAGTCGAGCCGCGTTTCGAAGCGCTCGCGCGCCTCGCTGCGCACTTCGCCGACGGACTCCTTGAGCAGATCGAGGTTCAGCTTGATCGAATTGAGCGGGCTGCGGATTTCGTGGGCCAAACCCGAGGCAAGAGTGCCGATGTAGGCCAGCCGCGTGGCGCGTTCTTCGGTGTCCTCGGTCTCTTTCTTGCGGTTCTTTGCGGCCATGGTCCTTGAGCGCCTTCGCGCCTCCGTTAAGCTCGGCGCATACATTCTAGTGCAGGGGACGCCATGGGCCAATCGCAACTGCCGCTGGGGAACGTGACGCGCTTCGGCATCCTGGGCGGCTCGTTCAACCCGATCCACGTCGGGCACCTCTCGATCGCGCAGCAGGTCCAGACCGAGTTGAAACTCGAGAAGGTTTTCCTGCTTCCCGCCGCCACGCCGCCGCACAAGCAGAACGATCCCGATCTGGCCTCCCCCGAAGACCGCCTGGAAATGTGCCGGCTGGCCGTGCGCGCCATGCGCGGGCTGGAGGCCAGTGACCTGGAACTGACCCGCGGCGGGGTAAGCTATACCGTCGAGACCGCGCGGCTGCTGCGCCAAGCGTACGGCAAGGATGCGGAGATCCGCTTCATCATCGGGGCGGACAGCGTGGCCGAATTGCCCACATGGTACCAGGCCAAGGAATTGGTGGCGCTGGCCGATTTCGCCATCGCCGCGCGCCGCGAACAGCCGCTGAACGATCATTTGTGGGACCGCTTGCGCGAAGCGTTCGGGGCGGATGCCGTTAAACGCCTCCAACGTGGCGTAGTGCCCGTCGATAAAGTGGATGTCTCGTCTACACAAATCCGGAAGTGCCTGCGCGCGGGGGAACCGATCCGGGGGCTCCTGCGCAAAGACGTGGAGGAGTACATCCGCGCGAAGGGTTTGTATGGCGCGGTGCGGGGTACGGACCGATCCAGGAGGCACTGACCCAGATGTGGCCGCTGCGGACAAACGTGAATATCGGTTCGAGTTTCGAGGCGCACGGGGCCGACGGGATCCGGACGATTCGCGTGCTGGGGATCGAAGAGTTTTACGAGCCCGATTTCTGGTGCGCGGACAACCCGCGGCGCGAGACGCTTTGCGAAGCCCATGTCGCCGTGGACGTTTCCGGCGAGCGGGCCGTACTGCGCATGCGCCCCTACGAGATGCCCGCCGTGGTCGGCGGCGTGCGGCTGTACGCGGAATTGACGCGCAATTGGGCGGCCGATTGCCGCTACAGCAAAATCGAAGATCTAAATACCGACGTTCGTCTCTCGGTGCTGGCCGCCAACTTGCCCTGGGGGCCCGAAGATCTCTTGTTTCCGCTGCGCGAATACCGCTGGCGTTCTTCGACGTACATGAATACGTGGCTCTCGCTGGTGCCCTTCAACAGCTTGTACTATCACCGGGGAGAGGATTACGGAGCCATCCCGAATCGCGTCCCCGTAGCGGCGGCGGAGTCGGGACGGGTGGCGATTTCACCGCTGCCTTTGGGTGATGGTCAGTCGAATGGATTGTCCGTTCGTACGAGCGAAGGCGTCGAGATCCGCTGTGCGCATATGGATCTAAAGGATATTTCGCCAAGGCTTACGGTGGGCGCGGAGGTCGCGCGAGGCGAGGCCCTGGGGCGAACCGGCCAGACTTGGGCGGGACGTACCTGCCAATCGCACGATCCTCATTTGCACCTGGGATTCCACACGGAAGGGACGAAGTTCAGCCCGTTTCCATTCGTGGCCGCGGCATACTTCCGTTCGTTTCCCGACGCGCTACTGCCTATTGCGGGCGGGTTTGCATTCACAGTTCCCGGTCGGCCTATCGTTCTGGACGGTTCGCGCTCGCTGGCGCGCCCGGGCGAGCGGATCGCGTCTTTCGCCTGGCGCCTGCACGACGGCCGGACCGTTTCCGGCGCGCAAACCGAAGTTCGATACGAGCGCCCTGGGTTTTACGCCGAGGAATTAGTCGTACACTCGGCCTCAGGCGCGGAAGATCGCGACAGCATTCACGTAACGGTCTACGATCCTGCACGCCCCGAAGCGCACGATATTCCGCGAGGCTGGCTGCACTATGCGCCGGCCCGCGCGATCCGCACCGGTACAAGCGTGCTCTTCTGGAACCGGCTCAGCGGATTGGCTGAATCGCCCGAGATCGACTTTGGCGACGGAAGTGCGCGCACCACCATCGCATCACAAGTTGAACACGCATACGATCGGCCAGGTCTTTATACGGTCGCCGTGCATGGGCGAGGCCTGCGCGGTGAACCGGCTTTGGCGAAGCTGCGCGTCGTCGTGGAGCCTTGACTCATTCCGCAGTCTTCACGCGCTTCAGCACGGCGGTCTTCTTCTCGTCGAAGGTCTCCGCGCGCGGCACCCCCATGGGCACGCTGCGCAGACGCAGTGTGTCGGGATCGGGAAATTCCGCGATCCCGATCAGCAGCACCTGCTCCAGCGTGTGGCGCTTGCCGATGAAATCCAGGCGATAGGGTACGTGCGCGGTGTTGAAGAGGTATTTCAGCGTCGTCTCGGTGCTGCCACTCGCGCTTTCGAGCACCTGCTTCACGGTCCCGTCGGCGCGGAATTCGACGCGCACCTTCGCGCGCACGCCGGCCTGTTCCGGGCCTTCGCCTTCCCACGAGCCGATCAACTGAGCCAGAATCTTGGGGTCGGGCGGGCCGTCCCCGCCGCCGCCGCAACCGGCCAACACGGCACAGAGCGCGAGGCTTGCGAAGCAATGGGCGGCGCGCGTCACGCAGGATGGCCTGAAGGCGCGGTCTGGGCCGCCGGCGCGGGGGCTTCGCCCAGCCAATCGCCGAAGGATTGGGCGGCCAGCGCCTGCTCGCCGTCCCGGCGCGCGCGGGCGATCAGTTCTGCGGCCGGGCCGAGTGCTTCGTTCGATTCGATCCCCGCTTCGGACCCGCGCGCGGCGCGGAGCAACTGCGCCAGCGTCATCCGGGCCGGGTCGCTGGCGGGCAAATAACGCGGATCGGCGGACGGCTCTTCGTTCGCTCCGTTGACGCGGGCCAGGATGCCGCCGCCGGTCAGGCGTTCGAGCGCCTGTTCAAGCGGACCGGGCTCGACGTGCAAGGCCGCGGCGAGCGCGCTCTTGGTAATCCCGCCGGGCGACGAACCGTCCCGGTAGCGCCGCGCCACCTCACGCGCCGCGGCCAGCGCCAGCGCGGGCAGGCGGGCGTATTCGGGCGCTTGCGCGGCGCCTTGCGCGGCGAGCGCTTCGGCGCGGCGGCGTACGCGCCATGCTTCGCGCAAAGCCACGCGGTGCTGGAACAGGTACGCCACCTCCGCGCCCGTCAGCACCACCAGCCAGCTCAAGTACACCCACGCGAAGACCACCGGCACCAGGCTCAAGCTGCCGTACAGCGCGCTCGTGTTCACCGCCTGCTTCATGTAGACGAGGAACCCGACTTTGCTTAACTCCCACAACAAGGCCGCGGACGCGCCTCCGGCGAGCGCCGCCTGGATGCGTACGCGCGCGTGCGGCATGATCATATAAAAAGCGGTGAACGCGAGAGCCGTCAGCACCATCGGCAGGAAGAAACGCACGAGCGCGAAGTTCGGCAGCTTCGCCGTCGCCGCCACCGCGCAGCCGACCACCACCGGCCCCCAGAACAGCATGGCCGACGTGATCGCCAGCTTCATGAAGAGGCCGCGGCCCTGACTCACGTTCCAAATCTCGTTGAAGGTGCCTTCGACGGTCCCGAAAAGCTGCAGCGCGATAAACAGCAGGACCACGAATGAGAATATGCCGATCTTCCCCAGATTTCCGCCCAGCATGTCGATCGCGCCGCGGAACTCGGCCTTGAGGTTGGCGATCGTGTTTTCGCGCGTGGTATCTGCACCCTCCAGCATCAGTACTTCGTCGTAGGCCGATTGGCTATCGGGAACCGCGGCAGATGCCACCTGGTCGAGAACGCGTTCACGCTGGGATTCGAAGGCCGGTCCCGAAAGCACCGCCAGGACGATGGCCGAGAGCGGCAGCAGCGAAGCGAGGGTCGTGAAGGAGAGCGCGCCGGCGCGAAGTGTGATGCGGTCGCGGAGGAGCTTTTCCCACAGCAGGCGCCAGAGCGGCGGGGTCTCGTCGGGCGTCGTCATGGCAGCCATGATACCGGACCTCGAGCCAGAGTTACAGACTGGGATCGTCAGGATGGGGCTGCTGGGAAAGCAAAACCGGGAGCCATGCACAGGCTCCCGGTTAAGCATAATTCTCGAATACGCGCCATCGCGCAGGTCGAAAAGGCGTTACGCCTTCGCGGCCAGTTTCTCGATGCGCTTGGCGTAGTCGATCCAGACGGCTGTGGCGGCTTCAACGTCGTCCACGTCTTTCCCGGCGTGCACTGCGGCCTTCAGGTGCGGTTCGATGCTGATGTAGCCGTTGTACCCGCGCTTCTTCAGATCTTTCAAAATCTTGAGCTGGTTGGCGTCTTCGTCCGGGAAGCAGGTCGCGAACTTGCCGTCGGCGCCCTTCTTGTACGACTTGATGTGCACGTGGACGATGTGGTCCTTGACCGCTTCGTAGAAGCGCCAGGTGGCTTCGAGTTCGTTGTCGTGACCGGTGTTGTTGCCGGTGTCGAAGACGAGCTTGAAGGCCGGATTGTCGATGGCTTCGATCAGTTCCAGGGTCTGCTTCGGTCCCAGGCCGCCGTAGCCGTTGCAGTTCTCGTGCACGAGTACGATATCGGCGGCGCGGGCGCGGGCGGAAAGTTCCTTCAGCCGGCGGATGACTTCAGCCTTCCACTGCGCTTCCGGCCACGGCTCCTTTGCGTTGGGGTAACTCATCACGCGGATGAACTTGGTCCCCGTCTTGCGCATGCGCTTGATGTTGCGTTCCAGTTCGTTGATGTCGACGTCGAAGTCGGTG
>BTVV01000068.1:0-32065 GCA_045863855.1 Planctomycetota bacterium | reverse complement strand
CTTCGAAGTGGTGGAAGCGGTGGTGCAGCGCAAGGTGTACCCGCAGCAGCTCGACTCGCTGACGCACACGCTGGACAAGTTCTACAAGGGCGATCACAACGAGGCCGAAGGCGACCTCAAGATGATTTACGAGACGGTGCGCGAGATGGAAGCGCCGGAGCCGCGCGAGCTGACCGACGCGGCGCTGGCGTTGTACTACCTCGGGCTGGTCCAGGAACTCTGGCACGAAGGCGGGCGCGCGGCGGACCACTATTACGCCAATGCGCTGGACTTGCTGCGGCGCTGCCCGGCGGGCGACGAGACGTCGCGGATCGAGGGCCAGGTGCGCCTGCGCCGGCTGATCCGCGCGACGCGGGACGGGAGTTGGGTGAACGCCGAGCCCGAGTTGGCGCGGCTGCCGGAACTGGCCAAGGCGCTGGCGCGGCACGCGCCGCGCGCGCGCGGGCTGGGCGAGCCGTTCGGCTGGGAACTGCAGCCGCTCGTGGGCGCGGTGCTGGCCGGCGAAGAAAAGAAGGAGACGGCCGACCTGGCGCTGGGGTTGTTCAAGCTGATGGGTCTCGAACCGGGCTCGCGGCGGCTGGGCGCGCTGGCCGGAAAGCTGGGCCTGCAACTGGCCGCGGCCGACCGGGTGAAGGATCTGGTGGCGCTGCATCAGTCGTTCCCCGCCGGCGCGCTGCGCCCGGCGTTCCTAGGCATCGTGCACCGCCTGACGCTGCAAGGGCGGCATCCGGAAGCCTTCGAGACGCTGCAATACGCGGCGCTGAACTTCCGCGACGAGACGGACAACAAGCCGCTCGAACAGGCCGGCGCCGAACTGCTCGCCAACGCCCTGCGCGACGCGCGCTTCGACACGGCGCGCGGGACGCTCGACCTGCTCCCGCGCCCGCTGCTGGTGGACCGCCTCGGCGTGGTGCTGGCCGAGCGCGCGGCCGAACTGGTCCAGCACGAGCGCGAGCCGCTGCTGCGGATCCTGACGGTGGCGCGCGGCGTGGTCACGCCGCTGCAGCCCGAAGGGCAGAAGCTGGCGGCGGGCGTGCGCGCGTACGGGCTGGCGCTGGTGAACGGGGGCCGGCCGGTGGAAGTGCGCACGCTGCACCAGGCCTGGAGCGACGCGGGGCTGGCGGTGGTCTTCGCCAAGGCCGTCCAGACGCTGGCGGCCAGCGAAGCGCCGGACGCGTTCGACGCGGCGCTGGGCCTGTTGACGTATTGCCGAACGCAGGTGGCGGCGGAGCACGCCGAGGTTTCGCGCGCGGCGTTCGCGCTGGCGGCGAAGGCGGCCGCGTACGCCGGCGAGCGGCATCCGCAATTGCTCAAGGTCCAGCAGGCTTATCCGACGGCGGAACTGGGCACGCTGGCGGCGAAGGTTTCGGAGGAACTGATTAGCAAGGAACAGTATCAGCCGGCGCTGGTCTTCTGCGCGAAGGCCTGGTGGCTCTTCCCGTCGCAGCGTGCGGCGCTTCGGCTGCGCGCGGTGCTGGCGATGGAAGCGCTGCCGGCGGCGGAACGCGAGAAGGCGGTGGTGGCGATGGACGAAGGCGTCATCGAGCAGTTGGCGCTGGAGTCGGCGGACGGCCGCGCTTGGCGGCTGCATCGCGCCGACCTGCTGCTGGCGGGCGGCTTCGTCGAACGCGCCGCGACGGCGTGGCGAGACCTGCGCACGCACCCCGAGGCCGATCCGGATCTGCGCTCGCGCGCGGCCCTGCGCCTGGGCGCGTTGGATGTACTGGGACGCAACGGGAACCCCACCGATCTGGGCCTGGCGCTGGAGAACAGCGCCGACCTGCCCGAAGAGGCGCATGTCGCCGGGCGCTATCTGGCGGGCAGCTACAGCCCGCAGGAGCTGGACGAGGAGATTCGCCGCGTGGGCGGACCTTCGGTCTTCAACGAGACCGAGTGGGAGATGCTGAAGGTGATGCGGCTGGTGGGCGACCAGCAGTTGCCGGGCGCGGCCGCGGCCTTCGAGTCCGCCGCCGGCAAAGCCAAGGAACAGCGCCAGTGGCCCTACGCGCTGTTCCGCCTGCAGCAGATGCCGGTGGAGCCGGGTTCGAAGGGCGCGCTCGAACAGTAAGCGAAGCCAGCCGAGGTGGGGAGGAGCCGTTTCGAAGGACAGGGGAAGAGGCGGCTGACGCAGGCTGGATTTTGCGCCGATTCGCTTTTCATTTTGGACTTTTAATTTCTAATTTCGAATGTTCTTGGCTTGTGCCGGCCCGCACGTTTTGCAGGGCGTCCTGAGGTGTCCGCATGTCTCGACGCACGCTGGTCTGGCTGGTGCTCTGCGCGTTGTTGATGGCGCTGGCGTTGCGCGGCGAAGCGTGGGTCAACCGCGCGGAGGCGCTGGGGCTCGCGCAGGAGCAGGACGCGTACCGCGAACTGCGGCGTCTGATCGACGACCGCTACGTCGACGAAGTGGACCGCAAGAAGCTTTTCTACGGCGCGCTGGAAGGGATGGCTTCGGCGCTGGACCGGCATACGGTCTTCTGGCCGCCGGAGCGCTACGAGTCGGAGAAGAGTTCGACGAGCGGGCATTTCGGCGGGCTGGGCATCGAGATCGTCGACGACGAGGAGCACGGACTGACGATCGTCACGCCGCTGGCCGATACGCCGGCCTTCAAGGCAGGGCTGCTGCCGCAGGACCGCATCCTGGCCATCGACGGGACGAGCACCGAGAATATGGATCTGGCCGCGGCTAGCCGGCTGTTGCGCGGGCCGCCGAAGAGCACGGTGGTCTTGAGCATCGGGCGCGAAGGGGTGGAGCAGCCGGTCGATTTCAAGGTCGTGCGCGACATCATCAAAGTGCAATCGGTGCAGGAGTGGGGCCTGCTGGGGGCGCCGGAAACCTTCGCGGCGCGCGTGCCGGCGGAAGCGTCGAAGATCGGTTACGTGCAGTTGATCCAGTTCCAGGAAGAGTCGGCGGCGGACCTCGACGCGGCGATCCGGCGCATGGAAGCGCAGGGGATGCAGGCGCTGATCCTCGATTTGCGCCAGAATCCCGGCGGGCTGCTCACCAGCGCCATCGACGTCTGCGATCTGTTCCTGGCCGACGGGAAACTGGTCAGCACGCGCGCGCGTGCCGACCGCGACGGCGCGACGGAAGAGGAGGTCTTTTTCGCGCGCGGCGAAGGCACGCACCCAGGCTATCCGATCGCGGTGCTGATCGACGGGCGCAGCGCGTCGGCATCCGAGATCGTCGCGGGTTGCATGAAAGACCGCGGCCGGGCGGCGCTGGTGGGCGAGAAGTCGTTCGGCAAAGGCTCGGTGCAGACGATCGTACCGGTGGAACTGGGCGCGCTGGGCGAGGGCGCGCTGAAGCTCACGACAGGGAAGTATTACACGCCGTCCGGCGAAAGCATCGACGGGAAAGGCATCAAGCCGGACCACGAGGTGAAGTTCGGGGACGAAGAATTGCGCGGGCTGCTGCTGGGGCGTCGCAAGCGGCGGCTGGAGAATAACGATCCGCGCCGCAACGGCGGCGAAGCGCCGGCGGTTCCGGCCCTGCCGCCGGGCGCCGAAGCGCCGGCCGAAAAGCCGTTTCACGATACGCAGCTCGAGAAGGCCATTACGGTGCTGCTGGAGCAGATGAAGGCGCAGTAGGCGGAGCCGCCGCCGTACGGGTTTGCGTATTTCGCAAACGCGCCGCGCATACGAAAGAGTTCGCTCATGCTGGTGCTGGGTCTGGAAAGTTCCTGCGACGAGACGGGCGCCGCGGTCGTCGAAGACGGTCGGACGATCCGGAGCAACGTGGTCGCGACGCAGCACGATCTGCATCGCCCCTTCGGCGGCGTGGTTCCGGAAGTCGCCGCGCGCGCGCACGCCGAGCGGATCACCGCGCTGGCCGACGAGGCGCTCGCGCAGGCCGGCTGCTCGCCGCGGGATCTCGACGCGGTGGCCGTCGTCAACCGGCCGGGCCTGGTGGGCGCGCTGCTGGTGGGGGTGGCCGCGGCCAAGGGTCTGGCGCTGGCCTGGAACAAGCCGCTCTTGGGCATCGATCACATCGAAGCGCACGTCTACGCCGCGCATCTGGCGGGCTTCGAGGTGTATCCGCACGTTTCGCTGATCGTGAGCGGCGGGCATACGTGCCTGTATCGCGTGGACGCGCCGGGAAGTCTGGAACTGGCGGGACAGACGCGCGACGACGCGGCGGGCGAAGCGTTCGACAAGGTGGCGAAGCTGCTGGGGCTGCCGTTTCCCGGCGGGCCGGCGCTGTCGCGCTGCGCGAGCGCGGGGAACGCGCACGCGGTCGAATTTCCGCGCTGCGGTCCCAACGAGAAGCCCGGCGATTCGCTGGACTTCAGCTTCTCGGGGCTCAAGACGGCCGTGTACTACAAACTTCACGGCGGCGCGAGCGGGCGCGGAAAGGGTAAGGAGCCGGCGGTGCTGAGCGATGCGCAGCGCGCGGACTTGGCGGCATCGTTCCAGGAAGCGGCGTGCGACATATTGGTCGAGAAGACGCTGAGCGCGTGCTTGCGGCTGAAGTTGGACGCGGCGGCCGTGGGCGGCGGCGTGGCGTGCAACAAACGCCTGCGCGAGATTTTTCAAACGCGCGCGGAGGCCGCGAAGCCGAAGCTGCGTGTCTTTTTTCCGCCGCCTGCGCTGTGCACGGACAACGCCGCGATGACCGCGGGGCTGGCTTATCACCGGCTGGCGCGCGGCGAAGCGGACGGCTGGGAGCTGGATGTGGATCCGACGCCGAAGCGGCGAAAAGTAAAAAGTAAAAAGTAAGAACGGCCGCCGCTTGCGGCTCGAGCGGGAGCGGCGCGCTACTTATTTCCCAGCGCCTTTGCGAGCTCTTGCGCCACCTTCCCCGCGGGCGAATCCTTTTCGGCGAGCGTGTCCAGCGGCGCGCGACCGGCTTGTTCGGCGCAGGCTTGCAGCGCGGCGACGACCTCCTTCACCACGGCCTCGGGATGCTTGGCGAGTTCTTCGTCGAGCTGTTCGCGCTCGCGGACGGTCAGCGCTTCGCCGGGGCCGTACAGGGCCGCGCCGAGTTTGGCGAGCGGTTCGTCCTTCCAGACGCGCGAGCGCGCTTCGCAGGCGAAATCCTTGAGGAAGAAATCGAGGGCGCTGAAATTCCAGCGCACGGTCCCGTCCTCCAACTTGTGCCCGTTGGGTCCGACGAAGGCCCATTCGCCGGGGAGCTGCAATCGCACGAGGAAGAAGTACTCGATCGACGCGAAGTTGGCTTCGATGTGCCCGCCCAGCATGCGGGCGAGCGTTTTCTCGCGCGCGGGCTTTTCGGCGGCCGGGGGTTTGAGGTAGTAGTCCTCCAGTTCGGCGGCAAGGCGCTTGGCGAGGGCGTCGAATTTCGCTTCCAGCGCGGCCTCCAGGTCCGCCGCGAGTTTGCCCAAACGCTTGGCCGCTCCGCTTTCGGGGTCCTTCCCGTGCGCTTCCTTGGCCGCGGATTGCGCGGCGCGCAACGCGAGCGGTCCGAGCTTGAGCAGCTCCTGATTGGCCAGTTCCTGTTCGTCTACATCTCCGCCGACGAGCTTTTCCAGCGCGAGGCGAATGGCTGCGCCGTCGCGTTCGAGCTTTGAGTCGGGCTTCAGGCGCGTACGGTTGAGGCAATGCCGCGCCAGCAGGCGCATCACGTCGCGCGGATCGGTCTCGAAAAGCTGGTTCGCGTTCTTGATCGGGAAACCGCCCATGGCCAGGCGAAAGGCGACGATGCCCAGCGTCGACATGATGCCGCTCTTCGGCAGGCGTTCGGCGGAGTCGGCGACGAGCTTCTGGAGATCCTTCTCCAGGTACTTCTTCATGGCTTCCAGTTCGTGAGTCGCGGCAAGCTCTCGTTCGGCTTCCCGGTACATCCAAAGCTGGAAGCGTTCGTATTCGGCCAGCAGCGTCTCCTGGAATTCTTCGGCCGTATTCGCGTCGCGGTACGTTTCGAGGTAGCGGTAGGACGTGCAGACGAAATGATCGCGGACCTCGAGCCGCACTTCGGCGCCGACGGTCCGTTCCAGCGCCGGGATGTCGCGCCGGTATCCCGACGGAACGGCCTGCCCCGGCGCCCACTTGGCGCGCGCTTTCAGGGCGGTGGCGCCGGTGTCTTCGACCGTCCAATCCGGTGCGGCGGGAAGCATGAAGCGCTTGGCGGGATAGGTCTCGGCTTCCTTGGTGCGTTCGAGGTCGCGCAGTTGCAGGTGGACCGTGCGGGAGCCCGAGCCGTCGGCCTGGACGACGGTGGCGATCTGGGTGTCCATCGCGCAACCGGCGGCGAAGACGGCCGGAAGCGCCAGCAGCAGGTGCGCGATGCGGCTTCGGAAGAGGTCTCGGCGAGTACGCATACAGTACCAGGGACGGCTTTCGCGCGGTGCGCTTCACGAGCAATGTTTATCGAAAGCAGAAGGCACCCTAACGGAGTGCCCGTGGGTGGCAATACGGTTTGCCCGAGAACTCGCGTAAGGACAAAAAAAAAGCCCCTCCCGTTCGGGAGGGGCTTTTCAGGCCGGAAGGCCGTGAGACTTAGGCGTCTTTGCAGGACGAATCTTCGTCGACTCCGATAGTCGAATCGTCTTCGTAGATGTCCGTATCGTCGGGCGTGCCGTTGGCATCCAGATCGCGTTCGCCCTTGGTCAGCCATTCGACGTGCCCGTCGCCCTGGAGGAAGTTCTCGCCCAAGCCGACGCTATTGCTGGTGCCGTGGTTGGCCGAGTTGTTGGCCGTCGCGTCCGGGGTGCCGCCCAAGTCCGCCGCGATGCCGGCGATGCCGTGGCTCTGCGTGTGGCGCGGGTCGTAGCCAAAGGCCGAATTGGCGTTCGTCGCCGTGCTGGCCGTGCCGTCGGTCGTATCCGTGAATCCGGAAACGTCCTTCGGGTTCGAGGGGCACTGGAAGACACGCGCGTCCTGCACATAGCCCTTGTAGAGCTGTCCCATGGAAGAAATGGGATCGCCGCCGTTGTTCGGGAAGCGGCCCATGTGCGCGCCTACGTCGGCGTACATGTTGCAGGCCTTGCCGATCTGCGAAAGGTTGCTGGCGCACTGCGCGCGGCGAGCCTGTTCCTTCGCGCGAGCAAGCACCGGCAACAACAACCCGGCCAGAATCCCGATGATCGCGATCACGACCAGCAGTTCGACCAGGGTAAAGCCCCGTGCGGTCCTGTCCCTCATGGCTTGGCTCCTTCGCCTTTGTCAGGCCTGGGGGCTTACCCAGGCAACCGTTTTGTGCCTAATCAGCTTGCGGAAAGGGAGAAGGTTTCGCCGCTGAAGGCCTTACCGTCAAATGGCTTTTTGCCATCTCCCCTAAGCTTCGCGCCAATTACGTCCCAAACCTCTCGGTAGTTCGGCCTGTCACTCGAAAAATCTTTGGCCGGAACCCAAAAATTCAGCTAAAAAATTGGGCTATCGGCTTCTTTGAGTGCGGATTCCTGTTAGGTCGTTTCCTTGGAAGTGAAAACTGCACGCACCTTGGGAAGATTTCGTCGTGATAGGTACTTCGAACCCAACGAGGTAAACACATCACCTGTTGGAGGTTCCTCGAACTTAATGGAGAAATCTGGCCTTAATAAGGTACGTACAAATCGCTGAACTGCTTACGTGTAAAGAAGTTGTGACTTATATTCGCTTGTATTGGTTTAACGGGTAGGTTAACGATGTGAGGTCGCGGCTTGCGGGTGGCGCGCTCTCGGAATTGAATCGAGTCTTTAGGTAAAGGAAATACCCATGCGAGGAGTAGCGGCATTAGGGATCGTTTTGGCTCTCGTGGTCCTGGTGGTGGTGTTGGGTCGAGGAAAACAGACTCCGTCGCCCGGTGTTCCGGCAACGCCGGGAGGCCCCACTGTGGTGCAGCCTCAGCCTAAGGGAAGCGGCGGCATTGTGGTTCAGTCGGCGGTGAAGGTCGTGGTGGAGTGCGAGCACTACGATTCGATCGAAGATAAGGAGCCGAAGTCCGGCCAGGTGGTGATGAAGAAGGGCCAAGCCAGCATGGGCGAGACCATCGGCTATCTGGAGATCCCGGAAGGCTGGATCAAGGCGTGCGGAATGGAAGAGGACAAGGGGCATCCCGGGACTCTGCCGGGGAAGGCGACTTATTCGATCGACCTGCCGCGCGATGATACCTACTACGTATTCCTGCGGGCGAAGTGGTACGATAGCTGTGGGAACAGCGTCTACTTTCGGGTGGACGAAGGCGACTGGTACCCGATCGACGATACGGAAGGCAAGATCGACGAAGCGACGTACAAATGGGCTTGGCATCCGCTGCGGGAAGCGGGCGATCCGCGCGAGCTTAAGTTGAGTGCGGGCAAACATACGCTTACACTGGCCGTGAAAGAAGACGGTCCGCTGCTGGATAAGCTGCTGATTGCGACCGACGCGACGCCGCCCGCACAGGACAGCGTGCGGCCTTGAACCACATGGACGATAGGGAAGCTCATGAAGCCCAAATCCTCCAAGAAAAAAGCGCGAGCCACTCTGCTGGGGCTTGGCCTCGATCATAAGGATGGGCATACGCGGATCACGCGCGGGAAGAATTTTCACCTCGTGGGCGGGAGTCAGGAAACGCACGAGCGCATGCAAGAGAAGGCGATCAAGATCAACGAAGAGCTGAAAAAGCGCGGCAAGGCCTTGGAAGAGGTCGGGCGGGATGAGTTTGTCGAGATTTGCGAGAAGACTTAAGTTGTTTATCTTGAATAGATTACATGGATATTAGTGGTTTCTGGTCGGGCCTTCCCACTCACTTTCGGGTTTGAGTTTGAATTTTAGCCGCTGCGGCTGAAATAGCGGTGTAATTCTAATACGATTGATGTAATACGATTTAGTTCGCATGGGGCACGCGACGATTCGAAAGGGCTATCTTATGATGCATGGGCTTTCTCTTTCTGGCTGCAGCACAACACTCTTTCTGCTGGCCCTCGTGCTGCTCGGCTGGGGATCCTCCTTAGAGGTTCACGCCGAAACGATCTATGTGGACGGGCAGATTGCCGAAGCCAGCACCGCGGCATACGACCCGGCTTCGCGCAAAGCCGGCAGCGGATCGGCTCGCGCGTTCAAGACCTTAGCCGGCGCGTGCTCGGTGGCGGAAGCGGGGGCCACGGTCCTGATTCGAGGGGGCACGTACGCGGAGGCGCTGGCGCCGAAGCAGTCGGGCGCGGCGGGCAAGCCGATCACGTTCAAGGCTTATGAAAAGGAAGCGGCGATCATCAGCGGCGAGAGCCTCGCGCCGGCGGTGGAACTCTCCGGCAAGGCCTACATTACGATCGAGGGACTCCAGGTCGTGAAGGTGAGGCGCTGGCTGCATGCGGTGAAGTCGAACCACCTGATCTTGAGGGATAATCTCTTCCGGCAGGCGCTGGATGCGGGCGGGAGCGCCAAGACGGGGCTCTTCTTTCAGGAAGCGCATCACAACCGCATCGTCGGGAACACCATCGACGACACGACGCAGGACAATCTGGCGCTGATCAAGTCGAACCACAATCTGGTCGAGGGCAATATTTTCCTGAAGGCGAAGCACGTGCTCTGGACGGTCAAGGGCGGCTGCTACAACGTGATCCGCTGCAACTACCTCCACAACGCGATCCAGAAGATCGGCGAGGTCTACGATTGCCAAAAGGTGGGCTTCGACCACGAGTTCACCGAACTGAACTGCACGAAGCGGAATCTGATCGAATACAACGTCTTCGCGTTCACGCCTTCGAGCGGGGATCACTCGCCGTACGCGGGCATCCAGTACGCGGGGCAGGACGGGATTGTCCGGCACAATATTTTCTACGATACGATCGGGCCGGCGCTGGATCTGACGATGTATCCGGACGAAGCGCGGCACAACACGGGCAACCGCGTCGCGCACAATACCTTCCACAAGAGCCGCTTCGCGGGGCTGTGTCTCTCGGGCAAGCGCGACGACCCGAAGTACGTTTTCGAGAACAACGCGATCAAGAACAACGTCTTCACCGAGAACCGCTTCCAGCGCAACGACAAGCGCTGGGCGTGGTACCAGGAACTGGACGGGAAGCCGGTGCAGGTGTTCATCGGCGCGCTGGGCGGATTCGTCTTCGAACGGAATCTGGTTTTCGGAGGCGCCGAAGACCAGACGTACCTGATCGTGACGGGCAAGCGCGACGGCAAAAACAACCCGGCGCCGCAAGCGTTGGCTTCCTGGCAGGCCAACCTCCCGGAACTTTTCCGCGAGAACCTCGAAGCCGATCCGAAGCTGAAAGCCCCCGCAGCGCACGATTACCGCCCGCAGCCGGACAGCCCCTGCGTGGACGGCGGGGCGTGCCTGACGGCCGCGAAGGGCGCGGGCGAAGGCACGGAGCTGAGCGTCGCCGACGCGCGCTGGTTCAGCGACGGGATGGGCGTCGAAGGCCTGGCCGGCGATACGATCCAACTGGCCGGCGAGCCGGCGACCTACCGCGTGACGAAGGTGGATATCGCGAAGAACGTGCTGACGCTGGAGAAGCCGGCGAAATGGAAGGACGGCCAAGGCGTGAGCTACGCGTTCGCCGGTAAGGCGCCGGATCTGGGCGCGTACGAGTCGGGCCTGCCGGAACCTCCGGCGACGCCCGCGGCTCCGGCGGCGGACCGCTAAGCGCATGAGCGAATCGACTCGAACCCCCGGCGCCGCATCGCGGCCGCAACGGGTCACGATGAGCGAAGTGGCGCGCGAAGCGGGAGTTTCGCAGGCGGCCGTCTCGCTGGTGCTCAACGACAAGAAAGGCATGATCGGGGCGGAGGCGCGCCGGCGCGTCCTGGATGCCGCGGCGAAGCTGGGCTACCGCCGCAATCTGCACGCCGGGACGCTGCGCACGGGCCGGACCTACTGCCTGGGCCTGCTGGGGCACATGGGCGGCTTCGCGCTGGACAATTACGTCTTCACCGGCGTCGCACGCGGCGCGGAGGATGAACTGGCCGAAACGGGGAGTCCGTTCGCGCTGCTCACGTTCGCGGCAAGCTGGGAACGCGGGCAGGCCAAGTCGCTGGACCTGATCGAGCGCGGCCTGGTGGACGGGGTGGTCTGCGTGGTGGCGGCCGGCGCGTTGGAGTCGTTCGAGCGCGAGCGGCTGGAATGGTTCCGCGAGCGCGGGGTGCGCTGCGTGGCGGTGCATTCGCTGGGCGCTCGCACGCTCGATTATCCGTACGTAGGCTTCGACAGCCGCGCGGGCGGGCGGCTGGCGGCGGAGCACTTCGCGCGGCTGGGTTACGCGTCGATCGGCTTGTACCTCAACAGCCCGGGCGGGCCCCAAAGCAACGAGATTCGCGAGGGCTTCGAGGCGGGCCTGCGCGCACAGGGGCGCGAACTGGAAAGCCGCTGGGTTTTCGAGGACCGCAACCCCGACCGCAAGCCGGCGTTCGAGGCGGGGTATGCGTGGGCGCGGCAAGTGCCGCCCACGGCGCTGCCGCGCGCGTTGCTGGTGTCGCTGGACGCGTGCGCGCACGGCATCTGGAAAGCGTTTCGGGAGCGCGGGCTGCGCGTGCCCGAGGACATCGCGTTGCTGGGCTACGACGACGACGCTCCGGCGCGGTACGGTCTGCCCGATTTGAGCAGCGTGAAGCATCCGTTCCGCGAGAAAGGCCGAGCCGCCGCGCGGATGCTCGCGGCGTTGGTGGAAGGCGCCTGGCCGTCCGACCAACCCATGCACACCATTCTGACGCCGACGCTGGCGCTGCGCCGCTCCTGCGGCGGGGGAAATCACGCATGAGCACCGCAAGTATGGGAGCCGAAGTCGCCGCCGCGTTGCGGGTCTACGTGGTCCGGCACGGCAAGGTGGGCCGGCCGGGCGAGCGGAAGATTCCCGATCCGCGCTGGGTTCGGGAAGACCCGCGCCTGCTGCCGGTGGGTCGGCGCATGGCCGAGGCCGTGGGCCGGCGGCTGGCCGGTGAAGCGCTGGACTATCCGCTGCGTATCGTGGCTTCTCCGTTGTGGCGCACGTCCGAGACGGCGCAACTGATCGCCGAAGCGCTGGAGACGCGCTTTGCGGTGGAGCCAGGCATGATGGAGATCTGCCTGCCGCCGATGCACGCGGCGTTTCGGGGCTTAACGCCGCAGGAGGCGGGGCTTGTTTTCGACCGGCTGGAGAACCCCGAGGCGCTGCTGGGCTCGTGGTGGCCGGCCGAGCCCGAGACGCGCGAGCGTTGCCGCGCGCGGGTGGCGGCCACGCTGGACCGCCTGCTGCCGCGCTGGCGGGCCGAAGGCGTGCGCGGCGTGGTGCTGGTGGGCCACGGGGCGAGCACGGACGCGGCCGTGGCGCATCTGGCGGGATTGGAAGACTGTCCCGGCGGGCACGATCTGTGCGGGGTCTCGCAGCTTGACCTGTTCGGTTATGCCCGACCCGCGCGGTTGGGCGCGGTGAACTGCCAGAAGCATCTTGCCCACTTGGTTTAAGGAGTCGCGGTCATGAGCACAGCGGACCGGACCGTGCGCGTCGTATCGATTTCCAAAGAAGGACTGGAAGCGGATACGCGCGAGCAGGCCGTGGCGGCCTTTCTGGGGCGGCTGGATCAGGCCGCTTCGTACAAGCCGGACATCGTCTGCCTGCCGGAGAATACGCCGGGGCGCGAGGCGCAGGACGTGCCGGGGTCGGCGACGGAACCGTTCGCCGCTTGGGCGCGCGAACACCGCTGCTGGCTGATTCTGCCGCTGATCGCGCGCGAAAACGGCGCGCTCTACAACACCGCGCTGCTTTTCGACCGCGACGGGAAGCTCGCCGGGCGTTACCGCAAGATTCATCCGACCGAGACGGAACTCGAGCGCGGCATCCGTCCAGGCGCGCCGGAAGGCGGCGTTTTCCGGACCGATTTCGGGACCATCGGCGTACGTATCTGCTTCGACGTGAACTGGTGGGAGGATTGGTCGAGCCTGAAAGCGCAGGGCGCGCAGCTCGTCTTTTTCTCCTCGGCCTATTCGGCGAACCGGATCCTGAGCGCGTTGGCGCTGCGCAACCGGTTCTACGTCGTTTCCAGCACGCGCAGCCGGCTCTGCCGCGCGTACGACATCACCGGCGACGAACTGGATCGTTCGGGCATCTACCGGCCGTGGGTGCAGACGACGCTGAACCTGGGCAAGCGGCTCTTCGAGACCGACTACCAGCTTCCCAAGCTGCGCGAACTGGCCGCGAAGTACGGCGACCGCGTGGAGGTGAAGTGGTTCCACGAGGAGGACTGGTTCACGCTGGCCTCGTACGATCCGGAGCGTTCGACCGAAGACCTGATGCGCGAATACGGGCTGACGGCGATCGACGAGTATCACGCGCGCTGCTCGAAGGCGCAGGCCGCCGCGCCGGCGGCGGGAGCCTGAGCCGCGGGGGTTCAGTGGCGCTTGCCGGAGCGCGGTATACAATCCTCCGCTTTGGCGCCCCAAGGAATCCGCCCCGTGAGTGCCCAGTCCCGCATCGCCTCGACGTTCGCCGCTTTGAAGTCCGCCGCGTTCATGCCCTTCTTCACGATCGGCGATCCGGACGTGGAGACGACGGCGGCGCTGGTGACGGAAGCGGCGCGCCGCGGCGCGGACTTGATCGAGCTGGGCGTTCCGTTCAGCGATCCGATCGCGGACGGTCCGACGATTCAGGCCAGCTACTACCGCGCGCTGGACCGGGGCTTCAAGGTCGCGCAGGTTTTCGAACTGGCCAAGAAGCTGCGCGCGAACGGCGTGACGATTCCGCTGGTCTGCATGGTCAGCCATTCGCTGGTCTTCAAGCGCGGCACGGGAAGCTTTTTTCGCTCGGCGCGCGAAGCCGGGTACGACGGGATGATCGTGCCCGACCTGCCCGCGGGCTACGAAGGCGACGCCACGGTTCAGGCGCACGCGCACGGGCTGGAGCATATTTTTCTCTGCGCGCCGACGACGACGCCGGAGCGCCGCGCGCAGATCTGCGCGAAGAGCGGCGGGTTCATCTACTACATTTCTGTGGCCGGGATCACCGGCGCGCGCGACGCGCTGCCGCCGGATCTGGAAGCCAACGTGAAGGACTTAAAGAGCCGCACGAAGACGCCCGTCTGCGTCGGCTTCGGCATCGGCAAGTCCGCTCAGGCCGCGGCGGTGAGCAAGCTGGCCGACGGCGTGATCGTGGGCAGCGCGTTGGTGAAGCTGGCGGCGGAGCTGCACGCGTCCGGACAATCGCGCGAAGCGGTGGTTGCAGAAGTCGGCGCGCAGGTCGAGGCGCTGGCGCGGGCGACGCACGGGAAGTGAATAGGCTCTAGGCCGCGCCGCCCATCACCAGCGGTTTGCCCGTCACTTCGGCCACCTTCGAGGCCAGCACGTCCATATCCTTGATGCGCCCGCGGTAGACGCTCAGGAACTCGCCTCCGTCCAGCACCAGCCGGCATTCCTTCGGCGGCTTGCCGCCCAGGATCTGCGTGGGCAATTCGGCGCATTCGATCCGCTCGATGCGGTCGAAGAGATAAACGCGTGGCTTGCGGAACGGGCGGCGGAAGTACAGCGCGCGGCGGCGCGCGTCGAAAACGAGGCGTTCTTCGTCGAAGAAGAGTTCGCCGCCGACGACGCTGAGGATCCAGCCCGGCGCGCTCCACCACCACGTAGGGACCAAGTTTTGAAGCAGGTAGTAGAGGAAAAAGGCGAGCCAGCCGAGGCCCAGCGCGAAGACGAGCAGGCCGAAGAGTTCGAAGGCGAGGTGGTGCCGGACGGTGAGGAGATGAGGCGGCCGGAAGTCGAAGCTGGGCATCGTTAACGCGTGGGCGCGGCGGGCGCGATGGAGGCGGGCGCGGGTTTGCCCGCCGGCGGCTTGGGCGGCGCGGGAACCTGCGTCTCGCGTGGCGCGTCGAGCGGCTCGTCCTGGAGTTCCTTCGGGAGCTGCACCGGATCGCCGCCGAGTTCGAGGAAGCGGTTGTAGTGGTTCTTCGCGCGCGCCTGATCGTCGAGGTAGAAGTCGTAAAGGACGGCCACGTTGTAATGCACATGGCGGGCGTTGGGTGCGAGTTCGAGCGCGCGGGCGTAGGACTTCTCGGCTTTGTCGTACTTCTTCCATTTGCGGTACACGACGCCCAAGCCGGTGTGCGCCGAGACGTTCTCGGGCTCCACGCGCAGCACGGCCTCGAACTGTTCGAGCGCCTGCGCGAGCCGGTTGTCCTCGGTGTACAGGTTGGCGAGGTTGAGGCGCGAGGCGACGTCTTTCTCGTTGAGCTGAATCAGTTCCTTGTAGAGGTCGATGGCTTCGTCGCGTTCGGCGGAGTTCTCGGAATGCTGCAGAAGCGAGGCGAGGCGCTTGCGGGCCTGGACGTCCTTGCGCTGGATCTCGATGACTTTGCGGTACGCGGCGATGGCTTTGTCGCGGTTGTTGAGCTTCAGATGAAGGAAGGCGGCGTTGCGCCAGCCTTCTTCGTCGCCGCTGGCGCCGAGGGATTCGTACTTCGCGATGGCGGCGGTGTCGTCGCCGATGGATTTGTAAACCGCGGCGAGGCCTTTTTGCGCTTCGAGGTCGTTGGGGGCGAGCTTGATCAGGCGCTGCCAGCAGTACATGCCGCGCATGGGCTTCTTCATTTCGTCGTACAGGCGTCCGGCCTGGCGCAGCGCTTCGCGGTTGGAGGGGTTGTACTCCAGAAGGGATTCGTACATCCCGGCGGCCTGGTTGTATTGCCCGAGCAGCTTGGCGAGCTTGGCCAGTTCCATGGCGGTGGCTTCGTCGCGCGGGTTCTGGGCGATGATGGCCTGGTACTCGCGCACGGCGTCTTCGCGGCGGTTGAGGTCGCGCAGCGTGTTGGCGTAGATGCGCCGCGCGTCCGCGTCGTCGGGCTTGAGTTTCAGGTACGCCTCGAAGGCTTTGACGGCCTCTTCCTTGCGGTCGATGCGCAGCAGCGTCTTGGAAAGTTCGAGGTGCACGCGCGCGTCGTCGGGCTTGAGCTGCAGGGCTTTGCGGTAGGCGGTGACGGCTTCTTCGGGCCGTTTCTGCGCGGCGTAAATGTCGGCCAACGAGGCTTGGGCGCGCGGATCGGCGGCGTTCAGCTCCAGCGCCCAGCGGACGTGTTCTTCTGCGCCGGTCAGGTTGCGCGACTGCGCGTAGAGTTCGCCGAGACGGCGGTGGACTTCGGTGTCGTTGCTGCGCGCCTTGAGGACGTGCTTGAATTGGACGACGGCTCGGCCCTGGAAGCCGGGGAGATCGGAGTAGAGGAAGCCCAGGCGGCGGCGGGCGTCGAGGTCGTCGGGCCGGCGGTTGACCAGTTCCTGATAGGCCAGCGCGGACTGTCGGTTGATCCCGGCCTTGTCGTAGGCCTCGGCCAGTTTGCGCAGGCTGCCCACGTCGTTGGCGTCCAGGCGCACGAGTCGTTCGTAGATCCCGATGCTTTGCGCGACATCGCCGCTGGCTTCGGCCACGCGGGCGGCTTCCAGTTGCAGCGCGCGGTCGGAGTGATCCAGTTCGGCGGCCTGCAGGCGCATCTCGGCGGCTTTCTGGGGCTGCCCGGCTTTCTGCTGGAGCTGCGAAAGACGCTTCGGGATTTCGGCCAGATCGGGGTGGCTGACGCGCAAGGTTTCGAGCGTGGTAATCGCGCCGGCCGTATCGCCCAAGCCTTCCATCAGGCGGGCCTTGAGCACCTGGACATCGGGCTTGGCGGTGGCCGAGGTTTCGGCGGGGACCAGCGCCGCGAGGGCCTCGCGCAGGCGGCCTTGGGCTTTGAGCGCCAGGGCCAGATCGTAATGCGCTTCGGCCGTCGTGGTGTCTTCGGGGCGGTCTTCGCCGGCCCAGTACAGCAGCGAGTCGGGCAGAATGCTGTCGAGGATCGCGCCATGCGTCACGCGCGCGGTGGCGTGCGGCGAGACGGCGGGCAGATTGGCGATAGCCTGTCGGCAGACCTTTTCGGCATCGGCGTAGCGCCGCCGCGAATAGTAGAGCTTGGCTTTATCGAGGTAGCAGGCGGTGAACTCGGGGTCCAGTTGCAGCGCGCGGTCGTAGGCTTCGAGGGATTCGCGAACCTGTCCCAGCCCGGCGTGAGCCTGGCCTTTGTGGTGTTGAATCTTGGCGTCTTCGGGACTTAGCTTCTCGGCGCGTTCGAGGAGCGCGATGGAATCCTTGAAGTTCTCTTCTTCGATCAGGATCACGGCCATGTTGTGGTGCGCTTCGGAGAGCGTGGGGTCGAGCTGGGTGGCTTTGAAGTACAGTTCCTTGGCCAGTTCGTAGTTGCCCTTGACCTGGAAGAGTTCGCCCAGCGAGTAGTACGCGACGGCGTCGTTGGGGTCGACGCGCGTCCATTGGCTGAATTCGCGGACCTTCTGGTAGTAAGCGACCTCGGCGCGGGTGAGTTTGCGGCCGCCGACGTCGACATACTTCGACGGGGGCACGATCGGGAGCGCCGTGCGCAGCGTATCGCCGCAGCCGGCCTGGAGCAGCAGAGCCAGGGCCGCGGCCAAGGCCGCGCAGCGTTCGATCGTGCGGCGCATCAAGCTTCTCGCGCGCTCCTTAGCGGCCGTTCGCATCGGCGTCGGACGAGTAGGGGAAGTGGGGCACCGTGTTCCAGCCGATCGCGCCCGGCGGCGCTTCGCGTTTCACGTTCACGCGTTCGAGCAGGTAGCGGACGAAGGTGTTGCTGTTCTGCGAAGGCTTGAAGGACGGACCGCCCAGGCCGACGTTCTCTTTTCCGCGCCCGCCGGTGCCCGGATCGCCACGGCGCTTGTCCAGACGGCCGTACTTGCGCGCTTCGGCCTCGATGACCCGGTAGTCGCCATTCACGGGTTCGTCCAGGACCACTTCCAGGCCTTCCGGATCGCTTCGGCCGGGGAGGACAAAGACGCCGTAGACGGTCACGCCCGATCCGGTGAACTCGCCCTGCCCAACGCGGTACCGTGCGTCGTGATGCTCGAAACCGCGGATCTCGGTATGCCACCAGCGTCCTTGCTCGTCCATCCAGTCGATCGCGCAATGCGTGGCCTTGGGCGCGTTCTCGTCCAGCCAGCGGTTCCACATGGAGAACGGATAAACCGGCAGCGGCGGGACGATCCAGCGCCCGCGCGTGACGACCTCGGTGCGCATGCAGACGAGCCGTACGTCCCCCGGCTTGCCGGCGGTGGGCAGCGTGGCGACGGTGTGCTCGCGCTTGGCCGCTTGCAGCGCGGCGCTGGCCATCTGCTGCGCGGCCGGTGGCGTTGCGGGTTCGCTGGGCGGCGTGGCTTGGGGAGCCGTTACGGGCTCCCGAACCGGCTCGGCATGGCCGGCGGCGTAGGCAATTTCGCGAGTGGCGGAAGCATTGAGCTGCGGTTCGCCGGGCAAAGCTTCGCGGTCTGCTGCCCCGCGCACGGGTGCATTCAGCAGCGCACAAGCCCCACCCAGAAGCAGTATCAAGCGCGCAAGTTGAGCGCGGGGCATCCCGTCGTTCCCCCCTGCCGCACAAGTTCCCGGCAGCCTGCCTCGGTATCGGCTACTCGCGCGGGGGTCTTTGCTAACTACGGCCCGCATTTCTTACCTCAAATCGGAGCGCCCTACAATCTTCAAACTCAAATCCGGTAGAACTTTAGAGCATCCTGGGTAGGCTCCATGTGCAGCGTATATAATGGTTGCGCCGACGCCCCATTCGCTTAGGGCGATTTTTAGTCGAGGTTAATTTCTTAAGCCCTGTAACGGGGCCGGGATACGGCCGCCACGCCGGATAAATGGCGCGCAGCCGAAGCGATTGACGGCCATTACCGGTCCCGATCCGAGCAAGCCCCCAAAATCGACCGTATCTCCGGCTTTCTTGCCCGGAGCGGGGATCAGGCGGCAGGCCGTGGTCTTGTGATTCATCACCCCAATGGCCGACTCGTCGGCGATGATCGCGGCCAGGGTTTCGGCGCTGGTGTCGCCGGGCACAATGACCATATCGAGCCCCACACAGCAGACGGCGGTCATGGCTTCGAGCTTCTCGATGGTCAGTGCGCCTTCGGCAGCGGCGGCGGCCATCGCGCCGTCCTCGCTGACCGGGATAAACGCGCCGCTGAGGCCGCCCGTATGGCTGGTGGCCATGGCGCCGCCGCGTTTGACGGCATCGGTCAGGAGCATCAGCGCCGCGGTGGTGCCGGGCGCTCCGGTGCGTTCGAGTCCCAGGCCTTCGATGATTTCGCCGATGGAGTCGCCGGGCGCGGGCGTCGGGGCGAGCGAGAGGTCGATGATGTTGAACGGTACGCCCAGCCGTTCGCTGACTTTGCGCCCGACCAATTCACCCATGCGCGTGATCTTGTAGGCGGTGCGGCGGATTTCGTCGGCGACGGTCTGCAGATCGACGCCGGGCAGACCTTTGACGACGGCGTTAACGACGCCGGGGCCGCTGATCCCGACACTGAGGCCGCATTCGCCTTCGCCGATGCCGTGGAAGGCGCCGGCCATGAACGGGTTGTCGTCCACCGCGTTGGCGAAGGCGCAGAACTTGGCGCAGCCGACGCCGCCGCGATCGGCGGTCCGCGCGGCCAGCGCCTTGAGCATCTCGCCCAGGCGCAGGCATGCATCCATGTTGATCCCCGCCCGCGTCGAGGCCACCGCGACCGAACCGCAGAGCCGTTCGGTGATCGCCAGCGCCTCGGGGAGCGAATCGATCAGCGCGTGGTCGTGCGTGGTGAAGCCCTTCTGGACCAGCGCGCTGTAGCCGCCCAGGAAATCGATGCCGATCTCGTGCGCGGCCTTGTCGAGCGCGAGGGCGACGGGGAGCGGGTCGGCGAGGCCCAGTTCGGCCACCGGGGTGACGGCTACGCGCTTGTTGACGATGGGGATCCCGTACTCGGCTTCGATCTCCCGCGCCGCCGGGACCAGGCGCGAACCGACTTTCGTGACCTTGTCGTAGACCTTGTGCGCGACTTCGCGCGGCGTCCCGCCGGTGCAATCGAGGAGCGAGAGGCCCAGCGTGGTGGTGCGGATGTCGAGATGCTGCATCCCGATCATGCGGATGGTTTCGAAGATCTCTTCAAAGGCGATGGACATGACGGGGCTCCGGGCCAACGCCGCGCTGGCATGGGCGAAGGCCTGTTTCTAGCGCCAAAGCGGCGGGAACGAAAGCGTCAGGCGGGCTGAAAGAGGAGGAGCAACGTGCCCCAGCCGAGTACCAGCGCGATCAGGCCGGCGAGGGAGATGCGCGGGAAAAGCCCCAGTCCGGGGTGGAATTCGCGATAGACCTGCCACGCGATCCAGGTTCCGCAGGTGGCCCCGGTGACGGCGAAGAGGGTGAGGACGCGAATAAAACGCAAGCCGTCGTGATGGTTCAACAGGTCCGCGACAAGGTAGCCCGGAAAGTTGGTGAACGCCGCCATGGCGCCTACCGTGCATCCGGTCAGTAGATAAAGCCTTTCCGACTTCCAGACCTGCCAGTCCTGACCATTCCGGCGCATGATGTGACGAAACAAGGCAATCAGAATGCCGGACAAGATCAGGGCACCGGGACCGCAGCCGATACTGGCCACAGCGAGCAGCAAGCCCAGTTCGCTGAAATCCCAGCGTCCATCCTCGGGACGTGAGGGGGCTTCCACAAATGCAGCGGTCAGTCCTGAATGTCCGGAAAACCAGTAAGTTAGCAAGCAGGGGATCAGAACGCCCAAGAGCATCGAGCCCAGCACCGCCGTGCCGGCGTATCGCCTAGCCGGCTGATCCCATTCGGGCGTGGACGCCGAAGCCGATAGCATCCGAATCCCGCTCCTGGCCTATTCAGGGCTATACAGCATCCGCGCGCAGGCCTTTCGAGGCCGTCCGCTTGACGCCGCCCAATTGCTGCGGATAGCCTCACGCGCCGTTGCTTCCGGTCCGTTGCTGCTTTTATAAGGAATCGCCATGGCCGCCGGGGATGCCGAACTTCAGGGACTGCGCGAGGCGCTCAAGGTTTCGCCCGAAAACGTCCCGCTGCGCCTGCATTTGGTCGAAACGCTGCTGCGCTTCGGGCGCTATGAAGATGCCGAGGTTGAAGCCAAGGAAGCCTTGCAGCGCGCGCCGGATCACGAAGGCGCGAAGCTGGCGCTGGCGCGCGCGTTCCAGCAGCAGGGCAAGGTGTCGCAGGCGCTGGTGCTGGTCGAGGATCTGATCCGCCGCGGGCAGCGCCCCGCTCCGGCCTACCTGCTGCACGCGCGGATGCTCTTCGCGCAGGGCGAAGTCGAGCGCGCAGTGAAGGAGTACCACAAAGCCCTCGACGCCGATCCGGAATCCGCCGACACGGAACTCGAAGCGCGGCTGGGCATCCGGCGCGGCAAAGCCGGCGGCGCGCGCGACGACGACGAAGTCGTGGACGGGAAGTTGCGCCAGCACGCCGAACCCGACGAAGCGAAGGGCTCGTTCGAACTGGAGCGCCCCAAAGTCGGCTTCGCCGATGTGGGCGGGATGAACGAGCTGAAGGAAGAGATCAAGCTCAAGATCGTCCACCCGCTGACGCATCCGGAAATCTACAAGGCCTACGGGAAGCCCATCGGCGGCGGGATCTTGATGTACGGGCCGCCGGGTTGCGGGAAGACGCTGCTGGCGCGCGCCACGGCCGGCGAAGTGCAGGCGCGCTTTCTGGCCATTGGCATCAACGACGTGCTGGACATGTGGATCGGAGCCAGCGAGCGGAACCTGCACGCGATCTTCGAGCAGGCGCGCGCCCACAAGCCCTGCGTGCTCTTCTTCGACGAGGTGGACGCGCTGGGTGCCAGCCGCAGCGACCTGCGCCACAGCGCCGGGCGCAACCAGATCAACCAGTTCCTCGCCGAATTGGACGGCGTGAAAGGGCACAACGACGGCGTCCTGATCCTCGCCGCGACCAACGCGCCGTGGCATCTCGACAGCGCTTTCCGCCGGCCGGGGCGCTTCGACCGCGTGCTCTTCGTTCCGCCGCCCGACGCGCCCGCGCGCGCCGGCGTCCTGCGCATCCTGCTTAAAGGAAAGCCCGTCGAAAACCCGGATTTCGATTATCTGGCGAAGAAGACCGACGGCTTCAGCGGAGCGGACCTGAAAGCCGTCGTCGATCTCGCCATCGAAGAGAAACTGCGCCAGGCGATGAAAGAGGGCGTGCCCAAGCCGCTCACCGACAAAGACCTGCTCGCCGCGGCGAAGAAGGTGAAGCCCAGCACGAAAGAGTGGTTCGCGACGGCGCGGAACTACGCGCTCTATTCGAATCAGGGCGGCGTGTACGACGACATTTTGAAGTATTTGAATCTATAGGCATCCATGTCCGCCCATTTCGAACGCGCGCACTTGCTCCTGCAGCAGCACCGGCCCGAGATGGCGGAGGCCGAGTTGCGTTTGGCGCTGGCCGAAGACCCCGATGCGCCGGAGGCGCACGCGCTGCTGGCGCTGTGTTTGTCGGAACTCGAACGGCATACCGAGGCCACGGAGGAAGCGCAGCGCGCGGTGAGCCTCGCGCCGGACGATTCGTTTTCGCATTACGTGCACGCCGCCGTGCTCTCCGGGCGGGACGATTACGCCGCCGCCGGAGAAGCGATCGCCGAAGCCATCCGCCTGCTACCCGAAGAGCCCGATTACTGGGGCCTGCTGGGCGGCGTGCGCTTGAACCAGAAGCACTGGCAGGAAGCGCTCGACGCCGCCGAGAACGGGCTGCGCCACGACGCGGAGCACGAGAAATGTCTGAACGTCCGGGCCATCGCGCTGGTGAAGCTGGGCCGGCAGGCCGAGGCCGGGCGCGTGCTGGACGTCGCGCTGCGCCAGAACCCCGACAATACACTCACCCATGCGAACCAGGGTTGGGCGCTGCTGGAAGCCGGCGAACCGCAAAAGGCGATGGAGCATTTCCGCGAAGCGCTGCGGCTCGAGCCGAACAACGAATGGGCGCGCCAAGGCATCGTCGAGGCGCTGAAGGCGCGGCATTTCATTTACCGCTGGATGCTCAAGTATTTCCTGTTCATGGGTAAGCTGAGCGACAAAGCGGCGTGGGCTGTGATCATCGGGTTGTACTTGGGCAACCGGATCATCGCGAGTTTGAGCAAGTCCCATCCGGCCTGGGCGCCGTACTTGCAGCCGATCCTGTACCTGTACCTCGGCTTCTGCCTGCTCACGTGGCTGGCGTACCCGCTCTTTAATCTGCTGCTGCGCTTCAACCGCTTCGGCCGGCTGGCGCTGAACCGGGACCAGATCCGGATGTCGAATGCGCTGGCGGTGCTGCTGCTGGGGTTGGCGGGAGCGCTGGTCTGGCTGGGCTTCTCATCGAACCCCGTGGAATCGGTGTGCGCGAAAGAGACCGCCTGGTTCTTCGGCCTGTTGATGCTGCCCGTGACAGGCGTATTCCACTGCGAGCCGGGTTGGCCGCGAAGACTGATGATCCTCATTGCCGCGATTCTGATTGGCTGTGGCGGTACGAAACTCGGGTTGCTCTTTTTCGCCACGTCTACACCGCAGAACCTGACGTTGTTCAAGACGCTGCATATCGTCTTTATGTGGGGCTGTGTTCTTTCGCCCTGGTATCTCAACTTGCTCGCGATGGTGACGCCGAAGAAAAAGTAAGGCCGTTCAGGGCGTTTCGGGCTTCGGATCGCCCAGGGGCAGCGGCTTGGGGCCGGGCGCGCCGGCTTTGAGCCACGCTTCCAGCAGTGCGATCTGGTCGGGCGTCAGCGCCGGATGCCCGTACGGCATGCCGGGCTTGACGCGTCCATCGCGCGGCTGTTCGAGGTCGGTCAGCGGATCCTCGAACGGCTTAATCCCGTCGCGCTTATTCTCTTCGATGCGCAGTTGCACGCGCGCCAGGATCGGCGCGGGGCTGCCGTCGGCGGCGGACTTGAGTATGTCCAGGCGCGTGCCGTCGGGCTGCAGGCTGCCGCGCTTGAGGCCCGCAAAGCTGGTCAGGTCGAGCCGCCGCGCGCGGTACCCGTAGGCGCCCACGTTGCCCGCGCCGCCTTCGGCGTCGCTCATGTGGCAGTGCACGCAGGTGTCCTGAAAGATCGCGTGGTTCACTTCCTCCCAGGCCGGCGCGCGCTCGAGGGGCTTCGCCGCTTCGGCCCGCGGCGCGGCGGCGTCGCCGGGATCGCCGTGAAAAATGAACTGGACCAGCGCATCGATCTGGGCCGCGTCGAGTTCGAACTTGGGCATGCGCGTCTTCGGATCGACCTTCTGCGGATCGCGAATCCAGTCGGCGGCGGTGCGCGCGGTGAGGCGGCTGCGGGCGAAGCGCAGGTTCGGCGCTTCGGCGCGCCCTTCGTCCCAGTTCCAGCTCGCCTGATCGTCGCCGAAGCGTACGTTGCCGTATTGGTGGCAGGCGTAGCACTTGAATTGTTCGAACAGTTCGCGGCCGTTCGCGGCCAGGACCGGATTGTGCTCCGGCGCGGTCGGTTCGTCCGTGGCCGGCGGGCGGTGTCCCGAGGCCGAGGCGATGGCGCGCAGGTAGCGCGTGAGCGTTTCGGATTGGGCGGCGCTGAGGTTCATCTGCGGCATGCTCTCTTCGAGATGCGGCCGTACGTCGTACGGGTTTTCGAGAAAGGCGGCGATCCAGCCGGCCTGCACGCGCGCGCCCACCGCAGCGAGGCTGGGGGCGCGCAGCGTATGCCGGATGCGTGCGCAGTTGCGGTAGAAATGCGTGTGCCGCTCCAAAAGCCGGTCGTGCCGCTCGGGCTCGCGCTCGAACTGTTTGAGCAGCAGGTGGCATTCGACGCAGGTGGTGTGCGCCGATTTCAGTTCGGGCTCGATTTCTTTATGGCAATCGAGGCACGAATACTCGCGCGCCAAGTCGCGACCGTCGGCCAGCGCGTCGGCGAGCGCCTGGGCTTCGCCGCGTTCGGCAGCCAGCGCCGCCAGCGCGGGATCGGCATCGCGCCAAGCGTACAGCAGGCCGCGCGCCGCGGCGTAGGTCTCGGCGTCGAGGTCCTGCGCTTCCAGCAGTTCCTTCAGCGGCGGCGCGGCTTCGGCCGGCTTTCCCGAACCCAGCAGACAGTATGCGCGGTTGTAGAGCGCCCGCCCGCGCCGCGCGCTCTTGGGGTGCTTCGCGAGAAATTCCGTCCAGCGCGCGGCGGAGGCTTCGAGCGCCCCCGCGTTCAGCGCCGCTTGCGCGCGCGCGTAACCGATCGCTTCGCCGTAAATGGAAAGCGTGTCGGCCTGCATGGCGAGTGCGAATTGCGCCTCCGCGTCCGCTCCGCGACCGGCCTCGGCCAGCGCCTGCGCGAGCCGCAGTCGCAAGGTCGCGACGCTGCGGGCTTCTTCGACCTTCGGCGCGGCCAAAAGTTGCTCCAGGTATCCCGCGGCCCGCTCGAAGCGCATGCGCTCGGCCGCGAGGCCCGCCGCGGCGTCGAGCGCCTCGAGGCGCGTTTCGCCGGGTGCGCCGGCTTGATCGGCCAGTTGCGCGTCGAGTTCGGCCGCGCGCCGAACGCGAGCTTGGGCTTGCGCGGCCAGCTTCTGCAGATCGTCCTTTAGCCGCATGGGCGGACGGTAGCCTTGCAGTACGCCGCCTAGGCCGCCCTCGGGATCCAGCACCACCAGCGCCGGAATCTCGCTAACGCCGAAGCGCCGCGCCGTCTCAGGCTGCTCGACGAGGTCCACGTACCGCGCCGCCGCATGCTCCTTCAAGTAAGCCAGCAATTCGGGATCCGCGAAGGCGATCCGCTCCAGCAGTTCGCAGCCGAAATCCCGCGGCGAACGAATGTAAAGCAGGCGGAAGGTCTTCGGCGCGGCGGCCTTCCAAGCGGCCTCGTCTTGCAGCCAGACGACCTCGCCTTCGGGCGCGGCGACGCCGGCTTCGCCGGCCGGATGGCGCGGCGGGAGGCGGTCCTGACGAGGTTGGGGCGCGGCCTCCGGTTCCAGCGCGAGCAGGACGAGCGCCGCCAAGGGCAGGATCGCCGCCGGCGCCAGCCGCCGCATCGCATTCAAACCATCGAACATGCCCAGGCACTCCCCGCGCCGCCGACTCAGACCAGACGCACGCGCGCAGCATTATTGAGCCCAAATCCGCTCAATCGGTGTCCGGCCGGCCGTTTCACTGGTGCATCAATAATAGGAAATCCTGGCGTGCGCACCACTCGAATGCACATACTATAGCGTCGTCCGAGGTTAGGCTGCTACATACGCCTCCGGAGCCACCATTCAGTGCCCGCCACGTCAACCCCCATCGCTCATCGCCTGCCGCTTATCTTGCTGGGCCTGCTGTGCCTGAGCCTCGCCGGCGGCGCGGCGCGGGCGGATCTGGTGCATCTCAAGAACGGGCGGGTGCTGCAGGGCGAAGTCGTCAAGGAAGATAAGGAGTACCTGATTCTGCGTGTGCCCTATGGCGAAGTAAAGCTGCGCAAGGATCAGATCGAGTACGTCGAGCGCCAGTCGGCTCAGGAATACGGTCTGGATGTCGGACAGTCGCTTTTGCAGCGGCAGCGTTACGTCGAGGCGGTGGCGGCCTTCGAGGAGGCGGTGCAGGCGAAGCCGGACAATCGAGTGGCGCAGGCGGCGTTGATCAACGCGGTGCGCTCGCACGCCGTTCACTTGCACAAGTGCCGGCGGCTGGAGGAGGCGCGCAAAGCGTACCAGAGGCTGCTGCAACTGCAGCCGGGCGATGCGGCGGCCGAGGCGGCACTTAACGCACTCGCCGCCGAACTGGCGCGGCTGGACGAACTGGTCAAAGCCGGACACAAAGCGCTGCTGCAGGAAGACTGGGACGGCGCAATCGAAGCGCTGCGGCAGGCGCAGGCGTATTCGCCCGACGCCGCCGAGACGGTGGGGCCGCTTCTGGGCGCCGCTCATGGCGCGCGCGCGCGCGGACTGTATCTCAAGAACGATTACGCCGGCGCGACGCGCGAACTGGAGCAGGCCTTCGTTCACGACGCGACGCTGGCCAACAAGCTGGAGAACCTCTACGCGGCTTCGGCGCTTTCGGTGGTGCTGGCGCAGTTTTCGTCCGGCGAGATACCGGCCGCCCGCGCGGGGCTGGACCGGATTCTGGCCTTTGCGCCGGCCAATCCGCACGCGCTGTACATCTCAGGCAGGCTGGAGCAAGTCACGCGAGATTTCAAAGCGGCGGCTCAGAGCTTCGCCAAAGCCCTGCGCGTCAAGACGACCGTTTCAAGCGCCGAAGGCGCCGCTCAGTTGCGCGCGGATCTCGAGAAGAAGCTGGGTATTCCCGACGGCGGCGCGAGCATCCGCTTCGACATCGATGCGCACGATTTGGCCGGCTACACGCAAGCCGCGGCCGGCGATTTCAAGACTCTGGAGAGCGCGCATTTCTCGATCCACCATCACAACGACGTACTGGCCGAAGCGACCGCCGAAGTATTGGAACATCACCGCAACCGCATCGCCGAATTGACCGGACTAAAGGCCGACTGGACCCAGAAGCCCAAGGTATTCCTGCACCGCAGCAAAGAAGAGTACATGGCCGCGACCCAGAAGCCCGAATGGACCGGCGGAATCGCGCGCTTCGCCCACCAGCACGACGGCGCGATCGTGCGCATGCAGATTCATTCGTGGCAGGCGTCGCCGCGACTGCTCAAGTCGGTGCTGCCGCACGAACTGATGCACCTGATCGTCAACTCGAATCTCAAGAGCTTCGACCTGCTGCCGGTGGCGATCCACGAAGGCTTTTCGGTGACGATGGAGCCCGAGTACCGGCACCGCTATTACTTGGGTTTTCTGCGCTCGAGGCTGCAAAGCCAGAGCTACATTCCGCTCGAGGAACTGCTGCAACTTAAGGAGTACCCCGGCGATCCGGATTTCTTCTACGCCGAGGGCTATGCGTTGGTCCGCTACGTGACGGAGCGCTACGGCTGGGATAAGGCACTGCGCCTGATCACCAACGCACATCGTGAAGGCGGGGTGGAGGCCGAGCTGCTCGAACTGACCGGCAGCGCGTCTATCTCCGATCTCGAAAAGAAGTTCCAGGCGTGGCTAAAAGAGGCGTTGTAGTCGCGAAAAGCCCTCTTGTCAGCCTTGGTGACAAGAGCTATCCTACGCGCCTGCCTGGAATTGCCATAACTTAAGGAAGCACCGGCGTTACGCACGGGAGGCCATGCCATGGGCGTTCGAGTCAAAGCCACCTGCAGCGAGTGCCTGACCACGCATTGGTCGGAGCTGTACTTGGGGCAGGAAGATATCAAGTGCCCCGCTTGCGGTCACGCGATGAAGGCGCTGCCCGAAGGCGAGTACAACGAGATCGAACTGACGATCAAGAAGCAGAAGTTGAACAACATTATCGCGCTGGTCAGCTTCGGGCTCGCGTTCCTTTGCTTCTTCCTTTGGATCTTCAAGCAGGAGCACCAGTATTCGATCTTCCCGCACCCCACACAGGAAGATTTCTGGTACGTGAACGGCTTCCCGGCGGTGACGATCGTGGGCTTGCTGGTGGGCTTGGTCTTCGCGATCCTGGGCTCACGGCACCGCTTCATCCTCGAGTTCTAACCAAGAGCCGTTTCCACTACTTACCAACCCTGCTTCGGCAGGGTTTTTTTATGCGCGACGCGCACCGAAAAGACTTCAGCGACCGCGCTTAAGAACGTGGGATGAATCCCACGACGACGGAGCGGCGAACGATGGGCGTGGAGCACTTGGAGGGCGTGGCGATCCGCGCGGCCGCCACGCCGCGCGAACGGCCGCGGCTGCTCGCGTTCTTCCACTTTTCCCTGCGCTTTTACTTGGGCGTGGTGCTCCTGGCCGCCGTGGCCGGTTTGTTGGGACACCTCGCACTGGAGTTCGCGGGGCAGATGGTGCGCGACCAGCAGATCCGGAGCGGCGACGCGCAGACGCGGGAAGAGGTGCGGCGGTTCGAACAATCGAAAAATCTGCGGCTGGCCGAAGCTCAACCCGACGATTATGCCGAAGCCGTGGCGAACTGGTACGCGAACCGGAAAACCTACTATGCGCTTTCCATCGATTCCGTCGAACTGGTGATGCGCGGCGCGCGAACGGTCGATGCGGCGAAGTTTAAAAACCAGATCGAGCGCCTAAACGACTATCGCGTCAAAGGCGACCGCGTGCGGGCTTACGAGGTTCCCGGTCCGAGAGGTACGGCCAGCTACGTGTTTCTGATTCAAAACGATGTGGTGGTCTTCAGCGCGTGCAAAGAACCCGGGGATACGTCCTGGGTCGGCCTGCGTTCCAACGCGGAGAATCGCCTTGTGGCCGAGGCGCCGGAATGGATCAGCGGCGCGGCGCTGGCGATCTCGATGCTGCTGGTGCTTCTCTTGGCCGGCGGCTTCGTGGTCGCACTGGGCACGTGCCGTTGGCTGCTCGCGCTCTGGTCGTATTACGCCTGAGCCAGCGCTTCCAGCAATGGTCGGCCCTGCACGTCCAGTTCCCCGTCGAATGGCGCGGCGTCGAAGGCTTCGAAGAAGCGGTCGTAAATCGTCTCGCGTTCGTGCGCCAGCGGCGTGGCGCAGTAGCACGTCTCCGTCCAATACGCGAAGCCGTCTGCGGCCAGGACGGCGCGCTCCATGCTGGCCACGATTTCTTCGCCGTCGGGGCGCTGCCGCGCGACGGTTCCGTCGTGAAGGATGCGCATAAACTCCGCCGCCCGGGCGCCGATGGGTTTGGCTTTGACGCGATAGTGCATGGGCGTTTCCTATCTTTGCCTCTTTCGCGCGCTCAGTCGGCGGCGTGGTGCTCGGCCTCGTCCTCGTACAACTTCTCGCCGCGATAGAGGCGCAAGGCGATCGTGGCCGTGTGATGCGGCGCGCGGGCCGTCGGACAGAAGGCGGCCAGATCGCGGACCACTCCGACCAGGATATGCTCCACTTGCGGGCCGCTGCCGCCCCACTCGCGGCACTGCGTGAAACCGTCTTCCAGCACCTGGAGCGTATGAAAGTCGAGGTTCTCGCGGACGGTGGCCAGCGCCAAGGTATCGAAAAGAGCTTCCAGCGGATGCCCAAGCCGTACGTAGCGGGCGGCGTAGCGGGCCGCGGCGTTGACGTTGGCGCGCTGGTCGAGCGATTCGAGGAACCCCTTGCGCAACGCGTCGGCGTCGCTGGGGAGTTGGTCGAGTCCGTCGTGGCGCTCGCCGGGCAACGCGGCCGCGGGGACGTTCAAGAAGCGGTCGTGGTATACGGCCAGCGCGGCGTGGAAGAGTCCGCGCACGACGTCAGGCGTCGGCGCGCGCTTGATCGTCTGATGCACCGCGTTGGCGTAGTTGAAGGTGTGCTGCGGATTGAACCAGTCGCCGACCTCGTTGTTGGCGCTGAAGCGCGCGAGGCGCAGGGCCGCGGCGTAGCAGACTTGCTTGGCCAGTTCGGCGGGCGGAGCGCCGGCCTTCAGGGCGTCCTTGAGCGCATTCAAGAGCCGCAGCGGATCTTCGCCCAGGAGCGTCGCCGTGATGTCCGCGGGCGCTTGCCAGTCCGACGCTCGTGGAGCGGCCAGCAGCCCGGGCAATTCGCGCTCCAGCGCGCGCAGCGGCGGGATCAGTTCGATGGGGTGGTACCATTCGGCTTCTTCCTCGGCTCCGCGCGATTGCACGATCGTTCGCGCGAGGAGCGGGAGGACTTCGCCGGCGTGTTCCCAACCGATCAGGTCCAGCAGTTCGAAATGTTTGTTGATCGCGTCGAGCGTGTGGCCTTGCGCGCTGTAGATGCGGTCGGTCTCGACGCCGACGAGGAGGTCGGTGAGCTGCGCGGGGGTGCAGCTTTGGCGGATGGCAGTGCGCACGACGCGTTCGGCGCCGTCGCGATGCCGGGCGCGCGACCACTGCCGCATCCAGTTCTTGAGCGTCGCGTAGGAATAGTCCGCGCCTTCGAGCGGCTCGCGCAGCGTCTGGATCGGTCCGTTGGCCGAGGTCGCGACCACGCGCGCCGCGCGCAGCAGCGCGAAGTAGGCCGTCTCTTCGTTCAATACCGGGAAGAGGCGCCCGGCGATGGCCAGTTCGACCAGCCCCGTGCGGTTCTCGAAGCGGCAGGCGAAGCGCGTGATCTCGCGCAGGATTTCCGTCGCGCCCATGCCGTGGCGCAGGAGGCCCAGCAGGCTCTTGCCCTGGATCAGCGAGATATTCTGCTGCAGGCCCTTTTCCAGACGCCGCAGGTGATGCGCCGTGTCTTCGCGGTGTTCGGGTTCGGCGGAAACGTACACGTCGCCGTCGCGGACGATCGACCGGTAGCGCGGGACGTCGTCGGCCCAGAGGTCGAAGGTGCAGCCGCTGCACAGATCGAAGCGCGCTTGGTGCCAATGGCAGGTGAGGATACCGTCTTTGACGCTGCCGCGGCTGAGCGGGAAACCCAGGTGCGGGCAGCGGTTGTCCACGGCCGAGACCTCGCCGTCGTGGCAGTAGACGGCCACCGGCCGGTCGAGCCCCTGCACGACTTTCACGCCGGCGCTCTTGAGTTCCTCCAGCGTGGAGACGCGGATTAGATCGTGCGCCGATGCAGGTTGGCGAGCGTTGGCGGGTTGCGTGGACACGGCGATAATCTCCTGGTGCCGATTTTTTGAAGCGTGCATAGAGCGCGGACTTGGAGCGCGGGGAATTCCGCGCTCCTGCCGGATCGTTTATAGCGTGTAGTCGTTGCGCAGCGCCGGTTCCTCGGAGAAATACTGGACGAATTCCCACTCGACGCCGTCGGGGTCGTGAAAGTAGACGCGCTGGCGGTGCGGATGCGGTTCGGGTTTGAACCCTTCGCGGAAACCGGCCTGCAAGAGCCGCGCCTTCACGCTTTCGGCGTCGTCGACGACGAAGCCCAGGTGATTGAAGCCCGCGGAATCGTACGGTTCGCCGCGGTGCGGGCCGGTGACTTCGTTGAGCGCCAGATAATGCTCGGGCGTGCCGATGTGAATCCAGCGCCGGCCCAGGTGCACCCCGCCGCCGCGCACCTTGAAGTGCGGGAAGGCCGCGGTCAGGAAGCGGACGGTCTCGTCGATGCTCTTCACCGTCAGGTTGGCGTGTTCGAGGTAGCAGCGCATGGCAACTCCTCCTCTATGGGGCGTGCCTTATGCCGCGGCCGGTTGGGGGTTCGAGCGAACCGCGCCGCCGCGGGTCAAGACCTGTTCGTTCAGCTTCCCGATGCGCGCGCGCAGGTCGGGGTTGGAGACGGTATCGCCGGCGAAGTCGGAGCCGGTGGCGAAGACATAGTCGGGCGCGATCCAGACCGAGAACTCCCACATCAGCGAGTTCGCGAAGGCGTAGACGGCCATGAACGATTTTTCGCCGCCCGATGCGCACAGGAAGCCCACGGTCTTGCGGTAAAACTTGCAGCCCAGATTGGCGAGGTTCCGCGCGGCCGAGTTCACGTCGCCGTTATAGATCGGCACGGCCATCAGGATGTGCGTGGCGCGCTTGAAGGCCTCGCGGATCTTCACGACGCCCGGATGCG
>BTVV01000067.1:0-32507 GCA_045863855.1 Planctomycetota bacterium | reverse complement strand
GTGCCGCCCACGTAGAGGAAGTTCCAGCCGATGCCGAGCGCGAACAGCGCGACGGCCTGATCTTTAGCCTGGTTCATCCCTTCCTTGAGTCCAAGCGACGGACCTACTCCAAGGGTGCCTACGCAGAGAAGGCCCGCACGCCGCGCTCTCGCCTAGTCGCTGAACTGATCTGCGAGCCTTCCTTCTCCCAAATCCGCGAACAAGTCGAGACCATCCTGCGGGATGACAAATTCGAGACACTTAAGCGCCCTGCCAGCCTCGAAGCCTACATTCTCAGGCTCTGGAGAGGAATCGGCGGCAAGGTGGACGCCGTCGCTGAAGCGCAGTCCTACACCAGCCGCCTACTCGCGCCGGTTGGGCTCTACGCCGGACACACGTGGTTCATGGACGGCTCCACGTTCAAGGTAGAAGTCACGGTCAGCTACGGCCGTAAGAGCGAAAAGGGCTGGCAGAAGCGCTACTTCATTCTTTGCCGCGACATCAACAGTCGGCGGGTATTCATCGCTCCGTTTACCTCGCCCAGCGAGGATTACGGCTGGGGTGGCGGACTGCCTCAAAGTGAAAAAGTCACGCCCGAGGTCAGCTACAACGCAATCGAAGACTTCCTTTTCCGCTTCGGTACCGCGCCCGAGATTGTATCGGTTGACCGCAAGAGCGGCTTGGCCACTCAGATCCTCCTGGCCGATCCCGAGAAGCCGCTCAATATCATGCCAGGTGTGCTGCTGTTGCTCGCCTGTGAGACTCGCTTCCATATCCGAATGGGTGGACGCAAGCAGGGCGGCAGCTATGCCGAGCGCGGCGTACTAACGGCTCAGCAATACCTCGAAGGCGTAGAAGCGCGCTACAGCACCGAGAAAGAACTGGCGGGGACAGGCTTCAGGCCAGATCGCTGCTTCGATAACGAGGTTGAATACCGCCAAGCGGTCAGAGAAGCGGAATCGAAGATCAACGCCAGGCTGGTTCTGAAGCCCAGCGGATACGAACTCTCGGGAAACGTGGGTTCGCGCACCCGGATGCAGATATGGGATGACGATGCCCAAAAGCGTGCGCACCGCCTTTTAGCCCCAGATGCGAAACAGAAGTGGCCGGAGATCGTTCGCAAGGCCCGCGTCTGCCGCGTAGACGGACGTCGCGTGAAATTCGGCCACGGGACTGAAGCTCGCTTCGCGGATCTCGATGGACCGATCTTCGACCTCGACGGTCCGGTCACCGACTTCAACGGCGAAGACGCCATCGCAATTGCGCTTCCGGGTGGGTTGCTCGCCAGCCACGAACCGGGCGAAGTCATCGTTCACATTCTCGACCCGCGCGACGGTGCAATGGACCGCGTACTTTTAGCAAAAGCCCGCGTGGCGCGCGTAAGCGAGTACTTGTTCGACGTTCGCAAGCCTGTCATGGGCCACTATTACGCACTGCCTGATAAGCCGCAGGACGAGATCTCCAAACTGCGCGACGCCGCCAAAGAAACCCATAAGCGCCAGATCAACGCGCTGCGCGAAGGCACCAACGACACGCCGCTTGAACAAGATTCCCCGCTCAAGAGTGAGGCGGGTCAATAGGAGGAGACGCACCCATGAAGGACGCTGCACCCATCGTAGTTCAGGCTGAAGCGGAGGACGCGCTACCGGGTTTGGGATTGTTCATTCAATCGCTCAAGCCTGCAGTGATGAACGCTCGCTGTAGACGCGCGGAAGGTCACGTCGCCGCATGGAACGTCGCGCGCGCGATCTTCGAATACGCCGCGCGCGCGGATGTGCAAACGCGCGTGGACGCAATGAATCGACTCCCGGACGGAAAGCTTAAGCCGGGCCGTCCGAAGTCAGCCCACGGTTTGGCCATGGATGCCATCGAAGCCAAAGGCCTGGTCACGCGCCGCGCGCTCGAAAAGTGGGTTTACGAATGGTACAGCCCGGGCAGCGACGACGAACCCGCAACGGGGATCGCGGCTCTACTCAAGGTGAAGCCAGGATGCGCCGAGAAGCACTTTGCAGAGCACGTTCGGAAGCCTTCGGAACCCGAGTTCGTTGAAGACCTGCTCGCCAAACTTGCCGAACAGCGCGGCGGCGATACGGACGAACCCGATCTGCCGCCAGCGAAGTGGGCGGAAAAAGCACTCAAGCCTTTGATGCGTCAATTCTACGACGCAAGCGGTCACCCGCGCGCGCTCCCGAAAACCAAAATCCGCGCGCTCGCTGAGCAGCTCGACAACGTACTCGAACCCTTCGGTTGGGCCGTAGCCCCCAAGGCCAAGCACTAACCCGCCACCCCAGGAGGAAGAGCCATGCGATGGTCCCGTTCTCAAGAAGCGTTGTTTGACCTGGCGCGCGAGCCGATCAAGGGCGTGCCGCTAGACGTAGTCGTCGTTCACGAATGGCGCACCGGTGTGAGCACTGCGCTGAAGTTCCTAGAACGGCAGTCGCTTCGTGATCAGAAGATTCCGCGATCCGTGCTGCTTGACGGCGCAGGCGCGTGGGACGCCGTCGTCAGCCTCAGTCGAACCGCCGGGCCGAACCTAAGTGGCCTCGGATACTTCGACCGCATGGAGCGCGCTTTTCGATCCCTTAGCGGAGAAGAGCGACGCCCGCTGTGCCTGTGGCTGGATGAAGCACGCTTAATGCGTCCTTCGCGCCGTGAACTCTTCGCCGCCCATGTGGACTACACGGCGGGATTCCTGCACATCCCCGTCCGCATCGTCATGGTCATCGGGAAGGTCATGATCTTCGACAGCTACAAACAGCGCCGCGTCGAAGCCTTCCCGCCGCTAGGAGATCGGCTTCTCGGTCGAGCCCGGTCCTGGGACTTCAAGAAGAGCGAGTTTGGCGAGAGCGAAGAGCCGGTCTTCGAGCCTGCCGTCGCAAGCGCCTGAACCCAACCCCAAGTAAGGAGCACCCGACGTGAAGAAACGAATCAAGTCCAAACGCGCGTGGCCGCAACCTTCGAGCGAAGCGCTCATTCGCGCGGCCACGCGCGAGGCACTCCGCGCGTTCCTAACGCGCTGGATCGCCAAGCTCGACCGCGAGCTGCGCGAACCGTAACCCTCAACCCCGCCAGGGAGGACGCACCCATGTCCGAGACGAGTACCGCCGTGATGGAGATGCCGGAGTCGCCCGAAAGCGTGGCCGTCGTGTGTGCTTGGTGCAACCGCATGATGCGGGACGCCAAGGCAGGCCAAGTCGTGTCGCACGGGATCTGCCCGAAGTGCTCCAAGAAGGTCCAGCGTGAATTCAATAAGGAGCCCAAGCGATGACTACTTTCCAGGCGATTGTTCGGCTCCACGAACTCAAAGAAGAAAACGTGAAGCTGCTCAATGACACGCAGGATCGCGCGGAGCGGCACAAGGAACTCGAAGGCCCTAATAGCGAATTGAGCGTCTTCTACGCGCGTGAAGTTCAGAAGCTGAAGGAGTACGTGGCCGCGCTCGATAAGGCCGGCCAGATGATGTCGAAGCGATAACTCGCGCGCGCATGCGCGCATAAAGGAGGAGGAACGATGCACCCGCCAGAAGAATTGAAGCTCACCCCGGAGATCCGGGCGGCAGTAGACAAGATGGACATCGCCTGTGACCGGCTCGAAGGCGTACCCGTCGTGGACCCGCGTCCGACCGTGGCCGATCTCGAACGCGTCATCGGCCCGATCCCCGTGGGCTCGCGCATCGGCTGCGCCGCTCAGCACACGGTTTCGATCAAAAAGACCGCGCGCGCTCTGGGCTACTTACCCGCCGAGTTCGAACTCACCGACGAAGGGCGCCAGGCGATCCAGGCGCGCACCGGAAACTGCGACGGCTGTGGCAAGCGCGGCGTGGATGTCCGAGTACTGCGCGCGCCCGCGCTGCACGATTCGCCGGTCTCGCTCTGCGCGGCCTGCGTATCCGAACTCTCCCAAGACGACGACATCCGCGCGCTACTCCAAGCGAGCAGCGACGCGCCAGACCCGAAGTGCGACCGCTGCTGCGTGACCTTCTCGGCGGCGGACGCCCTGACCTGCCCTGCATGCGACTGGACGCTGTGTCCCGAGTGCGCATCGCAACACGGCTGCAAGCCCAAGGCCGACTGAATTTCCAGTGCTGGACCGCTCGGATGATTTTGGTTGCGCATGCAGCCCCATCCGCGCGGCGTAACGCAGTGTCGTTAGGAGGACGTACAGATGGCCAAGTCTGAGAAGGTTCGGTTGCAGGACGCGGAACTCAACACGCAGATCAAGCGCCTGGTCGCGATCCGGCCCGTCGCTAACGAGTACAACGCGCTCTGCAAGTCGATTAAGGAGGAGCTGCTCGCGCGGAAGATCGACGAGTACAAGTCGCCCGAGGGCCACCTCTCGAAAATCAAGCGCTCTCCCAAGTACACCTGGGTGGTCGAAGCGCTTCGCACCTGCCTTTCCCGCGCGCTCTTCCAGGCGCTGTGCCCCAACAAGCCCGATTCCAAGAAGCTCAACCAGCGCATGCTGGCGTGCCCGGAAGACAAGAAGCTCGCTGCTTGCCGCGTGAAGGACGGCGAAGAGCGCGAGCTGGAAGTGCTGTCAGCCGAGACGCTCGAAGCGGCTGCAGGCTAAGGAAAGGACCACCCCGCCATGGACCTTTCACAGCCACCCACGCACCCAGCTCCGAAGTCTGAGGATCTGGTACCTCACCTCGGCCAGGTCGATGCATACCTGGCCGAGGTCGAGGACTTTCTTGCCGACGCCACCAAGTACAAAGCGCCGAGCGAAGCGAACCGCGCCTGGAAGTTGGAGCGCATTCGCCGGCTGCGCGAATACGTCGAAGACTCCGCGCGCGCGATCCAGGCCGCGCTGAAGCGCCGCGCGGCGCAACAAGCACCGCAGAACCCAGCGGAACCCGCCAAGCCGTCCGACGCACCCACGCCGGCGGCGAAACCCAAGTCGCTGTTCTAGGAGGCACCCATGCGAGCAACCTGTATCGAATCGGCATGTGGCCGTCCTGCCTTTGGGCGCGGCCTCTGCAAACTCCACTACGACCGCGCGCGGTACGCGCGCTTCCGTGCGTTGGGCCTGCCCTGCTCGACGCCAGGTTGTGGCGGTGTCCGTGAATACCAAACCCTAAAACTCTGCCGTACGTGCTACCTCCGGCATCGCACCACGACGGTGCGCGAACTGCGCGACGATCCGCCGCCAGGTGTCAACAGCCGTAGCGATTACGAGCGCAAACTCCACGACGCTTACCGCAACGCCTGCGGAACCGAGGCCAGACTACGGATCAAACGCCTGCTGAAGGAACTTACCGCCCATTCTGGAGGGAACTGACGTGGTCCGATTCGTGTTGTCCAAGCTCCCCAAGGAAGTGATCCGAGATTCCAACACGGGAGACGAATACCTGCACCGCTACACGCTCTTGTGGACGCCGATCTTCCGCGTCTACCTGCATCACATTCTACGCAGCGATTCGGACCGGGATCTGCATGACCATCCCTGGAACTTTGTCTCGATCATTCTGCGTAGCGGATATCTGGAGCATGTGCCAGGCGGCGCGAAGATGCGCATGCCTGGCGATGTCGTGGTCCACCGCGCCAAGGATCTGCATCGGGTTCAGCTCACCAAACAGCCTGCGCCTCTGGGCGAAGTCTGGCCGGATATCCCGGCTTGGACGCTTGTCTTCTGCGGTCGCAAGAAGCGCGTGTGGGGCTTCCAGACGAAGCACGGTTGGATGAGCTTCAGCGACTACTTCCACTGGAAACTGCCTTTCTAAAGGAGCCACGTCATGAGCCAGAACGCCACCACGTACGCAAGCCGCGCGATGGTCCGCCGCCTCTGTATCGAGTTCGACCGCTTGGCCAAAGACGGCGATCCGCGCGCGCGCGGATCTCGCGGAGAGGTTTTCGAAGTCTGCCGCGAAGGCCGCTTGGATTGGATCTGCTCGCATTTGGGCCGTGCGGTCTTGACCTCGAACGCACTCAATGCCACCGAGGCCGGCTACCTTCTCGACATCCTGGCAGGGAAGCCGACGAAATTGGATCGCGGCCTGCAGGATGACTGGCGGCGCCTGCGCGTCACGGACCCCGACGCCTACTTCACGGCGATGCAAGCCCATCCGCAGCGAACGTTCGGTGCGCTCTTCTGGCGCTTTCAGAATCGAACGCTCGCACAGCTCACCTACTCCGCGAAACGCGACCTGCGCCAGATCCTGACTCGCCGCCAACCTGCCGCCTAAAGGAGGTACTCGTGACCGCACCCACAACCCGCCAAGCTCTTGCAGATCTTCTGAAGCAACGCCAGGCCGCGCTCGGCCTGCGCAGCCAGCGCGATCTCTCCGCGCTTTTGTGCTTGGGTCATACATCGGTGTCGCGCTGGCTTCAGGCCAAGGGCCGCATGCCCAACAGCCGCCAGATCGAGATCATCGGCGCGAAACTCCAATGCCGCGCCGAACTCGCCGAGATCCAATCCGCCGCGCGCGCGCGTCGTCCGCGCGTGGCTCGCTTCAGGGGGTACGTCCATGGCGACGGCATCTGAGCCCGTCACTGGGCTGCTCTTCGATCCTGGGTTTCCGGAGCGGCGCAAGCCGACCGACGACGAGGTGGAAAAAGCAGTCAAGTGGGCGGTCAGGCTGGCCATCAACAAACGCTGGCGTGGCCTGCCTCCTATTGGCATGGAGTGGGAAGATCTCTATCAAGCGGTCACGTTGGGCGCGTGGCGGCGCATTCAGAAATTCCGGCACGGCGGCAAAATCAAGCTGAGGGACTTCGCCTACATGGCGGCTTGCTATGAGCTAACCGATCTCGGGCGCGCCAATGTACGGCGCTCGAAGGATCGCGAATCGGAGCCGCGCCGGTATCCCTTGTTCGACTGACTCACGCCAAGTCTCCGTATCTATCCTGGGCAGAGGATGCAATCCATGCCCGAGACTCCGAACCCTGAACTCGAAGCCATCGCGGAGCACCTGGCGAAGCTGGTGCAGATCAACCAGCGCCAGGAAACCGAGTCCATCAAGCGGCACCTCGACGAAAAGCTTGCGGTCACCGAGGATCGCATCGAGCGCCGCATCGACTCCCTCCGTTCGGAGATGCGCGGCGAACTGCGCGAACTCAAACAGGGCCAAGAAAGCCACGCCAAGGAACTCTCCAAGCACAGCACTTCCATTGCACGGATCGAGACGCGCCTGACCGAAGGCGAGCGCCGCTTCGAGGCGCTAGAAACACGCCAGGCCAGCGCGGAAGGCAAGGGCGAAAAGGTCACCGAGAAAGTCAATGAGCACTCGGTGGATATCAAAGCACTGGCCATGAAAGCCGGTGGGCTCACCGCCGCCGGCGGCGCGGGTGGAGCCATCGCGGCGGTCGTATCCAAACTGCTCGGAGGGTAGGCCATGGCCTACGCCGGGCGACAACTCGACATCATTGCTTACGCGGTTGCATTGCACGCATACAACGTCGCTGCCGCCGTGCGATGGCTGGGCGAACGCAGCGCCGAAGTCGGCCGCGTCGGCGAGTCCACCGTTCGTCGTTACCTGAAAGACTCGAAGTTCCAGTCGCTGGTTGAGGCGCAGGCCAAGATCGTCGCCGAAGAGCGCGAGTCCGCGATCCGCGAGACGGAGCGGACCCGCCTCAAGGCCGAGATCCAGGGCACGGTGGCCGAGCGCCTGCACGCCATGGAGGCGCGCGCCGCCAAACTCTTCGACAAGCTCGAAGAGGAAATGGACAAGCCCGACGTCGACAAGCGCCTGCTGATCCGGCTGTGGGAACGCCTGGAGGCCTTCACCGCCGCCGCGCGCAAGGACGCCGCGCCCGTCGTCGCCGAGACCTGGCAGGCGCAGGCACTGATCGAAAGCATGAAGGCCGTGCTGTCCAAGCGCGTGCCTGAAGCCGCGCCCTCGATCTTGAAGGACTGGTTGAAGGAATACCAAGCGCGCATCACGACGGCGCGCGAAACGCACGAGGCACCCGACGATGGCCCGCAAGAAGAGCGCGCAGCCGACGCCGGATAAGCTGCCACGCGCGCGAAAGCCCAAGCCGAACCCCGAGTCCTCCCCGAAGGCGGAGCCGCGCCATCCCACGGCGACGCATGACCCCATCGCGGAAACTCTGGGCCAGGTCGCGCGCGAGGCCGAGCGCGCGCGCGCGAAGGCTTCCAGCGAAACCTTCCGCGAGCACCTCCAAGCGTTTCCCCTCAGCCCTAATTATCTATTCGGTCGGCACACCGAACGCCTGATCGCCGAGCTTCAGGCTGCGAGCGACGCGGTCCTCGCAGGCCGCAGCGTCTACCGCATCGTGGTCATGCCGCCGCGCCACGGCAAGTCGGACATCTGTTCTCGCGCGTTTCCGTCGTGGCAGTTGCAGCGCTGCCCGAATCACGAAGTCATGCTCGCCACCTACGCGGCGGACCTGGCCGAAGGCTTCTCGCGCGTCGCGCGTAAACGCTTCGCCGAATACGCGCCAAAGCACGGCTTGAGGATCTCCGACGATCTCAACCAGGTCGGAGCTTGGGCGGTTGAAGGCAAGGGCGGCGCGATGTTCGCGGTGGGCTTGGGCGGCGCGGTGACCGGGCGAGGCGCGCACTTCCTGCTGATCGACGACTACTGTAAGAACCGCGAGGAGGCCGAGTCGGAGACGCTTCGCGACAAGGTTTGGGACGCCTTCCGAAACGACCTCATGACGCGCCTGGCGCCCGCGCACGCCGTCTTCATCACGGCCACACGCTGGCACGAAGACGACCTGGTCGGGCGCATCTTCGAGGAGATGAAAAAGAACCCCGAGTTCCCGCGCTTCGAGGTCATTCACTTCCCGGCGCAGTACGAGGACGGAAACTGGCTCTTTCCGGAGCGCTTTTCGTCGCGTTGGTACGCCGCCGTTCGGGCAAGCGTCGGTGCGTATGCGTGGGAATCGCTCTACCAGGGCAATCCTCGTCCACGTACCGGACGGCTTCTGCGCGCCGACCTGGTCGAGATCGTGGATCGCCTGCCCGACAACCTGCGCTGGACGCGCGGTTGGGATCTGGCGAGCACCGAGAAGGAACGCGTCAAGGACGATCCCGATTACACGGTCGGTACGCTCGCGGCCTTCGACGGCGATTGCCTGTGGGTGGGCGATGTCCAGCGCGGTCAATGGTCGGCGCTCAAGCGCGACGAACGAATTTTGGCGACAGCCAGGCGCGACGGCCGCGCCGTTACGGTCCGCGTGGAAGCGGTGGCCGGCTACCTCGACACCTTCAACCGCGTCCGTGGTCTGCTCTCCGGCGAAGCCACGGTCCGCAAAGTCAATCCGAAGGGCGACAAGGTCTCGCGCTGGTCGCACTTCGAGCCGCTCTTCGAGGCCGGGAAGGTGAAGATCCTGCGCGCCCCATGGAACGCGGCGTGGATCGAGGAACTCGGCGCGGTACCCAAGGCCAAACACGACGACCAGGCGGACAGTCTTTTCATCACGGCCGGCGAAGCCATCACCATGCGCCGGCGCATGGGCTTGAGTTCCTGACTCTCTCGAAAGGCGGACGCATGCTTCAGCGCATCAAGAGTTGGCTGTTAGGACCGCAGGCCAAGAGCGATCCCCTGCCGGGCGGAAGCGGCGGCTGGAACGTGCTCGGCGATATTTTTGCGTCTTGGCAGGACGCGGACGGGATCTGGAAAAAGCTTAAGGGTCAGGATCTCGATACGTACTATCGCGGCGTCGTCTTCGCCTGCGTGACCAAACTCTGCGTCTCGGCTCAGAGCGCGCCGCTGAGAATCGGACGCGACACGCCCGATGGCTGGAAGGACGAAGAGAGCCATCCGCTGTGGAACTTCATGCGTTCGCCTAATCCGGACATGAACTATGCCGAGTTCCTTTGGCACGTCATCTCGCACCTCGAATTGAGCGGTTGCAGCTACATCTGGAAATGGCGCAATCGCGGCATGCAGCTCGGTGAACTCTGGCCGGTGCCCACGTCCTGGGTCACGCCGCGCGTTGACCAGGCCGGGCGCATCGTCGCCTACGAAATTTACCAAGGCGCTTCCCGCCAGATGCTAACCGTGGCCGCGAGCGAGATCATCCGGATCAACTATCCCGATCCGCGCAGCCTCACGGCCTCGATGGGTCCGCTGCAGGCCGCGCTTCGCGACGTGACGATGGATGACGAACGCCAGGACTACCTGCTCGAAATGATGGTCAACCTGCGCGTGCCTGGCACGATCTTCTATCAACCGGAAAGTTGGAGCCCTGAGCAGAAGGATGAGGTACGCGCGGCCATTGGGGCGGGCCTGGGGCGCGGCAATCGCGGCAAGCCGCTCTTCATGGAAGGCGAAGGGGCGAAGATCGAGATCCCGTCGCCGATGTCGGACCTCGACTGGCCGGGTTTGACCGGACTCAATGAAGCGCGGATCTGCAGCGCGTTTGGCGTACCTCCGATCCTGATTGGCCTGCGCGTCGGTTTGGACTCGGCCACGTACAGCAATTACGAGATGGCGGAGCGCAGCTTCTACACGGGCAAGATGGCTCCGCTGTGGTCGAAGCTCGACGCTGGACTTACGCGCGGCCTGATCGTCGCCGAGCGCGAGGACCGGCGCTTGGAGCTGTATCACGACACCGAGGAAGTCCCGGCGATGCAGGAAGACCGCGACAAAGCGGCTACGCGCGCGGGCGCGCTCTTTGGCGCGGGCCTGGCCACGCGCAACGAAGCGCGTGAGATGGCCGGCTTGGAAATGCTGCCGCCCGCGCGCGGCGATGTCTTCGTGCTCCCGCTCAACCTGGTCGAAGTGCCCATGAGCGGAGAGCTGCCGGTGGAGCCGCCCGAGCCATCCGGCCAAGAGAAGTTCGAGTCCACCGAAGATCCCGACAAAGCCGCCGAGGAATAGGCATGCCGAGCGTGCAAGCCAAGGCGCGGCGCGAACGGCTAACCGCGCTGGCCGGGCGGCGCAGCATCTTCGCCTCGCGCGTCTACCCGCGTTACCGCGCCGCGCTGCAGGCGGCGCTGGACGCGCAGGTCCGCGAGCTGGCCGCCCGCGCGCGCGAAGAGCGCCGTCCGCTGCTGCCCGATTCGTTGCAGCGCCGCTGGGCGAAGGAACTGGAGAACGCGCAGCGCGGCTTCATCCCGGCGCTGGCGGCGCACGGCTGGAATCTGGCCGGCGACGAAGTGATCGCGGCGGGCAAAGCCAAGAGCATGCGCGGCGATGCTATGGGGGCCAAGGCCGTCGAGGTTCCCGGTTACGACGACTTCATCCAGCGCGCCGACTGGCCCAACCTCGAAAAGTGGATCAAGACCACTGCGGAATCGGCGAGCGCGACGACGGCGCAGCGCATGCTGCGCGTCTACGAAGACGCAGCCGCGCACTACGACCAGGACAAGGGCCGTGGCCGTACTCCGCCCGAGATCGCGCGGCAGCTTCTGTCCGAAGGTTTGGTTCAATCCGAATCTCGCGCCAACATGCTGGCCCATACCGGATCGATCTGGGCGTACAACGAAGGCGCGACGCAGCGCTACGCGGATGAAGGGATCGCGGTCGTTGAATGGCTGACGGCAGAAGACGAACTGCGCTGCCCCTTCTGCGCCTCCATGAACGGCGTACGGATCGCGGTGAAGGACGCGTTCTTGGAGGCGGGCGATACGATCAGCTTGGGCGACGCCGGCGTGTTGAAGATCCCGAAGGGTAAGTTTGGCTTCGACGTTCGCCATCCGCCGTTGCATCCGAATTGTCGCTGCACGCTGATCCCGATAGTCGACGCGGGACAAATCGAAGTAGAAGTCCGCGACGATCAAAGCGCCCCAGCCACCGCGACCGGCGATACGCTTGCGTTCCTGGCGGGCAGCGAGGAACACGAGCGGAAGCAAGAGGAATGGGAGAATGGCCTGGCGAAAGAAGAGCGCGCGGCGTTCCAGTACTGGGCGCGCCAACACGACCTGATCCAGGATATCGACGAAGGGATTTACGTTGCGGACCCGGACGCGCAGCGCGCGTACTTGGACCTGACGGCGGCGTTGCGCCGTGCGCCGCGCGTGGAGGGTGTCTTTCAACGCGGCATCGGGCTAACCCCGGACGCGCTAAAGGAGATCGTCGATTCGGGCGCGGTGAACCTGCCTTACATGCAGAGTTTCACGAAGTCGCGCTCCATCGCCCGGCATGCCGCGCGTGAACGCGTGGAGCGGGTTGCGGGCGAAGTCCCCGTGATCCTGGTCGCCTCGACCAGCCGCGCCATCGACATCAAGGTCTTGACCGAGATCCGCGAGCACGAATTTGTTTTGCCTAAAGGCAGCCCGCTCAAAGTACGATCCGAATGGGCACCGCCGAGATCGAAGGCTTCGTAATTCAATTGGTGGATTGATGCGCACTTCAAGACCCAAGGACATTCGCATCACCGACCCGACCACCGGGCGCGACATCACGCGCTTTGGAACGGGCGATCCTAAGTGCCTGATTCCGGTGGGTCCGAAGGTCCGCGACGTCAAAATCTGGTACGACAAAGAAGGTAAGCTGCGCCTGGAAATCCAAGAGATTCAACCCCCGTCGCTGTAGCCGCTTGAATCCCCATCTCGCCACCTGACGGGCCGCCCTTGCGCGGTCTGTTTTGCTTTTCCGTATCTATCTCGGCATGAGCACGGAAGCCCGCCCCACGCAGCGCGTGATCGACCGCTATGCCCGCCGGGTCAACTGGCTGGACGGCGAGAACACGCGCCTGGCCGCGAAGGCCGATGGCGAAACCGATTCCGGCTGGATCGAAGGCTACGCCGCCGTCTTCGGCAATATCGACGCCCAGGGTGAGGTCTTCGTCAAAGGCTGCTTCGCGCGGACGATCCAACTGCAGGTGCCCGCCGGCAAAGTGAAGTTGATGGCGCATCACTACAAGTACGGCGGCGACGTGCTCGATTGCATCGGCACCATCGTCGAGGCCAAGGAAGACGACTACGGACTGTGGATTCGGGCGAAGCTCGCCAGCACGCAGCTCGCGCAGGACGTCCGGACCTTGGTCCTCGAAGGGCACGCCAAAACCCTGAGCGTCGGGTTCTACATGCTGCGCTGGGAACCGCGCGACATGGGCGGCAAGGAAATCCTCCACCATCTCGAATGCAGGCTCGCCGAAACGACGGTCACCGTGAAGCCGGTCAACGAGCTGGCGGCCATAACCGGAGCGAAGAGCGAAGCGCAAGCGAACCCCCAAGACACCGGAGCCGAGAAGCCCGGCGCGAAGACCGCGCCACCTTCGAGCGCCCCGTCCGTCCTGCCCGTCTTGCAAGCGCAGCTCGACACCTGCCAGGCGCAAATGGATGCGCTCGCGCAGGATCTCTAACCCCCCGAACAAGAAAGGCCCGACCATGAATCTCAAGGAACTGCTTGCCGCGATGGGCAAGTGCAACGAGGAGCTGAAGGCGCTCCACGCCAAGTGCGAAGCCGCCGAGAAGGGCGGCGACGCCAAGATCATCGAAGGCGCGAAGGCGGAATTCGACGCCGAGAAGAAAGAGTTCGACGGCCTGAAGGCCAAGGCCGAAGCGGCGAAGGACGAAGCCGCGCGCGCCAAGTCCATGCGCGAGATCGAGGAACTCTCACGGGTCGATCCGCCCGGCGTGCTGCCGGAGACGGAACCGGCGCAGGCCAAGGACCACGAGAAGGACGAGGACGAACTCTGCAAAGAGTTTGGCGGCTTCATCCGCTCGGGCGGCAAAGTGATCTCCGACCGCGCGCGCGATGCGCTGCGCCCGCAGTCGAAGTCCTGGAACAAAGCCAACGAAGGCGGCGTGCGCATGCCGACGCGCTTGGCACGCGCGGCGTTCCCTTCCGCGTTCCACGGTCTGACCACGCCCGAGGAGATCGACGGCGCGAAGGCGCTGCCGATGAAGTCCGTCACGGCCACCGGGCAGGATGCGGTGAACCGGGAGTACCGCGATCTGCTCCGCTATCCGGGCGAAGCGGCGCACATCTTCCCGCGCACGCGGCGCGTGCCGACGATGGCCGGCAAGACGGTCTGGCCCCGCGTCAACCAGGCCGGCGCGGGCGGCACGCAGTACGGCGGCGTGGTCGTGACCTGGACGGGGGAAGGCGCGGACAAGACGGACACCGAGGCGCTGATCGAACAGGTCAGCATCGACGCGTTCGAACTGAGCGCGTACACGGAACTCTCGCGCACGCTGCTCAACCGCAGCGCATTCCCGCTCGACGCGTTGGTCCGCGAGTTGTTCAGCGCGGCCATCCTCGACGGCGTGGATACCGCGCTGCTCGGCGGCGACGGTTCCTCCAAGCCGCTCGGCATCCTGCACGCCACGTCCGATGTCGGCACGGCGGCGCGCGCGGTGGCCGGCGAGGTCAATTACAGCGACCTCGTGGATCTGGAGACGGCGGTCCTCCCGCAGCTCCGGCAGAACGCGGTCTGGCTGATCGCGGACGGTGCGCTGCAATTCCTGAAGAAGGTGGTCGATGATGTCGGCCGGCCGCTCTTCACGCCGAACCCGGGCTCGGGGCGCTACGACACGCTCATCGGTTACCCCGTCATCCCGACGCAGCGCCAGACACTGGGCGCGGCCGGGGACGTGGTCTTCGGCGACCTCAGCCACATGGTCTGCCCGGTCGAACAGGAAGTGGTCCTCGCGAGCAGCGAGCACTTCAAGTTCAAGTCGGGCGTCGTCGCGATGGTGGTCTACATGCTGGTCGGCGGCAAGGTGGTCTCGAAGAAGGCCTTCTCGAAGCTGCTGGCCTAACGCGCCCTTCCCTGGCGGGAACCGGCGACTGGGTGCGCGCCGGCGTGTAGCTCCGAGCGGATCGGGGCAACGCTTGGGGGCCAGGGCTCATACCCCTGGCCCCCGGTTTAAGGAGTCCTGGAATGAGCCTCAGAACCAAAGTGAACTACAACATCGCGCGCAAGACCGTGACGGACGCCGCCATGTTGATCGCCGCGCCGACCACGCTCTTCACGGTCACGGGCCTGGTCGAGATGATCATCTTTGGCCGCATCAAGGAAGCGGTCACCAGCGGCGGCGCTTGCACGCTGGAAGTCGGCATCGCCGGCGGAACGGCCACGCTGATCGCGCAGGCCGCGAAGGCGGCGCTGCTGGCGAACCTGATCTGGAAGGATGCGACGCCGGCCAACCCGGCGGCGCTCCCCGCGCCCAAACTCGTCGAGAACGGCGCGGACGTGATCCAGACCACGGGCACCACGGACGCGAACGGAGGCGAGATCGAATACTACTGCCTCTGGCGTCCGCTCTCGCCCGGCTCGAAGGTGGCGGCGGCAGCCTAAGCTCTAAAGGAAGGCCCGCAAGCCGGGCCTTTTTGACCTACCCGTAGCAGGTGCGAAGGAAGTCCGGGCAGGGGGTTTCGACCCCCTGCCCGGCCACGTGCACCCTAGCCGGGCCTGATTCGCGCCGCACAGGAATACGGTACTCGCCTTGAAGGCCGGTTGTGGACGCCTAGGAGCCCTCAAAATGAGCGTCTTACTGCTTGCCGATGCCAAAGCCTGGCTGGAGGTTTCCCACTCCGCGCAGGATTCCGTCATCCAGCTCCTTATAGATGGGGCGGAGGACTGGGTTTCCCGCGAGTGCGGGATCGCGCTGGCCAGCGCCGCGCGCCAGGAGGATCTGGACGGCGGGCAGCCGTGGCTCTATCCGACCTTCCTGCCCATCACCGCACTGGCTACCGTCACGGACCTTCCGGCGGCTACGACCTGGCCGGCGGCCGTCGTGGGTGAGAACAAGATCGCGCGCACCGACGAGGCGGGACGCGTGCTCGCGCCCGGCCCGGGCGACGAAGCCTTCCGGCCCTACAAAGAGGGTTGGTGGGGCGAAGGGGCGAAGCGCTGGCGCGTGAACTACACCGGCGGATATGCCTCGATCCCGCCCGGCCTCAAGATCGCGATCTTCCAGTTGGTTTCGCGGGCGTATCACCAACGCAGCGGCGAAGGTTCGAGCGCGGCGGCGGGTGCGGCGCTGATGTGGCCGAAGCTCATGGACTCGGTGATCTCGGAAATGCTGGCGCCCTACCGCAAGCGCCCAAGGGTGCGAACGTGGTAGGCAGAACGGCCCTCACGCGCCGGCGTCCGACCAAGACTTCGGACGGCGCGGGCGGTTTCACGGAAGCGCTCGGCGCGGCGCTAACCTTCTACGGCATCGTCGAACATCACGCCGATCGCGTGGAGCTGCTCTGCGAGATCCACGACGACGTGGACGTGCCCGACCTGGTCAACGTGCCGGGCTTCAGCGGCCAGCCCGAAGCGCAGTACCGAGTCAGCGCCGCGCGAAGGCTGCACGGCTCGCGCTGGAAGCGGCTTACCTTGATGCGTGTCGAGCGGCCCATCGAGCCATGAAAGGGTTCACCATGAAGCGAGGCTTCACGCTGATTGAGTTCCTGGTCTGCATCGCGGCAGTGGGGTTGATCGTGGGGATCTGCCACGCATGCTCGAAGGAACGGCCGAGCCGACCGAAAGACCCGGACCTTATCGAGCCAACGCCCCAGCCCGAGCAAAAGGAAAGCCTGCGCTTTCAAGCGACGTTCCATGGTTACTTCAGAGGCGGCTATGGGAACCACGAACGCGCGATCTACGTGATCAAAGACACGGAGACGGGCGTCGAGTACTTGTCCATCACCGGATGCGGAACCACGGAATTGTGGACCGAACGCCGCAATAAAAAGAACGTGACGGTCGAGGAGTAAATCCGCCGGGGGCTGGCCCATGCTCGACTTCGAACTGCGCGGCAAGTCCTGGCTGAACGAAAAGCAGGTGGTGGACGCCGTGCGCAAGGCGTCGGTCGCGCGCCTGGCGAAGTGCGCGGCGCTGGTCGAAGGCGAGGCCAAGCGCATCGTCTCGAAAGGCGCGACCTACGCGACCAGCCGCGACAACGCCGGTCGTTTCCAGCGCGGCGCGGCAGACCGCAACACCAGCGAATTCCCGCGCCTGATCAGCGGCAATCTGCGCAGCTCGATCCGCTACGCCAAAACCTCCACCGATTCGTACGTGGTCGGTCCGCAAACGACCGGTTGGTACGGGCGCGTGCATGAGTTCGGCGCGGTAATCCGCGTCACACCCAAGATGCGCCGCTACCTTGCGGCGAAGTTCGGCTGGCGTGTGAAGGGCAACGTCATCGTGATTCCCAAGCGTCCGTTCATGCGCCCGGCGCTGTATCGCTCGATGTCGAAGTTCCCGGCGCTCTTCAAGGATCTGCCGCTCGGCGGTTCGGCGGTGCAAGGGGGGCAGCCATGATCGCAGGCGCCATCGCGAAGATGTTTCTGACGGATGCAGACGCGCGCGCGGTCGCGATCCGCGCGAAGCTGGCCACCTACGCCGACGCCAAGGCGATCTTCACCGTGGCGCTGCCTGACGACGCGCCGTTCCCCGCACTGCTGATCGCGGAGGTTGGCGGTCCTGCATGGGGTTGCCGCGCGAACACCGGCGGCGTGATGGCCGTGGACATCCAGGTGTTCAACGACAAAGACTCAAGCCGTAAAGCCACATGGGAATTGGCGCACGAAGTCTGGCGTTTGATCGACCGTCACCCGCTGACTCCGTATCTATCGGATGTGGGATTCGAGAACTGGGGCGTGATCGCGGATATGCCCGTGAACACCCAGGACGGCCTGGGGTTCCCGGGCTACACGATCAAGACGAGCGTGCGCGTGCTGAGCACGGCGTAGCGCGCGAAAGGAGTGGCGCATGGGCGGGTCGGCTGGCTACAAAGCGGAACTGACGGTCGGCACCGGTCCGGGCTCGGTGGTCGGCAAGGCCCGCGACGTGGACCTCAATATTCAGGGCAACGCGGTGGATACCAGCACGCGCGATGGCGCGGGTTGGAAGGACCATATCCAAGGTCTGAAGGAATGGGATTTGTCCTGCGGCCACCTCTGGGTACCCGACGACACGGCCTTCGAACTGATCCAGACCGCGTTCATCAACGGGACCGAGATCCACGTCAAGCTGCTCGACATCACGGGCGCAACCGGGCACGGCTACGAAGGCGATGCCATCGTGACGGGGCTGAAGCGCGGCGAGCCGCTCGACGGCGCGCTCATGGTGGACATCACCATGAAAGGCGCGGGCGCGCTGACGGTCATCGATCCGGCGTAACGATATTTCACACCGAGCGAGGCGGAGTGAGATCGAGGAGATACTCGTAAGCCCTCAGCGCAAATCCCCAGGCCACCGATCCTCGATTAAGGTGGCCTGGGGTGTTTTAGGAGCACCCCATGCCAGCGGAATTCAAGGATCGGGAAGGCCGCGTCTGGCGCCCGCGCATCAGTGTGGACGTGCTGATCGATTACGAACAGCGCACGGGCGTGGGTCTGCTTTCGACGGCAGGCGGCGATATCTTCGCGGGCAAGCTCGGCCACGTCTTGACGCTCGCGTACTTGGCGTGCGAAGAGCAGGCAAAAGCCTACGGGCTGAACTTTGATACGTTCTGCGCGGAAGTCTTTGCTCCCGAAACGATGGAGCCGATGGCGCAAGCCATCGCGGAGGCGGTCCGGGATTTTTTCCCGAGCCCGACGCCGGTGCAAGGCGCTCCGCGTCGGGGCAACCGTGGACCTGGCGCGCCGTCCACGAAGTAGCGGCCTTAGCTGGTGTCGCCGATCCGCGCCCATGGTCGCTGCGCGAATTGGTCTGGCGCTGGAAGGCTCTACGTATGGAGGCCTGGGACCGCGTCGCCTGGCTGGCCTACCACGCGATCCAGCCCTATGCCAAAGATCCCAAGTCGCTGCAACCGGAGCGATTCAATCCGCTGCGGGCGAGCGAGCGTAAAGCGGAATCATCCTCGCTGAGCGACTTGGCGAAGTATCGCGCGTGGGGGCGCGAGCACGGCCTGCTTCCGATCCGGCTGAGCGAGGCGGAAAAGGAAACAGCCTGGCTGAAGTGGGACGCGCGCCAAGCGCAGCGGGAAAAGGAGGCGGGCCATGGCGGGCGAGAATGACATCAAGGCCGGCGGCGCTTTCGTCGAGATCGGCGCACGTCTCACATCGCTGCAGAAGGCTCTTGGCCAGGGCACCACGATGCTGCGCGCTTGGGTCACCGACGCGGCTGGCATGGCCAAAACGATTGGCACGGGGTTGGCGGCTGGCGGGGCCGCGATCCTGGCTCCTCTAGCGCTTGGATCGAAGACGCTGGCCACCTTCGGAAACGAGATGGCCAACCTGCGTGCGCAGACAGGCCTCTCGCTTGAAACACTGGGCGCGTTGAAAGTAGCTGCCGAAAACAGCAGCCTTTCCCTTCGCGGCGTTATCGGAGCCGTCGCTCAGATGCAGCGCGGCTTGGCCGCGCCGACGAAGGACCAAAATACGGCGCTGGCGGCGTTGGGATTGGATGCCAAGTCGCTACTTGCACTGCGTCCCGAACAGCAACTCGCGGCCATCGCCGATGCCTTATTGAAGGTCGAGAACCCGGCGCAGCGCACGCAAATCGCGATGAAAGCATTCGGGCGCGGTGCGTTGGAATTACTCCCGATCATCGAGAGCGGGAGTGGTGCCATCACCGAAGCGGCGGGGCAGGCATACAAGTTTGGGCAAGTGCTGGATGAGCAGACGCTGCAGTCGGCGCTGCGTATGGACAACGCGCTGAACGGCGTCGGGCACGCCTTTACCGCGGTGAAGCTGGCGATCGGCCAAGCAATGGTCCCGTTCATTCCTGCGGTCGAACGGTTCACGGATCTGATCGCACGCGCCGCGCAGTGGGTCAAGTTGAATCCACAGGTGGTTGAGAGTTTCGCGAAGATCGGCGTGACTCTTCTCGCGGTCGGAACCGGGCTGGTTGTAGTAGGCACTTCCATTATGGCCTTAATGTCGCCGGCATTGGTCGCGGCCTCGATCCTCATGGGTATCGGGTTGGCGGCACTCGCCGTAACCGATGCGCTGGGCGTTACGAAGCTCGGATTCCTGGACCTATTCAACTCCGTGCGTATTGACGGAACGGGCCTCGGCACGTGGATCGTGGCCTTCGCCTACATGATCGGCGAAGCGTTCATGGACTCCGTGAGCTGGATACGGCAACTATGGGGCGATCTTTGGACCGGCCTGAAGGTGATGGGCCTATCGATCTTCAACGACCTGATGTGGATTCCGCAGAAGCTCGCCGAAGGCTGGGACTGGTATGCCGAGAAAGTGCGCGGCGTGATGAACGGGATCATCGAAGGATGGAACCGCGTCGCCAAGACCGTGGGCATGGGCGAGATCTCGCTGATCGCGAAGATCCCCGACCACCTGAACCCCGCGAAGCTGCTCAAAGGCATGCGCGAAGGACTGGCGCAAGACAGTGACGATGCGTTGGGTAGCAACGAACGGGCGCGTGCAAAGGAGCAGAAGGACCGGCGCGAGCGCGAAGCGAAGTTTAAGAAACTGAACGCGGACCTCTTCGCCGCCGATCCGCAGGACGGGACCACGGGATTCAGCGTGGATCTGGAGCGAGCGAAAGGCGCGCTTGAGAACGTCGGAGCGAATATCTGGAACGGCATCACCGGCGCACTGGAGAACATGGTGGGTGGCATCGAAGGCTTGCTGCCGCAAGCGCCCGAGGGTGGCGCGGGTGGCGGCGGTCTTGGCTTCGCGACGGCCGGCGACGCGGCTCTTTCCAAGCCGGAGTTCAGCGTCGCGGGCACGTTCAGCGGCGCGGCGGCGCAGGGCTTGGCGGCGGCGGGCTTGGCGAACCGGCACTTCGAGGAAGCCAAGAAGTCCAACCAGTTGCTGCAGCGCATCGCGGAGCAAACCGAAGATCTCGACATGGGACTCGCATAGGAGCACGCCATGGCCGTCGTCGTGACCGAAGCCGTCGAGTCGCGCAAGTACCGCAAGGACCGCAAAGGCTCCACGCTCGAACGCATATTCTGGGTGCATGGCACCGACGATCCCGACGTCGCACAGGATGCGGACGGCGTCCCGCGCATCAACGACCGCTACGGTTCTCTCGAACACCTTTTTTGCGATGCGCTCAGCGTCGACGTGCTCAAGGCCACCGGTGTTGAAGTGGAGGGCCTCTGCAAAGTCTCGGTCACTTACAAAGAGTCCACGCGCGAAACCGAACAACCGCCCGAAGGTGAAGTCGAGTTCGAAGTTTCGACGCTGGCGCAGACGGAGCACGTGGTCCGCGCCCTGGCGCAGGCCAACTATCCGCAGACGGCGGACGTCGGAACCCTGATCGGCGTGAATGGCAAGGATGTTGAGGGCGTGGACATCTACGTGCCGAAGTTGAGCTACCGCGAGATCCACGAACGCGACACGCTGGCCGATGGCTACCTCTCCACGCTGATCGACTGCACGGCCAAAGTGAACGAGAACGCTTGGAAGGGCTTCGATGCCGGCGAGCTGATCTTCATGGGCGCGACCGCGCGCCGACGCGGAACCGGGCCGTGGCGCGTCGAGTACCTGTTCGCCGCCGAGAAGACGGTCACCGTCCCCATCGAGACCGTTAGCGGCTCGCAAAGCGTGCTCAAGGGCGGATGGGATTATCTTTGGTTCACGCAGGCCAAGATCGCTTCCGAAAACGATTCGGTCATTCAGCATAAGGTCCAGTCGGCGCATGTGGCTCAGGTTTACGCGCGCCGGAACTTCACCCTGTTGGGTATCGGATGAGCTTGAACCCGCGCAAGGATCGGGGCGACCGGCTGACGGCCGCCGAGGTGAACGATCTGTTCGCGCGCGTCGCGGCGCTCGAACAGCGTTCGGGGCTTACGGTCGCGCGCGCGCCCTTGCGCATCAACAGCGACGCGGCCACCGAAGCGCTGGGCGTCAACGTCGGCAACGTGGATCTGCCCGCCTTCTCGCCCGCAGGCATCGCGGGCCACTACTACACGGACGCCAACCAACTTCGCTTCGACCGCGCGCTTTCGATCCGCCTCCCGGAAACGGGCGACGAGGGCAAGTGGTGTGTCACTGCCGAGCCGATTAAGGCCGGCCAGGCGGGCACGGTGTTCGTCCATGGCGTCTTCCCCGTGCGGATCTCCAACGACGAAGAGACTTCGCCCACGGCGTTGGATATCGAGCCTGGCGCGACGCACGCGGTGGGGGCATCCAACGGCGCGGCGCAGGTGCTGTTCGAAGAGGAGGCGATGGGTGTCCACATCGCCTTGGTGCGCTTTACCGGCCCAGCGGCGGCGGTGACCGAGCGCGTGGATACATCGGACTTCAGCGGCGAGCTGCTCAAGCAAGGCACGCAAACCGTGGACGGCGTGGTCTGCGCGCCAGGCGCGCGCGTGCTGCTCTCCGATGGCGTCTGGCGTGTTGGGGAATCGGCCTGGACGCGAACGGGCGCGCCTGACTTCGTGATTGTCATGGGCGGCGATACGCGCGGTGAGACCGCTTTCTACAAGGCCACCGACGCGCCGACCTATAAGGGCTTGGGCGGCTATCTCAAATGATCGCGCCTTGGGTGCCACGCGTCGGCGATACCGGCGACGACCGCTACCGCTGGCCCGCGACCGCACGCTTCAGCGCCGGGCCGCATGCGTTCTCCATTCCTCCGACCATGGCGCAGTACCTGCCCAGCACGGGCCTGAATCAGATCCTCGCAGACTACAACCTGCGCGCGCACCACATCGGTCGCGTGAAGCCCGGCAATCAAGCGTTGGGTCAGGTGGGTTACTTCGCGCCGGATAACCGTGTTGGCCCCTCCGCATTTAACAGTCTGCGCACCACCTTGGTGGATCAACTCCGCGCGGCCTTGGGCGAGCCCGAATTCGCCTGGTCAGGCGGGACGTGGGAGGCCGGCCAGCGCTGGCCGAATGTCACGGAAATCCGTAAGAGCCTGGACGTGCCCTTTGCCATCGGCGCATCGCTCTCGCTGGACCGTGGCGCCCTGCGCGCCGGACCTGGCGGATTGTGGCCCGACACCGGAGTCACGGGCGTGCTGGGTGCGGATCTATTCGCCGAGACGGTGGTTGGGCTGGAGACGCGGATCGTCGCCGGCATTCGCGAAGTAAGCGCCGAGCCTGGCGTGGAGATCTACGAGATTTACCGCGCGTTCCTGACGTTCGACATTCCTGCAGGCTTGCCCGCACCCAGCTCCGCGCGCTTGCGAGTGCCGTTTGAGGGCACTCCGAACGTCGGCGTGCATAACATTTTCGCACCGTTTGATCTTGGGCTGTGGGTGACCACGAATTGGGGCGCGCTAGGAGCGGAAGACTTCGACTTCTCGGGCTCGCAGTTCGGCGCGCTGGGAGTAGCAACGGCGACGCACGTGGCCGTGGAAGAGTTCGAGATCCCGCCCAGCGCCATCGTTCCGGGCTCGCCGCTGAAACTGGCGCTGGCCCATACCGGCGAACGCGGCGGCGCGCCGCCACCCACCGACGCCATCTCCACCATTCAGTTCCTGCCGCGCACAACGCTCCTGCTGCTCGAATTCTAAGGCCCGTATCTATCTGTACGGTTCAGGTGGAGAGCGGGCATGGCGAACGCGATGTACGACAAGGGCCGCGAAGGCTTCCTCGACGGCTCCATCGACTGGGACACCGACACGATCAAGACGGTCCTGCTCGACGCTGCGGACTACACGCCCGACCTGGCTGCGCATGACAACCTGGACGACGTACCCGCCGGCGCGCGAGTAGGCACGCCTCAGACGTTGACCGGAAAGACGAAGACCAACGGCGTGGCCGATGCCGACGACGTGACGTTCCCGACCGTTACGGGTGACCCTTGTGAGTATCAGTTGATCTATAAGGACACCGGCGTCGAATCCACCAGCCGCCTGATCGCCTTGATCGACACCGCAACCGGCCTGCCCATCACGCCTAACGGCGGCGACATCATCACGCAGTGGGACAACGGCGCGAACAAAATCTTCAAGCTCTAAGGCGCGGTAGGGATCGCGCGGAGGCACCCGATGGCCAAGAAATCTCCACCGGACACTCGAACGGCGCTGGACCTGGAGCGCGAGATCCAGGCGCTGGACGTGAAGATCCAAGAACTGCGCGAGGCCAAGCGCGTCAAGTTCGGGCTCTACGAGGCCAAGCTCAAGGCCGAGGCTCAGGAGCGCGAGCGCCAGGCGCTGGAAGATCGAAAGTCGGGCAAGCTCCCGCCCAAGCCGCCCACGCAAAAGATCGGCTCCGGTTCGCGCTGATCGCTCCGGCGTACCTCACAAGGAGTAGCGCATGGCCGGGCCGCTGATCGCAGACCGCGTCAAAGAGTCCACGACGACCATAGGCACGGGCACGCTTTCGCTGGCGGGCGCGGGTACCGGCTTTCGGACCTTCGTCGCGGGCATCGGCAGCGGCAACACCTGCTACTACGCATTGGTTCATCGCACGGCCAACGAATGGGAGGTCGGCGTTGGTACCGTCACGAGCGGCAGCCCGGATACGCTCGCGCGGACAAGTGTAGTTGCCGGAACGAACGGCGCGTCCGCCGTGAATCTCAGCGCGGGCACGAAGGATGTGTTCGTTTCGCTGATCGCACCGAAACTCACCGCGTTTGCGCTCACGTTGTTGGATGATGCAGACGCAGCGGCGATGCGGACGACGCTGGGTATTGCCGCGCCTGTGATCCGGCCGTTCTCCGAAGTGCCCATCACATCGGGCCGCGTCTACGGCGATGTGTACATCGGCGGCGGCGCGAACAGCAAGCACGAAGAGGGCCTGGGCGTCGAGGCGTCCGTGAATACAGCGGGCTCAGACGTAATTTGGCGCCTGCGTTTCCAGATGCCTCAAACGCTACCGGGGGGGACATGCAAGCTCCGGCTGATTGCGCTTGCGAACGCCACGACCGGAAATGCGAAGGTGAACCCCAAGTGGGCATCCGTGGCGATGGAGGAAAGCCCGAGTGGCGCGACACTCAACGCGGAAGGCACCAGCACGCTGTCTTGGAGCACCGGCGACAACGATCAGTACAAGGAACTGAAGATCACCTTGGATGCCGATTCAGGTGCGCCGCTGGCTGGTGAGATTGTTGTCATGGACCTGACCTTCGAGCACACGTCCTGGACTCTGGGGCAAAAGTCGGTCTGGCAAGCCTCGATCATTTGGGAGTAACCCTTGAGCAGAGCGTTTACGCGTACAAGCGAACACCGGCTCACCGCCAACGGTACCGGCATGAGCTGGGCGCTTCCGTTCACGCTTTTCGGTTGGTTCCGCTCGGCAAGCGCGACGGTCGACGGGCGAATTATGTCCATTGGCACGGCCACGAGCGTAACGGATCAAGGCTCGCTGTCGGCGAAGGGCGACACCGGCGGAGATCCCGTTTCCGCGCTCGCCTATTCCACGGAAGTCGCCGCGAACTCCAGCACCGGATACTCCGTCAACACGTGGCATTCGGCGTGTGGCCTTTTCCGTTCGGCCACGGATCGCGCGGCGCTGATAGATGGCGGCAGTGAAGGCACGAATTCTAGCAGTCGGACACCTCAAGGCAGCGATCTGCTTATCGGGGCGCGCCACGCCAATACGGGAACCGCCGCCGATCACTTCGACGGCCAGCTCGCGCATCTGGCGATTTACAACGACGATCTGGTAGCCAACGAGGCTCAAGCCCTGGCGAAGGGCGTGCCGCCCACGCGTGTGGCGCGCTTGAATCTAAAGAACTACTGGCCGCTGTACGGATTCCAGTCGCCGGAGCAAGACTTCACGGCCAGCAAAGTGAATCCGACTCTGACCAATACGCCTGGCACTTCAGACTTGATGCCGCCCGTCGCGCCGTTGCGCACGCGCCGCGCCGCCGCTTAAGGAGAACCAAGCATGAAAACCGTCTTAACGCCGCTCGACAATGGGGCCACGATCCGTGTGAGCGTGGATGTGCCGGTGGCGGTTTGGAAAGAGCAGTTGGCCGCGAGCGTCGGGAAATCGCGCACCGCAGAGGAAGCCCAGCGCGACCTGCGCTTGGAAGTGCTGAAGTACGCCGGCCAAGCAATCGGCGGCGCGATCCAGGGCGTCACATTCGACAAGGCCACACACTTGGCACGCGAGGCCGAGAAGTCCGACCTGATTATAGCCCTGAAGCCCGACGAAGCCGGGAACCTGGACGGGTAGCCCATGTTCGGCCACCGCGCATTCTCCGAAGCGCCGTTTTCGGCGCTGGCCGGCGAACCCCCACAGACCCTCTCGGGCGTGGGAGGCATCGCGAGCGCCGAGGCGTTCGGAACGCCCAAGCTCTCACGAACCGTCAAGCCATCCGGCATCGCGAGCGCGGAATCGTTCGGCACGCCCACACTCAATCCTGGCGCGGTCACCTTACAGCCCACGGGCATTGCGAGCGCGGAAGCGTTCGGCACGCCGGGCCTGGCGAACCTGGTCAAACCCACGGGTATTGCGAGCGCGGAAGCGTTCGGTACGCCGACCCTTACGCCTGGCGCAGTAACGTTGCAGCCCGGGAGCATCGCCAGCGCGGAAGCGTTCGGTACACCGGCCCTGGCGAACCTGGTTAAGCCCACGGGCATACCTAGCGCGGAAGCGTTCGGCACACCGACCCTGCAGCCCGGCACAACCACCGTGCAGCCCAGCGGCATCGCGAGCGCTGAAGCGTTCGGAACGCCGGCCATCGGGCGCGACCTGCAAACGATCCAAGTGGGAGGCATCGCCAGCGCGGAAGCCTTTGGTGCTCACACCATCTCCAAGCTGGAGGCGTTCGTTGCGGAATTCAGCGTGGAGTTCGTGACCTCGAACCGTGCGACCATCGCATGGATCGGACGCGCGGGCTACGTCGCATACATCGCGGTCAACGGGCGCGTGGTGGCGGGTCCGCTGGCCTTCGGCGAAACCACCGCGCGCAGCTTCGAACTCAAACTGCCGGAACTCTTCGCGCTGGAGATCCATGAGGCGCTCCCAGGCGCGCCGCCCGAAGCCGTCGAAGATCCGCTCGAACGCTTCCCGGTGATCCACTGGACGCGTGCCGAAGGTGCGCAGAGATACCGTATCTATAGGAAACGGAACACCGCCGCGTCCGAAGAGCGCATCGCCAGCCTCGAACATACGGATGGGCGGCACTACTTCGAGCATCGGACGTACACGAGCCAGCGTGCGCACGGAGGCATCTGGAATGTGTACCGAGTGGCGGCCGTCAATGGGCAGGGCGAAGAAAGCGCAGCGGGCGAGTTTCACTTCCACGTACCGGGCCTGCCCAAGCCTCCGGTCGGCGTGAACGTAAGCGGGCCTGCGGACAACCTGGTCGCGACCCTGGAGGTTTGAACCGTGCCCGTCCCGACCGCCGATAAGCTCGAATGGTACTACCCGCTCAAGGCGTTGACGGCGGACGGGCAGGCCAGTCCGCAGCGCGCGTGCCAGGCCGGATCGTCGGACGGCGAACTCGTCAATAGCGCCCTGACCGAAGCCGACGACGCCTGGAACGGCGCTATCGGGCGCTTCGATTCGGATACACCCACGGTCGCTTTGCGCGGCGTTTACTTCCACGTGATGGACTTCGTCGCGGCCACGGACAAGTTGGTCTTGTCGCGGCCACTGCCCACGGCTCCGGCGACGGGCGGTTCGCCCGATACCTTTCGTCTGTTCATGGGTGGCAAGTGGCGCAGTTCAGAGCCGATCCCTGCACTCGACGTGGCCGGCCTCTCGAACATCACTGGCGTCGTCGTCAATCGCGCGGGCTACCTGAACGGCGCGGGCGACGGCACACTCTCGTATCTCGACGCCACGCAGGAACTGACCTGGCAGGCGCCCGGCGACACCGCGCCCGGCGTCGCGGTCGACGTGAGCATCGACGGAACCTACACGCTCTTCAGCGACAACGAAGACAAGTGGCTGATCGTTACGGTGGATTCGTCCGAGCTGCCCGCAGGCGACGAAGCGGACACGCTGACGCTGACTCAGCCGGAGCGCGAAGTACTCCCCGACTGGGAAGGCTACGAAACGGACGGCGCGGGCAAGACGCGTTACCACCTGGCCGTGGTCAAGAACGCTGCGGGCGACGACATGATCGACGCTCGCGTTCATGTGCGCGCGGATACGCTGGGCACGCCGACCACGTTGACCGATGGCATCGGTACCGGCGCGGCCAGCGGCGCGGTCGGAGACGCCGGTGACTGGCCGCTGCGTTCGTTCTGGGTCTACAACAGCGACAAGGACGATCTGCGTTACGTCAAATACCGCAGCGGGAACACGCTTTACTACGCCGCGCCTGGCGCGGGGCTGCGCGGCAAGGCCTCGCAAGCGTGGGATGCCGACGACGCCGTTGAAGTGTATCCCGAGATCGATATCGGCCTGGATGCGCCCTCGACCAACGAGTTCGAAAACCCGGCCAACGAATCCACCGCGCCTGGCGGCGTGACCTTCGCCGCGCCCACGTCCTACGCGGATGGGCTTGCCATCGGCACGCTGGCGGACGGCGCGATCTATGGGATTTGGATTCGGGAAGTCGTCGTGAAAGGGCACCGTTCGCGCGAGGACTACACCAACCGCGTTACCGTCGAGTGGAGGTAAGCCATGGCCAGCGGCCAGACGATGGCGAAGTTCTCTCCACTCCACGGCATTCCGCCGGCGACGAACGCCGCGCGCCTGGGCTTTCGCAATCTGCACCCAATCCTGAAGTTCGATCCGACCACGGCGCAGGCCATCGTCTTCAGCGACAAGCTCCCGCGCAGCTATGCGGGCGGCGGCTTGATCGTCCACGTCGAATGGGCAGCCAACGGGGTCACCACCGGCAGCGTGAAGTGGTCGGCCGAGATCGAGCGCATCCAGGTGGGCACCACCGACCTAGACGCCGATTCCTTCGCGGCCGCGCAGGAAGCCACGGCCACCGCACCGGCCACGGATGGTTTCACCAAGGTGACCGATATCCCCTTCACGCACGGCGCTCAGATGGACAGCCTGGCGGCGGGCGAATCCTACCGGCTGCGCATTTCGCGTGTGGCCGGCGACGGCGCGGATGACATGGCGGCGGACGCGCAGCTTGTGAGCGTCGAAGTCGAAGAGGGCTAACGCGTGGCCCGCGAGTTCAACGGTACTTCTCAATATCTGAATCACGCCGCCGCGTTGGTCACCGCCGCGCCTTTCACCTTCGGTTGTTGGTTCTACGCGGGGGCCGCGACTGGAGACGTGCTCTTCGGAGTCAGTAAGAATGCGACGACCCATTTGTGGTGGCTTGGCACTTCGTCTTCGAAGCTCCAGTGGACGGCGCGAGACACGGGACAGAGCACCGCCGAGACTTCCAGCACGTTCGGAACTGGCGCTTGGCATCACGCCTGTGTGGTCGAACAAGCGACGAACGCCCGGCACGTATATCTCGACGGAGCGGGTAAAAGCACGAACAGCACGGTTCGAACGCCGACCGGCGTGAATCGCACAACGCTGGGCGTGCTCCCTTGGTCTTCACTCATTTCATATTGGTCGGGCCGCATTGCCCTCGCTGCTCTTTGGAATGCCGCGCTGAGCGACGCCGAGGTTGCGGCGCTGGCCGCTGGCGCGCTCCCGATCTCGATTCGCCCCGCCAGTCTCGTGCATTTCTGGCCGCTCTTCGGCGCACACGATCCCGAAGTGGATATGGTCGGCGGCGCGGCGATGAGCTTAGTCAACGCGCCCACGGTCGCCGATGGTCCGCCGATCCCATGGATCGGCGTCACAGGCCTCGCGGAGGCCTCGCCAACGTACCACCGCAGCGGCTTGGCTTTCAGCCGCGCAGTTGCGTCCTACCGGCGCTGCGCACTGAGCGCCGAGCGTTCCTCGCGCGGCCAGCGCCTGGCTTCGGGCCTGGCGTTCGCGCGTGAAGCAAGGCGCTCTTCGCGCTCGGCCTTGGGCCTCTCGCGATCCGTCTTCCTGATCAGCCGTAGCGCGTTGGGTCTGGAACGCAGCGCGCTGCATCCCAGCGGCTACCTGGTCTATTACCGCGCGGTGGGCGCCACGCCGTGGACTTACGTCGGCCGCGTTGACGCCGACGCCGATCCGTTGCAGATCGCGCTTCCCGAACTGGCTGAAGGCGACTACGAGCTGCTCTTCCGCTTGCAGGGCTTCCATTGGGGCGAGCATGAATACCGCAAGCGCGCGCGCTTTACGGTGGGCGCGGGCGGTGCGGTTGCCTCACTGCCGAGCGTGCAGAATCTGGAGGTCACGCGCGCGGCCTCGGGCGCACGCTTGACCTGGCTATGGAAAGAAGAGTTGGGCACGACGCCGCCCGCTGACTTCGCGGTCTGGACTTCACCGACATCGCCCGTCTCCACCGCAGGCGCGCCCGACGCGACCGTTCTCGCGGATGGCTGGCGGCGCTACGACGCGCGGATCTCGAACCCAGCGGCGTTCTATGCCGCGGTGGCCGCGCGCTTGGACGCGCAGATCGGTCCGGTGGCGGAGATCCATGTCGCCGCCGCCGAGGCGGTTCCGGCCGCGCCTAGCGATCAAAGCGCGCGCCACGAAGAGCCTTCCGAAGCCTAATCGGCTGAGCCGTATCTATTCAGCATCGAATCGAAGCGCCCGCGTCTGCGGGCTCGAACCCGTTACGGAGGCCGCACCCATGAACGAACAGGGCTGGTTTCGAAGCACGATCTATTCGCTCGGAGGCAGGAAGTTCTTAATGGCGCTCGGCGCGACCATCGCGGTGGCGCTGCAGGCCAAGTTAGGACTGTCCGAGGATGCGGTGCTCGCGATTTGCGGACTGGCGGCAGCGTTCATTCTAGGGGAAGGCAGCATCGACGCCATGAAGGCGCTGGCCTCGAAAGCGAAGGACGAAGCGCCCAAGCTGCTTGTACTGCTTGCGCTCGCGTTGCCGTGCCTCGCACTCACCGGTTGCGGTTCGAGCCAGCAAGCATCCAGCGCCGTCGCGGCCATGGAAGCCAGCGCGATCAGCTACGACCGGAACATGACTCGGATCGTGGATGCCTTCATTGCGGATTACCGAGTGAAGGCCGTCGCGGAAGCCGATCGCTTGGCCGAGAACGCATTGAAGGCCGAAGTGAAGATCGTGAACGGCGAAGCGCTGGCCAATCCCAAGAACCTGCAGCTTATCCTTGAAAAGAAGGCGCAGCACTACGCGGCCATCGAACGCAACGTGATCGAGATGCGCAAGAAGATCGTCACGGCGCACAAGGATATCGACCATTTGCTGGCCTACAGCCAGGGCCTGCAGAGCTACTTCGAGGGCAAGGCGCAGACCGCCGAGATCCTCAACCACAGCAGCGAACAGGTGCTGCAGTTCCTCGATCAATTCGTCGGCAAGAAAGACTAATCATTGGCTCGACGCCAGGGGATAGCCCTGGGGCGGCTTCAAACGCCGCTGAAGGTTGGCGGGAGACGTGAGATCGCTCCCACGTCACATGCACCGCGTAAGGGTCGGCCTGGGACGCCTCGGCCATGCGACCTCTAAACCTCCGACCTTGGGGAAGTGCCAAGCGAGCCAGACAACTTTCAGGAGACACCGATGCGCGCCCTCCTCTTGCTGATCGCAGTCTCGCTCGCCGGTTGCACCCGCCCGGCTCCGCTTCCGGCCTCGCGCTCGGAAGCAAAGCCCCAGGCTGCGCAGCCGGCGAGCCCCGTCATGCGGCTCCAATGTATCCGGCAAGAGAACGGAGCCACCTTCACGCAGCACGGTACGGCAGTGGCGGTGGACGGGCGCGCGTTCGGCCTGGCGCCCTCCGTGCTGCTGACGGCCGCCCATGTAGTGGATCGCGGCGAAGCGCTCGTAGAAGCCAGCCCGGGATGGCTGCGAGCGACGCCGGCGAAGCGCGACGAAGGGCTTGACCTGGCGTTGCTTTATCCGGCGCTGCCGCTCGATGGAGCGCTGGAATTGGACACCGCACCGCTGATGGATGGAGCACGCGTCGAGATTATCGCGGCGGTTGAAGGCCAGCCCGTTCGGTCCGCGCCCGGCATCGTAGGCGGAAGGCATGGTGAGCACGAAATCCGCTGGGGCGTCGAAGCGCGCGGCTTCGGGCATGGGTCGAGCGGCGGCGCGGTCCTGCGCGGCGGGAAGCTCGCGGGCCTGATCGTCGCATTGGTGCCCAGTAGCCAGGGCGAGCCGTGTGCACTGGTCTTCATCCCGGCGCTGCGGATTCGGCACTTCCTGCAGGATGCGGGAGGGCGAGCGCCATGACGGGCGAAGAAAAGAAGGAACGGGCACGCAAGATTCTCGAAGCCTTCCGCGCCTCGATACCAGACGAAGAGCTGCAGGCAATCTTTAGCATCACCGGCTTGGTCTTCACGATGGCGCAGAGCCCCAACGATCCCGACTTCAAAGGGATCGTAAAGCGGCTCACCCTTGAATTGGCCAAGCATGGTTTGGTGATTGAAGACGTGATCAAGTAGTCCACTCGAAGCGAAAGGAGGCTGCCATGGGCAGGCCGTTGGAGGAAGTGAAGGCCGAACTGAAGGCGCAGGGCTACGTCGGGGAACCGACCCCGGAGATCCTCGAACAGCACGGGTGGGAACCGCACGATCCGCTCGCCGGCGTGATCCTCGACGGCCCCGCGCGCAGCCCGGAGCAGCTCCGCAAGGATCTGGCGTTGCTGCATGAGGAGATGGTCGCGAACTCCGTGCCTTCGCAGATCATCGAGAACGTCATGAAGTTCGGCGGCATGGCGTTCAAGCTGTTTTAATTTTTTCGGGCGCGGGCGGAAGGCCGGGTCTGGAAGGGTTCATAGCCCTTGAAAGCGTGGTTCGACTCCACGGCCCGCTACCAAGAACGTACGCAGTAGGCGCTGGGGCGGCGGCGTGGACAGCGACACGCGCGATAGTGTGGTACGGCCTGGCAGCTCCTCCACACAGCGGCGGAATTCTAGATTCCG
>BTVV01000066.1:0-32669 GCA_045863855.1 Planctomycetota bacterium | reverse complement strand
GGTTAGCCTAGGACGAGCCGCGCGGTTTCGCGCGGCGATGTCCTGTTGGTTTTTTCCTAAAGAGTAGTTCCGCCTTCGCGCCAAAGGCGCGATTTTGGTTAGCCTAGGACGAGCCGCGCGGTTTCGCGCGGCGATGTCCTAGGTAGCGGGAACCCTAACCGGCGTTCCGCCCTGTAGGGGCGGAGTCACGCGCATCCCGAAGGGGTCGGCATGCCGCAGTCGCTCTCCAAGATTCTGGTCCACATCGTCTTTTCGACCAAAGACCGCGAACCCTTCATCGATCCGTCGTTCGAGCGGGGTTTGCACGCGTACCTGGCCACCGTCGCGCGCTCGTGCGACTCCCCGGCTTTGCAGATCGGCGGCATGCGCGATCACGTTCACCTCCTAGTGGGGCTAGGGCGCCGCACCTGCATCGCGGATCTGGTCAAGAAACTCAAGCAGAGCAGTTCCGTGTGGCTGAAGTCGCACGGGCGGTTTTATTGGCAGCGCGGGTACGGCGCGTTTTCCATCGGCGAGTCGAACGCGGCGGCATGCAGACGTTACATTCGAGAGCAGCGTTCGCATCACGCGAAGATGACCTTTCAGGAAGAATTGCGGGAGTTATTGCGCAGGTATCGTGTGGATTTCGATGAGCGATTCGTGTGGGATTGATGCACGAGGTTTAGGCCGCCCCTACAGGGCGGGGTGGATGTTGGGGCGGTTGGGTCCTAGGGCGTCGGCGCGTGGCGCGCCTCGCCCTAGGCTAACGAAGGTTGTGCCTTTGGCACAAGGGTGGAGAAGGGCGTTTTTGGTAAGGGCAAATTCGCAGGGCGTCAGAGGGTGGGGCGCGCTTCGCGCTAGGCTAACAAAGGTTGTGCTTTTGGCACAAGGGCGGTGAACGGCGAATTGTTTAATGGTCAAGGGCGGAGGAAGCCGCGGATGGGCCAGTGGGAGATCGTTCTGGAAACGGAGTTCTTTTTGGCGCGGGAGCACCACGCGGCTGCGCTCAAGCACCTGATCGAAACCGGGTTCGTTATCGCGGACGGCGATGCCGCATCCGCCGATGCCTCGACGTTGCTCACGCAACTGCTCGCTGAAAAGCATTGGGAAGTGAGTCCGGACAACGCCGGAAATTTCTTCCAACTGCACTACCGCCTGTGCGGCCGGTGCTACACCTACATCTTGGAAGAGATCGCGCCTTGGGTTCGGCCGGGTTCGTATGTTTTCGTGAGCAAAGAGCAAGACCGTCCCAATCTAATCAAGATGGTATTCGAGGATGGAAAGCTATCATGGGAGCCGGCGGTTAGTTTTAATTCACGGCTTTTCAGGCGGCCGATCGACGCACTCGAGCGCGCCTTGCTGCACTATGGCATCTACGACGCGCACGAGCAGGACAAGGCCATTCTTGAGCACTTTCTGCATGCGCCTTATCCCGAGTTGCAAGAGCGAGCCGCTCATGCCCTGCTCATTCTCGCGAACCGCCGATGGATCAAACATGCGCCGCATTCATTTCCCATTCCGTCAGGCTTGAAACGAGATTGGGTCAAACGCATGAAAGATCAGTGGCAAAGCGGCGATCGGCGAGATCGAAATGCAGCCATGGATAGCTTAATTTTCTGGTTCAGCGAAGACCGCGAACTCGCCGAGGTCTTGGAGCAGGTCGTGGCTCGGAAGGATGATCTTGGTTTATTCGAAGTGGAGTTGAGCATTCTTGAACACCGACTGAAAGTGCTTAGATTGCTGAATGAGAAATCCGGCGGGGTTTAGGCCGCCCATACAGATTGAATAGATGTTGGGGCGATGAGGTCCTAGGGTGTCGGCTTCGTGCCGGCGGGCGGGGGCGCCCGCCGCTCCTATCTTTCCGGTCGTTGAATCGCCTTGCGCAGGGGTGGCTGAACTCTTTCTAACGCTACGGCATTCGCTGCCCATCCTACGGTTGGCAAAGGCCTTCGGCGGGCTTGGCGCTAATTCGCGTTGCAAAAGGTTTCATGGCGTGGGATTCCGGTTCCCTTCGGTTGGGGGCCGGGGTACGAAGGGTGGGGTTCGGGCGGGCGCGGTTGGGGTGTAAAGGCGAAGGAGCGGCCGGGTGCGGGCGCTCCGGAAGCGTGCGAAGGAGGTACACGGTGCTGCGCTGGCTTGGAGGGGTGTACGGAGATTCGGTCCGGGCGGCGGCGCTGCTGGCGGTGCTGGCGTGCGCGGCCGGGATGGCGGGCGCGGGGGAAGTTCCGGCGTTCGAGTCTGGCGGGGCGTTGGAGTTGCCGGAGGCGTTGGTGAAGGCGCCGGTTCAAGCGTGGACCATGCTGGACGCGGGCGGATACGGCGCGCGCAACTCGGTGGGGCTGGTCTACCTTCCGGAAGAGCGTTCGTTCGTGGTGCTGGGCGGCGCGGCGGGGAAGGGCGGCGTGTACTCGGAAGTCACGTTGAATCTGAAGGCGTCGCGCTGGGAGAACCGTTTTCCGATCGGGATGGAGGGGAAGTGGGGCGAGCCGTCCGGTCCGAGCCAGGCGCCGGCGTTTCATCCGTACTCGGCGTTCAAGGACCTCGAAGGGAACGTGCGGCCGAATCTGGCGTATGGCTACAACAGCCGGATGGAGCTGTGGGGCAACGCGGCGTACGACGCGGCTCGAGGGAAGGTGGTGGTCCCGTTCCACCGCCTGTCGCAGACGTGGGAGTACGATCCGAAGACGCGGGTGTGGTCGCATCTGGCCTCGGCCGACGGCGCTCCGTACGCCTTCTGGGACGATCTGGTTTTCAATTCGATGTGCTACGACCCGGTGAACCGGGAGGTGTTAGCAGGGGCGTGCCGCTGGGCGCTGCGCAACGGGAAATGGGAAGAACAGGTCTTCGGCGGCGCGTTGGTGAACGGGTTGCGCGGCAAGGCCGAGGCGCTGGCGCGGAGCGTGCGGCATCTGACGGGCGCTTGCCGCGCCCGGTACTACGTGACCGAGAGCGCGGCGATGGCGGCGGTGAAGCTGGAGGACGTGTGCGCCGGTCTGGCGAAGGAGGCCGCGGCGTTCGCTTCGGAAACTGCGGGCGCGGCGGGGAAGGCCGGGGCGTACGAGAAGCGGCAACTGGGTTGGGCGGCGGAGGATCTGAAGCGCGCGCTGGAGCATCTGGGCAAGGCGCAGGGGCTGCTGTCCTCGCGCGTGACGCCGGAGGGGATCGCGGCGGCGGAGGAGGCTTGGGAGGCGTTGGACGACGTGGTGGAGGATCTGGCCGCGCATCCTCCGAAGCGCGCGTACGCTCGCCCGGCCGTCGACGCTCGGCGCGGCAAGATGCTGCTCTTCGGCGGGCACCGTCTGGACCGGTTGACGGCCGATACGTGGGTGTACGACTGCGCGACGCGGACGTGGGAGCAGCGGCGTCCGGCGGTGTCTCCGGCTCCGCGCTACGGGCACGGTCTGGTCTGGCTGCCGCAGAGCGGGAAGTTCGTGCTGGTGGACGGCGCGGGTCGCGCTGAGCTGTGGTGTTACGACTTGGAGGCCGATGCGTGGAGCCTGCTGGACGAGGGCGGGGCGAAGCGTGAGGTCCTGACGTCGAACGCGAGCACGTGGGGCTGGCAGCCCGAGATGTCGGCGGCGGGTCCGGGCGACGTGGTGGTGACGCTTTCGAACCGCAACGAGAGCAAGGTGCCGCGGTTCTCGACGTGGGCGGCGCGGATCGACGTGTCCAAGGTGGACGCGGCGGGGACGCAGCAGAAGGGCGTGCCGTTTCGGACGGAGACGTTCGAGGGCGGTCCGACGGCCGATCCGCGCTGGTACGAGCAGCAGGCGGGCGCGGTCGAGACGGCGGAGCAGCAGGCGTGGATCGAGGCGCTTCCGGCCAACGCGTGGGTGACGCGCGAGCGGGCGGGGCAGAAGAACAATCCGAAGGACAACCGGGCTTGGGGCACGACGATCTACGATCCGGAGCGGGACCAGCTTTTGCAGTGGGGCGGGGGGCACGTGGCGTACGTGGGGAACAGCGTGCTGCACTACAGCCTGCGTTCGAACCGCTTTTACATCGGGCATCGTCCGGAGTTCGGGCTGATGTACGCGGCCGGACAGGGCGGGATGAAGAACACGACGTCGTACCGCAACCGCGCGTTCATGACGGGGCATTCGTATCATTCGTACGGGTACGACCGGCGTTCGGACAAGGCGGTCGTCTGCGGGCAGACGCTGGCGGAGGGGACGGTGAAGGCGAGCCTGTACTTTGCGTACGATCCGGCGGGCGGGGAGTGGCTGCCGGGGCCGCTGGCGACGCCTTGGGAAGCGCATTACGGGTTCGACCGATTGTATCCGGACGGGGATGGCCTGTTGGCTTGGGCGAGCGGGGAGTTCTGGCGGCCGGACGTGCCGAAGCGTTCGTGGGAGAAGCAGGCGCGGTCGGGGCCGAAGCTGCCCGGTCCCAGCCACGAAGGGCACGGCATGGCGTACGATACGAAGCGCGGGCGGATGCTGCTCTTCGCGGGCCCCTACGTGGCGGCGTACGATTCGAAGTCGGGCGAGGTGAAGGCGCTGGAACCGGAGGGGTTGAACAGCGGCCAGAAGTTCAACTGCCGGGAGCTGGTGTATCTGCCGGAGTGGGACGCGGTGCTGGTGGCTTCGCGCGTACCGGACGCGGAGGGGAAGATGCGCTGGCCGCTGTACGACTGCGCGAAGAACGCGTGGCATGCGGTGCTGCTGGGCGGCGCGGAGGTTACGGGCAAGACGTACAACGTAGCTTTGGGGCTGGCGTACGATTCGAAGCGCAAGCTGGTGTGGGCGGCGGATCACGAGGCGACGATCTCGGCGCTGCGGCCGGAATTGAAGTCGGCGGATGTGCGCGCGCTGGAGGCGGCGGCTCCGGAGGCGAAGAAGTAGCAGGGCGCGGTAAGCGGTCAACCGTCTCGCTGGCGGGCGGGGCGCTGTCGGCACTTCTTGATCAACTAAAATCTCTAAGGGAACTGGGAACCGGCTCGGGGCTTCGGCTCGCGGGCCGGTTCGTGGGGCAATTGGGGGCTGCCGGGCGGCTGCGGTGCGTCTGTATATAAGGATACGCTGGGATGGGGCCGGTTTGACAGGATCGCGGGTGAAGGCTACAACCTATTCCGCATCTTACAGTTAGCGTTTGGCATGAGGATCGGAAGCGATGCGTAGCGCGTGGGGCATCGGGGTGTCGATCGTGCTGGCCGCCGGAGTTTTGGCGGCGGGTGAGGATTGGCCGGAGGCCGCGAAAAAGGGCTTCGAGGCGGCGTGTCCCGAGGCGACGATCCGGGAGTCGAAGGCGAAGTCGCGCGACGGGGGCGCGGTATACGAAGTGAAGGCCACCGACCGCTTGAACCAGGGCGAGGCGTTCAAGGTGGTGGTGCGCGCGGACGGAACGATTCTGGAAGAGGAGCAGCGGCGCTTCGCGCCGGCGCAGGTCCCGGAGGCCGTGCAGGCGGCGTTTCGGACGTGGGCGGGCGATGTGGCGGGGACGGGCGCGTGGGAAGTGAAACGCGAGGGCGGGAAGGGGCGGGTCTTCGAGGTACGCAAACGGTACAACGGGAGCGATAAAAAGTACGAAGCGCGCTTCGGCGAGGACGGCGGCTGGCTGGGCGGGGACGAGTTTCCCGGCGGCGGTTCTCCTGCGGCGACGCCGCCTGCGGCGCCGGCGGGCGCGGGCGAGGCGGCGCGGCCGGGAGCGGCGAAGGCCGAGCCGGTTACTCCGGCGGCGGCGCCCGCTGCCGAAGAACCGGCGGACCCGGACATGGTCCGCAAGGTGAAGCGCCTGATCCGTGCGACGTTGGAAGAGGAGAAAGACGCGCGCGACGCGGCTTGGAAAGAGCTGCGCGAGATGGGCAACCTGATCGTGCCGGGGCTGGTGGCGCTCTTTCGGGCCGAAGGCACGACGGACGACGAGGTGCGGTCGATCCTGATCGCGCTGGGAGATTCGAAGGATCCGCGTTCGGGTCCGGCGCTGGTGGAAGTGCTGGAGCATAAGAACCCGAAGATCCGGCGCGACGCGGCTCGCGCGCTGGGCAACAGCAAGTACAAGGCGGCGGTTCCGGCGCTGGCGAAGCATTTCGACGCGGCGGGCGAAGACGAGGACGTGCGTCTGTACGCGGCGATCGCGGCGGCGCAGTTGGGAAGCGACACGGGCTACGGGGCGCTGAAGGCGCTGATGAGTTCGGAGCAGGAGGCGGTGCGGACGCGGGCGGTTTTCGCGCTGGGGCAGCACGGCGGGAAAGCTCGCGCGGCCGACGTGGCGCTGGCCTTGAAGGACGCCAGCCCGATGGTGCGCAAGGACGCGGCGGATATCCTGCGGCGGATGAAGGCGGAGACGGTGACGAGCGCTCTGGTGGAGGCCTGCGGCGACGAGGACTACAAGGTTCGCGCGGAGATCGTGAAGGCGCTGAAGGAGCTGACCGGGCAGAGCCACGATGCGCCCGAGGACTGGAAGAAGTGGTGGTCCGAGAAGCAGGGCGGCGCGAAGACGGACGCGGCGGCGAAAGACGAGCCGAAGAACGAAGCGAAGATCGAGATGTCCGACGAAGCGCGCAAAAAGCTGAAGGACGTGCGCACGTCGGAATAGCGCGTTGAACGAGGTGACGCATGGACGTTTCACGGTTTTGGGTCGTAGTGCTGCTGGCGCTATGCGGGGTCCTGCAGGCGGGCGAGTTCACGCTGGTGAAGGTGGACGGCGAAGAAGTGAGCGGTCCGTTGAAGGCGGTGGACGCGGAGAAGGGCCTGACGGTGGGCGCACAGACGGTGGCGTTGACGGATCTGGAGGAAGTGACGGTGCAGGGCGCCCGGGCCGAGTCCGCGGGGACGCTACCCGAAGTGGTGCTGCGCAACGGCGACCGGCTGGCGGCGACGGTGCTTGCGGGGAACGAGAACGAACTGAAGGTCAAGTCGGAGCTGCTGGGCGAACTGACGCTGAAGAGCGGGGTGCTGCGCGGGATCGTCTTCCGTCCGAAGGTGGCGCTGGCGGAGGGTACGGTGAACGCGTTCTTCGAGGGGGCCGATCCGGACCAGGACAAGCTGCTGACGGCGCGCGGCGAGTCGCTTTCGGGGTTTATGGGCGCGTTCACGGATAAGGATCTGACGTTCGAGGTGGGCGGGCAGAAGTCGACGCATACGTTCGAGGAGCTGGCGGGCTTCCGGTTCGCGGCGCTGGAGGCGTTCAAGGGCGCGGAGGGCGTAAAGGCTTCGGTGCGCTTGGCGGACGGTTCGGCGTTGAGCGGGCGGCTGGCGGGTCTGGCCAACGGGATCCTGCAGATCGAAGCGGCGGCGGGGCTGACGTGGGCGGTTCCGCTGGGGAAGGTGCTGCGGATCGGGGTGAGCGGCGGGAAGCTGACGTACCTGGGCGATCTGGAGCCGAAGTCGGCGGAGCAGCTTCCGCTGGTGGGCGGATCTCCGGTGGCGTTTCCGCTGCGCAAGGACCGCGCGGCGAATGGGACGAGTTTGAACATCGGTAAACAGGAGTACGAGAAGGGTCTGGGCGTGCACAGCTTCAGCAAGCTGACGTACGACCTGGGCGGCGGGTACGCACTGTTCCTGGCGGACGTGGGGCTGGATGCGTCGGCTCCGGCGGGCGCGGTCTGTACGTGGAAGGTGCTGGTGGATGGCACGGAGAAGGCGCAAGGCGAGGCCAAGGGCACGCAGCCGGCTCAGAAGGTGAAGGTGGCGCTGGCGGGCGGCAAGACCTTGGAGTTGATTTGCGACTACGGTTCCGATAACGATGATGCGGGGGATCACCTGAACTGGGCGAAGGCCCGTCTGGTGAAATAACCTCCGTGCGCCCGCGCGGCGCGCGGTTTTTCGAGGAGAACGAGCGGCATGACAATCTGGAACCGGCGTGGCGCACGCCCGTCGAGGTGGAGCGCGCTGCTCGTGCCTTTGGTGATGGTCGCCTTAAGCGGATGCCAGTACACGGTGGAGCCGTTGAAGGGTCTGGAAGGCAAGACCTACGTCTACGCGGCGATGGGCAAGGACGGCGCTCCGAACGCGGGTATCGTGACGACGAGCATCGGCGCGGTGGTGATCGATCCTCCGTTGAGCCCCGAGATCGGTAAGAACATCAATCTGGCCGCGCTGCGCGCGAGCAAGGTGTTCTGGGACGAGAAGTTCCGGGCGGGCAAGGAGCGCATGCCGACGCTGGCGCCGCCGGTGCTGTACGCGCTGAACACGACCTACCGCGCCTCGCACACGTTCGGGAACCAGGAGTTCAATTCGAGCGCGGACGTGATTTCAACCGACCGCGCGGGCAAGCATCTGGCCGATCTGAACGAAGTGACGCGCATGCGCGAACTGCTCAAGAGCCAGTTCAAGGTTCCGGGGCTGGAGATGCACGCGCAGAGCCTGACGCAGCCGACGATCACCTTCGAAGGCACGCTGACGCTGCACACGCCCGAAGTGGAGATCAAGATGATCTCGATGGGCGACTGCGTGGGCGAAGGGGATTGCGTGGTGCTATTGCCGCAGCAGAAGGTGCTCTTCGCGGGGGACCTGGTGCTGGTGGGCTTCATGCCGTACTACGAAGGCCGGACGCGGTCGGTGCGCAACTGGATCAAGAAGCTGATGGAACTGGAGCAGATGGATATCGACATCGTGGTGCCGGGGCACGGCACTCTGGGCGGGAAGGAACTGCTGAAGCAGCAGCGCGAGTTCCTGACGGCGTTGCTGGGCGAAGTGACGGCGGCGGTGAAGACGGGCCAGCCGCTGGATCAGGCGATGAAGAGCGTGAAGGTGCCCAACGCGGCGAACTGGCGGAATTACGCGGAGTGGCTGGGCCCTAACGTGCGGATCATTTACGAGGAACTGACGACGCAGGGTTCCGAGAGCAAGGGCGCTTCGGGCGGCGCGGCGATGACGATGCCTTCGACCGTCGACGGGCGGGATCCGTTCCGCGACCGTTAAGCGGGTCCGGGGGGAGGGCGCGTGAAGATCACCATCTGGGGCGCTCGCGGGAGCATCCCGACACCCAGCACGCCGGAGTTCGTGACCAGCCGCTACGGCGGGAACACGACCTGCGTATCGGTGGAGGCGGCGGGGCGCCTGGTGATCTTCGACGGCGGATCGGGGCTGCGGAACTTCGGGCTGCATCTCGTCGAGCAGGGCCAGCCGGTATCGGCGGACTTCTTCTTCAGCCACGTGCATTGGGACCACATCCAGGGCTTCCCGTTTTTCGTGCCGTGCTTCATGAAGGGCAACTCGTTCCGGCTGTACGGCCCGGTGCACGAACGCGAGACGGGGGTGGTGGGCAGCGTGCTCGAGAACGCGCTGCGCGGGCAGCAGCGCAGCCTGAACTTTCCGGTGCAGCTTGCGGACATGGGCGCGAAGCTGGAATTCCGCGAAGTGGAGGCCGGTTCGCTGGTGAAATTGCCGGGTACGTCGAGCGAACTGCAGATCCGCACGGCGGAACTGAACCATCCGGGCGGCTGCTTCGGGTTTCGCGTCGAAGAGCATCGGCCCGACGGCGTGGGCGTCTTCGTCTTCGCGACCGACACCGAGCACCTTGACCAGGTGAATCCGAAGCTGCAGGGGATCGCGCAGGGCGCGGACGTGATGCTCTACGACGCTCAGTACACCGAGGACGAGTACGAAGGGACCAAGAGCTTTCCGCGCAAAGGCTGGGGCCACAGCACGTGGCGGCACGGCTTGAAGGAAGCGCTGGCGGGGCGGTGCAAGCGGCTGCTATTGACGCACCACGATCCGATGCACGACGACTGGTTCATCGCGCGGATCGAGAGCGACGCTCGGCGCGAAGGGAGCAAGGTGGGCGTGGACGTGGATGCGGCGTACGAGGGAATGGTTATCGAGTTGTAGTCGCGCGACGGCAGGCGCGGACGGTCCAGAAGCCACCGGTGAAAAGCAACGCGGTCCCTGCCGCCGCCAGATAAAAGCCCCAAAGCAATCCTTCGTCGATGCTGGCTAGAAAGAGCAGCCATCCCGCCGTGGGGAACGCACCGGCGACGGCGAGCCAGCCGGTCTGTTCGGCGGTGGACCGTGCGTGCTTGGCGCTCAGCAGCAGGTACGCCACTACGCACCAGCTCGCAACCAGAATCGGGAAGACTTCTTCGCGGATCTGCCAAGCCTTGGCGTAAGGACTCTCCACATCGTAAGTGAGGTAGATGAACGAAGGCAACAGCGTGACGAGCGCTGCCGCAGCGGCGGTCACCGTGGCGAGTAACCGAGTAGCAAGCGAAGGCCGCAAGCGCCAGATCAGGAGCGCTGCCAGCGCCACGAGGAATCCAAACAGGTGCGGCGCGGCAAAGCTCCAAACGGTCATGTATACGTGCCTGACGTGCCAAGTCCAAGCCTCAGGATCGGCAGCGCGTTCCGCTTCACTCATTTCATTCAGCCAATCGGCTGGTGAGTCTTCCACGATGCTCAGCGGACTGATCTCAAGACACCCGCCAAGCATGGGCAGGAAAAACGTGACAGCCAGCAAGCCGCCGCCGAGAACGAGCTTCCGGCGGGCCCAAACGGGCGGGGGCGGGGGAGCGGGGTCGGTTTGATCGGCGCACATGTTCAAATTATTGTAGCACGCTTGTAATTCCTTTTGGGTATTTAGATTAGATCAATCAAAAAGCAATGCGGGACGGCCTATTCGAGCCGAATCGGCTTGACGATTGTGATATTTTGTTACAAAATGTGACTATCGCACAGGGGGAGTTCCCAGGCATGCTGGTAGAGGACCGACGGCGCCGCTTGCTCGAAGCGCTGCGCCGCGACGGATCGCTGACGGTGGCCCAGGCCGAGAAGGTCCTGAAGGTCAGCCGGATGACGATTCACCGCGACCTCGACGCGCTGGCCGAACAGGGCTTGGTGCGGAAGGTTCACGGCGGCGCGGTGGCGGTGGAGGAGAACGGGAGCGAGCCCAACCCTTGGGCGCGGACGTTCGAAGAGCGCCGGGCGTCGGCGTGGCAGGCGAAGGTCGCGATCGGGCGGCACCTGTTCAAGCTGCTGGCGGAGGCGCGGACGATCCTGATCGACGCGAGCACCACGGCGTATCCGCTGGGGCAGTTGCTGCCGCGGCATCCGGCGGCGCGGGAGCTGTTCGTGGTGACGAGCGGCCTGCCGCTCTTCGCGGACCTGTACAACCATCCCAGCGGAATCCGGGTGGCGCTGCACGGGGGCGAGCCGCACACGCGGACGGGAAGCCTGGTGGGCCCGATGGCGGCGGCGAGCCTGGCCGGGATGCGCTTCGACTGGGCGGTGGTCTCCGCGGCGTCGCTCTTCGAGGACGAGGGCGTGGTGTACGACTCGACGCCCGAAGAAGCCGAACTGAAGCGGACGTACTTGCAGCGCGCGCAGCACAAGGCGCTGGCGCTGGACACGGGAAAGTTCAATCTTTCGGCGCCGTTCAAGCTCGCGGATCTGAGCGAGTTCGACGCGCTGGTGACCGAACAGGGCGTGCGGCCGTGCGCGCCGGCGAGGATGCGTTCATGAGCGTAATCGGTCTGGATATCGGCACGACGGGCGTGAAGGCGTGCGCGTTCGACGCGGCGGGTAAGCTGCTGGGGCGCGCGTACCGCGAATACCCGCTGCACTTCCCGCAGAACGGCTGGATCGAGATCGATCCGAACCAGGTGCTGGAAGCGACGCGGACGGTGCTCTTCGAAGCGGCGGCGCTGGCGGCCGCGTCGGGCGACGCGGTGCGCGCGGTGGCGACGAGCGCGCAGGGCGAAGCGGTGACGCCCGTCGACGCGGCGGGCCGGCCGCTGGGCATGAGCATCGTCACGTTCGACAAGCGGACGGAAGGCTACGTGAAGTTCTGGGACGAGAAGATCGGGCGGAAGCGCTTCTTTCAGACTACCGGGATGCCGCTACACGGGATGTATTCGCTCCCGAAGGTGCAGTGGTGGAAGGACACGAAGCCGGAGGTGTACGCGAAGGCGAAGTACTTCCTGTGCTACGAAGACCTGGCGTGCTTCGCGATCTTCGGGCTGCCGCCGGCGATCGGGACGAGCCTGGCGGGGCGCGCGGGCGCGTACGACGTGAAGGCGAAAAGGTGGTCTAAGGAGCTGTTCGAGCTGGCGGGCGTCGATCCGGATAAGTGGGCCGAGCCGAAGCCGGCGGGCGCGGTGATCGGCGAGATTCCGGCTCCGATTGCGCAGGCGCTGGGCTTCGCGAAGGGCGCGAAGCTTGTCGCGGGCGGGCACGACCAGGCGCTGTGTTCGCTGGGCTGCGGGATCGACCGGCCGGGCCGGGCGAGCTACGTGACGGGGACGGTGGAGTGCATGGCGCCGGTCTTCGACGCGCCGGTGCTGGACCCCGAGATGCAGACGCACAATTTCTGCTGCTACGAGTCGGCGCTGCCGGGGAAGTACCTGAGCATCGTCTTCAATTTCACGGGCGGCTCGCTGCTGAAATGGGCGCGCGATTCGCTGTTTCCGGAAGTCCGGCAGGCGGCGGAGATCGAGAAGCAGGAGCCTTACGAGCGGCTGCTCTCGAACCTGCCGGAAGGCCCGACGAACCTGCTGGTGCTGCCGCACTTCACGACCACCGGGACGCCGTACCTCGACACGCGCAGCCGCGGGGCGATCGTGGGCCTGCAGCTCGAGACGAAGCGCGAAGAGGTGCTGAAGGCGGTGCTGGAAGGCGTGACGTACGAGATGGCGCTGAACGCTCGGTTGCAGCGCGAGCGCGGGATCGTGATGCAGGAGTACCGCGCGATCGGCGGGGGCGCTCAGAGCGCCGCGTGGATGCGGATCAAGGCGGACATTCTGGGCGTGCCGGTGGCGCGGATGGAGAACGGCGAGGCCGGTTGTTTAGGCGGCGCGATGCTGGGGCTCGCGGCCCTGGGCGAGTTCAAGAGCATCGGCGAGGCCTGCGCGCTGGCGAAGGTGACGTCGCGCTTCGAGCCGGACGCGAAGCGGCACGCGGCCTACGGCGAGCGGATGCAACTGTACGCGGGGCTGTACCCCGCGCTGAAAGAGACGGCGCACGGATTGGCGAAGCTGGGTTGATCGCATAGGCGCCTAGGCGCGGAGCCGGGCGGAGCAGGGCACATTCACGGGTGAACGGCATTCCATAAAAGGGGAGCGTCATGAGCGAACTGTGGCGGGACGAATACAAGCTGCTGGAGAAGAAGCTTGCGGAGCGCGGGCTGGACGCGAAGCAGATTCGCGCGGCGATCAAAAGTTTCCGCTGCGAGACGCCGAGCTGGGGCTACGGTCCGAGCGGTACGCGCTTCGGGGTTTTCGCTCAGCCGGGCGAGGCACGGACGGTGTGGGAGAAGTTCGAGGACGCGGCGGAATGCCACCGACTGACGAAGGTCTGCCCGACGGTGGCGGTGCATATCCCGTGGGACAAGTGCGAGGATTACAACAAGCTCAAAGCGTACGCGAGCGAGCGCGGCGTGGCGGTCGGCGCGGTGAATCCGAACGTCTTTCAGGACAAGGCGTACCAGTTCGGCAGCTTCGGGCATCCGAACAAGGACGTGCGCAAGAAGGCGCTCTCGCACATGCAGGAATGCGCGGAGATCATGCGCGCGACGGGGAGCGATATTCTTTCGCTGTGGTTCGCGGACGGGACGGACTATCCGGGCCAGGACGATTTCCGCGCGCGCAAGCGGCGCTTCGAGGAAGACCTGAAGGCGACCTACGCGCTGCTGCCGAAGAACGCGCGGATGTTGATCGAATACAAGTTCTACGAGCCGGCGTTTTACGGGACGGACCTGCCGGACTGGGGCATGGCGCTGCTGATGGCGCAGAAGTGCGGCGAGCGCGCGCAGGTGCTCGTCGATCTGGGCCACCACGCGCAGGGCGTGAACATCGAGCAGATCGTCGCGACGCTGATCGACGAGCAGCGGCTGGGCGGGTTCCACTTCAACAACCGCAAGTACGGGGACGACGATTTGACCTGCGGGAGCATCAACCCGTACGAGCTGTTTTTGATTTTCGTCGAGCTGGTGACGGCGGAGGCGGAGCCGAAGACGTTGCCGTTCCCGATCGCGTACATGATCGACCAGTCGCACAACAGCAAGCCGAAGCTGGAGGCGATGATCCAGACGGTGGAATTCATCCAGTCGGCTCAGGCGAAGGCGCTGCTGGTGAACCGCAAGAAGCTGAACGAAGCGCGGGCGAAGCTGGACGTGGTGGGCGCGGAGCGCTGCCTGACGGAAGCGTTCAACACGGACGTGGAGCCGCTTTTGAAGAGCGTGCGCGAAGAGCTGGGCGCTGCGCTGGACCCGGTGGCGGCGTACCGTTCGAGCGACTACCACGAGCGGAAGTCGCACGAGCGCTCGGGGAAGGCCGTGGGCGCGGGGCTGGGCGTGAACTGACGTGCGAGGCGCCGGCGGCGTACAGCCTTCGCCGGCGCTATTCATTTTCGGGAATGCATTCGGAATCGGCGGAGGGAACTCCGCCCAGCAAAGGAAGACGGACATCATGGCCATCCACGCCGATAAAGCCGCTCGGTACAAGCACGTGAGTTACCTGTGGGACGACGCGAAGGCGCCGAAGGACGAGGTGGCATCGTTCATCCAGCGCAGCAACTGGCTGGGCGCGGACCTGCGGCTCACGAATTTCGCCGGCGGGAACACGAGCGTGAAGGTGAAGGAGACCGACCCGCTCACGCAGGAGCCCGTGGACGTGATGTGGGTGAAAGGGAGCGGCGGCGACCTGGGCACGCTGACGCAAGGCGGATGCGCGAGCCTGTACCTGGACAAGTTTTACGCGCTCGAGAAGCTGTACCGCGGCAAGGCGCAGGAAGACGAGATGGTCGGCTACCTGCCGCACTGCACGTTCAACCTGAACAAGACGGCGGCGAGCATCGATACGCCGCTGCATGCGTTCCTGCCGCACAAGCATGTCGATCATCTGCATCCGGACGCGATCATCGCGATCGCCGCGTGCGCGGACGGGGAGAAGATCACCGAGCAGCTTTTCGAAGGGCAGTTGGGCTGGGTGCCGTGGCAGCGTCCGGGCTTCGATCTGGGCCTGAAGCTGCGGGAATGCTTCAAGAAGAATCCGAAGATGCGCGGGATCGTGCTGGGCGGTCACGGGCTCTTTACGTGGGGCGATACGTCGCTGAGCTGTTACGAGAACACGCTGGCGACGATCGAGCAGGCGGCGCTGTACCTTGAAGAGAAGAGCAAGAAGGTCAAGATTTTTGGCGGCAAGGCGCGCGAATCGCTGGCGCCCGAGAAGCGCGTGGAGCAGGCGAAGAAGATCATGCCGGTGCTGCGGGGGCTGACGAGCACGACGAAGCGGACGATCGGGCATTTCCGCGACGACGCTCCGGTGTTGCAGTTCCTGGAGTCGAAGGATTTGGAGCGGCTGGCGGCGACGGGGACGAGCTGCCCCGACCACTTCCTGCGCACGAAGCGCTGCCCGGTGGTGCTGGATCTGAAAGCCGACGCCGATCCGACGACGGAGGACGCGCGCAAGACGCTCGACGCCCAGTTCGCGAAATACCGCGAGGAATACGCGGCTTATTACGCGCGCTGCAAGCATCCGGACAGTCCGGCGCTGCGCCCCGCCGATCCGGTGATTTTGCTCTGGCCGGGCGTGGGTTTGTTCAGCTTCGCGAAGGACAAGCGGACGTCGCGGGTGAGCGCGGAGTTTTACGTCAACGCGATCAACGTGATGCGCGGAGCGGAGACGGTGAGCCGTTACCAGGCGATCAGCGAGCAGGAAGCGTTCAACATCGAGTACTGGGCGCTGGAGGAGGCGAAGCTGCAGCGCATGCCGGCGGAGAAGACGCTGGCGCGGCGGGTGGCGATCGTGACGGGCGCGGGAAGCGGGATCGGGAAGGCCATCGCCACGCGCTACGCGCGCGAAGGCGCGTGCGTGGTGATCGCGGACTTGAACAAGGAGGCCGCCGAGAAGGCCGCTCAGGAGATCAACGCGAAGCATCCGGAGCAGGCGTTCCCGGTGGCCTGCGACGTGAATAAGACGGACGATATCGTGCGCGGGTTCGCGGACGCGGCGCTGGCTTTCGGCGGCGTGGACCTGATCGTGAACAACGCGGGACTTTCGATCTCGAAGTCGCTGCTGGAGACGACGGAGCGGGACTGGGATTTGCAGTACAACGTGATGCCGCGCGGAAGTTTTTTGGTGAGCCGCGAAGCGGCGCGGCAGTTCGAGCAGCAGCGCTTGAGCGGGGATATCGTGATCATCGCGAGCAAGAACGGGGTGGTGGCGCAGCCCAACAACATCGCTTACGGCACCGCGAAGGCGGCGCAGTTGCATCAGATCCGCCTGCTGGCCGCCGAACTGGGGCCGAAGGGGATCAAGGTGAACGGGATCAATCCCGACGCGGTGGTGAAGGGGAGCGGGATCTTCGCATCGGGTTGGGGTTCGGACCGCGCCAAGACGTACGGTATCGCGGAGGAACAGCTTCCGGCCTTCTACGCGAAGCGTACGCTGCTGAACAAAGAGATCGAGCCCGACGACATCGCCAAGGCCGCGTTCGTGCTGGTGGGCGATCAGCTCGACAAGACGACGGGACAGGTGATCAACGTGGACGGCGGGCTGGCTCCGGGCTTCATGCGCTAGTCGATTGCATAGCGCTAATTAAGGAACGCAGGCATGGCTCAGGTGTTCGGGCGGTCGTGGTCGAAGGACGAGTTGCGCCGGCGCGTTGGCGACGTTTCGCAGCTTTGCGGCGTGGAACGGGTGGTGCTCGACGACGGCGCGGCGCGCGGGAGCCGCGCGGCGATCGTGCGCACGGGCGGCGGGCTGGAGGCCGAGGTGCTGCTCGACCGGGCCATGGACCTGGGGCGCGTGAGCTTCAACGGCGCGGCGCTGGGATTCCGGGCGCCGTGCGGCGACGTGCATCCATCCTTCTATGAGGAGCAGGGCGTGGGCTGGCTGCGCAGCTTCAGCGGCCTCTTGGCCACGTGCGGTTTGCAGAATGTGGGCGGTCCGTGCGAGGACGGCGGGCTCGCGCACGGGGTTCACGGACGGATCAACAACACGCCGGCGGAGCAGATTTCGGTCGAGCAGGAGTGGCAGGGCGACGAGTACGCGATCCGGCTGCGCGGGAAGATGCGCGAGGTTACGGCGCTGGGGCTTTTCGGTCCGAACCTGACGCTGACGCGGACGCTCTCGACGGCGCTGGGCGCGGACTGGATCGAGCTATCGGACACGGTGGAGAACGAGGGTTTTTCCGAGGCGGCTCTGCTGCTGCTGTACCACATCAACGTGGGTTTCCCTGTCGTTGACGACGGCGCGCGGCTGCTGGCGGCGGTGAGGAAGACCGAGCCGCGGGACGAGACGGCCAAGCCTGGCCTGAAGGCGTGGGACCGTTTCGAAGCTCCGCAGGCCGGCTACGCGGAGCAGGTCTTCTTTCACGAGATGATTCCGGACGCGCAGGGGCGCGTGCAGACGGCGATCGTGAGCCCCGAACGCGCGGGCAAGCGCCTGGCGCTGTGCGTGGACTACGATCCGGCGACGCTGCCGAAGTTCATCGAGTGGAAGCAGATGGGCGCGGGGCCGTACACGGTGGGGCTGGAGCCGGCCAATTGTCTGGTGATGGGGCGCGCGACCGAGCGGGCGCAGCGCGGCTTGACGATGCTGAAGCCCGGCGAGCGGAAGTCGTTCAGCGTGAAACTCCGCGCGCTGGCGGACGAGGCGTCGATCGGCAAGCTCGAAGACGAACTGGCGAAACGCGGCGGGCGCGCGTAACCTCGCAGCGTCCACGGCCACCGGAATCTTCGAAGCGCGCATGCCTCGACGCGTCACCCTTTTCGTCACCTGCCTGGCCGATCAGGTCATGACCGAGACGGCGTGGGCCGCGGCGGAGCTGCTGGAACAGCTCGGCTGCGAAGTCCACGTGCCGCTCGAGCAGACTTGCTGCGGCCAACCGGCGTTCAACACCGGCTACCGAACCGAGGCCCGCGAAGTGGCGCGGCATTGGCTGCGCGTCTTCAAGGACGCGGAGACGATCGTCTCGCCGTCGGGTTCGTGCACGAGCATGGTCAAGGTCTTCTTCAAGGAACTCTTTCCGCCGGAGAGCGAGGAGTTCAAGGAACTCGCGCGGCTGACGGCGCGTACGTTCGAACTGACTCAGTTCATCGTGCGCGAGCTGCGGCGGCCGGACGTCGGCGCGCGCTACCCGGGCAAGATCGCGTATCACGCGAGCTGCCATTTGCTGCGCGAACTGGGCGAACGCGAGACGCCGCGGAAGCTGCTGGAGCATGTGAAAGGCGCGACGCTGGTCCCGCTGCCGGGGAGCGAAGAGACCTGCTGCGGCTTCGGCGGGACCTTCAGCGTCAAGATGGCCGATCTCTCGAAGGCGATGCTGGACGAGAAGCTGAAAGCGGTCGAGGCCGGCGGCGCGGATTGCGTGATCGCGTGCGACGCGGGCTGCCTGCTGCATATCGGCGGCGGACTGACGCGGCGCGGCGCTCGCGCCAAAGCGTTCCACATCGCCGAGCTGCTGACGGGACGCGTGCCGCTTCCGGACGCGGAGGCGGGGCACTGAGATGCATCCGACTTCCCACCGCTTCGAAGAGAACGCGCACCGGGCGTTGAACGACGAGCGCTTGCAGCGGGCGCTGACAGGCGCGACGGGGCGTTTCGTTTCGCACCGCGCGCACGCGGTATCGGAGCGCCCCGACTTCGAGGCGCTGCGCGAGCAGGGGCGCGCGATCAAGCAGGAGGCGCTGGACCGTCTGCCGCAGTTGCTCGAGGAGTTCGAAGAGCAGGTCGTCGCGCGCGGCGGGCGGGTGCATTGGGCGCGGGACGCCGAAGAGGCCAACCAGCACGTTTTACGTATCGCCAAGAACGAGAACGTCCGCGTAATCGTGAAGTCGAAGTCGATGGCGACGGAGGAGATTCACCTCAACGATGCGTTGAAAGAAGGCGGGCTGGAGGTCGTCGAGACGGACTTGGGCGAGTACATCCTGCAGCTCGACGACGACTACCCCTCGCACATCATCGCGCCGGCGGTGCATAAGACGAAGGAGCAGGTAGCCGAGATTTTCGAGCGCGAGCTGCACGAGACCAACCCGCCGGGAGCGGGCATCCCGGGGTTGAACGCGATCGCTCGGCGTTCGCTGCGCTCGAAGTTTCTGGTGGCCGACATGGGCATCAGCGGCGCGAATTTCGCCGTCGCGCAGACGGGCAATATCGTGATCGTCGAGAACGAAGGCAACGCGGCGCTGTGCACGTCGCTGCCGCGGATACACGTGGCGGTGGTGGGCATCGAGAAGATCGTGCCGCGCTTCGACGATTTGCAGGTGCTGTTGAAGCTGCTGGGGCGCAGCGCGACAGGACAGCGGCTGACGAGCTACACCAACTTCCTCACCGGCGTGGCCGGCGAAGGCGAGGAAGGCCCGCAGCAGTTCCACGTGATCCTGCTCGATAACGGACGTTCGCGCATCTACGACGACGACGTGTTGTACGGTTCGCTGCGCTGCATCCGCTGCGGGGCGTGCCTGAACGCGTGCCCCGTATACAAAAAAGCCGGCGGACACAGCTACGGCTGGGTGTACGCGGGGCCGATCGGCGCGATCATCACGCCGCAGTACCTGGGGCTGGAGCAGGCGCCGGCGCTGCCGTACGCGAGTTCGCTGTGCGGCGCGTGCTTCGAGGTCTGTCCGGTGAAGATCGAGATTCCGCACATGCTGCTGGAGCTGCGGAACCAGGTGGTCGAAGGTTCGACGCAGGCTTCGCGGCTTCCGGCGAAGCGTCCGTTTCTGGAGGCGCTGAGCTTTAAACTTTTCTCGATGGCCGCTCGGATGCCGGCGCTTTGGAATTTCGCGACGCGGCTGGGACGCTGGGCGCTGCGCGCGAAGGCGTGCGGCGGGCAGGTGCCGAACGTCGAGCTGCCGATGCTGAAGAACTGGACGCGCGACCGCGACTTGGCGGCTCCGGCGCAGCAGAGCTTCCGCGAGCAATGGGCCGCGCGGCGGGGAGATGCTCAGCCATGAGTGCCCGCGACGAAGTGCTCGACCGGCTGCTGACTTCGCAGGAGCGGCGCCAACGCGAGCAGCGGCTGGGGATTCACGGCGCTCATGCGCACGCGCATGCCGCACCGGCGTCCGTGGCCGTTTCGCCGGCGGTGGACGCCGGGGACCGCGAGGGCTTGATCGTCCGGTTTGCCGAGCGTTTGCAGACGGTCGGCGGTACGGCGCTGCGCGCGCCGGGTATGGACGAGGCGCGGGCTGAGATTGGGAAGCTGCTGGAGCGCTGGCAGATCAAGGGCGTCGCGGTGAGTCTCGATCCGTTGGTGCGCGAGTTGGATCTTGGCGCGGTGCTGGAGCCGCGCGGCGTGAAGATTCAAGTGCTCGATGGCGGCGCGAGCGAGCGGATCTGGCGCGAGGAGCTCTCGGCGGCGGCGCAAGCCGGCCGCGAGCCGAACGCGCCGTGGGATCTGGCTATCGGCGGTTGCGCGGGGGCCATCGCGGAGACGGGGAGCATCGCGCACCTGACGTCGGCCGGGCACGGGCGCGGCGGCTGGCTGCTCTGCCAAGGCCAACTGGTGGTGCTGACGGCCGAGCAGATCGTCCCGGACCTCGAGGGGCTGTTCGTTTCCGGCGGCGCGCTGGACCGCACGACGCTGCCGCGCGCGGTGACGCTGGTGACCGGGCCGAGCCGGACGGCCGATATCGAACAGACGCTGACGATCGGCGTGCACGGGCCGGGGCGTTATTGCGCGCTGGTCGTCGGCTGAACCGCCGCTTCAGGCGCGGTAAATCACCGGACAATACCCGGGCTCGCCGAGGTGCGAGGCGTAGCCGCCGTCTGGGACGCTTGCGACCCGGCTGGATTTTTCGGTGCGCAGATGCAGCGCGAAGCTGCGGCGCGGTCGGTTGGTCCGGTTGGGGCCGCTGCCGTGGATGGTCAGGCGGTGGTGCAGGCTCATCGCGCCGGCGGGCAGGAGGCCTTCGATCTCCTCCCATGCGGCGCCGTTCGGGATGGTCATTTTCCCGCGCAGCACGTTCAAGTCGCCGCCGAAGAAATCGCCGCCGGACAGTTCGCCCCAGCGATGCGAGCCGCGCACGAACGTCACCGGACCGATCTCGGAGGCGATGTCGCACAGCGCCAGCCAGGCGGTGAAGACTTCGCCGTCCCAATACTTCCAGTACTGGCGGTCCTGGTGCCAGCCGACGTTGCCGGCCGTCTCGCCGCCGGGCGGCTTGTAGAGCAACTGGGTGGACCAGACCTGCACCATTCGCGCGCCGGTGGCTTCGGCGGCCCAACGCCCGATTTCGGGATGCGAGATGAGTTCCAGGATCACGGGATCGCAGACCTGCGCATTGTCGATCTTGCAGATTTTTTGGGGATCGTCGCCGGGGTTCCAGCAGCGGCTGCACGGGGCATGGCCGGTCGTGTATTCGCCTTGAATCACCGCGTCCATGCGTTCGACGGCGCGGCGCACGAGGTCCGGGGGGATGATCGGCGGCGTGAAGGCGAAGCCGTCGCGTTCGAAGCGTTCGGTGAGAGTAGCCGTTTCGGGTTCCAGTGTGCGCGGCATGGCGGTCTCCCTTTTACGAAAAAAGCCCGCCGGCACACACCGAGTGCGTGCCGGCGAGCCGTGCCTGTGCCTGCGCTTACTCTTCGACGAACTTCGGCGCGGTAAACTGAGCGCCAGGGAGCGAGCCCTTGGGGCGGCTGCCGCGGACCATCAGGCCGGGGCGGCCCAGCGACTGCCCGCCCTGCTGCTCGTTCTGCGGATCGCGGTAGCCGACGCGGACGAGGCGGCGGACCTTGTCGGTCACGTTGATGTGGCTGCCGTGAATCGTGTGGATGTTGAAGACCACCACGTCGCCGCGCTTGGCGGGCACGGCCACGGTGTCCTTCAGATTGTATTGGTCGGTGGGCAGGTGCGGCGTGCAGGGACCGTCGGGCGTCTGGGTGATGTGTTCCAGCGCGCCGAATTTGTGGCTGCCGTCCATGAAGCGGATTTCGCCGTTGGCGTGGCAGGTGTCGTCCAGGTGCACGAGCACGTCGACGTAGCGGCCGTCCTTGTGTTTGTAGAAGGCCCAATCCTGGTGCATCGGGAACGGATGCCCGGTCTCGGGCGGCTTGGCGTGCAGGGTGCTGTGGTGGAGTTCGACGTTGGGTCCGAGCAGATCGGCCATGGCGTCGCAGAGGCGTTCGTTGGTGACGGCGCGCATCCAGGATTCGCAGAAGAACTGAAGGTCGTGCATGGCGATCAGCTTGGACTTCTTCTCGGTGGCGGCGTCCATGTAGACCTTGCGCCACGGTCCGGTCCAGCCGGCGCCGTCGGTGGCGTAGGTTTCGATGAGGTACATCAGATCGCGGTCGAGCGCGTTCATTTCTTCGGGCGTGAAGACGTTGGGAATGCGGAGGTAGCCGTGCTCGTGGTAGAACGCGACTTGCTCCTCGGTGAGGTGCCGCAGTTTGCGATCCAAGGTGGCTTCGAGCATGGCCATCGATGAACTCTCCTTCGAGCGATTCGCATCGTTTGAGTTTTCGGACGCGCCCATGCGCGCCGTTCCCTTATCCATACCTTGCCGGGGCGGCGATGGGGATTAGAGCGGCCAGACACGGATGTTGAAAAATCGGACGCACGATATAAGTATATGATTTCAAAGAACTTAAAAACTTAAAGCGGGAGGTTTGTTTTTCGGCCTTCAAGTATCGATCTACCGTCATGAACGGGCGGGCGGCGGTTCTTTCACGACATGGCCGGGGAGTTGGCGGCGGTCGCGGGCCGGATCCTGGAAGCGTGTGCCGCCGCGCGCGCGGAACTGGGCGGGCGGGAGGCCCATCTGCTTGCGGAAGACGGTGGTGAAGTAGCGCACATCGGGGTAGCCCACTTGCGCGGCGATATCCTTGATGGGCAGGCGGCGGTCGATGAGCTTCTGCGCGGCGGCTTCCATACGCAGCGCGGTGAGCGCGTCGAGCGGGCTTTGGCCCGTGGCCTTGTGGAAGACGCGCGTGAAGTGGCGCTCGCTGAGGTTTACTTGCGCGGCGATCTCGTGCACGTTCTGGATGCGCCCGTAGTTGTCGCGCATGTAGCGCCGCGCCTGTTCGATGAGTGCCTGCAGCGGATCGCGCGATTCGGGTGCGACGTGTTCGCCGGGCAGGATATCCTCCACCGCCGCGCGGGCCGTATCGAGCAGGAGCTTCTTGACCAGCCCCTCGATGACGCCCACGTAACCGGGCTCGCTGCGCAGAATTTCCTCGGTGAGAAGCTGCAGCGTGCGGTCCATACCTGGGACACGGCGGCTGACCCAGCGCTTCGAGGCCATGAACGCATGGAGCAGCTTGTCGATGGCTTCGTGCTGCGCGCGGGTCTGCGGATTGAGCAGCGTTTCGGCGGAGGGCGTGACTTCGGAGAGGAGCGTGTAGGACCAGAAGTGGATGCCCAGCGGATCGGCCTCGTCGGCGAGAATCTCGTGTTCTTCGCGCGGCTTGGCGATGAAGACGTCGCCGGCCGCGACGGGATAATCGATGCCGAGCATGCGAAAGATGCCGCGCCCGCGGAAGGCGTAGCAGATTTCGAAGTAGCTGTGCGCGTGGAGGTAATTGCGCCAGGGCTTGGTGCCGTCGATGAAGCCCCAGCCCATGAGGTCGGCTTCAAAGGAGCCCAGGCGCAGCTTGAGCGGCACGCGGCGCAGTTCGCCGTAGCGTTCGCGCGGGAAGGCCGTGAAGTCCCAGGCCTCGGTTTGCGCCGCGACCGGCGCGGGCGTCTCGTTCACGCCGCTATTCTAATAATCGGACTGCCCGCGCGCGAGACGGTGCTTCGAGATTCCCATGGCCGGGATGCAAACATGGCCTTAGGAATTGCCCAATAGACCCGTTACTTGTTTTATTATAAGGGTTTACAAATCGCGACCGGCAGGGCGGGGGGACGCGTCGGCGCGTACGGCGGCGGTCTTTTCGGCTTCGCCGGGGAACTCTTCGCCTGGATTAATGAACGTGTTGCTCGCGACGGCGTGCTGTTGTTCGTAGAGCACGCGGTAGCGTCCGTTGAGGGCGAGGAGTTCGGCGTGCGTCCCGCGTTCGACGATCTGCCCGGCTTCGAGGACCAGAATCTGATCGGCGCTGCGGATTGTCGAGAGGCGGTGGGCGATGACGAAGGTGGTGCGCCCGGCGCGCAGAGCGGCGAGGCCGGCCTGGATCTGGCCTTCGCTTTCGCTGTCGAGGTGGCTGGTTGCTTCGTCGAGGATCAGGAGGCGCGGTTCGGCCAGGAGCGCGCGGGCGATGGCGACGCGCTGGCGCTGGCCGCCGCTGAGCTTTACGCCGCGTTCGCCGACGAGTGTCTCGTAGCCCTTCTCGAAGCGCGAGATGAATTCGTGGCAGTGCGCGAGCTTGCTGGCGCGTTCCATTTCGGCATCGCTGGCGCGCGGTCGGCTGAAGCGGATGTTCTCGCCGATGGTGCCGTCGAAGAGGAAGTTTTCCTGCAGCACGACGCCGAGGTGGCGGCGGAATTCGCGCAGGCGCAGGCCCGCCAGGTCACGGCCGTCGACGCGCACGGCGCCTTTCGTGGGCCGATGGAAGGCCATGACGAGGCCGATCAAGGTGCTCTTGCCGCTCCCGCTGCTGCCCACCAGCGCGGTGGTGCTTCCGGCGGGCGCATGAAAACTCACTCCTTTAAGGACCGGCACGCCGGGCTCGTACTCGAACCAAACGTCCTCGAAGTCCACGTCGCCGCGCACGCCGGGCACCTCGGCGCGTAGGGCGTCGCCTTCGTTCTCGCGGGCCATGGCGAGGACCTCGCGGATGCGGTCGAGCCCGGCGAAGGCTTCGCTGATTTGCGTGCCCACGTTGGCGATGTTGATGATCGGTATGGCCATCAAGCCGGTGAAGAAGATGTAGGCGATGAAATCGCCGAGGGTCATGGTTCCGGCGGCCACGGCGCCGCCGCCGAAGTAAATCAGTACGCCGCCGATGACGCCGATGACCAGCGTCGCGAAGCCTTGGATGGCCGAGATGCCGGTGACGGCCATGGCCACGTTGCGGAAGAGGCGGTGCGCGCCTTGGGCGAAGACGAGGCGTTCGCGCCCTTCGGCGGTGTAGGCCTTGACGACGCGCGCGCCGCTGAGGGATTCGCCCAAACGGCCGGTGAGTTCGGCCTGGATTTTGCCGCGTTCGCGGAAGAGCGGGCGCAGCCGCGTGAAGCCCACGGCCATCACGCCGCCGAAAAGGATCAGGATGGCCAAGGTGATGAGCGTGAGCTGCCAATTGAGGTACATCAGCACGGCCAGCGCCAGGACGGCGGTGAAGAGCCCGCCGACAAGCTGGACGAGCCCCGTGCCGACGAGGTTCCGGATGCCTTCGGCGTCGGTCATGATGCGCGAGATCAGGACGCCGGTCTGCGTGGAATCGAAGTAGTGGATCGGGAGGCGGACGATGTGCTCCTGGATGCGTTTGCGCATGTCGGTGATCGCGCGCTGCGCGGCGAGGCCCAGGACGCGCGCCAGTACGAGGCCGCAGGCCGCATCCATCAGCGCCGCCGCGGCGACGGCAAGGGCGAGCGGCAGCAGGAGTTCGTGGCGGTTCTTTCCTACTACTTCGTCGATCAGAAACTTGGACGAGGCCGGCAGGACCAGCCCGCAGAGGCGGCTGGCGACCATCATCAACATGCCCAGGGCCATGCGGCGGCGGTGCGCCCAGATCAATTCGCGCGCTTCGCGCCAGGCCGATTGGAGCGTGGCCTTGCGCGGCGGCGGATCGCCCAGCGCGCCGCGCTCGGAACGCGGGGTGCCTTCGCGGGTCATGGGCATGACGTTGAACGCACGAGCCATGGCGAGAGCGTAACCGGAGCAGAGCGGAATTGCATGGTACGGGCGGCGGGGCCTACTTCATCCGTTTGAGCATGCGCAGGATTTCGGCGCGCCGCGGCATGCCGGCTTGCGCGCCGTGGCGCGTGACTTTCAGGGCGGCGGCGGCAACCGCGAAATCGACGGCTCGATTGACGTCCGCATGGTCGTCGAACGAGAGATGCGCGGCCAGGCAGCCGTTGAAGCAGTCGCCGGCGCCGACGGTATCCACCGCTTGGACTTTGGGCGCGCGCGAAAAATTCTTCGCGTAGTGGTCGCCGTCGCAGAGATCGACGCCCCGGGCTCCGCAGGTGATCAGCAGCATGGGGTAGCCCAAGGTTTGGAAGCGTTGCGCGATGCTTTTCAATTTGGCCGGACCGCGCGTGGGGATCGCCGGCGAACCGTGCGGGAGGCCCAGGATGCCGGCGCATTCGGATTCGTTGGGCGTCAGGAAATGCGGGTGGCGCAGCAGCGCATCGGGCAAGCCCTTCGGCGGCATGGGCGCCGGGTTGAGAATGGTGGAACAATGCGCGGTGCGGGCGGCGGCAAGCGCCACGGCGATCGCGTCGAAGGGCACTTCCAAGGAACAGACAAGCGCGTCCTGGATGGTCAGGTTTTTGGGCAAGCCGCGCTTCACGTCGGCAGGCGTCAGGCGCATGTTCGCGCCGGGCGCGACGACGATCTGGTTCTCGGCTTTCGCTTTTCGCTTGCCCTTGCCTCCCGATCCGATGGCGATCAGGGCCACGCCGCTGGGGACGCCCTTCTTGGTCACACAGCCCGAGCAGTCGACGCCTTCCTTCTCGAGGTCCGCGCGCCGCGCGCGACCGAAGGCGTCGTCGCCGAACGCGCCGATGAAATGGACCTTCGCGCCCGCGCGCGCCGCCGCGACCGCCTGGTTCGCGCCTTTGCCTCCGGCAAAGGTAAGCAAATCGCCACCGAGGACGGTCTCGCCGCCTTCGGGGAGCGCCTCGCAATGCACGACCAGATCGGTGTTGGTGCTGCCGACGACGATGACGCGTCCGTGTGACGTAGGCATGTCGATCCCCGGTTCAATCTCACCGCTGAGAGCGCTGAAATACTACCGGGTCCGAACGGCTTTGCTTAAGCAAACCCAACCGCAGCTCACTTCAGCACCACCGGCTCCACGTTGGTCAGCTTGCAGACCTTAACCAGTTCGTCCACGTAATCGCCGTAGACCGCGTGGATGTGGTTGCTGGCGTAGGTCTGCAGGAAAGTCTCGGCCGGGCAGTCGAACTTGGCGAAGGCGTGCGGCCAGTTGTCCTGCACGGCGTTGACGAGTTCCCAATCTTTCTTCTCGCCGAAGCGGACGAATTCGCCGCGCAATATGGCCATCCAATACTTCCCGTCGCGGCGCGTGAGGCGCGCGAAGGTGAGCTTGCCGGGCTCGGCCAGGTGCATCACGCTCGCGCCGCCCGCCGGGAAGTAGAATCCTTCGGGCCGGAAGCGCACGTGCGGCAGATTCTCGGTGTGCTTGAAGCTGCGTTTGGCGAAGTAGGTCGCATGCTGCCCGCTGTTGACCAGATCGAAGACGCCTTCCGCTTCGAAGTAATGCCGCACGTCGGCGAAGAGGACCGGCGTCGCGCGCCGCTCCTTCACTTCGGTCAGGAGCTTGAAGATCTGCATCGTCAGCGCCGCGTCCATGTCCGCTTCGGTCGAACAGACGTGCGGCTCGTGCGGGCCGTCCCAATCGTAAGGATCGTTCAGGAAAGCCTCGGTCACGTCCATCGTGCACCAATGCGTGGTCAGTTCGGGCTGCGCCTTGATGCCGCTGAAATCGAGGTTCCATTCGCGGATCAATTGCTTCATCACCTCGGTGCTGCGGATCTGCCGTTCGAGCAGTTCCGGCGTAAGCTGCTTGCCGTCGTATTCGATCTTGCCCACGTGCTTTTCGAGCCACTTGCGCGCCTTCGTCACTTGCTTGGCGTCGATGCTCGGAGCGCGGCGTACGATCTCCCACTGGTCGATGTGCTCCACGTCCACGCCGAACTGGCTCATCCACTGGTCGGTGTTGCTCACCGCCGTGTACATGCCCATGGGCCGCCCGCCGACGAGGCCGTAGGTCTGGCCCTTGAGCGAGTTGGCGCAGTGCGCCGCGGCGACGAAGGCCTGGACCTGCGCGAAGACCTTCTCGTCCTCGATTTCGCCGAAGACGCGGTCGTAGCGGACGCCCAACTGATTCAGGCCGCCGACGCCCGCGAGCAGTCCGACCATGCCGGGGAACTTGGGGTTGATGCAGCCGAAAGCCAGGATCGGCCCCGGCGCGAAGCGGCTGGCCAGCGCCGTGAAGTGCGGGAAGCACCAGACCGCGTAATTGAAGATCGTGCACTCCACGCCGGCCTTGGCGAGCTTCTTCGCCTCGCTCGTCGCCAGCGCGTTCGTCCAGACCTGCTTCGCGGTGACCACTTCGTGCCCGGCCTTGGTCAGGCGCTTGACCAGGCGCTCTTCGAAGCCCTTGAGCATCTGCACGAGATTCTTGTGCACGAAGGCCCGTCCGTCCGAGAAGCTGAGGATGCCGATTTTGGCCATGGAAGCGACCCTTTCGTAAAAAAGCTTCACCGCTGAGGAGCGGAGGACGCAGCGAAAGGCAGGACCGGGAAAGGACGTGCGGGCGAGACGCCCGCGATACCTTTACAGCAAAGGCACTCGTAGCCGTTCACCCGGTCTCGACGTTCTCTGCGTGCTTTGCGCCTCCGCGGTGCATCGAGTTAGAAACCGAACTTCTTCTGTTCCGTCTGCAGCAGGTCATGGGTGTACGGCTTGTTCATGCGCGGGCTGCCGGGCGGTCCGGAAAGGATGCGCTTCAAGAGCAGTTCGACCGCGCGCGCGCCGATCTTGTGTTCGGGTTGCGCGGCGACCACGAGCGTCCGGCCCAGCACTTTCATGAACGGGGTTTCGTCGAAGCTTGCGATGGGCAGCGCGGCCCAAGGCTCTTGGGGCGCGCTTGCCAGGCGGTCGAGGCAACCGAAGAGAATCTTGTTGTTCGCGCAGAAGATGCCGTCGGGCGGGACGGGCAGCTTGAGCAACTGCTCGGCGCCGCGCCGGCCGGATTCGACGCTGAAGTCGCTCAGGTGAACCCGCGCCTGGTCGAAGGACATGCCCGCGCCGCGCAGGGCCGCGCGGTAGCCTTCCAGGCGCAACCGCGCGGTGCTGGTTTCCATGCGCCCGCCCAGAAACGCAATGCGCTTGCAACCGTGCTCGGCCAGCGCTTCGCACAGCCCGCGCGCGGCGCCTTGGTTGTCCACAGCCACCCAGTCGCAGTCGAGGTCTTCGAAGACGCGGTCGAGCGTGACGAAGGGGTAGCCGTCGCGCTGCAATTCGGCCAGGTGTTCGTAATCGGGGCCGGCGGGCGCGACGATCAAGCCGTCGGCGCCGCGGCTGATCAGGTTGTTCACGTACGCGCGTTCGCGTTTCAGGTCTTCGCCGCTGGAGCCCACGATCACCGCGAACCCTTGTTGTTCGGCGGCCTGCTCGGCGGCCCAGGCGATGTTGGCGAAGAAGGGGTTGGAGATGTCGCTGACGAGGAGGCCCAGCGTGCGCGAGAAGGCCGTGCGCAGGCCGCGGGCCAGTTGCGAGGGCTGGTAGCCGACTTTCTCGGCTTCCTTTAGAATGCGTTCGGCGGTTTCGGGCGCGATGCGGAAGGCCACGCCTTTTCCGGAGAGCACGCGGGAGACGGTGGTGCGGCTGACGCCCAGCTTGGAAGCGATGTCGGCCATGCGAATGCGCTGAGCCATGCGTTCCGATTCCCTTATTTACTAATGCTCAATCGAGTGCGCATGCGTTTATAGCCGAATCCTCGGGCGGAAGCAAGCCCCCTTTCCGGACGGCTCCGCACGGTTCTTGATCCTGCGGGCATTGGCGTTACAACGGGGCGGACAACTTGGACATCCGGCGGTCACTCCCGGTTCGGCACAAGCCGAAACGACGCACGGGACGTTGCCCGCCGGCGGAGGCGCAACGAAGATGAAGGCGAGCATCCGGTGGACGGGCGGTACGGCGGACGTGGAGTTCGTGACCTGCCGCGTGATCGCCAAGGGCCCCGAGACGGGCCGGCTCGACGTGGTGCTCAAGAAGCCTTTGGGCCTCGAATGGCCCAGCGCGCTTGCCAAGGCGCTCGAGCTGGATTTGCAGCTCGTGGTGCCCGGAGATGCGCAGCCGCGCAAAGGGTTGAAGCACAGCCTGCCCGGCAACGAGATGGTGATCAGCTATCCGGGTCAGACGGCCGCCGGTTCGCCCGTGGTGCCCGAGAAGGTCGAGCTGCATTGGACGAAGCTCGAGGAAGGGAAGCGCAAAATCGCCGAAGTCTCCTGCTCGACCTTCGACCCCACGGCGCTGCAGCTTCCGATTCCGATGCCTAAGCCGCCGGCGGGCTGTCTGCCGATGCTGCTGGCCGGGGTCTTCGGTGGCGTGGCGGCGGGCGCGCGCGTACTGAGTTAATGCTATCCTTGCATCGAATGTGCTTTTCATCGCCCGCATCCGGCGGATGAACGCACGCAAATCTCGATCAGGTTTGAACTTCCTATTGTTGTGCCGGTCGCATCAGTTCGGGGACTCGCGCCCACCCACTTCCGATTCACGAAGTGCAAGAGGTATAGTGCGGGCATAGACCATCCATCGAAAGGATGCTCATGTCCGAACGCTTGAATCTTCTCGTATTCCACTGCCACGATCTGGGCCAGTATCTGGGTTGTTACGGCGTGGAAACGGTGCATTCGCCGAACCTCGACGCTTTCGCCGCGCAGGGAGTACGCTTCGCGCGCAGCTTCTGCACGTCGCCGATTTGCAGTCCGTCACGTGCCGCACTCTTCACCGGACGCTATCCGCACAGCACCGGGGTGATGGGGCTCTGCCACGCGAACTTCCAGTGGGATCTACTCCCGTCCGAGCGCCACCTCGCTCAGCATCTTCAAGCGGCCGGTTACGCCACCGGCGCGGTGGGCGTGGTTCACGAGACGCGCTCGGGCCCGGAGCGCTGCGGCTTCGAACGCTACGTCAAGCCCAACAAAGCGGCCGAGGTCGTGGACGCGGCGTTGGGGATGCTCGGCGAATTCAAGAACGCGGGGCGGCCGTTCTACTTGCAGGCCGGTACCGCCGAACCGCACCGCATGAAGTCCACGCGCGACGATCCCGACCGCATCGGTTTTCTGGGCGAGCACCTTCAGCCCGATTCCGAGCGCGGCGTCTGGGTGCCGCCGTTCCTGCAGGATACGCCGTCGGCGCGCGAGGAACTCGCCGAATTACAAGGCGCGATCCGGCACATGGACGAGCAGTTCGGGCGGCTGCTCGCGGGACTGGATGCGTTGGGCCTTGCCGCAAACACGCTGGTCGTCTTCACCACCGACCACGGCATTGCGTTCCCGCGCGCCAAGGCCTCCTGCTACGAACCCGGCCTGCAGACGGCGCTGATGCTGCGCCTGCCTTCGCGCGCCGGCTGGCACGGCGGGCGTGTGCTCCGCGAGATGGTCAGCAACGTGGACGCCGTCCCCACCTGGCTGGAAGCGCTGGGCGTCGCCGTTCCGTCGAACGCGGAGGGCCGGTCGTTCCGCGCGCTGCTGGACGGAGAGCGCTACACGCCGCGCGAGGAGGTCTTCGCCGAGCAGACGTACTTGGGCGCGTACCTGCCGATCCGCAGCGTGCGCACCGAGCGGTACAAGCTGATCGTGAACTTCACGCCCGGCCGGGCGGTGTACGATCCGTCACAGACTTGGCGCCCGCGCGCGTACCCCAGCGGCTCGCCGAATCCCGGCGCCGCGTCCATGCCCTTGGCCGAACTCTACGATCTGGAAAGCGATCCCTGGGAACGGAAGAACCGCTTCGGCGATCCGGCTCTCGCCGAAGTGCAGCGCGAGTTGCAAGGCCGGTTGGGCCGCCACATGCGCCGGACGAGCGATCCGCTCCTGGACGGCCCCGTCACGCCGCCCATGCACCGTCAGGCGGTGGCGCTCTTGCAGGGCGAATGAGCGTTTATGGGGATCATGCATGACAAGCGACGATGCATACGAAGTTCGTCATGAAGTTTGATCGCCGGCTTTTCCTTCACCTCATGCCGCGGGGCTCGCGAACGTATGTCCACCTTGTCGAAGCGCCCCCGTCTGCTCTACCTCATGACCGATCAGCAAAGCGCCACGATGCTCGGCTGCGCGGGCAACCCGTTTGTCCGGACGCCGTCCATGGACCGCCTCGTCGCGATCGGCTGCCGCATCGAGCGCGCGTACTGCACGAACCCCGTCTGCTTGCCGCCCGATCCGGGCCTGCCCGGCGCGGCGTTCGCGCGTGGGCGGAAGGGCGCGAAGCTTTGTACCTAGAATGCAACCATGGCCGCATGGCTCTGACCGGCCGGCACAAGTATGCCCTGTACGACAGCGGAATCCGGCGCGAGTCGCTGGTGGATCTGGCTGCCGACCCGGGGGGAAACGCGCAATTGCGAGGACGATCCGGCGAACGTTTCGACGCTCGAAGACATGCGCCGGCATTTGGCATGCTTGGAGCAGGAACACGGATGCGCGACATGCCCCCCTACGTAAGTCGATGGCCAGATTCGAAGCGCCGCTAACCCCGCGCGCTCGCCACCCGCCACTCCACTTCCACGTCTTCGACCGGTCCGGCGCCCGTAGGCACGCGGTAGCCGTGCGCCACGATGCCGGCGGGCAGTTCGACTCGGTATTCACGCTGCGCGTTCGCTTCGGTCCAGCGATGCACGACTTCCAGCGGCGGCAAGCCGGCGGGCGCGTCGTCGAGCAGACAACTCAAGCCCGCGCGCACCTCCCACCCCGGCAGCTCGGAACTCACGCGCACGAACACGGCCTCCGCGCCCCCCGCCGACGGGACGGTGTACTCGCCGTTGAGGCTGAAGTGCCAGCCGTCCTTGTGCAGCGGCGCGATGCGTTCGTCGACGGTCGACCACGCGCCTTCCAGCACGGTCGCGGCTTCGAGTTTCGCGCGCGGCGGATGCTGCGTGTAGCCCTCGGGTGGACGGTCCGGATCGCCCTTCGCGCTTTGGAGCGAAGCCTGGAGCCGCACGCGGCGGATGGGCC
>BTVV01000065.1:0-33007 GCA_045863855.1 Planctomycetota bacterium | reverse complement strand
GGATGCGCACTTCATCGATACGTCCTAAAAACGGCGCACTTTCGTGTCCGACCGTCAGCGATTCCTGTTCGACCGGCGTCTGTTCGCCCGGTCCGACGGCCATGATGGCGTCGTCGATCAGCAGGCGCGTGGAATTTTTATCCCAGGCGAAGGCAACCTTGGTCCAGCGCAGCGGCGGAATGGCGAAATTCGGCGCGCGGACCTGCGTCGAGCCCACGTTGCCGACGAGGATGCCGCCGCGGTCGATGACCAACGAATAGCAGTTCTTCTTCGCGAAGACATACTGCGGGCCTTGGAAGGGGTAGTAGCCGAAGATGTAGGCTTCGAGATACCCGCCGTCGGAAAGATCCCACGCGGTGTCTTCGCCAAGGTCGGCGTATCCGGTGACGGGCTGCCCGCGCGCGCCTGCAGCGACGAGGCTGAGGCATTTGCCGACCTTTCCTTCGGCCGATTCGCAGCCGTGGATCAGCGCTTGCAAGCCGTACGCGCCGCCGGATTCGTACCCAACTTTCTCGAAGTGCCAGTAGCCTTCCAGGCGATACGACCACGCGGCGACGCGCGGCGGGCTGGATGTATTGTCCAGTTCGACGAACGCGGGCGCACGCGTGGTCAACGCCGTGTTGCGCGCCACGCGCAGGGCCGTCTCGACGCTGCCCAATACGCCCTCTTCCTTGTGCTTCCTCGAGATGCGCAGGAAGCTCATGGCACCCAGGCCGAGCAACACCCCGACGATCGCGAGCACCACCAGGAGTTCGATCAAGGTGATGCCGCGGACCTTCGGGCTCGATCGCGTCATTGCTCGTCCGCCTCGGCTTTATTCCAATTCACGACATCGTCGCTCTGCGGATCGAGCGGATCGAGGCGGCCGTCGGGTCCGGCCGAGAAGAGCCGGAAGGTTCGCTTGTTGGGCGGCGTGCGGTCGTAGTCCTTGTGATGAATGTAGTGGATCGGTTTGCCCCACGCGTCCAGAACTTCCTTGAGCCCGTTGTGGTTCACGTCGCTGAAGTGGAACTCCTTCTTCAGGATATACGGGCCGTTCTTCTCTTCGGTGCTCAACGCCTCGATCATGCGCTCGTTACCCTTGACGCCGTCGTCTCCTTCGGACGGCGGGTACTCGCTGAAATCGGACGCGTAATTTTCGAGATTTTGTTCGAGCTGGGTGATGATGAGCTGAGTCTGGTTGATTTGGGAGCGCTTCCGCGCGGCGTTGACGCCGGTCAGGATCAGCCCGCCGAGGATCGCGACGATGGCGAGCACCACCAGCATCTCGACCAGCGTAAAGGCGCGCGGCGCGCGCTGAGCGGTGCGGAACGGAATCATGGCTTGTCCTTGTCGGGTGGAATCAATTCGCCCGGAGCGGGGCCTTGGCTGGCCTGCTCGTTCTGGCGCATCAGGAGCGCCAGGTTGTCCGCGCCCGCGTCGACGGACTGCTTCGCCGCGACCTCGGCGAAGACGCCGGCGGTGATGCGGTCGAGCTTGCGCAGTTGAAGCTGCAGCGCGCCCTTCTCGATGCCGTTGACGAAGAGGCTGACGCGTCCGCTGGCCAGATCTTCGGCGGCCATGCCCAGACGGACCTTGCCGCTGGCCGGCCAAGGTTCGACGGCTTTCCACTGACTGCCCAGTCCCGAGAAGTCGCGGTAGCGGTATGCCAGGTTGCCCTGCAAGTCCTTGCCGAACTCCAGTTCGAAGGTCACCGCCGTGCCGCTGCGCGCGGCCAGGCGAAGGCCCAGTTCGGCCGTGGCGTTGGGGAGCGCGAACAGGTCCGCCTCCAGGCGCAGGAAATCGTCGCCCTTCAGCATGGCGCGGTACTCCAGTTTGCGGCTGTCGCCTTGGCCCTGCAAGCCTTGCCAGCGCAGCATGCCGTCCTTCACCTCGGCGCGAACCTTTGTGCCGCCCTGCGGCTGCCACGTGTCCGGCGCGGGCGTGTCGAAGCTGAGGTATTCGAGCGTCTGATGGCGCTGCGAGAAGATCGACTTCAGCGCGACGGCGGCGTACGAACAATTGCCGTCGGCGGCAAGAGCCTGCTGGAAGAGCGTGCGCGCGGCCTGTTCGTTGCGCTCGGCGTTCATGATGTAACCCAGCCCGCAGAGCGCCGATACGTTGGTGGCGTCCAGTTCCCGCGCCTTCTTGAGCACCGCGAGCGCTTCGGCAAGGCGGTTCATGCCCAGGAGCGCAAGGCCTCTTCCGGCTTGGTATTCCGCACTGGCCGGATCAAGTTCGCTTGCTTTCTGGTAAGCGGCGTCGGCTTCCTGCCACTTATGCATCTTCAGAGCCACCGCGCCGACGGCCTGGTGCGCGGGCGCGTACTTGGGCGCCAGTTCCGCCGCGCGTTTGAAGCTTCCGAGCGCGCGATCGAAATCCCCTTGGCGCCAGTACATTTCGGCCAGGAGGTACTGGATCCAATCGTCCGGCGGATCGAGGGCGGCTACATCGCCCAACAGCTTTACGGCGCGGTCGCGCTTCGGGCCGGCTTCGGCGGCTTTGCCGGCGACTTCATCCGCGTAGGCCGCGCGATCCAGCGCCACGGACTGGAGCAGTTTCACGCGGGGATCGGACGGATTTTCGACCAGCGATTGCTCGATCTTTTCGAGCGCCCTCGGCAGGAGCGTCACGTCGCCCTTGAGCAGCAGCGCATACCCTTGCAACCCGTAAGCCTGGGCACTGCGGTTTTCGTAGCGAAGGACGTCTTCGGCCAGTGCATAGGCCTCGTCGAACTCTTTGCGCAGCACCTTGCACGCCGCCGCACCCAGCTTGGCTTGGAAGTTGTCGGATTCGAGCGAGAGCGCCTGGGTGAAACTGATCTCCGCTTCGGCGATCTGGCCCTGCCGCAAGCGCACGCGGCCTTGTCCGATATGGGCGCTCGCCAGCCTTGGACTCTTGGCCAGCACGTCGGTGAAGACCTGTTGCGCTTCCTGGGGCTTGCCGCGCGCGAGGTACGCATCGGCCAGCGCGATCATGATCTCGGCGCTCTCGGAATCCTGCTCGTGCGCCTTCTTAACCGCCTCCAGCGCCGCGTCGCTCTGGCCCAACGCGAGCTTTGCCTTGCCCAAAAGCAGGTAGCCCGCGCCTGAAGGCTGCTTGGCAAGGAGCTTTTGCGCCGTCGCTTCGGCCTTGCCGGGTTCCTGCGCCGCAAGCTGGCGTTCGCCCAGTAACTCCAACAGAGCCGCGTGCCCCGATGACGCCTTGTCTTCCAGCGTCTTGAGCACCTTCGCTTCCAGGCCTTGGTACTTCAGGGCCTGCGTGCAGATCTCAACCAGCTTGTGCGGATCGTTGGCGTGCTGAGTGGCCAGCCGGTCGAACTCGGTGTCCAGCGTGGCCTTGCGCTTGATCTTTTCCACATCGGACTGCTTGACTGAAACGATCGTTCTGCTGGGGAGCACTCGGAAGCGGATGGTGCCCTCTTCTTCGCCCAGGATTTCACCTTTCAATTCGCGCCGATCTTTGGTCAGAATTTCATCGTACTTGCGCAGGTCGAAAAGTGGCTCCTCCGCCTGCGCCGGGCAGACTCCGAAAGCGACCCACAAACTCAGCACGCAGATGATTCGAACCGGCAATGGCATGAGCGGCTCCTGTCCCTCTTAAGACGTTATGCGAGCGGCGGTTGCTGCCCCCAAAGGTACGCCGATTGAGGCTCCCAGCCAAGCGCCGGAAGAGGCGAGCCTACAGTGCGCCACGGACCCGCCGCGCAGCCTAACTCGTGTATGCGTAAAGAGCTGATGATTTAGCGTTTTATTTGGATATGCACCGACTACTTCTTGGGATCCGGAGCTTGGGGCAGGATCGGCGGCAGTTCATCGCCCCAGCGCGGCAGTGCGTGCGCGCCGGTGAGCGACGGTCCCGGCGACGGCAGGACCATGGCTGGACGCATCAAACCGGCGGAGGGCACTTCCAACTCAATCGGTTGAAACTCGAACTTCTTCTTCTCCGGAACCCAGACGATCTGTCCGTCTTCGTAATAATCCAGCTTTTGAGCCGGGTAAAAGTTCTCCTTCGAGGCCGTCGCGAGCTTGGTCGGATCGAGTTCCACCGTTACGTTCGAGGCATCCTTGATCTGCGCTTCGTCGGGATACTGGGCATGGCGCACGGGACTGAACGAGGCCGCCAGCACGGTCCAGACGACCGCGAGACCGAGAAGTATGCGCCCCAGTTGCGAATCCAAAAACGCCTGCATTTCGTTCTTCCCCGTACGGCCGTATCGCTACATCACTCGGCGTGCGTTGACTTGACTGCTTATTAGTACCCGCCCCAAGGACCGCCGGCTGGCACCTGCCAGCGCGGTTTGTCTTCTTCCTTGTAGGGAATCTTCAGTTCTTCGATGTACTGCGCTTCCGGAAAAAGCGCCCCGACTGCCAATTCGGCATCCACCAGACCGCTCGCGGCATCGCGCACTTCGAACTGGTACGCGCGCAGCGCGAAGTACGAGCGCGCCTGCTCGCTGGGCAATTGCAGTTCGTAGAGCAAGCGGGCGAGGTTTTTCTCCGGCGCTCTCAACTGAATGATCAGCGGCACCTGAATCAAGCGCGGTATTTTGGGTCCGGCCGGCGCGGCTTCCGTTTTCTTCTCGGTTGCCACGGCGAGTTCGGCCGCTTCGTCGCCCGTAAGCAGCGCTTCGGGCTTGGGAAACTTGATTGCCAGCACCTCGCTGACGCCGGCTCCTTTGGACGAAGTCAGGAAGCGGCTGAGCACGAAGAGACGCAGCAGATTGAGGGGCACCGGGTCCTGGGTCAGATTTCCACTGAACCCCAAATCGTCCAGGCCGGGCGCCAGCGTGAGGCCCAAGCGCTTGGAGACCGCCTCGCGCAGTTCGACGCGCTGCCGGTCGAAGTAGTTGTTCGGATCGCCGGTGCCCACCGCGGTGATCGTGTACTTGGGGAACAGTTTGGTCGGCGCGAATTCCAGCGCCTGCAATTCCTCGAGCGCCGCGTTCATGCGCGTTCGTTCGTCTTTAAGCGCCTGATTGGCCTCTTTGACGGGCATCAACCCGTCGCCCTTCTTGTAGTACTTCAGCCATCGCTCCAACTGTGCCTGCGCGTCGGCGTCCTGGGTTTCGCGCTCGCTCCAGGTTCCGGAGACCATCGCGAAGTACAGCACGATCCACAGGCCCGCGAAGGCGCATGCGCTGAAAATCAGAAATTTGTTCTTCGCGAACATGGTTCCATTCCCATACGCCGCTCCAGGCACCCAGCTTGGCCGCCGAGGGAGGCGCGTTTACCGATCGTCTTCCGACTTCGCTGCCGGCTTCGTTTTTGCCGCGTCCGGATCGGCGCCATGCTTGACCGGCAGCAGCGCCGGTGCGCCGGCGCCCGCCGGGGCCGGTCCTTCGGGTTCGGACAAGGGAGCTTCAGGCCCCGAGAGGCGGATATCGAACTGGAAGCCCTTGTAGCCGGGCTGCAAGCCCATCTCGGTGTCCTTGAAGGCCAGATCCAACGCAATCGATTCGACGCCGGCCACCTCCTTCAGACGGCGAAAGAAGCGGTCGGTCCGCGCATTGAATTCCGGCCCGTCGATTTCGGCCGTATCGTAGTATCCCCGCACGCGCACCGTACGCAGCGGTTGCGTGAAATAGTCGGCGCTCAGGCTGCCCGTGGTTCGCGCATCGGCGCTCTGATCGCGTGGACCCATCCAACGAAAGCGCATACCTTGGGGCGCCGCCTTGCGGATCTGCGAGAAGAGTTCCAGATACACGGGTCCCAGACGTGCCTGCTTGGCGTAATAGACGTGGCGCTTGGCCAGTTCGATGTTCTTCTGGCGCTGGGCTTCGAACTGCCCGCGCACCTGCTTGGCTTTCTGGACTTCATCTTCGAAGCGCGTGTTGGCCGCCGCCGCTTCCGACAGGCTGGCCTGCGCGTTTTGATAAGGCATGTACAGCCCGGCCATCAAGACCACGCCGGCCGCTGCCGCGAAGACCGTCTTATTCAGGAAGTTGCGGCGCTTCGCCACCGCTTCAGGAAGCAGTTCGAAATGAATGCTCGTGGGATCGGCGTCGATCACGGCCAAGCCCAGCGCCACGGTCATGTCGGGAATCTCGCCTTCGAAGCAGCGCGCGCTTTCCGCGTCGAGCTTGCGCAGGTCCAAACCCGTATACAGATCGAGAATGTGTACCGGGCGTTTGGTCTTGGATTCGAGGTAATCCCGCAACCCCGCCAGCCGCGCGCCGCCGCCCGAGAGGTAAATGCGCTGGTAGTCGAGGTTCTTCAGCTTCGCGGAGGTGCGGCAGAACATCACCGCCGAGCGGATCCCGTTGGCGATGCCGTCGGCCGCCTCTTTGAGCGCCTTCTGGAACTGAAGTTCCTGCGGACTGTTCATCTTCGTCCCATCGGGATGCAGCTTCGCACGGTGATGCTTGTATTCCTGAATGCGGTCCCCGCCTAGATTCAGGAGCTTGTCGAGCGCCTGATCGAATTTCTTGCCGCCGCCGGGCGCGCTTCGCGCGAAATAGAGGCTGCGGTCCTGCAGGATCGCGATCTCCATGTGCTCGTGGCCGACATCCACCAGCACCACCGTCTCGTTCTCGGGGATCTGCTGCGTGCGCAGGTACGCATGGACCAGGCCGAACGCGGAAGGCGTCGTGCGGGTCGCATCGACTTTGGCTTCCTTGAGCGCCGCGAAGGTGCCAAAGAGAAACTCGTTCTTGGCCACCCCGGCCATTACCACCAAGTCGCCGGAGAGCCCCGTGGGAATGTTCAGTATGCGGTAATCGTAAGTGACGGCGGGCGGTTCGGAGCCCTTTTTGCCGGCACCGGCCATCTTGTCGCCAAGCTGCATGTCTACGTACATGCGCAGCTTGTCCGGCGGAATCGGCGGCGTCGTGATGTAGCGCAAGTTTACGTCTCGGCCGGTGATGCCCACCGTGCCGGTGCGGCGCAGGCGCGCCTTGGCCAATTCCTGGCCCAGATTAGGGGGAACGACGGTGGCGCCTTCGTTCTCTTCGCCCGAGTCCAGTCCACCGCCGGGGCGTGGAATACGCATCGCACCGGTTACGGTGACTTGGGCGCCCGAACAGCGCACCTGGACCACCTTGATCCATTGCGAGCCGATGTCGATGCCGAGTCCGGTGGCCATGCGCGTTGAGCAGCATCCTGGTTATAAGTAAGGAGACGGTCTCCGTGGGGTCTTTAATGCACCATTATGGAAGCCGGTGCAACTGGCTTTCAGAGAAGGGGATGGCCGAACGAACCGGGCCGGATCTCGCGCGGGAACGCTTCAACCCTTGGACGCCAGACTGGCCGTCGGCGGCTTCGAGGCCATGTTAAGATCCACGGCCTTGTAGATCTTAGGCAAGATCGATTGATCGTCTGGTGTAAAATCGTCGCGACAGTTTCGCCCTAACGTGGCGTCCAGCCGGCCACCTTTTCAATTTTAGGTGTTGGCTAAGCTTCGAAGGAAATACCCGGCGCATGAATTCTCGATCGCGTTGGATACTTCTCGCTGCTTTGGCAGTCTGTGCCGCAGCCGCAGGATTCCTGTTTTTCGCAAGCGGTCCCGCTCAAGCCCGCCACGCCGCCGAAGAGTTACTCGACGCCATGCACCGAGCCGATTACCGCCGCGCCGTGGACCTATTGAGTTGGACAAACATGGAGGAAGTCGCGCGGCGGGAAGGCTCCGTCAATAACGTTGCTTGGGGGCCACGCTGGGAGCGCCAGCCCACCGGAACGTACGATCCCGACCAATTCGCGTTGTATCGCGTCTGGGGCAAGGACGGGCAAGAGCGGGAAGTCCGCTTCGAGTTTATGCCTGGAGGCCGGATCGCTCGCGTCTGGATGCACGGCCGCGAACGCTTTAAGAACGATCCATCTTATATTCCCGGCTTACCCGCAGAAGCGCCAGATCCCTAAGCAAACGCGCGAGTTAAAGCGTGCGAGGGGTTCTTTCAACGTTCGAATGGCAGCCAAGCTGTCGGCGGCTCGGGGTGTTCGCGGCGGTCTTCCTGCAACCGAATGCGGGCGGCCTGCGCGACATTGCGCAGCAGCATGGTGGTCGTCAGCGGTCCAACGCCGCCGGGTACGGGCGTGATCCACGAAGCGATCTCGCGGATCGGCGCGTAGTCGACATCGCCCACGGTCTTGCTTCGCGGCTGGCCTACGGCATCAAGAGCCGGCTTGCCATTGCGCTTGAGCACGGGCACGCGGTTGACGCCCACGTCGATCACGATCGCGCCGGGCTTGACCATCTCGGCCTTGACCAAGCGCGCTTTGCCAACGGCGACCACCAGGATGTCCGCACGCCGCGTGTGCGCGGCCAGATCCCGCGTCGCCACGTGGCAGGTCGTTACCGTGCAGAAGTCGTGCAGCAGCAGCAGCCCCATGGGCTTGCCCACGATCTGGCTGTGGCCGACGACCACGGCTTCTTTGCCGTACAGATCGAGGTTGAGCGATTTCAGCAAGTGATAGCTGGCGATGGCGGTGCAGGGCGCGCATTGGGTTACGCCGTACACCAGCAACCCCAGGTTGACGGGATGCACGCCTTCGGCATCCTTGCGCGGATCGATGGCCCGCTGCACGGCTTGCGCGTCGATGCGCGCAGGCAGCGGTAGCTGGAGGATGATCCCGTTCACGGTAGGGTCGGCGTTCAGGGCCTGGATTTCGTTGACCAGTGCGGCCTGTGTGATCGCTTCGGGCAGCGTGCAAAGCTTGAACTCCATGCCTACTTCTTTACAAGCCTGTTCCTGGCTGCGGGCGTACATGACCGACTCGGGCTTCGCGCCGACGAGTACCGTGGCCAGGCAGACCTGCCGGCCCTGCCGCGCCAAATCGGCGCACGTTCGCGAGATCTCCTCGCGTAGCGTCTGCGCCAAGGGCCCGCCCAACAACAACTCTGCCGGCATGAAATCGTCCCTGCGTCCTGAACTCCACGGTAATAGCTATTCTACCGTCCGCGCGCCGCTTTGCCCCGCTTCAATCGCCGCCGCACGCCGCGACCACAACGCCCATGCGACCGCCGCGAACAGCCCCAAGGTCGCCCAGGTAAACAAGCCCGCCGAATGCAGCACCTCGCTCCACGTGTCGCCCGCGATTTCAGGCGAAGAGAGCAGCCCGGCGCTACCCAAAAAGACCAAGGCCGCCCAAGCTGCCTTGCGCGCCGCGCCTTGCAAGAGGCCGCGTTGCAACAGGGCGATTAGCGCCACGGCCGGGATTAGCAGGACCACCGCATGAGCCTTGCGCGTCAGCGGTGAAATCAGCAGCATTGCCGCGGCCACCAGGCCCCACGAAAGCGCCAGCATTTCGGGTCCGGCGCGCGCCCATTTCGGCGCCGTAAGCGCCACGACCGCCCCGAGCACCAACAGCGCCAGTACGGCCGCGAGCTTTACCACCCATGCGGGATCCAGCGCCGCGATGTTCACCGCCGGGCGTTCTTTATCCTTGCGCGCGTGCGAAGCCGGAGGCGGCGGCGGTTCGGTGAGCAGCTTAAGCAGGGTCCCGCGCAGCGCGATCCCGACGCCGCGTTTGGGTCCGGCGCGAGCGGCTTCGATATTTCCACCCCAGCCGATCTCGATCGCATCTTCGTCATCGCCTTCGCCGCCGTTCGATTCCGACTCCGCATGTTCCGTGGCGGCCGCGCGCTTCGTTACATGTCCCAAGTATGCGTCCAGAAGCTCCAAGTTGCGTTCGAAGCCCAGCCAGAAACCGGGAAGCACGAGCAGGAATACCGCCAAGCCCAGCGCGCCACCCAGCATCGCCCAGCCGCGCCGAGCCCAAAGAAAGTAAAGCCCAAAGAGTCCCGGGGTGACCTTAAAGGTTGTGGCAAGGGCGATCGCCCATCCGCTGCCTGCCGTCTTTCCGTGCGCCATCAGATAGAGACCCAAGGTCGCCAGGAAGGCTACGTACAGGTTGGCTTGCCCAAGCACGAAGTTGCTGTCCAGAAAGCGCCCACAGATCAGCACCGCGAGCAGCAGTCCCACCGCCGGCTGCCGCCAAAATGATTTCGCTTCGATTTCGGCCGGCCAGAGCAACTTCCGCAGCAGCCACAACAAGCCCAGCAGGAGCGCAACGTTAATCGCATAGTAGACGCCCAAGGCCGCGTTGTGCGGCAGCAGCGAGAGCGGCGCCATGGGGAAGACCGCGAAGAGCGGAGGGTAGATAAACGGGCGGCGCGGCGTCGAGGATGCGCGCCAGTCGTAGATGTTCTCGCCTTTGCGGGCCAATTCGCCCGCGGAATAGTACGCGGTGAAGTCCGTACCGCGGTCGCGGTGGCGTTCTTCCTTCGCGGTCGCGCCGGGCTTGGGCGGTTCCCAGCGTCCGTGCCGCACGCAGCGCACGCCGTAACCGACAACGCCGACGGCGAGCAATATCCAGAGCGCGACCGCGCGCCAGGACGAAGATCGGGAATGCGAAATCGGAGCGCTAGTGAGGGCCACTGCTTTGAACCTTCGCCGGATGGCCGCATCGGGAATCGTGAAAGTGCACCAGTCTAAGCTCGCTTTCGTCGAGCGCCAATCGGGATTCGGGCCGCGCCCGTTGCGGCTTCCGTATTGGGGCCCGCGGGTTTAGGATAGCCGCGTGTCCGAAGGGTCCGATCCATTCCAGGGAGGCTCACCGCCGCCGCGGACGCCGCCCCTCTCGCCGCCGCCCTCCGCGTCGACGACGCAGGGCGTTCGTGCCGGCACCGCCGATCTGCTCAAGCGGCCCTCGGTCCCGATCGAGGATCTGAACGCGGACAAACTCCTGCTGGCCGCGTCGCGCCTGGCGATCGAATCCCGGACCTTTCCTTCGCTGTCCGGCATCCCCTTGCTGGCCAAGTTGGGCCAGGGCGGCATGGGCGCCGTCTACTTCGGGATTCATCCGCGCCTGCGGCTGGAAGTCGCGGTCAAGGTGCTCCCGTTCCATCTCGCCGACCGCCAACCCGAACTGGTCGAACGCTTTTTCCGCGAAGCACAGGTCGCGGCGCAGGTGCAGTCGCCGCACTTGGTCCGCGTGCTGGATGTGAACGAAGAGAACGGGCTCTTTTTTCTGGTCATGGAATTCGTTAACGGCGTCTCGGCGGGGTCGTACTTGCGGATGCAGCGCGATCGCGGACGCAACGGCTTGGACGAAGCGGTGGCCTTGGAAATACTCGAAGCGGCGTGCCTGGGCTTGAGCGCCGCGCACAAACAAGGGGTCATTCACCGCGATCTGAAGCCCGACAACATCTTGATCCCGCGTGCGCGGACGCAGGGTGCTGTGTACGACTTCGCGGGCTCCAAGATCGCCGATTTGGGGCTCGCGCGCAGCGAAGACTTGAGCCAGTCGCTGACCGGTTCGCAGGCGATGATGGGCACGCCGGGGTATTTGGCGCCTGAGCAGGCGATCGACGCCAAGCATGCCGGCAAGCCCGCCGATGTCTTTAGCATCGGCGCGACGCTTTACGCGCTGCTCACCGGCCGGGCGCCCTTCGCCGGCACTTCGTTGACCAAAGTCATGATGGATACGGTGCAGTCTCCGCACACGCCGGTGCGCAACTTGCGCCCGGATGTATCGGAAGCCACCGCCGCAGTGCTGGATCGATGCTTGAACAAGGAGCCGCAAGCGCGTTACGACGACGCCGATGCATTGCGTGCGGAACTGGCCGAATGCCGCCAGGCTCTCGTCACGACGCCGTTGCCGTCGGTCACGCTGCAAGGCGGCGCCTCGGGACCCGTGCCGGTCCCGCCTAAAATCCCGCCCTTGACGCCGCTCCCGCCTACGCTGCCGCCGACCGCGACCCCCGTGCCGGCCACCTCGCTGCCACCGTCCGCCGGACCCGCGCCTGCGATCCAGGTTCAGCCTGCTCCCGTTCGGCGCGGCGGCGCGGGGCTTGCCCTAGCGGCGCTTGGCCTGCTGGCGTTGGCCGGGGGAGCGGGATGGTGGTACCAGAACCGTTATCCGCCGCTGCAGCCGGCCAAAATGGAGGATCTCGATCCGGCCGAGAGCGCCAAGCGCGAGAAGCTGGCCCAGGCGGAACGCGACGCGAAAGAGAAAGCCGAACGCGAGCGGCAGGAAAGGGAGGCGCGCCATGGTTTGGCCGAACGGCGTGCGCATGCCGAGGCGCTTATCGTCGAAGCCGCCGTGAGGGATATACCGGCCGAGCGCTTTCAGAATCTTCGAAATGAGCTGGAGGCCGCGGCGCGAGAGCAGGCCGGCGATTCCGGACTGGCGGCCCGGCTGAACGGCGCGAGCACGGTCCTCGCGCAGCGCCTGGAGCAAGCCGAACTGGCCGTAGAACTGGAAGCGGCCGAACGCTTGATCGAGCTGAACGAATGGGATCTCGAAACGCCGGGCAACGCGGCGCTGGGGGTTCGCGTCGAAGCCGCCGGAGGCGCCGCGTCCGAACGCTGGCGCAAACTTAAGGCTCGCTGGAACGCCGAACGCAACTGGAACCGTGCTTTGCAGGCGGCGCGGGACGCTCCGCCCGGGGACGTTGCGGCGTTGCAGCGCGCGCGGGAGACCTTGGGTCAGTCCCTGTTGGAGTTGCAGGCCGCGATGGCGCCGCCGCCCACCGAAATCGAAAGGCTCGAACAGCTCATTGAAGAACTTCAAGCCGCGCTGGCGCGGCCGCCGAGGTACGCGCCGGACCTTCGGCGGGGCGTCGGACCGGTCGATTGGATGGGCGCTCATTTGCAGCGGAAGCGGTATCAATCCGCGTTCACCGCGGCCGGGTTCCCCGAGTTCGCGGCCCTCGATGCGCGCATCGAGGTGTTGGAGAAGCGGGCCTTCGAGTTCACGGCGGAACTGAAAGCGTCAGACGCAGCGCTTGCGCTAAATAATCCCGAGGAGGCGCTCAAGCGGCTCGAGAATGCCGTATTCATCGGGCGCGGCGATGCCGAGAAGAAGCTGCCCGACCTGGTCGATACCATGAAGCCAGACCTGCAAACGCGGCAGGAAGCGGTGAACACGGCCTGGAAGGCCAAACAAGAGAACCTCTCAGCGGAAGATCGGCGTAAACGCACCGAGGCGTTTCAGAACGCACTGCGCATGGCTACGGCCCCGGCCATGGCCAACGATTGGGCGGGTATTCAAAAGACGCTGGAACTGGGTATGGAACAGTTGGGCGAACTGCCCGATCCTAGCCGTGCGCTGGCCGAACAAATGCTTGCGAAAGCCAAAGCCGAGTCGAGCCGTGTTTCGGCTATCGAGGCCGCGCTGAGCCGCGCCCGCAAGCTGCTGGAAACCCAGAAATGGGAACCCGCGGAGCAGGCCTACCTAGAGGCGGAGCAGTTGATCGGAAAGGCGACGCCGGACACAAAGCTTGGCTTGGAAACGGCTCGAGCCGGCCGTGCCAAAGCCCATGCGGCGGCGCTGCTTGCTCAGGCCGAAACGCTCTTCAATGAGCACAAATGGACGGAAGCCTTGAAACTGTTGGAGGATGCCCAGCGCCTCGACCCGGAAAATAAAAAGGTTGCCGACGCGATCAAGCGGGCCCAAGCCGAATGGAAGGCCCTCCAGCCGCAAGAGACCGTCTTCAAGCTCAGCGCCAAAACCGACTGGGGCGATTCGGGCGTGACGGTGGCGGCGGGCGACCGGCTTACCGTTTCCGCGGCCGGCAAATGGACAGGCAATGCGCCGATGCGCGCGTGGTTTCCGGATAAAGGCCCGGGTGAGAAGGGCACGCCCAACTTTCGGCTGGTGAATAAGGATGAGGAAGGCCACGAATTTTTCGCCGAGACGCTGATCGCGCGCATCGCGGAAAGCGAACCCTTCTACATCGGAGCCGGGCGGTCTTTTGTGGCCAAGGCCGCCGGCAAGCTCAGTTTTCGCTTCAACGAAGCGGGCACCATGGCGGGTCTGGCCGATAACGACGGTGAGTTGACGATCACCATCGTGCGCACCCCGGCTGCCGTGGGCGCAGCGCCCGCGCCGGCTCCGCCGGTTCAGGTGGCCGCGCCCGTACTGGCCGGTGAACTGGAAGTGCTCGGTTCGTTCGGCGTTTATTCCAACCGGCCCGCGCAAGGCATACCGCTCGATAAGCAGGGCCGGGTCGTTCCGCTGCACACCGATCTGGATAAGGATCAATACAAAGCCGCGTACAGGCAGGTGGATCGATTGCTGAAACTCGAAAAAGGAACGCGGGTGAAACTGGAATACCAGGGACGCTGGTTTTCGGGGCCGACGGGGCGCTGGGTGGGCGCGGACGGCAAGCGCGACGACGGCGTGGCGACGCTCAAGAATTTCCGCGCATTCCAAGGACCGGACAACGAGTGGAACATCGCCATGCTGGTCGTGTACGTATGCGAAGAGGACCGGCCCAACACGGCCATCTTTAATGCCATCGCACAGAAGGGGCACGTTTGGGCGTGCACCGATAAAAACCAGCCCTTGGAATTCGTGATGCCCGAAACGGGAACGCTGCGTTTTCAGCAGAACCGGGACGGCTACTACGACGTGACCGAGGGTGCGCTGGCGATTACGGTGAGCATCCGCAAGCCGTAGCTTGCGCCGCGTGAATGCTGGGTACAATCGCGCCGCCTTGCATACGAGTTCCGCGCGAGCGATCAAAGGGGGATCGGCATGGCCGACACAAAGGGCAAGCAGCGCATTTTGGTGATCGGAGCGCATCCCGACGACTGCGAGATCAAGGCCGGCGGCAGCGCGGTCTTATGGGCCGCGGCTGGGCATGCGGTCTGCTTCGTTTCCGCCACCAACGGAGGAACCGGGCACCACGAGATCGGCGGTATCGAACTGGTGCGCCGCCGCCTCGACGAGGCCAAGCGCGCCGCCGAAATTGCAGGCATCGAATACCGCATCATGGACGTGACCAACGGGGAGATGGAACCCACGCTCTTCTACCGGAAGGTATTTATCAAATTGATCCGCGAGTACCGGCCCGACCTGATTCTGACGCATCGCCCAAACGACTACCATCCCGATCACCGCTATACGTCGCAACTCGTACAGGACAGCGCGTACGTGGTGCAGGTGCCCAATAACGTCCCGACGGTGCCGGCGCTGCGCTACAATCCGGTGATCGCGTACCTTTCCGATAACTTCAAGAAGCCGATTCCGTTCCAGCCCGACATGGTGGTGGGCATCGACGCGGTGCTGGAAAAGAAAGTCGATATGCTGCACGCGCACGTCTCGCAGTTCTACGAGTGGCTGCCGTTCGCGGCGCATCAGGAAAACGAGGTCCCCGCGGGCGATGCCGAGCGACGAGCCTGGATGCGCGAGAAACGCATCAAGGCCGATGCCGCGTGCGCCGAGCAATACCGTTCCAAGCTGGTCGAGTTGTACGGCCCCGAAAAAGGCCGCGCCTTCAAGTACGCGGAAGCTTTCGAGGTCTGCGAATACGGTTCGCCCCTGACGCCCGAGAAGCAGAAGGCTCTTTTCCCGTTCGTGGGCGCCTGAGTTCACGATTCCCAGGAGTAGACGATGCCCGCGCAAGAAGACGACGACGATCTGGCTCTCGCACCCGGCGGGCACTCGCCCTCCGCTTCCCCCGATGAGCCGGAAGCGTCGACGCAGATGGGTGCGCATGTTCCGCAACTCGCGCCTCAGCCGGGCCAGTACACCGAGCCCACCGACTATAAGGGGCTCGCGATTAAGGGCATCGTCGCTGTAGCGGTCCTGACCGTGCTGCTGGTCGGAGGGCTCTACGGCTACCGGCACTTCAAGGGTTCTGTCGGCCCCATCGAAACGGCCGCCATGGTGCCGCAGGATAGCCTCGCCGTCGTCGCTTTCGCACAGCCCGAGCGCACCATTAAAGAAGTGGTCAAGAATCTCGACCAGACCTTTGAAGCGATGCCGATGCTGCAAGCCGATTGGTCGTCTGCGAAGGACTCGATCCGGCAGGATTTGGGTTTCAGCCTAAGCCAGACCGAATCGTACGCTTCGGCCGGCATCGACCTCAAGCAGCCCATGACGCTCGCGCTCCTCGCGCTCGACGACGACCGGACGCCGAGCGGGGGCGTGATCGGTCTTTCGATCACGACGTATCAGAAGGGGCTCGATGTATTCAAGGCCTGCGCCAAGGCCGCTAAAACCACCGTGGAAGAAGACAAGTCCGGGCAACCGGTGGTGTACGTCGCCGGCAGCGTCGCCATGGCGATCGAAGATGGGCGCATGTACGTTTACGGCGGGCCGGGCGAAGGACTGGCCAAAGGTCTGCGCGATTTCCTCAAGAAGCGCGGTGAACAGCCGCTTAAGGATGCGCCGGCCTTTAAGGAAACGCTCGCCGGCCTCGGCAAGGTCGGCCATTCCACCGGCTATGTGAACCTAGCGCCGGTCAAGAAAGCCGCAGGCAAAACTGCCGGTACGCAGGTGCTTCAGGAATTACAGGGCATCGCTTGCACCGGTTCGGGCTCGGAAGGTTCGATTTATCTCCATTGCGCGCCGAATGCATCCCTGATGAGCGGGCTCGAAATGGGCGACGAGTGCAAGCCCTTCCTGCAGAAGCTTGGACGCGCGCCGGTGGTGCTCACCTACAGCCTCGGCAACCCGATGCAGTCGCTTCAAAACCTCGTCTCGAAGTCCGGCGGCGCTGCGCAGTGGAAGGCCATCGATGCGCAGGCCAATGGGATGATCGGTCTGTCGCTTACGGCGCTGGGCAAGTTGCTCGCTGGCGGCGCTGGGGGGCTCGCGGTGTATCCGGGCGACGAAGCCAGTCCCATTCCGGGCGTGATCCTGTTCGCGAAACTGAACGACAAGAAGCAGCTCGATGCGGCATTGAAGAAGACCTACGCGAAGAACCAGGCCGTACAGCAAATCGCGCACGGGCAAGATGTGCTATACAAGATTCCGATCTTGACGGCTGCGGTACTGGTCGGCATCCGCGAAGATTATTTTATCCTGGCCACGGGATCGGCCGCCTCGGAAGAGGCGTTGGCGCTGAAGGGGTCCTGGAGCGACGCGCCGGTGGGCGGGAAGGAGTTGCTCGGCGGCTATTTCGATCTCGCGCCGTTTTTTAAAGCGTACGAAGGTTTGATTCCGGAAGCGTACAAAAGCCAAATGGCCAAGGCGAAAGCCCAGGCGGCGCCTTTTTCGTTTACGCTCGAGAAGAAAGAATCGGGCCTTCGTGTGGCGATGAAGTCGGAAGGCGACGTGGACTTTGGCGCTTCGCTGTTTACGGGCGTGGCCCAACTGGCGCTCTTCGCGATGATCTTCGATCCCGCCACGCTCCCGATGATGGCGCCGCCGCCCGCGCAGTAGTTCGAGCGGCTTTTGTGAGTCGAACGTCTTCACCACTATAGCGCTGAAATCGGCCGCGAGTACGGTGGTGCGCCATTCGGCGGGCCGCTACGCCTTTGGATGCGCCTTCGCGTAAATCTCTTTCAGCCGCGATGGCGTCAGGTGGGTGTAGACTTGGGTGGTCGAGAGACTGGAGTGGCCGAGCAATTCCTGGACACTGCGTAAATCGGCTCCTCGATCGAGCAGATGCGTGGCGTAGCTGTGGCGCAGGGTATGCGGTGAACTGCCCGGCGGGAGTCCGGCGTCGGCGAGGCGCTTATCGAGCAGGCGGCGGACGCTGCGGACATCCAGCCGGGATCCGAACTTGTTGACGAAGACCGGAGCCTGCCCTCCTTTCTGCGCCGCGGGGCTGCCGGCGCGCCCGCGCGCGGCTTCGGGACGGCGCAGGAACCAACCGGCTAGCGCGCTTGTCGCCTGGCGGCCCATGGGCAACAGTCGCTCCTTCTTGCCTTTGCCGCGTACGCGAATCAAGCCGCGCTCCAGATCCAGGTCTTCGAGATTGGCGCCCGCCAGTTCGCTGACGCGGACGCCGGCCCCGTAGAGCAATTCTAGAATCGCGCGGTCGCGCAGGTCGCGCCAATGCGCGCCCGCTACCGATTCCAGCAACGTGCGGACATCGGCTTCGTTTAGGTACTTGGGCAGCGGTCGGCCGAGCTTAGGCGAACGGATTCCGTCGAGCGGATTGGTTTCGATCTGCTTGCGCTTGAGCAGAAATTTGTAGCAGCTTCGCAGCGCCGAGAGCCGCCGCGCGAGGCTGCGCTTCGAAAGGCCTTTTTGAGTCTGCTCGGCCATGAACGCGCGCAGCACCAGCCGGTCGATACGATGCGGGAAGCGGTGGGCTTCGCTCCGGCCTTCGAGGAAGCTCAGGAACGCTCCCAGGTCTTCGGCGTACGCCTTGACCGTGTGCGGACTCATCCGCCGCTCGTCGGCCATGTGGCTTAAAAAGCGGTCCGCGACGGCTTCGGGGCAGCCGGACTCGGCGGGGAGCGTGCTGCGAGCAATCATTCTAATGGTATCGGCCAGTTCGGGGCTAAGTTTGAGCGCTACGAAGGCGCGTCTAACGTTGCTTCGCGGCAGAACTTCGCATAAAAGCGGGGGCTGCGCACAGGGACCGTACCGTGATCCTCGTCATCGATAACTACGATTCGTTCACCTATAACCTCGTCCAGACGCTGGGCGCCTTAGGCGCGAACCTCAAAGTCATTCGCAACGACGAACTGAGCGTGGAGCAGATCGAAGCGCTGCGCCCGGAGAAGATCATCGTATCGCCCGGTCCGTGCACCCCGAAGGAGGCCGGCGTTTCGGTGCCGGTGATTAGGCGCTTTGCAGGCAAGGTGCCACTGCTAGGCGTCTGCCTCGGGCACCAATCCATCGGCGAAGCCTTTGGCGCAACGGTCTGCCGAGCTACGCGCCTCATGCACGGGAAGACCTCGGAGATCGTGCATGACGGAAAAGGGCTCTACGAGGGTCTGGCCAACCCTTTCCAAGCCACGCGTTACCATTCCCTTATAGTAAAGGAAGAAACCCTACCGGTCTTCTTGAAGCCCGTCGCGCATACCCAAGATCAGCATGAACTTATGGGCGTGAGGCACGTCGAATGGCCGCTCGAAGGGGTGCAGTATCACCCCGAAAGCTTCCTGACTGGCGAAGGCACCAAGCTGCTCCAGAACTTCCTGACTGGGGCTTTATTTAATTCTCGTTAATCCTTAGGGCGTATTGAATTGCAATATATTTTCGGGCACGCCTTGACTTAAAACGATTGTTTGAATATATTGATTAAAACGAGTGTTTGAAACGACATTCGAAAGGAGTGAGCGATGAGTGCCGAGCGACCCCCTACCACGAGCTACGACACGCGGCAGCGGATTTTGGATGCGGCGAGCGAGATCTTCGCAAAGGAGGGATTTGCGCGGGCGACGGTGCGAGATATCTGCCAGCGCGCGGGCGCGAACATCGCGGCGGTGAATTACCACTTTGGGGACAAGGAGAAGCTTTACGGCGAAGTGCTGCTGCACACGTATCAGGCTATGGTGGAGCGGCATCCGGTGACGGGCGGGGTGCGGCCGGAGGCTACGCTCGATGAGCGCTTCGCGGGGTTCGTGCGGGCGTTTTGCCGACGGGTGTATTCGGCGGGGCCGGAGGCTTATTTGAGCTGGCTGATGGCGCGGGAGATGGTCGAACCGAGCCCGGCGTTGGATCAGGTGGTGAATACGCTGGTGCGCCCGCAGCAGCAGCATCTGGTCACGATCCTGAAAGAGATGCTGGGACCGAACGTGCCGGACGAGGTCTTGCGCAGCACGATGGGCTGCGTGATCGGGCAGATTCTCTTCTTTCATCATTGCCGGCCGGTGGTGGAACGGTTGTTTCCGGACCGCCAGGGCCGGAATCCCGATCCGGACCGGCTGGCGGAAGTGATCGTGACGTTCAGCTTGCCGGGATTGCGGGCGGTGCGCGCGAAGTACGCGCGCGGCGGCGAGGGGCGGTGAGCGATGCTTAAGATCGCGTTGCGCATGCTGATCGGCGATACGGCCAAGTATTTGGCGCTGGTGCTGGGGCTGGCGTTTTCGACGACGTTGATCGTGCAGCAGGGTTCGGTCTTCACCGGGCTGATGCGCCGGGCGGCGACGCAGGTGGAATCGATCCCGCAGGCGGAGATCTGGGTGATGGACGCGGCGACTCGGTACTTCGACGAGCGCCGGCCGATCGAGGATACGGCGGTGCAGCGCGTACGCGGCGTGGAAGGCGTGGAGTGGGCGGAGCCGGTCTTCTTCGGGATGGGGACGGCGCAGATGCCGGACCGGACGTTCGCGAGCGTGCTGATCATTGGTGTGGACCGCGGCGCGCGGCTGGGGCTGGCGGACCGCTTCGAGGACGGGCATCCCGAGGCGATCACCGAGCCGGACGCGATCTACTGGGACCACCTGAACCTGCCGATCTACCAGCAGGTCAAGACCGGCACGACGCTGGAGATCAACGACCGCCGGGCGCGGGTGGTGGCGGTGGCGAGCGCGCCGCGCATCTTCTTGAGCACGCCGGTGGTGTATACGACCTACCAGCGCGCGCTGGCGTACAGCCCGGGATCGCGCAAGCGGCTGACCTTCGTGCTGGTGAAGGCGAAGCCCGGTTTCGACCACGCGCAGGTGGTGGCGAATATCCAATCCGCGACGGGCCTCGGCGCGAAGACCAGCGACACGTTCTTCTGGGAGACGGTGCGCTTCTACCTCAAGAACACGGGCATCGGGATCAACTTCGGCTTGACGGTGCTGCTGGGCTTCGTGGTCGGCGCGGCGGTGGCGGGGCAGACGTTCTTCACGTTCATCGTCGAGAACACGCGGCACTTCGCGGCCCTGAAGGCGATGGGGCTATCGAACGGCAAGCTGGTGGCGATGGTGCTCCTGCAGGCGCTGGTGGTGGGCGTGCTGGGCTGGGGACTGGGGGTCGGCGCGGCGACGCTCTTCGGGCACCGCATCACGGACCGCTCGGTGGTCGCGTTTCTGCTCACACCGCACCTATTGGGCATCTCGTTCGTGGGAACGTTGACGACGGTGCTGTTGGCGGGCGCGGTGAGCGTGCGGCGCGTGGTCGCGGTGCCGCCGGCGGTGGTCTTCCGCTAACCCGAAGCGGGGAAGGGAGCTTGCGATGGCAACAACGATCGTTCCCCATCCGACGCGGACGGCGGTGGAAGTTTCCGAACTGCGCAAGGGCTTCGGCGAAGGGCGCATGCGCATCGATGTGCTGCGCGGCGTCGAGTTGAAGGCGCGCGGCGGCGAGATCCTGCTGCTGGTCGGCCCTTCGGGCTGCGGAAAGACGACGCTTTTGACGCTGATCGCGGGGCTGCTGGAACCCGACTCCGGGACCGTGAAGCTGTGGGGCGAGCCTTTGGAACTGCTCAGCAGCGAAGAAAAAACGGCCTTTCGCAAGGAGAACGTGGGCTTTGTCTTCCAGCAGTTCAATCTGATTCCGACGCTGACGATCCGGGAGAACACGGCGATCCCGCTGTTGATCCGCGGCATGGCGGAGAAGCAGGCGTTCGCACGCGCCGCGGAGATGCTCGACCGCGTCGGGCTGGGCAACCGGTTGACGGAACGTCCGGGAAAGCTGTCGGGCGGGCAGCAGCAGCGCGTGGCGATCGCGCGGGCGTTGGTGGGCGATCCGAAGCTTTTGATCTGCGACGAACCGACGGCTTCGCTGGACGGGGAGACGGGTGCGCAGGTGATGGAGATCCTCCGCGCCAACGCACTGCATCCGGACCGCTGCACGATCGTGGTGACGCACGACCAGCGCATATTCAAGTTTGGCGACCGCATAGCACAGATGCGCGACGGAACGGTCGAAACGCTTCAGGACGCGCCGCAAACCGAATCGGTGCGCGGGATCGTGCCAGGCGTGAGAGGCTGATACCGAAGGAGGGACGGGCAATGTGGAAATGGATCGTGGTGGCGCTCTCGGTGCTTGGCGCGGCGTTTGGGACGGTGCACGCGATGCGCAGCGTCGAGGCGAAGCCGGTGCCGGCGCTGCCGGGCGAGGTGGCGCGCAATCCGTACCCGCAAGGCATCGCAGGCGCGGGGCTGATCGAACCGAAGAGCGAGAACGTGATCGTGGGGGTGCCGGAGTCCGGCCTGGTGCTGAAGGTCTACGTGACCGAAGGGCAGGAAGTGAAAGCGGGCGAGGCGCTGTTCCAACTCGATACGCGGGGGCTGGAGGCGGACCGCGAGGTGCTGCGCGCGGCGTTGGCGGCGGCGGAAGCGGAGTTGGCGCGCACAAAAGCCTACCGGCGGCCCGAAGACGAACCGCTTTTGAAGGCGCAACTGGCCAAGGCTCAAGCCGACGTGGCGCAGGCCGAGGTCCAGCAGAACGACTCGCGCATCCGAGTGGACGAGAAGGAATGGAATCTGAAGGACTTGCAGGCGCGGCAGGAGCGTCTGGAGAAGGCCGTGTCCGGCGGGGCGTGGCCGCTGGAGGACCTGGAGCGCGCGCGCTACGCCGCGAAGATCGGCGCCGCGCAGCTGGAATCGTCCAAAGAAGGCGTCCGGGTTTCCGCTCAGCAGCTCGACGCGCTGCGCGCCCTGGCCGCTCGGGCGCAGGCGGAACTGGAACTGTACCGGGCGGGCGCGTGGACGCCGGACGTGAAGAAGGCCGAGGCCGCGATCGGGCAAGCGCGCGCGCAACTGGCGAAGACCGAGGTGGAGATCGAACGGCGCACGGTCCGCGCGCCGCTGGACGCGACGGTGCTGCGGCGGAGCTTGCGTGAAGGCGAGTTCGTACAAGCCGGCGGCACGCGCGCCGAAGACGCGGCGCTGGTGCTGGGCAAACTCGACGAGATGCACGTCCGCGTGGACCTGGACGAGTACGACCTGCCGCGCTTCCGGCCCGGCGCTCCGGCAACGGCATACTTGAAAGGCGCGCGGCGCCAGCCGCTGGAGTTGGCGTTCGTGCGCACCGAGCCGTTCGTGGTGCCTAAGCGCGCGCTGACGAACAGCCAGACCGAACTGGTCGATACGCGCGTCTTGCAGGCAATTTATAAGCTTAAAGAGCCGGTGGAGGGGTTGTATGTGGGGCAGCAGGTGGATGTGTTTATCGCGGAGGAGCGATAGGACGGGATTGCGGATTGGACCGCACGGGAAAGGCTGGAGCGCGCTGGCTCCAGGCAACCGCTCTAGGCACTGTCCCGCAACCTTTCTTCGGCGTCTGCTTGCGGGGACCTGCGCAGCGCTTCGTCAGCCGCGCTTGCTGTATCTACAGTAGAGATACAGCGCGTTCGGCTTTCTCGCTCTGCTTGGTCCGCGCGGCGCATTCGCCTTCGAAGCGTTTCGAGACAGAGCCTAGCGTTTACGGATGATGGGTAGATGCAGGCCCCATCGGATGGCAAGCAACCGGAGCGCCACCACCACGATCATTCCGGTCCCCACCGCCGGCGCTTTTGGCAATCCGAGCGCGTGCAACGCCCAGTACGCGGCGATTCCCACGATGGCGGCCGTCGCATAAATCTCCCGGCACAGGATCAGCGGAACTTTCGCCGTGACGATATCTCTCAAGACGCCGCCGGTAACGCCGGTCATCGTGCCCATCAGCACTACGATGAGCGGTGGGCATTGCGCTGCTTCCGCCAACTGGGCTCCAGATAGTGCGAAGAGCGCCAAACCCAGCGCATCGGCTACGAGGAACATGGCACTCGGTGGCGACCCTACCTTTACGTATGCGACCGTTACTATGGCGGATGCGATGATGACGATCAGGTACCAGGCATCGGTGACCCAGAAAATCGGGTGTCGGTTCAGGAGGAGATCTCGAAGGGTGCCTCCTCCGATGGCTGTAATCGCCGCGACCACGACGACTCCGAGGAGGTCCAGATCCCGATCTCGCGCCGCCAGCACGCCGCTCGCAGCAAACACTGCCACGCCCGCAAGGTCAAGATAGTAAAAGATCATGCGCCGCCCTAAACAGCCGAACCGGGATTAGACAGAACCCGCTTCTGTCCATTCCGTGAAGGCTATTTGATAACCCCTGTCGCTCAAGCCGTTTCAAGGCAAGTGCGGAGAGTAGGGCTTGGCAAGAACGCATCTGCTCCATTACCCATAGCGATTGAACCGCGCCGCTTCCGGGCAAGCGTCCCAGAGCGGGGATCGCCTTCGCTTTCCTCCGGCGCGAAAACCAAGTTGCCGTTGGCGCACCGTCGCAGGTGAGCTGAACCGGGAACTCGTTCTTACGCCGGTCTGATGGGGCGCTCACTGGCATTCCACCGGCGCTCGATTAAGAATGCGTTTCATGGCGGCGCGAGGTGTGCATTCGCGCGCAGGAGAGGGGAAGCATAGGGATGCGACTGCCCATCAAGGTGGCTACGGCGGTTCGGGCGCGGAAGCTGATTCCGGCGCAGGCGCGGGTGCTGGTGGCGCTCTCGGGCGGCCCGGATTCGGTGGCGCTGTTGCGGGTTTTGGTGGAACTGTCGAAGAAGCGTGATTTGGGGTTCGGCGTGCTGGCGGCGCATTTGAATCACCGGCTGCGCGGACCGGCGGCGGAGCGGGATGCGAAGTTCTGCCGCGCACTGTGCAAGAAACTGGGCGTGGATTACGTCGAAGCGCGCTGCGATACGAAGGCGCTGGCGAAGCAGCTACGGCGCAGCATCGAGGAATCGGGCCGGCTGGCGCGGCAGGCGTTCTTGCGCCACGCGGCGCTGGTGAAGGGCTGCACGCAGATCGCCGTCGCGCACCATGCCGACGACCGGATCGAGACGGTGCTGTACCGGCTCTGCCGCGGCACGGGGCTGGCTGGCCTGGAAGGGATCGGGTGGAGCAGTCCGCTGCCGACCGACGTGCCCGACGAGGTGCCGGGCTTCCTGGTCTGGATCGAAAAAGGCAAGCCCATCGACGAGCCGTTCGTGCCGCGCGGGACGCCCATGCCCGAAGGCCTGGTGCGCCCGCTCTTGGGCGTGATGCGCGCGGAGATCGTGGCGTATCTGAAGGCGAAGCGGCAGAACTACTGCACGGACGAGACGAACTTCGATACGCGCATCCCGCGCAACGCGCTGCGGCGGCTGGTGCTGCCGGTGCTGGAACAAAAGGTTCATCCGGGGACGCGTTCGGCGCTGTGGCGGCTGGCGGAGGAAGCGGAGTTCCACGCGGAGCGTCGGGCGTGGAACCGCGGGTGGCTGGACGCGATCGCGGCGGTGGGCACGCGCGGGTATCTGGCGCTACCCGTTCCGAAGGTCGGCAGCCCGCCCGGCGCGGAAGAGCTTGCCGACGTGATCAACCTGCTCAAGACGTTATGGAAAAACCGCGGGCTGGCGGCGACGGCGAAGCACTTGCAGCAATTGCAGGGCTTGTTCGGACCGAGCGGCGTGCAGCGGCAGATCCATCTGCCGGGGCATGTGGTGGCCGAGCGGGCGGACGGCTTCGTGCAGATTCGGCGCGGTTGAATCTTGCGGGCGCCACGGAGGTCATTCCATGGCGCCCGCCGAGTGGGCTACTTCGATCCCAGTTTCTTGAGATGTTCGATGCAGGCGGCGCGGAAGGCGTCGTCGTCCATGAAGCCTTGAGGCCGTTTTCGGGCGGCGGCAGGGATCTGCGTGCTGACGTCTTCGAGCCACTTGAGCGCGGCGTCGGCTTCGGGCGAGCCTTTCTTCTTCTCGGCGGCATTCCATAGAGTCGCGGCGAAGCGGAAGTCGTCGGCGCCTTCGCGGCAGCGCGGGAGGTGGATGGTCGGGTAAATCTCCTCGCGGCCCCAGTTGATCACGGAGGTGTCGGGTTCGCGGCCGTCGAGGTCGAAGAACTGGTAGCCGTGAAGGGCGAGGAGGTGCCATTGGTAGCGCCCTTTGGCGCCCTTGCGGAATTCGGCCCACTGGTAGGCTCCGAAGCTAAAGCGCGAGAGCCCTTGGTTGTAGATGTACATCTCCCGGCCGAACTCCTTGGCCTTGGCAAAGTCCTCGGCGGTGTGGCTGTTGAGCGCCGACCAGGTGAGCGTCTTGAAGTGTTCCTGAATGACCTTGTCGATTTCGCTTTCCCCGTCCCAATGCACCGAATAGGAGCCGCCGAACTTCACGAAGGGCGCGCCCTTGGCGTATGCTCGATAGAGTTCAAGCTGGGCCTTCGCACTGTCCAGGGTGCGCGGTTCGTCGGAGAGCCCGATCAGGATTTCGGGCCAGCCGGCCTGCTTGGCGTGTTCGTGGACCGCGCCGTAGACGATGCCGAGCAGTTCGTGGAAGGGCTTGCCGGTTTTCTTCTCCCATTCGCGGCCGGTATTCCCGATCACGTAGCCGTCGTGGAGCCCGCGGACCATGGCCGGCCCGCCGTAGGCCATGACGGGCTTCTCGAAGCCTTCGGCTTTGGCGTCGGCGAAGAAGGCATCGAGGTCCCCGTACTCGAGAATCGGCTTTCCGGCTTCGTCGAAGCCTTTGAAGGCGATGTTCGGCCCTCCGGTGAAAGAGTTCATGCCGTTCTCGCGGAGCAGGCGGAGCAGTTCGCGCCGGCCGTTTTTGCGGCGCGCTTCGGGCAGTTCGGCCGGGACATTCAGCCCGTAGAAGCCCATGGCGTAAGCGGGTTCGTCGAGCTTGAGGCCGGCGACATCGACGGCGAGCGGGAGTTCGATCTTGAGCGCGCCCGCGGCGAGGGTGACGGTTCCGGCGTAGCGTCCGGCCTTGGCGTCGCCGGGCACGGCGACGGTGATCCAGAACTGGCGGGTGAGATCCTGCGTGAGCTTCAATCCGCTGCCGGGCAGGCGGCGGAGCGTATGCGGGCGGATGGCGTAGGCGATGTCGTTAAAGCCGCGGTCGGTGCCGTGGTGAACATAGCGCAGATCGACCTGCGCGGCGGGAATCGTGGCGGGGCCTTTCAGTTCGGACGCGGTGAGCGTGACTTCGCCTGGGAAGTCTTTCAGGGTGCGGACGGCGAAGGTGAAACTGACGCGCTGGCCCAGGGCGGCGGCGCGTTCGAGCTTGCCGTCGGGCGCGCCGGGCGCGTCGAGGAGGCTGACTTCCTGTTCGAGTCCGGGATAGCCCAGCCACCAGCCCTGCTGCTGCGCTTCGGCGGGGACGCTGAGTTCCTGCGGCTTGGGGCCGACGCAGATCGCGCGCGATTCGAACTCGGCTCGATTGCGCGCCTCGATCTCGGCGATCCACTTCTCGGCTTCGGCCTTCTTCGCGTCCGGATAAAGGATCAGCGCGGCGATCTTGCTGGACCAAGGGGCGTCGGCGCCGAAGGCCAAGGTGAGGGTGCCGTCGGCAACTTCGGCGCTGAAGCGGCGGGGCACGAAGAGATCCTTCATGTACGTATTCCAAAGACTGTCGGAGGGTTTGGGTTCGAGCTTTTCGAAGCGGAAGAGGTAATCGGACGGACCTTCGGCGCCGCGGTCGTCGAGCCAGGCCTGTTTGCCTTCGGCCTCGATCCAGCGCTTGGTGTGTTTGCAGTTCTCGCCGCCCCAATAGCCGCAGTCGTCGAAGACGGCCCACGCGTGCCAGGTTCCGTTGGGTACGTCGGCGACGAAGGTGTGATCCTTCATCTCCACGAAGTCCTGATAGAGGCGTGTGGGGAAGGTGTCGTCGCGGGCTTGGTTGGGCGCGTAGCCTTTGCGCGCGAGGCCGGCCTTGTTGCCGTTTTCGCCGTGGACGGTGTTCCAGGTGATGGGCGTGAAGCCGGGGAAGACGGTCTGGCTTTCGGGGCCGAAGTCGAAGGCGAGGATGCCTTCGGGGCGCGTTTCCTTGACGAGGCGCATGCGGTCGATGTAGAGCGCGGTGACGTTCCCGTTGGGCTTGAAGCCGAAGTCGATGCGGACGATCTTGTCGGGCTTGATGTTGTACTTAAGGTTGTTGTTGCGGCTGCCGGCTTCGCCGCGGAAGAGTCCGCCGACGGGGATCGCGACGGTGTTCTTGCCGGGCTTGAGGTTGAAGCCCCCGTTGTGGCGGTCCCAGTACTGCATTTTGTTGTCCTTCCAGTCCTGGTCGGCGATGAGGAGCGAGGCGCCGACGTTGCCTTCGCCCTCGACGAAGACGTCCATCTCGAACGCGTCGTAGCCGCTCCAGTTATGCGCGGCGAAGTTGAGCATGTATTCGTCGGGGGCAATTTGGAGGCTGTGCGCGCCTCCGGTGGCGTTCTTGTCGCTGAGCTTGGCGCTGGCTTTTTTGAATTCCCATCCGCGCAGGTCGCTTTCCTGTTCGAAGTCGGCGATGAGTTTGACTTCCTGCGCGGAAGCTGCGGCGCAGAGGAGCGCGAGGACGAGGGCGATACGGATCCGCATGACGGTAACCTCCCGAGGCTTACGTTCGTTCGACGATCGCCGCTTCACGGCGCGGGCAGTCGCACGTGGACCGGCTGATCCACGCGCACGGCAGCAAGACGCGCTTGAGCGGAGCGGTGGGCTCCGTGAAGCGTTCCAACAGGACCCGGACGCTCGTGGCGCCCAGTTGTTCGATGGGAATGCGCACGGTAGAGAGCGGCGGGCCGCTGAATCCGGCGGTGTCTCCGAATCCGATGACGCTGAAGTCGCGCGGCACGCGCAGACCGCGGTCGGCGGCGGCGGCCATGGCGCCCAGCGCCTGTTCGTCGCCGCCGACGCAGAAGATCGCGGTGGGCAGATCGTTTTCGTGGAGCAATCGGCGCACGGTGGCGAAGGCGGCTTGGCCGCAGCACATGATGGGGTAAACGCGGTCGGCGCGGACGGGCAGGCCGTGGTCGCGCAGCGCGCGTTCCCATGCGCCTTGGCGTTCGAGGTTGAAGCTCGTATCGGATTCGCTGCGGATCAGGCCGATGTCGCGGTGGCCGAGGCGGATGAGGGATTCGACGGCGAGGTACGCGGCGCGGTCGGCGGTGTGGTTCACTTCGTTGAAGCTGGGTTCGAGCGGGTCGGGCTGGCAGGAATCGACGAGGACCGAGGGCAGCGGAATCTGGGCGAGCTGGCGCAGCAGCGCCGGGTTGTATTGGCCGACGATGAGCAGGCCTTTAAGCGCCGCATCTTGGCGCAAGGCGGCGGCGAAGGCTTCGTACGGTTCGGTGATGCGCCGGATGGCCAGCAACAGGCCGGCCTCTTCGCTGGCCTGCTGGATGCCCGCGAGGAGTCGATGGTAGAAGAGCGAGTTGCCGACTTCGGTCCAATCGAACTGCGCGACGATGCCGATGGCGTCGAGACGGCGGCGGCGGCGTTGGGGCGCGAAGGATCCGCGGACGAAGGTTCCTTTGCCGCGGACACGCTGGAGCAAGCCTTCGCGGCTGAGTTCGACGAAGGCGCGGCGGACGGTCATGCGGCTGAGGCCGAGTTCGCGGGCGAGGGAGCGTTCGTCGGGGATGGGGCGCTCGGGCTTGTACTCGCCGCGCGCGATTTTCTCGCGGAGCAGCTCTTTGATCTGCTCGTAGTACGGCAAAGGGCTTTGGCGGACGATGTCGTTCATGTTCGTAGTTCAATACAACGGGGGCGTCCAACTTGCGGCAAGAGTTGGACGAATTTAGATATCTATCTTATAAGTATATGCCAATTAATGAGTTAGTATTGCATCAATACTATCTCAGGTATACTCTTAATGATTTAGGGCTTGGCGGCTTCGGGCTCCATCCAAGTCTTGGCGAGGCTTAGCGTTCCATCCTTAAGTTCGGCGAAAGCGTTGCCGGCGCGCTCGAGTTTCCATTCCAGATCGCCGCGCTTGGCGAAGCTTCCGCCGCTCCAGCAGAGGCGATCGGGCTGGCCGTCCTTGAGTCGCACGTACAGGACGCGCGCATCGCTGCTCCAGCCGTCGTGTGTCCACGCGCCGGGCTGATGCGCGACATAGACGCGCGTCTCGGCGCCTTGGTGTTCGAATGCGGCGGCGACGAGGGCGGGGTTGGCGGTATCGAGGAGGCGGAGTCTCTCGACGGGGGCACCCCAAGGTTCGACTTGGAGCACGGCGGCGAAGTTGGCGCGGGGTCCGGTCTGGCGCAGCAGCGCGACGTGTTCGCGGTCGGGGCCTTGTGTGAGAAAGAGTTCCTGCCCGGCGGCGCCGGCGAAGGTGACGGTGAGGCGCGTCTTGGGCGTTTTCCAGGCCACGCGCTGCTGCTCGGCGGCGGGGCGGGCTTCTAGTTTGCGCAGATGCTGATAGCCGTCGGCATCGCCGAGAGCGGGGAGGTCTTTGGCGGAATCCTCGGTGGGCTCGGCGAGGCCCTCGATGGCGCCGGTGTAGCGGAAGGTGCGATCCCAAGTTTGGGCTCGCGCGCCGCGGGCGTGGTAGAGGTCGAGCAGCGCGCCTTCGACGAGCACGACGGTGCGGTCGAGGAGCGCGCCGGGGTAGACGCCGGCGGCCTCGCCGCGCATGAGCTTCACGGGGCCGGCGTCTTCGAAGCAGAGGAGTTTGCCGTCGCCGGCCATCTGGCTGCGCATGCCGGCGGTGAGCGTGTTGTGCGCGACGGTGCGGGTGGTCCACTCGCCGTGGAGGTTGTCTTCGTAGCGGTGCATCCTGGGTTCGCCGCCCAGTTCGTCGCCGGCGGCGAAGACGAGGAGGTTGAGCTTGTCGTAGTGGCCGTGGGTGCCGCCGTGGCGGCCGTAGTCTAGGAGGACCATGCTTTCGGCGTCGCGGAGAATGGCGTAACCGAGGGTCTTGAAAACGGTGCTGGGATAGCTGACGCGTTCGGGCTCGGGGAGTTTCTCGTAGACGGCGGTGGGGTAGTAGACGGAGGTGCTGTTGACGAGCTGGCGCGGGGCGATGTTGACGATGTAAGCGTAGGCGGGGTCGCGGTAGCGCAGCCATGCGTAGTCGTAGACCATGGCGCTCCAGTCGCCGAGTTTTGCGCGTCCGGAGTCGTTGATGCCGGCGCAAGTGCCGTCGGGATAGGCGTAGCGGAAGACGGCGTCGAAGGGCATCTTGATGCGGCAGTCGTCGAAGCTCCACAGGTCGATGCCCTGGCGCGCGGCGACTTCGAGGATCGCGGTGATGGCCTGGAGCGCGAACATCTGGTAACCGACGGCGCCTTCGCCCCACATGCCGTCTTCGCCGATTCCGGTGAGCAAGTTCTTCTTGGTGTCCCAGACGGCGATGTCGATGAGGTCGCGGTCGCCGAGCGTCGCGCCGATCATGATCGTGGCGAGGTTGTAGAAGTTGGTCCAGTTGCCGACGACGGTGGGCTTGGCGGGGCGCGGCGGCATGCCTTCGCGCCAGCCGGGATTGGACTTGTCCCATTCGGCGGCGATGGCCTTGGGCTCCTTGCGGTGGATCGTGAGCAGGCAGGGGCGGAAGAGGCCGGTCTCGATCTTGGCGCGGTCTTCCGCGGTGAGCACACCGCTGGGGACGATGTAGTCGTAGGCCAGGATGAGCGGGGTGACCCACATGGCTTCGCTGAGGCGCTGGGCCATGACGCGGGAGCTGTCGTTGCGATTCACGCCGCGGTGATCGGGGTACTGTTCGTAACGTTCGGCGTACCCGAGCAGGATCTCGCGGGCCTTATCGGCGTACGTCTTGTCGCCGAAGAAGGCGTAGGCGATGCCCAGGTTTCCGGCGCAGCGCGAGAGCGTATCGTGTTGCTTGGCGAGGTCGTCGCCGCGATCCTTGAGCTGCGCGCCGGGGCCCGCCGGATCGGGAAACTCGACCTTCAAGGCCATGGCTTCGGCGGCGCGCGTCTTGAGCAGTTCCAGGGCTTCTTTGGCGCGTTCGGCTTCGTTCGCGGTCTTGCGCAGAGCTTCCAGTTCGGTAGGCGTGAGCAGGAGGCACGGATGCTGTCCGGCTTCGGCGCGCGGCGGCATCTGTACCTTCTCGGGCTTCGCCGCGGCGGCGAGCGGCGGGATGTTGACGAATTCGGGAGCATTGGGCTGGTGGTCCACGAGCGCCAGCATGCCGGGAAGATCGGCGGAGGTCCAGACGGCCACGTCGCCCAGGCCGCCCCAGTTGACCTCGCCGGGATGGTTGGAGTTGACGGTAATCTTGAGCGTGCGGACTTTCTTGTTCACGGACAGTTCCTGCCACGCGTGCTTGCGTTTTTCGGGACGCTTGAGTTCCAGTGCGAACTCCTGTTTCGTTCCGTCGTCGAATTCGATGACGAGATCCTTCGGCGCCTGCTCGCTGTTGTAGTCGCTGAGCGCGAAGCCGATCTTTTCCACGGGCAGCGAATCGAGGAGTTCGACGACGAAGGTGTAGGGCGTTCCGGTGATGACGCAGCGCGAATGGACGTCGCCATCAAAGGTGCTTTCGGGTGAGGTTTGCGCGTTGCGTTTAACTTCGCCGGAATGCTGAAGGGAGATGCGCGCGCCGAATTTGGGCATTGCGGCGTTGACCAAGGGCGGCGTGGCCGGCGTTTCGGCCGCGGCGATTCCGCAGGCCGCGATAAAGGTAGCGATGTGGAGGGCGAAGCGGCGCATGTCGGAGTACCTCGTGAAAGTGCTGATTGCAGCTAATTACCTACGTTTCATACACCATGAGGGTATAATATTAGCTGCTAATAATAAAAAGAAGGAGCGCACCTTGATGGGCGCTCCTCCCGTTGCAACTTCTGATATCCGAAAGCCTTACTTCACGCCCCAGCTCCGCAGGTTCTCGAAGCTCTGCTTGAGCGCTTCGAAGGGATCGCCGAGGCAGGTATCCTGTTCGACGAGGTACCATTCCGCGCCGGCGTCCGCGCAAGCCTTCAGGATCTCGGGCCAATTCAGGTTGCCCGCGCCGACGGGCGCCATGATCGGCTTGCCTTCGTGGACGACCATATCCTTAAAGTGGACGAGCGGGACGCGGCCCTTCATGCGCCGGATCCACGCGGCCGGATCGCCGCCGCCGTGGGTGATCCAATAGGTGTCGATCTCGGCGAAGAAGCATTTCGGATCGCTTTCGGCGTACAAAATCTCGAGCGCCGCAGGACCGCCGTTGAAGCGTTCGAGTTCGAAGCTGTGGTTGTGGTAGCTCCAGGTGAGTCCCTTGGCCAGTAGCGTCTTGGCGACCTGGCTGGCTTCCTTGGCGAACTGGCGGTAGGTCTCGGCGCTGGTGCGATAGTTCTGAGGCAGACCGCCGATGGCCGTGTGTTTGCATCCGATGATCTCGTGCTCTTCGACTACTTTATCGGGCTCGCTTTTCATCTGGTCGAAGCCGCGGTGCGTGGCGGCGCAGACAACGCCTTCGTTGTCGAGGATCTTGCGCAGATCCTTGGGATCGATGGGGCCGGTAGCGGAAGCCTGGACGGCTTCGTAGCCGATCTTGCGCAGCTTCGCGATCGTCTTGGCGATGTCGGCCGGGGTCTTGGTGAAGTCGCGCACGGTGTAGAGCTGCGCACCGATCTTGGTTTTGGGCATGTGCTGCTCCTATTGAGGGGTTAACCAACCACTTCCACGATTCTCAATTCTCGCGCCGGCCCCACGGGCCTTTGATGGGCGGCTTGTGGTTCTCGGGCGGTACGGGATGCGCGACGAGCTTGCCGTCGCGGTCCACGACGAAAGCGCCGCCGCTGTCG
>BTVV01000064.1:0-34115 GCA_045863855.1 Planctomycetota bacterium | reverse complement strand
GGTTAATCGGTACGGGTTAGGGGTTTAGGCAATCTATGGGTGGATGGCAGGAAGCATAGGAGGCAGGGCGGTTTAGGATAGGGAAAGAATGCGGGAGGGGGGCACGACCTTGGAAATGAGGTTTGGAGCTTGGCGCAGGCGAGCATGCAAGCCCGCTCGACGCCGAGAATCGGGCGGCTCCGGCGGGGCGCGCGCTCCTGATTTACGTTTCCGGATTTTGCGTATAAGGTAATCGGCATGAGCGACACTCCCACGCTTTCGACGCCGGAGTCCGCAGACGCGGCTCCCGCGCCCGAGGTGTCCGAGGCGCCGGCGGTGGAACAGATCCACGAGCCGGTGGAGACGGACCTCTCGCCCAAGGCCATGCGCCGGCTGGTGACGGTGGCGCTGGCGGCGGTGCTGGGGATCCTGGCGCTGGGGACGTACTTCACGCACCGCTCGACGCACCGTACGGACCGGCGGATCGTCTGCTTCGGGGACAGCCTGACGAGCTGCGGCGGCTGGGGCGGGCGCTTCAGCGATTACCTGGCGCTGGATCTGCCGGACTGCGAAGTGATCAACAAGGGGATCGGCGGCGATACGGTCGGCGGGGGGCGCTGGCGGCTGCGGCAAGACGTGCTGAGCCTGAAGCCGCGCGTAGCGGTGATCGCGCTGGGCGCCAACGATTTCATCCAAGCCAGCCGGCCGCTGGAACTGGTTCGGGAAGATCTGGAATTCATCCTCGCGCGCTGCCGGGACAGCAAGATCCAGGTGGTCTTCGCGAGCGTCTTCGGCCCGCACCTCAATGTGGCCGGGCAGGAAGTGCCGAAGGTTCATCCGCCGAATACGCTGGCGCGCGCGACGCCGGAGTTGGGCTTCTCAATGAGAAAAATGGAGCAGGAGTTGTGCGCGAAGTACGACGCGCTGTATCTGCCGAACATGCAGTACGACTTGAACCGTCCGGAGCACTGGACGGACGCGAACCATCCCAGCGCAGCGGGCAACAAACTCGTCGCCGCCCGGCTGCTGCCGCTGGTGCAGGAAGCGCTGGAGAAGAGCCTGAAGGAACGTCCGGCGGAGGAGTGACGTCCGCCCTTACCGTTTACCGAATCCCGATCACCGTTTACCGTATACGTATGGCCCAGCCCCTCGCCGAACAGCTCGACGCGTTGCTCGCGGAAGCGTCCTTCCGGGTCGAGACGGTGGTGGACGGGTACGTGCGGCAGCAGTGGGTGCCGCTGGCGCACCGGAGCCACTGCGACAAGATCTACGCGGTCTTGAGCGGCAAGGCGCGGGCGCGGCTGGAAGACGAAGAGTACGGCCTGTCGGCCGGTGACGTCTTGCTGTTTCCGTCGGGGACGATCCAGCAGGGCGATACGGACGCGGCGGACCCGATGCGCAAGATCTGGGTCCACTTCGAGTCGGCGACGACGCAGACCTTGCAGCTTCTGCGGCTCTTTCCCCCGCCCCGCGCGCTGCGCGGCGAGAGCGCGGCGCGGGTGCTGGAGCTGTCGAAGGAACTGCACGCGGAGTGGCGCGGGCAAGGCGCGGCGCGGCAGTTGGCGCTGAAAAGCCTGCTGATGCGTATCTTGCTGGTGGCGTACCGCGCGCCGGCTTCGGATCACCGGCCGCCGGACCGGCGCATCGCCAAAGCCGAGGCCAAGCCGAGCGTCGCGGAGAATACGAATACGCGGCTGCCGGTGGACCGCATCCGCGACGTGCTCGCGCAAATGACGCGGAACTTCGGCGACGATTTATCGCTGACCGACCTGGCCGCGGCGGCGCATCTGCACCCGACGTACTTCACGCAGGTCTTCAAACGGCTGGTGGGGATGCCGCCGATGAAGTACCTGGAGCAACTCCGCTTGAGGCGCGCGCAGGAATTGCTGGCGCGGACGCAGCGGCCGGTCTCGGAAGTGGCGGAGACGGTGGGCTACCGCGACCCGTATTATTTTTCGCGCGCGTTCAGCCGGCTGACGGGGATCGCTCCGACGAAGTACCGCGAGGAGGCGCAGCGGGGAGAGACGAAGAACGGATAGTTTCCCGTTGCCGGTTCCAGTTCTCGTCATTGGCAACGGCCGATTGCCTGCTTTCAGTAGCCGTGAACCGGCCCCTGGAAACCAATCCCCCGCCCTGCCTCCGTCCATCTCGGACCCTACGAAAGTCCATGTAAACCTTAGCGCTATCCATGGTGCTGCACGGGTCTTGTGGGGTAGGTATAGGTATCGAAAGAGACGGAGCAGGCGGCGGGCAAGCAGGATGCGCCGCTGGGCTAAGAAGAGCATTTTCCCTCACTCGGCGAGTCGGACTCGCGGGGCGGGCGCTTTGGGGCGCTCGCTAGGGCGGCGTGTTGCTTAAACGGAGGTTCGGACCCCATGATCGTGCGCCATCAGCCTTTGAAGATGCTCACCGAGACCCAGATCCGGCAGTTCTTCACGCATGGGTTTTTGGTGCTGAAGACCGATCTGCCGCGCGAATTTCACGAGCAGACGCTTTCGGAATGCCGCGCGGTGCTGGAACGACGCCACGGAAATCCCGGGAATAACATTTTGCCGCACGTCCCGAAACTGCAGGCGGTCTTCGAGTGCCCCACGGTGAAGGGCGCGCTGACGAGCATCCTGGGAAAGCGCTACTTCATGCACCCGCACCGGCACATGCACGAGAACATGCAGAGCGCCGGCGGCGGCTGGCACAAGGACAGCTACTGGGGCTATCACCGGCAGATCCGGCATCACCGGCCGTGGTGGGCGATGATCATGTACTACCCGCAGGACGTTACGCTCGACATGGGTCCGACGGGCGTGCTGCCGGGGCGCGCACATCACTATTCGCGCGACGGCGAACCCGGCGCGGCGCAGGTGACGGGCGAGGCCGGGACGTGCTTCCTGATCCATTACGACATCTGGCACCGTGCGACGGCGAACACGAGCGGGAAGCAGCGCTTCATGCTGAAGTTCGAGTTCATGCGCCTGGAAGAACCGAGCGTGGAAGGCGCGGCGGGGATTGATCGCGCGGACGAGGAAGAAGGCGGCTGGCCGCAGCCCGAGGGCGAGGTGGCGCACCGCGGGATGTGGCGGCAGTTGCGGCGCTGGCGAGCCGGAGCGGAAGCGCCGGCGGCACGGACGCAAGCGGTGAGCGATGCGAGCGCGGCGCGGGGAGCGATCGAGCGCTTGAGCGCGCCGGAGTTGGCCGATCGCGCGGCGGCGGCGGATGAACTGGAACGGCTGGGCCCGGCGGCGGCGCAAGCCGTCCCGGCGCTGGTCAAGGCCCTGGAAGATCCGGCGGAAGCGGTGGCGTTGAACGCGGTCTACGCGCTGGCGACGCACGGCGCGGCGGCGATCGCGCCATGCCAGGCGCTGCTGCGTTCGGGCGGCGAGGCGGCTCAACGCAACGCCGGATACGTGCTGAGTTCGCTGGGCGCGGAGGCGGTCCCTGCGCTGATCCAAGAGTTACGCGCGCCGGAAGCGCACGTGCGGAAGTGGGCGGCTTTCGCGTTGGGCGAGAACCCCAGCGGCGCGGCGCGCGGTGCGGAGGCGATCGCGGCGTTGGCGCAGGCGGCGCGCGACGAAGACGCAGGCGTGCGGCATCACGCGGTGGAGGCGTTGGGCCAGAAGAGCGCGGCGGCGAAGACGGCGATCCCAGCGTTGATCGAGCGGCTGGACGACGCGGACATGGAAGTGGCCTTCAACGCGGTGCTGGCGCTGGCGCGGCTGGGTCCGGCGGCGGCCGAGGCGGTGGAGCCGCTGGCGCGCTGTCTGGAGCACGAGAACCGTTACATGCGCGGGTACGCGGTGGAAGCGCTGCATCAGGTCGGGACGGCGGAAGCGCTGGGCGTCTTGATCCCGTATCTGAAGGCGACGCGCTGGTGCGAGACGACGACGCCGAAGAGCCCGTTCTTCCCGTAAGGGTGAGGGCGAAGGACTACGGCAGGTCCCCTGCCCTTTCTTGAATGATCGCGCGGCTTGGCGAGCGGTTGCGCCTTTCCGCTTTTCGGTTCGCGGTGCGCCATTACGATGGGCGCATGAACGCAGGCGGTACCCCCACCACGACCCCTTCCGGCGAGAAGGTGCGCCCGGCGTACGATCCCGGCGCGTACTGGAACGAGCGGCTGAACAAGGATTTCTCGCTCGCCGGCGTCGGCCATTCGGGCGTGGGGCTGAAATTCAACGAGTGGGCCTACCGCGCGCGGCGGCAGGTGCTGCTGAGAACGCTGAAGGAACACGGCATCCAGATCGCGGGCGCGCGGATTCTGGAACTGGCGTTCGGGACGGGCTTCTACCTGGATCTATGGCGCACGCTGAACGCGGCGCACGTGACGGGCTTCGATATCGCCGAAGTCGCGGTGCAGGCGGCGCGGGAACGCTACGCCGGCTTGAACTGGTCGTTCGCGGCGGCGGACATCGGGAAACCGCTGGAACTGGGGGCCTCGGCAGGCGCCTGCCGGCTCGCAACGGCGTTCGACGTGCTCTTTCATCTCGTCGACGACGGCGCGTGGAACGGCGCGCTGGATAACCTGGCCGCGGCGCTGGAGCCGGGCGGGCACGCGATCGTCTTCGATAAGTTTCAGCGCCAAGGCAGCCAGTTGAGCCACGTGAAGCGCCGGACGCTCGAGGAGTACGAACGGGCGCTGGCCGCGCGCGGGTTCGAGGTCCGTTCGATCAAGCCGCTCTTCGTGCTGATGAACAGCCCCACCGACCGCAGCGGGATCGGAAAGGTATTCCATAAGACGCTCTGGTCGCTGACGAAGCTGCCCTACAAAATCGGGAAGCCGGTGGGGCTTGGCGAAGCGTTCGGCGGCGTGACGGGGGCGTTGCTGTATTACCCCGAACTGGCGCTGACGCGGATGGTGAGCGACGGGCCGAGTACGAAGGTGCTGGTGGCGCGGAAGAAGTAACGGGGCTGCAAACGGATAATTTCAAGCGGCGCAGCAGGCACCCGCTTTTTGAATTCCAAGTTTTGAACTTAGAATTAAGGCCGACCGCTACGGATTGTCGATGCCGCGGCTGTATTCGATGCGGCCATCCTGATGTCCGACATCTCCGGCCACGGACATGCTGGCCGGCGTGGGCGCGGGTTTGACCTCGGCGGCTTCGCCGGGCACCACCGCCGTCTCCTGGCGATTGGACTCGACCGGTACGGGCTTGCGCAGATCTTCGCGCCAGCGCTTCTGCTTCACGTAATCGGTGGCTTTCTCCCACGTGAATCCGTTGAGCAGGCGGGACATGCTTCCGAAATGCGTGCCCATGAACTTCGTCACGATGGTGGGCGGTATTTCCTTGAATTCGTGGTACAGCGCGAGATACGAGATGCCGCGCTTGATCTTCTCGGGCTCGCCGCCGGCCGCGGAAAGCGCAACGATGATCAGGCGGTCGTTGAGAAAGCGGCCCATGTCGCCCTTGGTGTCGCGTTCCCAGTCTTTGAAGCGGCGCTGGACCTTCGTGACTTCGGCCTTCCACTCGGCTTCGGTGAGGTACGTACGCATTAGGTGATACGCGAGCTGCGGCGCGTCGTAGCGTTCCCACACGTGCTGCGGCGGAAGCTGAAAGAGCGCGCCGGGGGCGGCCACGACAGCCGAAGCGGGCGAGTCGGCAGCTTGAAGCGGAAGGGTCGCTAAGGCGAGAGCCAGCACGAGTCTGTCTAGTGCACGCGTGGTCACAAAAGACTCCCGCTTTTTCGAGGGCGAAGTGCGGGCTTCGCCGACAACATAAGTCCTACGGCAGCTTACCCCTAGAGGTCTGGCTGCACAAGGAGATGCACACGTGTTTGAGGCGTTTGGCATCATACTTATTTTTCGGCACAACGGAACGGGGAAGATACAAAAATTTTAGGCGAAGTTTTGCCAAATGTATCAAATGCCCATCGCGCAACCGTCCTTGCGGGGGTCGCTGGCGGCCTCCAGGACGCCCCCATCGAGGATCCGAATGGCTTGGGCGCCCCCAAACGGGCCTTGATCGTTCGCCACGACTTGGTGCCCGCGTCCGGCGAGATCCTGAATCAGTTCCTGCGGGTAATCGCGCTCGAAGGCGACGAAATTCTCGGTGCGGAAGTCGAAGCGCGGCGCGGAGAGCGCTTCCTGCAGCGACATCTGATGCAGCATCAGGTTGACGAGCACCTGAACGTGGCCTTGCGCCTGATGGAAGCCGCCCATCACGCCGAAGGCCATATGCGGCTTGCCGTGGCGCAGCGCGAAGCCCGGAATGATCGTATGAAACGGACGCTTCCCGGATTCGATGCGATTGGGATGCCCGTCCTGAAGCGAGAAGCACGCGCCGCGGTTCTGTAGCATCACACCGCTCTTGCCCGCCACCAGCCCGCTCCCGAAGCCCATATACAGGCTGTTGATGAACGAGACGAGGTTCCCGTCGCCGTCCGCGGCGCTGAGGTAGACCGTGTCGCCGTCGGGGTCGCCGACGAGCGAGCCCGCGCGCGGGACGGCGCGTGCGCGGTCGATGGTCATCCCCGCGTGCGTGGCGAAGGTAAGCGAGAGGAGTTTCTTGAGCGGGACGGCGTAGCGTTCGGGATCGGCGACGTGGACGTCGCGCTCGGCGAACGCGAGCTTGATGGCTTCGAGCATGGCATGGGTGAGATCGGGCCAGTGCTTGCGCAGATCGGAGAGCTTCTGGCTGGTCAGAATGTTCAGCGCCAAGAGCGCGGCCAAGCCTTGCCCGTTGGGCGGGAGTTCGCAGACCTCGAGACCCTGAAAATGGGCCTGGATGGGCTCGACCCAAGTGGATGCGTGGGCTTCGAAGTCGGCGGCGGAGAACGTACCGTCCTCGGCCTGGCTGGCGGCGAGGATCTCGCTCGCGATTTCGCCGCGGTAGAAGGCATCGCGCCCGCCTTTCGCGATACGCTCCAAGGTGCGCGCCAGATCGGGCTGTTTGAGGATCTGCCCGTACACCGGCGGCTGGCCGCCGGGCAGGTAGACGGCGCGCGCGGAGTCGTTCTGGAGAACCTTCGGCGCGGACTCGAAGTGCCCGGCGATTACTTCGCTGACCGGGAAGCCGTCGCGCGCATAGCGTATGGCCGGCTCGAGCAGATCTCCGAAGGGCAGCTTGCCGTCGGCCTGATGGAGCGTCCACCAGCCGTCGACGGTGCCGGGGACGGTGACGGCCTTCCAGCCGCGCTGGGGAATGTAGTTAAGCCCGACGCGCGCGAAGGTGCGCCAGGAGAGGCTTTGCGGGCAGCGGCCGGAACCGTTGAGGCCCTTAAGCTTGGCGTCTTTCGCGGACCAGTACAAGGCGAACATGTCGCCGCCCAGCCCGGTGCTCATAGGTTCGACCACGCACAGCGCCGCGGCGGTGGCGATGGCGGCGTCGATGGCGTTCCCGCCGTTTTGGAGCATCTCGATGCCGGCCTGCGTGGCCAGCGGCTGCGAAGCGGCGACGGCGCCGCGGCGGCCAAGGACGCTGGAGCGTCCGGGCCAGAGACCGGGGCGTTGGAGGCGGGCGGCGGGCATGGGGAAGACGGTAAACGGTGAACGGTGAACGGTAAACGGCGGAATGGGCGGAGCGCGCAGGGATCATACGCACCCGAACCTCAGGCGCGGCGGACGGCCGGCCCCGGGTCTTCAGGTTTGGGGCGGGAATGGCTTTCTTTTTTGAGCCGAAACGGCGGATTAATGCATTCTTTCTTAGAGTCCTATATCGAAGTATTGCGCGCATGAAAGGGCGCGAATTCGGGCCGGTTCGATTGGCAGGCGAGCGGCGCGGGATTAGGATGCATGCCTTCGAGAACGCCACGGGAGCCACGGAACGCATGCGTAAGTACATCATCATGGGCGTGCAGGGCTGCGGAAAAGGAACGCAGGCGAAGCTGCTCTGCGCCGGCTACGACCTGACGCACCTTTGCGTCGGCGATATCTTTCGCTGGAACGTCCAGAACCACACCAAACTGGCGGCGCGGATCAAGCGCATCATGGCCAGCGGAAATCTGGTGGGCGACGAAGTGGTGGAAGAGATCGTGCGGCGGCGGCTCGACGAGCACGACTGGAACTACGGCTTCGTGCTCGACGGCTTTCCACGCAACCGCCCGCAGGCCGAGTTCTTTCTCGAGAGCTACGACATCGACGCCACGATCCTGATCGAAGTCCCCGACGAGGTGACGCGCGAGCGCATTCAGGCGCGGCGATTGTGCGCCAAATGCGGGCTCGACTACAACCTGATGTTCCACCGTCCGTCGCAAGACGGCGTCTGCGACGTGTGCAAGGGCAAGCTGGTACAGCGGGTGGACGACAACGAGGAAGCGATCCGGACGCGGCTGAAGAATTACCACGAGAAGACGGCGCCGATCATCGAACTGTTCAAGCGCAAGGAGTTGGTGGTGGTGGTGGACGGAACGCGCTCGCCGGAAGCGATTCAGGCGGATATCCGGCGGCAATTGAAGCTGCCGCAGGCGTAGTTCGATTTGGGACTGGGCCGGTCAGGTGCGGTTAGCGCGGTTTCTCCAGATTGCCGGATCGCGCTGCGTGATGCGGAAAAGGCGCAGCCTTAGCACGCTCGCGCTTTAGTTTGCCGCTCAGAACTTCGCACCTCAATCCAGCCAGTCCTTCGTCTTCAGCTTCTTGGGCAGATAGTCGGTGGTGAGGAAGCGGAAGTCCTTGTTGGCGAGCGCGTCGAGTTCGTACTTGAGGCCCGAAGTGAGCATGTGCTTGATCTCGCGCTGCCATTCTTTCTTCTGGAACCACGGATAGCCGGCGACTTCCTTGGTGCGGCGGACGTCCTGTTCGCTGAGTTTGATGCCGACGTTGCGCGGGAGGCCGTAGGATTCGGGATCGAGGCTGGAAAGGCCGATGAACTTCGCGTCGGGAATCGCCATGCGCTGGCTCTCGAACGCAAGATTGATCGAGCCCTGCTTGACGACCGAATAAATGTAGTAGCCCCACGGATCGTTATCGACGAGCACGTAGACGGGCAGGCGGTATTCGTCGTGCAAACGGCGGGTCAGGCGGCGCACGCCGCGCGGCGGCTGGCCGTTGCCGGTGAGCAGGATGCAGTTGTGCTTCTTCCAGAATTTATCCTCGGAAAGCCGGTTGAACTGCGTGCCTTTTTCGATCAGCAGGACGAAATCGGCGCTGCATTTCTTGATGTCCAGTTCGCCGGGCTCGACGATGGACGGGACCGTCTTGCCCGCCTTGCCCTGGCGCGTGCAGTCGATGGTGTCGCCGCCTTCGACGATGGTGACGGGCCCGACGATGGTCCCGGAGCTTTCGGCGCGGACGTGCAGTTCTTCGCGCAGCAGGGCCAGCGTGACTTCCAGGTCTTCGATGAGCGGATCGGATTCGTTCTGGTCGTCGAAGGTATTTTCCGAAGTGCCTTTGATGGTGTGCTTGGTGCGGTAGTAAATTTCGCGCAGGCTCGTGGAGAGGTTGTCCTGGCGCTGCAGTTCCATCAGCGCGTCGGTGATCAGGACCGTCTGCATGAATTTCTTGGCCATGCCCAGGTTGAAAAACTGGCGCGCGGTCTTGTTCTTCCCCATTTCAATGATGCGCTTCTTGGGATTGAATTCGACGTTGGAAAGCGCGCGGACGGGAATCTGATACGCCGGATCCTGGCCTTTTTTGGCGGCGTCGACGACGACGTCCGCCATGCTTTCGAGCAGGCTCTGGACTTCCTTCGTGCCTTTACGCTTCGCGGCAACCATGTCGGCCTCCTGGTGTACGGCGGGCTTCGGACGGCAAACGTCAAACGGCCATCAAGGGCGCACTCCAAAAGGAACATTCAACGACCACCGTCGACGGACTGTGGATAAACGGCTTGTTCCTATCCACCTCCCCTGCCCCTCCATGGCAAGGAGGGGCGAACGGCAACGGCCGGCGGCTTACTTGCGCTTCTGGGACGACCCCTTCGGCGCGGGCTTGGCTTTAATCTTCGCGGCGGCTTTCCCGGCGGGCTTTTCGATGGGTTGATCGAAGATCGAGGGCTCGGAGACGGCTTTGCCTTTGGCCTTCTTGCCCGCGATTTGCTTGCCGTGGCTGAAGATTTTGACGTCGCCCAGATCCACCTTGAGCTTCTTGTCTTTCTTCGTGGCGCCGGCGATCAGTTCGCCGGTCTCGGCCTTCGGCGTCTTGCCCAGTTTGCCGCGCGGGAGCGCCTTGGTTCGCGGCGCGGTTTCCGGCGGCGCTTCGGCGGCGGCCTCGGCGCCCGGCGCGGCGGCCAGCGGGATATCCAGCGCGCCGGCGGACATTTGCGGCACGGCGCCCTTGAGTCCTTCCGGCGTCAGTTCGACGATGCCGGCCAGTTCGTCGTCTTCCTTGGATTTCTTCTTGTTCAAAAGCCTGTCGGTCTCTTCGCCGCCGGTCACTTCCTCGGCGATCTTCTGGAGCATCTTCTTGAGCCGTTCGGCGTCGAGCTTGCCGCCCTTGATGCGCTGGCACGCCTCGGCAACTTCCTCGATGTAGCGCTGGAACGTATTGCGACGCTCGAACTCGTTCTTGGCGTGCTGTCGCTTGCGCAGCCAGATGCCGAGTTTGCGCCCGCATTCCTGGAGCGCGCGTTTGATCTCCTCGACGATCTCGTCGTACTCGGCGATCGCCTCTTTCGCTTCGCTGGTGAACGGCACCCAGACGGAGGCCATGTGGACAAATACGGTCATGGGCCCCTGCGGCGGCGCCCCGCGGCTCTGCCCTAGCCCGTAGTTCTTCCAGGCGGTTTTGAGCACGGCTTTGTACGTCGCGCAGGCCGACTGCTGGTAGATGAGCGGGACGCGGTTGGCGAAGCGGATGACGCGCGCCAGTTCGGTGTCGTCCTCTTTGTCCTCGCCTTCCGCCAGCGCTTCGATCTCGCCGTTCTCGGCTTTCTCCATGGCTTCGGCGGCCAGTTCGGCCGGATCTCGTGCGGCCTGCCCGTCGCCCTTGCCGTAGGCGATGCCGACTTCGATCTGGAACGGGTTGCCGCGGTAGACCTTCGGCGGGCGCGTGACGGCATGGTAGAAGTCCGCGCGGATACTCTTCAATAGCCCGGCCTTGATCGCGTCCTCGGTCATGGGCGAAAGACAGTCGGTGGGCGGAGACATCAGCTTGGTGGTCTGCAGCGATTTGTAGAGCGCTTCGGCGTCCTTGCCGACGATATCCCGCGGCCGCTTGCGCGGCGAAAGCTTCGCGTTGGTGCAAATCTCCTCGGCGCTCTTGTTGGAAACGCGGACAAACTCGGTGCTCAGGAAGCCGCTGAGCCAGTGGCTCTTGGTGTCCTGCAGCATGCGCAGCAGCATGCCCAGTTCGATACCGTACGGATGCGGCTTGATCTCGCGGGGCGGTTCGGGCAACCGGTCGACGCCGCGGGGGAATTCGCGCGGCGCGCCATCGGGCGCGTAATACACGAAGCGCGCGTGCGGATTGGCGATACTGGTCAGTTCGAGGTACTCGTCGATAGAGCCTTTGCCGCGCTGGTAGCGCCCTTCCAGCGAGATCGAGACGGCGGTGCCGTGTTCGCGGTCCCACTTGACGGTCTTCGTCTCGTGTTCGACGGGCTCGTTCTTCTTCGTGTCGATGGAGACTTCGAAGCAGTGCGCGACGTCTTCCTTGTCGATCTTGCTGATCACCTTGGTGGGCTTGCCGGTGGTGAGCTGCCCGTACATGCCCGCGGCCGAAATACCGATACCCTGCTGCCCGCGGCTCATCCGCAGGCGGTGAAACTTCGAGCCGTACAGCAGCTTGGCGAAAACCTTGCCGATGTTCTTCTTCACGATGCCCGGCCCGTTGTCTTCCACGGTGATGACGAAGCGTTCGGCCTGGGCGGGCGAGGCCGGCATCGCGCCGTCGCCGTTAGGCGCGACTTCCACTTTGACCGTGATGTCGGGAAGGATGCCGCCCTCTTCGCAGGCGTCGAGACTGTTGTCGACGGCTTCCTTAATGGTGGTGAGCAGCGCCTTGCGCGGGTTGTCGAAGCCCAGCAGATGGCGGTTCTTTTGAAAGAATTCGGCGACCGAGATATCGCGCTGGCGAGCCGACATCTCTTGCGCGGTGGCCGCGCGGTTCTCGTTGCGTTTGGGGGCGCGGGCAGGTGCGGCCACGCGTTGAACTCCGGAGCGTGCACGGCTGGACATCGTCGAAGGGGCTCCTTCCTGAGAATCGGTCAGCGCCGGGGCGCTCGCCGCAGGCGGCGGCAACTCCGACAAGGAAGCGTTCACGGCGGCATCGATGCGTTCTGCGGGCACGTCGGACACCTCCCTTATAAGGAGCAGGGTCCGGGCCTCACGCCGGCTCGTCACCCGGACGCCAAATCCATCCAGGTATCGGCACCGCATAGGCTTAGCCGCACAAAAAGCCCGCCACAAACACCCCCTCTTAAGGGTTTCGTTCGGGCAAGCGCCGGCCGCGGCAAGCCGGGTCATGGTAGTCGGTTTTCGGGATTTGCAAGGATTCGCCCGGCAAAAGCTTAGTAGCCTTTCGCCGGATCGACTCGGCTTTGCATGCCGGAGATCTCGCCGGCCAAGTAGCAGCGCAGGTTATGAACGAAAAGATCGAACGCGCGGGTACGGTCGGGCTGCCCGCGGGGCGATTCGTGCCCGGTCAGGAGCACCTTCGGATGCGCGAAGAGCGGGCTGTCCGGCGGCGGCGGCTCGGGATCGGTCACATCCAGGATCGCGCCCGCCAAATGCCCTGCGTCGAGTTGCCGCAGCAGCGCGGCTTCGTCGAGGACCGCGCCGCGGCTGAGGTTCAACACCAAAGCACCGGGCTTAAGCGCACGGAAAAAGGCCTCGTCGAGCGCCTTGCGCGTCTTTGCGGTGGCCGGCAAGAGGCAGACGAGCCAGTCCACGTCGCCGAGCCGCTCACGGACGGCATCCAGCGTGCAGGTCTCGTCGCACGGCGGCGCGGGGCGGCCGTCGGAATTCACGCCGCGCACGCGTACCCCCAGCGCAGCGAGTTTTTCAGCCAGCACCGCGCCGATGGAGCCCAGCCCGAGGATCAGCGCACGGCTGCCTTCGAGCAGCCGCGGCTGGCTGCCCGCCTTCCAGCGCCGTTCGGTCTTGGCGCGGCGGAAGGCATCGAGGTCCCGCGCGGCATGCAGGATGCACGCGAGCGCGTGTTCGGCCATGGCCACGGAGACCTGGCCGCGCGTGTTGGTGACCAGGATGCCGCGTTCGAGCAGTTCGGGATGCAGGAGGTTCTCGACACCGGTCCACGTGGCGTGGATCCACTTAAGGTTCGGCAGCGCGGCGCGTTCGTGGGCACGGACATTGCCGTAGACGATCTCTGCCGCGGCGCCGCGCGCGGCGAGGCTCTCGCGGTCAGCCGAGCAGTCGATGAGTTCCAGGCGTCCCGGCGCGAGCGCGTGGAGCGCCGCGTGCTGTTCGGGACTGGTCTTGGAAACGAGGGCGATCGCCGGCATGCGCACACTTTGCCTGGAAATGCGCCGGGTGGCAAGGCGAAGGTTCGCCGCGCCCGAAGTACGCGGGTTGCTTGAGCGCGTCCCTGGGGGTACGAAGGGGGCAGCCGGGGCGGTTGCACGGCCGGTTATCTCGGATTGAGGCCTTCAAATTGAGCGCAGCGCACGCGGATACGGAACCGGATCGCGCCGAAGAGTTCGGCTCGCGGCGGATCTTCCTGCCGCCGCCGCGGGATCCGCGCCGCGCGGCGCTGTACCGCGATTGGTTGCGCAAGCTGGGGCTCGACGCGGCGGGGCGCAAGCTCGCGCGCAAGCATCTGAAAGCGCAACCCGGCGAGAGCCTCCTGCATATGGGCTGCGGCGACGGAGGCTTCACGGTTGAGCTGAAGCAGCAGCACCCGCAGCTCGAAATCGAGGGTGTCGATCCGGACGCCGAAGCGGTGAGCGCGGCGGCGGAACTCTCCACCGAACGCGGCGTGCACGTGCTCTTCAAGAAAGGCTACCCGCAGGATTTGCCGGCTACTTCGGAGCGGCACGACGTGGTGCTCTGCCTGCTGTTTCTCTACCGCATGCAGACGGACCAGGATCGCGCCGATGCGCTCGGCGAATTCAAACGCGTGCTGCGTCCGGGCGGACGGCTGCTTTTGATCGAGCCCGGTGTCCATTCGCGCGGTCCGCGCGGCTGGCTGATAAAAAAACTCGCCGCCTGCGAGCCCGGATTGCGAGCGCAACTCAACGCGGGACTCGAAACGCTGCTGAAGCAAGCGGGGCTCGAGGACGTGAAGTCGCTGGAACGCGGCGCGGCAGGACTGGTGGCGGCGGAAGGAATTAAGAGGTAATAAGGAATAGCAGGCATACGCGTAAGGGGCATGCGGTGAATGCTGTGCCCTTCTTACTTACTTATTACTCTTTGCGCTTCAACCTTTTCACTACCCGCACCATCCCCTCCAACGCCCGCTCCACGTCCGCCGCGCTACTCGTGCGGCCCAAACTGAAGCGTACGGCGCTCTTCGCCAGCGCTTCGCTCACGCCCATCGCTTGCAGCGTGCGGTTGGCGACGTGCGTGCCTTCGCTGCATGCGGCGCCGCTGGAGACGGCCACCCCTTCCAGATCGAGCCCGTTGACGAGCGCGGCGCTTTCGAGGCCCGGGAACGAGGCGAAAACCGTCTGCGAGAGGCGTTCGGCGCCAGCCCCGTGAAGCACGAAATCGGGCGCGATGCGGAGCAACCCGGCTTCGAGGCGTTCGCGCAAAGCATTCAAGCGCGGCGTCTCGGCGGTGCGGTCGGCCTCGGCCAAACGCAGCGCTTCGGCGAAGCCCACGATCTGCGCCACCGCATGCGTGCCGCCGCGGCGGCCGGCCTCCTGCCCGCCGCCGGTCAGCGCGCTGCGAAAGGGAGTACCCGGGCGGAGGTACAGCAATCCGGCGCCTTGCGGGCCACCGAATTTATGCCCCGACAGCGCCAGTGCGGCGCAGCCCAGTTCCTCCACCTTGAGGTTGAGCTTCCCCGCAGCCTGAACGGCATCGAGCACGAAGGGAATGCGCAGTTCCGCGCAGGCGGCCGCGGCTTCGCGCACAGGCTGAATCACCCCAGTCTCGTTGTGCGCGTAAATCAGCGCGGCCACGGCGGTCCAATCGTCCAGCGCCGCAGCGTAGCGCTCGGGATCGACGCGCCCATCCGCTTCGGGCGAAACGAGCAGCCGGTCGAACCCCTCTTCGTCCAAAGAGAGCAGCGTCTCGTCGACGGCGGCGTGCTCGACGGCGCTGGCCACCAGGCGCATCCCCTGCCCCGCCAAGCGGCGCGCCCAGGCAATCCCGCGCAGCGCCAGATTCAGCGCTTCGGTTCCGCCGCCGGTAAAGGCGATCGCCTCCGGATCGCAGCCCAGCACTTCGGCGCACGTGCGGCGCGCGCTTTCGACGGCGGCTCGGGCGGCCTGTCCCTCGCGATGCAGGCTCTCGGCGTTGCCGAAGCGCGCACCCAGCCACGGGTCCATCGCGGCGCGAACCTCCGGGCGCAGCGGCGTGCTGGCGTTGTGATCGAAGTAGACGCGTGCTGACCCGGGCGCGGAGAGGCCACGCTTGAGGGCATCGAGGTCGAGGGGCTCGGCCATTCATCAATTATAGCGCGACGCCGTGCGTTCTCTACACGGGCGAACCGGCTTACGTGCGTTGACGGCTCGGACCGCCGGCATAGGCTGTTCGCTGCCGTGACTTGAATTCGAGGGGGTTGCCCGCGGCCCGCCGGGACGCGGTAAGGGACTGTTTATGCGCCGCGCGACGCGGCGCCGCACGGAGGAGGAAGGGATTCATGCCGAGACCGGTGACGCTGTTCACGGGGCAGTGGGCGGATTTGAGTTTCGAGACGATGTGCCAGAAGGCCAAGGCGTTCGGGTACGACGGCATCGAACTGGCGTGCTGGGGCGATCATGTGGACGTGGAGAAGGCGGCCACGGACAAGGCCTACGCCAAGAGCCGCAAGGAAATTCCGGCCGATCACGGCCTGCAAGTCTTCGCGATCTCGAACCATCTGGCCGGGCAGGCGGTCTGCGACAACATCGACAGCCGGCACCGCTCGATCCTGAACGACCGGATCTGGGGCGACGGCGATCCGGAAGGCGTGCGCAAGCGCGCAGCCGAAGAAATGAAGCTCACTGCGCGCGCGGCCAAGAACATCGGCGTGAAGGTGGTCAACGGCTTCACGGGATCGAGCATCTGGCATCTGCTGTACAGCTTCCCGCCGGTCTCGGCCGAGATGATCGAGAACGGCTTCAAGGACTTCGCCCGCCGCTGGCGCTCCATCCTGGACGAGTTCGACAAGAACGGCGTCAACTTCGCGCTGGAAGTGCACCCGACGGAGATCGCGTTCGACGTGGCCAGCGCCGAGCGCGCGATCAAGGCCGTGCGCGGGCACCGGCGCTTCGGCTTCAACTACGATCCGAGCCACCTGCTGTACCAGAATGTGGATTACGTGAAGTTCATCCGCAAGTTCGGCGACCGTATCTTCCACGTTCACATGAAAGACGTGTACATGAGCGAGCTGCCGTGCGAAGCGGGCGTCTTCGGCGGGCACGTGGACTTCGGCGATCCGCGCCGGACGTGGGACTTCCGCAGCCTGGGCCGGGGCAGCGTGGACTTCGAAGAGATCATCCGCGCGCTGAACGATGTCCGCTACGCGGGACCGCTCTCGGTGGAATGGGAAGACGGCAAGATGGACCGCGAGCACGGCGCGAAGGAAGCGGCCGCGTTCGTCAAGGCGCTGGACTTCGCGCCGAGCGCCATTGCGTTCGACGCGCAGTTCGACAAGAGCAAGCAGGCGCCGGCCAAGAAGAAGAAAGCCGCGAAGAAATAAGATAATCCGGACCCTTGCCGCGGGCGGCCTCCCATGAGGCCGCCCGCGGAAGGCCCTTACACAGCAACCTTCGCAATGAAAGCGCGGCAAGCCGTACCTTAAGGAGCAGGCCATGACGCAGGAAAACAGCGCCGGAGATTCACCCGGGATCAAGATCACGAAGAAAAAGGTGGATCAAAGTTGGAAGGAAGAGGTCCGCAAGGAGCGCGAGTTGGCGAACGCGGCGCCGGCTAAACCCGCCGCCGGCGGCGCGAAGCCCGCGGCGCCCGGTGCCCAGGCCCCGGCCGGCAACGAAGCGCCGGAGGCCGCCGAAGCACCCGCCGGAGCCAAGGGCGCGCCGGCGAACTCGCTCTTCGTGAACTTCGTCGGCAGCCTCGTGCAACAGGCCCTCATGCAGTTGGGTCAGATGGAAAACCCCTTCACCGGCCGGCGCGAAGTGGACCTGGAAGGCGCCAAGCAGACGATCGATCTCCTCAACGTGCTTAAGGAAAAGACCAAGGGGAATCTCGCCGAGGCCGAAGAGAAGACCTTAGGCGACGCGGCGCGCGAGCTGCAATTCTACTTCGTCGAGATCGCGAAGCAGTTGGCCGAGCAGATGAAAGGCCGAGCCGGTCCGCGCGGACCGGGCGCGGGCCCGAGGTAGGACGGATATTTCACGATACACCGAGCGGTAGATAGCCAGGGCTTCGTCTGAAGGTCGCCGGCCCTTCAGACGGCGCGCACCCGTACAAAACTCTTTCGTAGCTTTGCAAACGCACCTCGGGTGCACGTGAGCTTTAATTCAGGATCGGCCGCTTTCGGTGCGGCGGGTTCCTGGAGCCGGAATCGTCATGAGCGAGCGCAGTCCGGGCGAACTGATCAAGTGGTACCGCTGCCACCTGAGTAAAGAAGACCTGGCCGAGCTGAACCGGCGCAGCGATCTCCTGGGCTTCGTCCAGACGCTGGGGTTCCTGGGCGTGCTGGCCGCGACGGGGACCGCGGCGTTTTTATCGGCCGAACACGGGCCTTGGTATGCGACGGTGGCGCTCGTATTCCTCCACGGCACGTGCTGGCATTTCCTGATCAACGGCTTCCACGAACTGATCCACGATTCGGTTTTCAAGACCCGCGCGCTGAACAAAATCTTTTTATGGGTCTACAGCTTTCTGGGCCCGTACAACCACATCGGCTTCTGGGCCAGCCATACCGAGCACCACAAGTACACGCTCCACCCGCCCGACGACCTGGAAGTGGTCCTGCCGCAGAAGTACAGCGTGAAGAATTTCCTCAAAGGCGCCTTCGTCAACATCTGGGGCCCGTGGCATTTCCTGAAGCACAACTGGCGCGTGGCCAGCGGGAAGCTCGAAGGCAAATGGGAGAAGCACCTGTTCGAGGAAAATCCGAAGGCGCACAAACAGCTCCGGCAGTGGGCGGCCTTCCTGCTCGTGGGTCACCTCTCCATCGTGGCGGTGTCGTGTTACTTCGGCCTGTGGATGATTCCGGTCCTGGTGACGCTCGCGCCGCACTACGGCGGCGGGCTGCACTTCCTCTGCAACAGCGCGCAGCATGTGGGGCTGAGCGACAACGTGCCGGACTTCCGGCTCTGCTGCCGCACCATCTACCTCAACCCGTTCTTTCAGTTCCTGTACTGGCACATGAATTACCACACCGAGCATCACATGTACGCGGCGGTGCCCTGCTACAAGCTGGGTAAATTGCATCGCCTGATTAAGAAGGAAATGCCGCACTGCCCCAACGGGTTGTACGAGACTTGGACGGGGATCGCGAAGATTTTGGAGCGTCAGAAAACCGATCCATCCTATCAGTTCCGCGCCGAACTGCCGCCCAAACCGGTGCTCGAAAAAGCCGCGGCCAAGAGCGCGCCGATGCCGGAAGCCGTGGCCGCCGGGTAACGGCTGCGGGCACTACCGGCACATCAATCCAGATAGCCTAAGTCTTCCAACCGCGCTTCGATCTCCGCCTGCTGCTCGGGCGTGTACCCGGCTTCGATGGCCGCGGTCTCGCCCCAAGGCCATTCGCGCGTGCGCACGTCCAGCGGCGCCTCGAAACACTCGTGGCGCACGGCGCCTTCCATGAAACTCGGCACGGCCTCCCCCAGCGCCGCCAGCAGCGTGGGCGGAAAATCTAAAATATTGAAATCGACCTGCGTGCGCTTCGGGACGCCCGCGCCACGCAAGATATACAACCCGTCAGGATGATGGATGCCGAAGATGCCCATCTTGTAGAGCCGGTGGGTCTCGGCCTGTCCGGCGCGGCGCTTGAAGTCCACCCCTTCTCCTTGCAACAGGATCAGGTCGGGCATTCCGCGCGCATCCTTGTCGGGGAAAAATTCGTCGCCCACCACCACATCCTCACAGACTGGGTTCCCGTCAGGCAGCTTTTGAGCCAGCAATGACGCGCGAACTTCGTCGCGCACGCGCACGTAATCGGCGGGATCGACCGAACCGTACGGTTGGCGGCCCTTGAGATTCACGTAAACCAGACCCGAGCAGACTTGATAGGGCATGAACGCTTTCGTACGGTCCCAGTCGATGGGCGTGCCGAGACCGCGGCGCTTCTCACCGCGCGCGAGCGCACCCACGCGGCGCACGGCATCTTTAGCCAGGCTTCCCATCGACCGCGCAAAGGTAAGCAGTCCGGCTTGTTGCAGTAAATCGTTGACGCTTACCGCGTACTTCGCGAGCTGATGCCCGTGATCGCTGATGACCAATTCGAGCCTGTTTTCCGACGGAAATTCATCTAGCAGCCGGCCGCATGCGGTGTCTACCTCTCTCCAGAAAGCCACCGTCGCCGCGCGCCGAGCGGGATTGCGGGCCGCGCCTGACGGAAGACAGAAAGGCCATGCTTTATGCAGCACCACATCCGGCGCCTGATAGTACGCGATCAGCGCGTCCACCGGCCTCCGGTGCAGCAGATCGAGCGTTAACTGCGTGACCCGCCGCACCTGCTCGGAAGCGCCCGCCAGATTGGCTGCGAAGATCGCGTCGGCATCCGGACCCAGCGGGCGATTCCAGATCCGGTGGAAGTTGTAATTCAGCTCGTGCTCGGGGCAGAGCTTGCGAATTTCCGGCTCCAGTTCGCTTGGAAAAGCGAACGGCGCCGAAAGGCCCGGACCGTCGAAGCCGCTGAGCATGAAGCCGTTGGTATCGAAAGGGGGATGCGTCGAAGGCTGCATCATCACGCCGACGCGCTTCCCGGATTGTGCGAGCATCCGATAGATGTTGCGTTCGTGAAGGTGCCGCGCATCGCTGAGGCGATACGTCTGCTTGACGGGATCGAAGCCTTTGAAGCCCAGGATGCCGTGCCGTCCGGGGTTCACTCCGGTCATGAAGGTCGCCCACGCGGCGGGCGTGATCGGCGGAATCGTACTGCACAGCGTGCCGGAACAGCCTTGTTCGTACAGCGCCTTCAGCCGCGGCATCGCGCCTTCGGCCATCAGCGGTCCGAGCACCGACCAAGGCACGGAGTCGAGCTGCAGGACAAGAAGGCGCTCGTACATGCCGGTTCCAGGGTTCAAGCAAACGGCTAGACACAGGACTGAGGTACGTCAACGGAAAAGGCGGCGGGCGTCTCGCCCGCGCTACGGCTGGCCGCTACACCTTCGGAAACTTGCGGCGCTTCGGCGTCTTCTTCAGCGGCAGCTTGACGGCTTTGCCGCTCAGCGACGAACCGTACACCGCCAGGATCACTTCGACGGCCTTGCGCGCTTCTTTTCCGTCCACGAGCAGCTTTTCTTTGCCGTCGAGGCAGCCCACGAAATTCTCGAACTGCTTCTGGTGCCCGACGAAACTGATCGCGCGCGGATCGCTGGCGCCCGTCTTGCCGCCCGCATCGGGCTTGGGCGAAAACTCCTCGCGGATCTTGGCGTCTTCGGGGCGCTCCTGCGCGAACTGCCACGTCACGAGCTGCCCGCCGCGGAACCACGCCGTGCCGTCGGAGCCGGTGATCAGCACTTCGTTGGGCAGACCGGGCCACATGGCGGTGCTGCCTGTAAGCGTCCCGATCGCGCCGCTCTTCCACTTGATGATCGCGGCGGCGGCGTCCTCGACTTCGATGCGCTTATGGATCAGGCAACCGGCGTACGCGGTGATCTCTTTCGCGGGTCCGGCCAGCCACTGCAACAGGTCGATGGTGTGAATCGACTGGTTCATCAGCGCCCCGCCGCCGTCGAGCGCCCACGTCCCGCGCCAGCCGCCGCTGTCGTAGTACTGCTGCGTGCGGTGCCAGGGGATTACCGCGTTGCAGACGGTGAGCTGCCCGAAACGCTTCTGGTCGAGCGCCTGCTTGATCGCGTTGACCGCGCCGCCGGTCCGGCTGGGGAAAATTCCGCCGAGCAGCACGCGGTTCTTCTTGCACGCGGCGATGAGCGCGTCGCAGCGCTCCAGCGTGATTTCGAGGGGCTTCTCGCAGATGACGTGCTTCTTGGCCTTCGCGGCGGCGGCGCCGGGTTCCAAATGCGCGCCCGACGGCGTGGCGATGGCGACGCAATCGAGGCCCGGATGCTTCAGGAAAGCGTCGTAATCGCCGACGTACACCTTGACGCCGAATTCCTTGGCGAACTTTTCCGCGTTGGGGCCGCCCTTGCGCGAAAACGCGCAGACCAGATGCCCGCCTTGCATCGCCTGGATCGCCTTGGCGTGAAACTCCGCGATCATGCCCAAACCGACGATGCCGAAACCCCGTCCCCCGCTGGCGGCCATGCGGCCCTCCTTTTAACTATGCGTGCCTTGGATACACGGCATTTTCACCGCTTTCGCGAGGCGTTGCAAATGCAAGCCGCATCGGTGAGTTGCGAACTCCGCGCCTCCGGTCAAAATGGACCCATGCTCCTCGGTTCCGCCTCCGTTCCCTTGCGCGTCGGCCTCTGGCTCGACGACCTCAAGCTCGACCTGCGTGCCGCGCTCAAACGCGCCGCCCCGTGGGGGCTCGAAGCCGTGGGGCTGGACGGCTTCGGCGCGGAAGTGAACCCTCGGACGCTGACGGCGACCGGCCGGCGCGATCTGGGCCATAAACTGCGCGGCTTGGGCGTGAAACTCGACGCGTTGAAGGCCGACGTGGGCGGGCGGCGCTTGGGCGAACGCGGGGCGCTCGACACGACGCTTGCCTGCATCCGCGAAGCCTTCGACCTCGCCCGCGACCTGGGTTTCGCGCGCATCTGGATTCCGCTGGGCTTCGTGCCGCCCGCGACCGACGAAAAAGAAGCGAGCACCCGCCGCGCGCTGGGCGAGGCGCTGGCCGCGCTGAGCGCCTTCGCGGCGCAAACCGGGCTGCGCCCGGTCCTCCCGGCCGGCAGCGAATCGTCGGCGGACCTGGCCGCCTTTCTGGCCGAACACGACCGCAGCAGCCTCTTCGAAGTCGACTTGCAGCCCGGACGCTTGATCTCGCGCGGCGAGGATCCGCTGAACGCGCTTCAAGCATTATCGGCGCGCGTGACGCTGGCCGGCGTGACCGATGCCTTCCGCGGCGGCGGCGAAGCGCCCTTCGGGCAAGGCGACGTCTCGTGGGGGCACGTGATCGTGGGCCTCTCCACCCTCTCGCGCGGCGACGGCGTGGCGCTGCTGGCGGGCACCCACCGCGACACGAACCGCCTCGAGGCGCTTCAAGCCACGGTCGAGAAGTTGAAAAAGCTGCGCGTGAGTCCGCTGGGGTGAACCCGACTCCAGGCGGCGCCGTGGACCGCTCCGTTTCGCGCGACGGATGGGCGCTCTTGCTGGCCTGCGCGCTGATTTACGCCCTGTTCAACTACGGCGGCATCCGTTCGCCCGACGGCGAAGTGATGTTCCGAACCGCGCAAGCCTTGGCCGAGCGCCGCACTTTCGCGGTGGAGCAGCCCCTCGCCTGGGAATCGTTCGGGCTGCCGCGCGGAACCGACGGGCGGCGCTACGCGATCTTCGGCCCCGGACTTCCGCTCGCCAGCGCGCCGCTCGTGGCGCTGGCCGAGCGCTGCGTGCCGCCCGCCGCCGAAGGTGCGAACGAGCGGTATCCGGTCAGCTATTACATCGGTGGCGGCTACGCGGACAAAGCTCGCACGCCGGCGCCCCCCGATGCGCGGGCACATGCGGTGCGGTTCTACGTCTCCTTCTTCAATTCGCTCGTCGCGGCTGCGTGCGTGGCGCTCTTCTACTTCCTGGCGCGGCGGCTGGGCTCGGCCCGCGAAGGAGCCCTTTTCGCGGCGCTGCTGCTGGCCTTCGGAAGCTTGCTCTTTCCGTATGCGGGCACCTTTTTCAGCGAACCGCTCGCGCTCTTGGGCATTATGGGTTCCTTATACGCATTGAGTGCCGGGACGCCGGCCGGATGCGCCATGGCCGGCCTTTTCCTCGGACTAAGCATCGCGACGCATATCTCGTGCGCGCTCTTCGCGCCCTTCTGGCTGGCGTACGCCGTTTGGGAAGGCGATTCGGCCAAGCACCGCGTCATCCGTGGATCTAGCTTCGCGGCCGGGCTGGCGCTACCGCTGCTGCTGCTGGGCGCGCACCATTACGCGCGCTTCGGAAACGTCTTCGAGACGGGCCGCACCGCCGATCCGCAGATGCGCTACGCGGTATTCGTCGCGCCGTGGCGCGGCCTGTGGGGACTTCTGGCCGGAGCGGGCAAGGGCTTGCTCTGGACTTTTCCGGCGTTGCTGCTGGCGCTCCCGGCGTGGCCCGCCCTGCATCGCGCGCGGTCGAAACTAGCTTGGACCCTTTCGGCGGCGCTCCTCGCTCGATTGTTCTTTGTCGCCAGCCGCTCGGACTGGCACGGCGGCTTCTGCCTCGGGCCGCGCCTGCTGCTCCCGGCGGCTGCGCTGGCGCTGCTCGCGGTCGCGTTCGGATACGCGAGTTGGACGGCCCGCGCGCGCCGAATGGCGTGGGCGGCGCTGCTGTTGTGCGTGCTGCAGCAGATCTACTTCTGCACGGGCGAGATTTTCTCCTTCTACTTGCGGCTCAAATGGGCCGGCGAGCGCGCAGGACGCGACCTCTTCGCGGGCGATGCGCTGTACTTGGAACGGGCCTGCGCGCCGGTCGAACACCTGTGGCGCGGCGAGGTCGGTCCGTGGATCTGGCATGGCAGCGGACTGAGCTTTTGGAGCGCCTGGAGCCTCGCGGCCGGATGCGCGGCGGTGCTGGGATTCCTCGCGGCCTGGCGCTGGAGCCGTCCCCAAACGTAATCGAAATGCGCCAAGGTCACGCGTAAGACCGCTCAGCAGCGCTCGCCCAGCAGCGAAAGGCCCGTGGCGCTCACGATCTTCACGTCCACGAGGCTTCCGGCGAGATCGGCGGTTCCGGGGAAATGCACGAGCCGCCGCGTCCGCGTGCGGCCGGTGAGGCGAGTGGGGTCGTTCTTGCTCAAACCTTCCACGAGCACCTGCTCGACGCGACCCACGCTGGCGCGGTTCTGCTCGAGCGAAATCTCTTCCTGCAAGTCGAGCAGCCGGCGATGCCGGATCTTCTTCGCTTCTTCGGGCACGTCGTCGGGCAGGCGCTGCGCCGGCGTGCCTTCGCGGACCGAATACTTGAAGATGTAGCTCATTTGCGGCTTCAATTCGGCCATCAATTCGAACGAGGCCTCGAAGTCCGCGTCGCTCTCGCCGCTGAAGCCGACGATCCAGTCGCTGGCCAGCTCGATCCCGGGGCAGAGCTTCCGGGCCGAGGCGATCACCTCGAGGTAGCGCGCCTTCGTGTATCCGCGGGCCATCCGGCGCAGCACCGCGTCGGAGCCGCTCTGCGCAGGCATGTGGACGAACGGCATCACCTTGTCGCCCAGCGCGTGCATCGCGCGCCAAAGTTCGTCGCGGCATTCTTCGGGATGGCTGGTGATGAATCGAATGCGCTCGAGCCCGGCGATGCGATGCAAGCGTTCGAGCAGCGTCCAGAGGTTCGTGCCGAGGTCGTAGCCGTACGTATCGATGGTCTGCCCCAGCAGCGTGATTTCTTTGACGCCGTCGGCGGCAAGGCGCCCGGCTTCGGCCACCACTTCGTCCACGGGGCGGCTCACTTCGGGCCCGCGCGTGTAAGGCACTACGCAGTACGTGCAGCGCTTGTTGCAGCCGCGCGTCACGGCGATGAAGGCCTGATGCGGCGACTCCCGGCGAGCGACGGTCTCGCCGAACTGAACCGACGGCGTCTCGTCTATGGCCAGCAGCGGCGTGTGCGCGCCCTCGCGGACGCGTTCGAGCAACTGCGCGAACCGATGCAACTGCCGCGTCCCGACGATCAGGTCCACGAACGGGTAGCGCGCGGCGATGTGCTCGCCTTCCTTCTGCGCCATGCATCCCATCACCGCGACCAGCAGACCCGGCTCGCGGCGCTTGCGTACCTTTAGCGCGCCGAGGCGGCCGTGTACGCGGTCTTCGGCATGCGCGCGGACGCTGCACGTATTGAGCAGAATTAAATCCGCCTGCTCGGGATCGGCGACGAACGCCGCGCCACGCTCGCCCAGCAACCCGGCGACCATCTCGCTGTCGTAGACGTTCATCTGGCAGCCGAACGTGAGCAAATGAACGCGCGTCCCGGCGATCAGCGGGTGGTTCGCGCGGCCGGCCAAAGCCTGCGGATCGGCGAGGTAAATCGAGCCTTCGGTCCCGCACAGGTCGGGATCGTGGTCGGGCGTCTCGACGCCGCGCGGCGTCGGGGATGCCGCAGGCAAGGGCTGCGCGCTCATGAAGATAGGAATACAGGGAGCGGCCCCAAACGGCAACTGGGGGAAGAAAATCCGCATTGCACCTTGTTACCTCGGATTCAGAACGAGATTCTTGAACGGCGAGCCCTTTTGGCGCGTTCCTATTACAGCTAAACTTTCCACGGGCCTTTTGGAACGTATGCGACCGAACTTATAAGGAGACGGCCATGCAAAACACAGCGGGTTGGTGCACGGCGGTGGTGTTGGGGGCGCTGCTGGGCCTCAGCGGGTGCGGCGGTTCCTCCAAGCCCGAGACGGCCAAGAAGAAAACCGATTCCTCGGCGCCGGCTTCGACCACCCCCGCGGCTCCAACCACCAGCGCGGCCAAGACCGAACCCGCGGGATCGCCCAACGCGGTCGCCAAGGACCTCACGGCCACCGTCCCCGGCGCGCCCAAGCATCCCGACACCCCGGCCGCGCCGAAGGCGCCCGAAGTTCCGAAAGCTCCCCCGCCCCCCGAAGGCCCCGATGCCCCCATGCCCGGCGGGAAGTCGCTCTCGGCCTGGATTCAAGATTTGAACAGCAAGGACAAGGACACGGTCATCGAGGCGTGCCACCAGCTGGAACTGGGTTCGCACCTGCCCGGCGTCAAGTCCGCCAAGCCCAAGCTCGAAGAATTGAGCAAATCGGCCGACGCGGAAATCAAGGAAGCGGCGGCGGCGGCCGTAGCGGCAATTAAATAGCGCTGCGAATTCGCGGCGGACTTATTCGGACACGTCACACGCGGGCGCACCGCTTGCCCGCGTCCCGTTCTTAATTTGTTCAAGCTGCGCGGAGAGTTCCCGCACCAGATCGGGGCGTTCGGCGTAGCGATTGCACCGCTCCGCGGGATCTTCGGCCAGGTTGAACAACTCGCCGGGATGCCCGTGCGCAGAGTAGCCGCGTTCGGCCTTCAACCAATCCGGCTCCCGGTTGTCGTCGCCGCTCGGCGCGTCGATGAAAACCCACTCGCCTCGACGCAACGCGAACTTGCCGCTCGCGCTGTGATGCACCGCAAAGCCGCGGACCTCCGCATCCGCGCCGCGCAGAAGCGGCAGGATGCTGACGCTGTCTTCGCCCGCGCCGGCCGGAAGCGCCTCGCCCAGCAAATCAGCGCAAGTGGCGAGGAGATCGCCGAGGCTGGCCAGCCGCGCGCACACCTTCCCGGACGGCGCGACGCCCGGCCAGCGCGCGAGAAGCGGCACGCGGTGCCCGCCTTCCCAGGTATCGCGCTTGAGGCCGCGCCAGCCGTGCATGCTGTAGTGGCGGTGTTCGAGTGCGCGTGGGTACGCGGAATGTTCAGGACCGTTGTCGCTGGTGACGATCAGCAGCGTGTTCCCCGCCAGCCCCTTCCGCTCCAGCGCGTCCATGATTTCGCCCACGCACCAGTCCACTTCGCAGACGAAATCGCCGTAAGGGCCGGCGCCGCTGAGGCCCTTGAAGCGTTCGAGCGGCACGATCGGCGTATGCGGAGCCGTGAGCGGCAAGAACAGAAAGAACGGATCGGGGCCGGCGGCCTCCAGATACTCCACCGCGCGGCGGGTGATCTCGGGCATCACCGCTTCCAGTTCCCAGCCCGGAGCCATCGGGCCGGGCAGACCGAACATCCCGTCAGGCTTCTCCTGGTTCGGCGGCGCCGTCAGCCGGTCCTGATCGATCCAGGCGTACGGCGGAAAGTTCGGCACATCCTGGCCGAAGTAGCGCTCGAAGCCGCAGTCCACCGGACCGCCGCGCAGCGGCCGCGTGAAATCGATGTTGCGGCTCAACGCATGGCGCTTCGCTACTTCCATCACGCCGTATCCGACACCGTCCGCCGCCGGGCGGCCGTCGAGCGTGGGCCAGTCCCAGCCGAGATGCCACTTGCCGATGCAGGCCGTGCGGTAGCCTCGCGCGCGCAGGAAACTCGCCACCGTCGTCCGGTCCGGCTCGATCAGCGCCGGGTCCCAGGGCCAGAGCACGCCCTGCTTCAGGCGCGTGCGCCAGCAGTAGCGCCCCGTCAGGATCGAATACCGGCTCGGCGTGCAGACGCTCGAAGGCGCGTGCGCGTCGGTGAAACGCAGCCCTTGCGCGGCCAAGCGGTCGAGGTTCGGTGTGGGGATTTTGGAATCGGGGTTGTAGCAACCCAGATCCCCGTAACCCAAGTCGTCGGCCAAAATATACACGACATTCGGACGCGGCATCGTTCCAGTATCTCCCGCGGCGGCCTGATTTTCCAATGCGGGCCGGAGCTTCGCAGCGGACGTTCGGCACAAAATTTCGTGTAGAATCCGCGAACCTTTCGCGCGCTCGCGCCTCCTTGGGGCAGAACGGAGCGGCGAGGCCATGCACCTATGCTACGGCGGAGAGCGGCTTGAGCTTCGAAGCGGATGACCTCGACGCCGAATGGATCGAACGGGCGTTGCGCGGCGAGCGAGCGGCGTTCGAGCACTTGGTCCTGCGCTACAACGAATTGGTGAAGAGCTACACGCGGCATCTGCTGGAAGGCGACCCCGAAGCCGAAGACGTGGCGCAGGAAGTATTCCTCAAAGCGTACCGCGAACTGCACGGCCTGCGGGAACCGGCGCGCTTCCTGCCCTGGCTGAAGTCGATCGCGTGGCGCGAATGCCGCGGCTGGGTGCGCGGCAAGCAGAGCGCGCGGGCGGCGCTGCGGGGCTTGCGCGAACAGGCCGATGCGTGGCAAGCCGGGATGCCGACCGGCCTGGGGCCCGAAGCGTACGGTCCCGACCCATGGCTGGAACGGCTGGAGCGGACGCTGGAACGGATGGACGAAGGCAAGCGCGCGGTCTTGAGCTTGTTCTATCTGGACGAGCTGCCCCAAGAAGCGATCGCGCGCTTTCTCGAAGTTCCGCTGGGCACGGTGAAGCGGCGGCTCTTCGACGGAAGACGCGAAGTGGCGGCGGCGGCTCAAGCCGACCCGCCGGAGGATTTACCGGAGCGGCAGCGCTTCGTACACGCGGTGAAACGGCTGCTGGATCGGCCGGGACGGCCGGCGCTGGCCGCCGGCGCACGAACTCAACCTAAGGAGCAGGCCATGAAAATCGCGGTCTTCGGATGCGTACACGCCAATCTGCCGGCCTTGGACGCCGTCCTGCAGGAGATCGACGCGGCCAAGCCCGATCGCGTCTACTGCCTGGGCGACGTAATCAGCTACGGCTCGCAGCCGCGCGAATGCATCCAACGCATCCGCGAACGCGGCTGGCCGGTCTTGCGCGGGAATCACGAAGCGACGGTCCTGAACCCGTCGATGCTCGACGAATTTAACCCGTTCGCCCGGAATTGCGGGTTCTTCACCCTCGGAGCGCTGGGGCCCGACGAGCGACAGTGGATCGAAACCCTCCCGCTCACGCTGAACGAGCACGGAATCTTCTTCGCGCACGCGAGCCCCGTCGCCGGAAAGGAGTTCCTGCAGTACCTGCTTTCCCCAGAGTCGTTTCAGGAAGCCTTCCCCGCGCTTCCCGTCAATCTCGCCTTCGTCGCGCACACGCACATCCCGCTCGTCGCCTTCAACGAACTCCCGTTTCGAGGCAGCCGGGAGCCGTCGATTACGATCGACCCCAACGTGAAGACCATCGTCAACGTCGGCTCCGTGGGCCAGCCCCGCGACCGCGATCCGCGCGCGTGCTGGGTCCTCTACGACACCGCCTCGCGCGAAATGTCCTTCCGCCGCACCGCCTACGACACCCAAGAATCCTGCCGCCGCATCAAAGCCGCCGGATTGCCCGTCAAGATCGCCGAGCGCATTCTAACCGGCGTGTAAGGGCACACACCGCGTGAAGCGGCCAGCATTCGCGGCCGCTTCACGCAAGGTCCCATTCACTAAACAATTCGAGAAGAAGAAGAAGAAGAAGGGAAAGCACCCAGACCTACACCGATCAATCCAATACCCGTAATCAGAACACCCTATTCCTTCTCCACCACCACCACGTCGTCCACCATGAACTCGTATGCACTGCCTTTCTCTCTCAACCGCAAGTCGAACCAGAGCGTACACCAGGTCTGCGACGGCGTATGCTCGAACGTCACCTTCTGCCACTGCCCGATGGGGCCGCTCGGCAACTTAACGATAGTATGATTCTGCCCTTTGCTCCCATAGCCCGCGCTGATGGTTTCATTCCCTTCCGCTTTCAGCACCTTTACCCACATGCTTACCGCGTAAACCTTGTTCGCCTCCACGGGGCTGCCTTGGTCGAATTTGTCCTTCTGCGGCCCCGCGACCAGACTCACCGCGCCTTTCCCGCCGTGCGCGCCGTCGGTGACGTGCTTGATCCGGTCGGGGTGATCGGTGCGGATGCGCCAGCCTTCCAGCCCGTTGCCTTCGAAGCCGCCGTTCTTCAGCACGCTCTTCGCTGCCAGCGCCAGGTCCGCCGCCGTCGGCAACGCCGCCGCCGTCTGCAGCCGCTCTTCCTGCCGTTTGAGCGCCCCGGCCTGCGCCTTCAGCGGCGCGGTCCCCGCGTGCTCGGCGCGCAGGTTCGCCAATTCCAGCAGCAGTTCCTTCGCGCGGTCGGGCGTCGGCTTGGCCTCGGCTTCGGCCTTCGCGAGAAACTCCTTCAGCGCGGCCTCCGCGGCCATACCCTTCGCGCCCAGTTCCAGCGCCTTCACCTTCGCGAGGTAATGCGCCGCCAGCGGCGAAGCGGACGCCGCTTCCAGCAGCGCGCGCGCGCCGGGCGCATCCTCCGCGCCTTTCTTGAGTTTCAAAATCGCCGCGGCAACCTGCTCCGCCGGACCCTGCGGGTCGAGCTTCGGAATGAACTTCGCCCGTTCGGCTTCGGCCAGATCGCTCAGCTTGACCGGAAGCTCCAGGTTCGCCCCGCGCATCTGCGCATCCAGAACCACCGCATCGGCCCGGACCTCGCGCACCTTCCCGCTCAGCTTCTCGCCCTTCACCGTCCAATCGACCTGCTGCCCCACCAGCTTGGCCAGTTCCGCGCGCTCGCGTTCCTTCAACTTCCCGAAGGTTTCGGCCACGCCCTGCAGCGCGCCGCGCTCGGCTTCCAGCAACGCCAGCGCCGGATCTTTCACGATGCCTTCCGCGGCGCGGCGCGCGGCCTCCGTATCGCCCGCATCCAGCGCCGCCGCGTCGAACTTCGCCAGCGCCCCCGCCCAAGCCTGCTTGGCCGCGGCAAGCTGCTTCGCGGCCTCCGCGTTCTCGGCCTTCCGCGCGGTCGCCAAGTCCTTTTTGATGCTTCGGATCTGCTGCTCCAACGGCGCATAATCGACCAGCGCCGCTTCGGCGAGGGCCGCGTCGGCCGCCTCGAAGTCCGCGGCCTCCAGCGCCGCCTTGGCTTTTCCAGCCAGAGCCTCCGCCTTCGCGTCGGCTTCGGCCTTCAATTCCGTGCTCAACGCCTCCGCGCGTTCGGCCAGCCGTTCGCGGAAATCGCGCGGCGGCGCATTGAGCGCCTTCAGCGCCGGATCGTACTTGTTCTGCGCGCGCTGCTCGGCCACCTGCGCCGCCAGCGCCACCCAGGCCGCTTCCGCCGCCGTAGCCCAGCGCGGATTCAAGGCCTCGCGCGCCGCCAGCGCCTGAGCCGCGATCTCCGCTCCCGCCGGATCGCCCTGCGCCGCCTCGATCACCTTCGCATAGCGGTCGGCCAGGCTCGCGAACGAATCGGGATGCTCGCGCGCGTAATCCTGCGCGCGCTGCCAGTCGCGCACCAGTTTGTCGTTCGCCGCCGGCGCCGCGGGCGACGCTTTCGAGGCCGGCCCGTCGGGCGAGCGGCTCACCGGCTGCGGCGACTCGCGCGGAGGCTGAACGACCGGCTGCGGAAGCTTGGCCGTCTTCGCTTTCCCGTCCGCCGGTTCGCCGCGGCCGCTCATGAACAACGCCGCCAGTCCCAGCAGCAGCACCGCGCCGCCGGCCACGTACACCGCCACCGGCGGCTTAGACGCCCGCGGCGTGACCGGCTCTTCGCCCGGCACCCGGATCGGCTGCATGCCCAGCGTCGTGCGCCCCAACGGCTTGCGCGGACCCGTCGTGCCCTTCCCCGCCCCGATCGGCGCGCGCGGACCCGTCGTCGCCCAGCGTCCGCCGCTGCGCGAGGCGTCCAGTTTGCTCAGCCGGTCCAGGAACGCCGCCGTCGACTCCGGCCGTTTCGACTTCTCTTTCTGCATCATCTCGCTCAGCAGCCGGCTGAACGGTTCGCTGACGCCTTCGGCGCACTGATGCGCCAGCGGGATTTTTTCCGTCAAATGCTTGGCCATGATCTCGGCCGCCGTCCCGCCCTTGAACGGCGCTTCGCCGGTGACCAAATGAAAGAGCGTCGCGCCCAGCGCGTAGAAATCGGTGCGGATATCGATCTGGTCGTTCTGGCCGCGGATCTGTTCGGGCGCCATGTAAAACGGCGTGCCCACCGCCTTCCCGGCCTGCGTCAGTTCCGCCTCTTCTTCGCCTTCGCCTTCGATCTTCTTGGCCAGGCCCAGATCCGCAAGCTTCGCCGCGCCGCGCGTCGTCAGCAGGATGTTGTCGGGCTTGATGTCCCGGTGCACCAGCCCCTGCGCCTCGGCCGTCTTCAGCGCTTCGCCCATCTCCTGAGCGATCTTGCGCACCTCGGACTCCGGAAGCTTGCCCTTCTCCTTCAGCACCGTCTTCAGCGAAGGACCGTCGATGTACTCCATCGCGAAGTAGTACAGCCCCGAAGGCTTGTCGAAGCCCGCGTCGATGCCCTGGACGATGTTGGGATGATTGAGCTGCCCGCTCGCGCGCGCTTCGCGCAGAAAACGCTCGATGAAGCCCGGATCCTGCGCGACCTTCGGCGGCAGGATCTTCAGCGCCACCTCGCGGTCCATCGAGATCTGCCGCGCCTTGAAGACCGCGCCCATGTTGCCTTGGCCGATCTTTTCCAGCACCTCGAACCCCGCCAGGATCCGGGGACGCGCGGTGGTGCCTTGGTTCTCCGCCATGCCGGCTGCTCCGCAACGAGACGTCTATACAGCATAGGTCGCTTCTCGCCTTCTGGCTACTGCCGGGAATCCCCTCCTTATATGGCGCAGGAGCGGCGCGCCCCCCGCCCGCCGGCCTGAGCTTCCCTTTCCGCTCCCCCCGCGCTCCCCTTCGCTTGCCCTACCGCCCGATACGGCGAACATGGGCGCATGTCCGTCGCACTGCGTTTCCGCGGCCGGCTCGCCCGCTTCGACCGCCTGGAGTCCCTCGAGGACCGCGTCCTCGAACTGGCCTTCGCCGTGAGCGGCATCGCCCACTTCCATCGCTTGGGGCCGTCGCGCGAACATCCCGATCCCAAGCGCCTCGTCCGCGGCGTCCTGCTCGACCTCTGGCCCGGACTCGACAGCATCCCGCTCCAGATCAGCCCCGAAGGCGAACTGGTGGGCGAAGAACATCTCGACTTGGCGTGGGGCGGAGCGCTCCCCGAGCCGCCTTGGGTGAGCGTGCGCACGTCCTATGCGCCGCTGCCCGCGCACGTGGCCCTCGTCGAAACCCTACGCGCGCTGGGCGGGACGTTTTTGGCCGACCTCGAACTCGACGACCCCACAGGCTACGCGAACACCGGAAACTACGCCGATCTGCGCAACGCCCGCGAGGCCGCCGGACGCCTCGAACCGGCCCTCGACGAAAGCGCCCTCGATGCCCTGCGCGCGCGCATCCGCGACGTCCTCGCGCGGCCCGCCGAACATCCGCCCGTCACCTTCAGCACCCCCGACGGCGGCGAAGACGAAATCCGCCTGCGCAGCGAAAGCGCCTGGGACGAAGCCTACCGCGAGAACGAACGCCGCCGCGAACGCCTCAGCCGCGCCATGGACGAACGCCTCCTCAACGGACAGGAAGACGAACCCGCCTTCGAAGACGCGCTCCACGACGCCGGACTCGGGCCCGTCCCCGATATGCAGGCCGGCGTCCAGCCCGCGCGCCACGACTGGGCCTTTCCCGAAGAAGACGCGCCGCCCGAACCGGCCTGGACCGGCGAAGCCGAAGCCGAGGACGGCGCCGACGCCGACGGCTTCTTCGCCGACGACGAAGACGACGACCTGCTCGACGACGAAGACGATGCGGACGACTCGGAAGCCCTGGACGAGGATGAGGAGGACGCCGACGACGATGAGGAGGACGGTAACGAAGCCGCCGAATCCTCCGAAGCCGACGCGAACGAACGCCTCGCGCGCCGCCGCGCGCGCCGCCGCTACCGCCACCCGCTCCTCGAAGCGGCATCCGAACTGACGCTGGCGCTCCTGAGCCTCGAAGAGAACCCGCGCCTCCCGGCCGACCGCTTCCTGCACCAGGCCGGGCGCTGCGTCCTCGAACTCTCCGGCGGCCTCGCCCAAGCGCTCTCGCAGATCGGCGACGACGACCCCGACCAGCCCGACTGGATCGACCTCGGCCAGCGACTCGTTCAGTTCAAGCGCGCGCTCCGCGGCGCCCGCTTCGCCCAAGCCTCGCTCCGAGCGCTCTGCGACGCGCAGCCGTCCCTCGAATCGCACATCCAACCCCTCACCGCCAGCCTCCAACCCCTCCTCGCCGAAGTCGAATCCCACCTCGCCGCCACCCGCGCGAAGCTGACGGGGAAGTAGGCGCCCCCGCCGCCACATCGTTGACCTTTTGCGCCCTCAGCGGTTAGATGACGATATGGACCCCAACCAATCCTGGCCCGTGCGGTACGCGCCACAGATCGCCAAACTAGAACGCTGGCGCGCCCTCGGCTGGTTGCGCTACACCGCATGGGCGATGCTGAAGAGTCTGCTCGGAGTAGCGGCGGTCTTCTACATCTTCGTAGGTTGGGGTTGGATGAAGCGCATGCCGCTGGAAATCGCGTGCGTGGCGGCGAGCGTCTTGCTGCTCACCCAAATCTACTGGTGGATCATCCCCTGCGCGATCGATTTCCTG
>BTVV01000063.1:0-34372 GCA_045863855.1 Planctomycetota bacterium | reverse complement strand
TCGTAGGCTTCGGAGGCGGTACGCGGTAGGCATAGGGTACGGGTACGAGCGCCACTTGTTCGCAAGCTCCCCCACACCAATCGGAGATTTGTGTGGGCTACCCGCGGCTCAAGGATACCCACCTGTGGATATGGTCCCGCTACTTTACCTCGAGAGGAGTGGTGCTAATTGGGATTAGTAGACGGATACATAATCATCCTGTTTAGCGTGCTTCCCGCGCTAGTTTGCGGTTTGGTTTTCGCGATTTGGATTTGGCAGAAAATACCACGGGAGCGCAAACGATTTCAGATTCAATTGGTGGAGTTAATTTTCTTTGTATTGTGTGTAGCGTTAAGTATGCACTCTTTCTGGTTTAATGTGTTTGGGATGCTTGCCGTAACGTTAACACCACTTTTCATCATGGGCTGTCTGCTTGGATGGGTAGCATCACGAAAGGCTTCTCAAAAGGGACTGCCCAGTTCGTGGACCGCCATTGGGTTAATGAGCGCGGGAGTTCTATTCTTCACTATCTTTGGAATGATGCTTCAACTTTTAGGCATTAGTATTCCGGCGTGATTAAGGAGTTCTTTCATATGGCCGCCTTTCCGTTACTTTCGATACCTCCCACTCCAAGAAGGCACTCGGCATGACGATGAGCGACGGTACGGAGAATGCGGGCAGGCGCGAGGGAAGGCTGTTCGCGGGGCCGGAGCGGCTGGAGCCGCTGGACGTGCTGGGCCGCGGCATTCGGGCGGGGAACCCCGAAGCGCTCCAGGTTTCGGATGCGGATCGATTGCGCGGATGCTTGAAGAGCCGTGACGGGGCCGGCGCGCGAAAATATCTGGACCTGACCCATACGCTCAACGGATTCATGGCTGCGATCGCGGGCGAGCTGTTGTTGCGGTGGCCGCTCTTTGCGCAGGACCGGTCGGGGCCGGCGGCGGCGCGGGCGGCGGCGGGGGAAGCGTTCGCGCGCTGGCGGCGCGCGGCCGGCGCTTCGGCCGCTTTGCGCGAAGACGGCGGCGAAGCGCTTCGGTTCATGGAAGACCTGCTCGCGCCGGAGCGCCTGATGCCTCCCGCCGTCGAAACGTATTTGCGCCAACAGGCGAACCGGGAGCCGAATCTCGTTTCGGAATTGATGTGTGTTCCTCAATCGAATTTCGAAGCGGTCGTTGCGCATCTTGACGCGAGCGCGTTCGACGCGGCGGCCGCGGAATTCGAGGCGTATCTGAGCGCCTGCCGGGTCCGGCACGACTTGCTGTTTCGGTATATCTGGGAGTGGGGTGTGGTGGTGCGTAAGCAGATGGGGCCGGCCGCGGCAGTCGAAGCCTTTCAAGCGGCTTTGGGCGGATGCTCCTTCTTCGAAGCGACCTGGGGCCTCTTCCACGCGCTGGAGCCTGAAGCTCGCGCGGCGTTTCTCGCCGAGCATTTGCGGTCTCATTTTTCGGGTTCGGCGCGCGAGGGCGCGGTGCGGGTCGTGGAAGAATCCGACCGGTACCGGCTGATATTCGAGCCGTGCGGTTCGGGCGGCGCGATTCGGCGCGAACTGGCCGGCACGCGGGAAGGGCAGGACGCGTTGCTGCCCGATGCCGTGCCCGCGACTTGGGGCCGGGCGGGCGAGGTGCCCGCCTATTGCAGTCATTGCGCGTTGAACGAACTGGAATCCATGAAGCGCTACGGGTATCCGCTGTGGGTAACGGAATTCGACCCGGATGCCGCGAAGGCTTGCGGCTGGACCGTGTTCAAAAAGCCGGCCGAGATTCCGGAGCGCTATTTCGAGCGGTTGGGATTCAGAAAGCCGTAACGCCCCGCGCCACGAAACGGCGGCAACCGGATGAATGCCGAGTCAGGCGCGCGGCTTATTTCTTGATCGGCGCGCCGGAGTTGCCTACGGGGACGCAGATGCGGAGGCCGAAGCCTGTTTTCTTGAGCGTCTTCGGGACCGCGTTGCGGGATTCGGGCCGGCAGCGGTCGAAGTTGCTGACGGCGGTGCCGCCGCGGGCGGTCATGAGGTCGCCGGCCGCCGGGCCGACCGGGTCGGTGGTGGCTTGGGCGTCGTAGGGCGCGTAGCGGTCCGAACACCACTCAAGCACATTGCCGAAGGTGTCGTAAAGGCCCCAGGCGTTGGGCGCTTTTTGGCCGACCGGGCGGGTGCCCCAGGACAGGTTGGCCTTGAACCAGGCGCACGCATCGAGGGCTCGTTCGTTGGTGGCTTGCCAGGCTCCGGCGTCGCCGCCGAAGGCCGGGTCGCCGATGGGGATCATCCAGCCCGCGCCGCCAGCTTTGGCCGCGTACTCCCATTGCGCTTCGGTGGGCAGCGTGACGAGGAACTTGGTCAGTTCCGAGCATTTGGCGCAGAAGGCTTCCGCTTCCTGCCCGCTGACCGAATCGGCCGGCGCCCGATCGTTGACGAAGAAGCTGGGATTGGAGCCCATGACCTGGCGGTATTGCGCTTGAGTGACCTCGAATTTACCGAGGTAAAACGGGCGTGAAATCAAGACGGAGCGCGCGGGTTGTTCGTCTTTCGCGACGCGGGCGGTGAGCGGATGTCCGGGCGGGGCGGGCGAGGCGGCGGTGCCCATGCTGAATCGGCCGGGCTGTACGAGGACGAGTTCGAGGGTCACGCCGCCGCCCAGATCGAGGGCCATTTCCGGCGGTGGCGCTTGCCGCGCGCGCCAATCGGCCCAAGCTTGCGCGACGGCGTGGACCTCGGGCGGCGCGCCGGCTTCCTTATAGAGCGCCAGGCGCTCCTGGATCTGGAAGAGCGACGGACCGTCCAACTCGGGCAGCGCGCGCATGCGCACGAGGTCCGCGTAGGAGCGTTTTACGGCCAGCGCGGCGTTTTCTTCGGGCGTGGGCAGGACGTTGAGTGCGAAGAGCTTGTCCTGCGAAGGCGGATCGAGGTCGTCGAGGTTGACTCCGAGGACCATCCCTCCTTTGAGTTTCGCGTGCAGCTTTCCGTTCGCCACGCTGTCGAAAACGAATTCCGCACCGGTGCCGAACTTTAATTTCTGGCGTTTCGTGGTCGCCAATTCAAGGGGCCTGCCGTCGGCGAGCTTCGCGGCGCCTTGTTCCAGCGCCGCTTTGACGTCGTCGAGCCACGCGGTGGCTTCGGCTTGAGCCTGGAGGGCCTGGGCCTGCGCGGCCCATTCGGGCTTCTTCGCGGCGCTTTCGAAGATCTGCTTCGCGCGTGCCGGCGCGTTGTTCACGAATTGCGGTTCGGCCTGGGCGAAGAGCGTATCCAGCGCGGGACCGGAAGCCGCGGCGGCGGCGGGCGCGGCGGCCGGCGTTTGCGCGGCGGCTTCGGCGGCGGCCAGTTGCGCTTCGAATTGCTGGCGCAAGGCGGTAAAGGCCACGTTGGGCGGCCAGGCGCTGTCGGCCGGCGGAACGGGAAACGCGTTGAGCTTCGCCCGCGCTTCGGCGAGCGCGCCGCGTTCGATCTGCGCGGTGAACTCGGTGCGGAAGGCGTCGAAGGCGGTGCGCAGATCGGCGACGAGCGCGGCTTGAAGCGGTTCCTGCGCGGCTTCGTTCAGGCCCTGTCCTGCGGCGAAGGTTTCCAGTTGCGCGTGCGCGGCGGCGGCGTCGAGCTTCTGAACCGCGGGGGTCCAGCCGGTTCGCGCTCGAGCCAGCAATAGCGCCGGATCGGGCGCGGCGGGCTGTGCGGCGGGCGCGGGTTCGGGCGCGGCGGGGTCGGTCTTGACCACCGCGGGGAGGGCGGGAGTCTTGTTGGCGGCGGGCGCGGGCTGTTGGGCCGGCGCGGACTTGGTTCGGGATTTGGTTTCGGCGGTTTTGTTCGAGCCACCGCCGCCGCTGAACATGAAGAAGAGTCCCAGCAGCAGGACGGCTCCGCCGGCAATGGCGCCGATGGTGACGGCCTGGGAGGAGTTTCCTTCGGGGCGCGCGGCTCGACCGACGCCGCGAGCGCCGCGGTCTTCGACGGGCCGGCGCGGGCCGGTGGTTCCGGCTCCGATGCGTTTAAGGCCTCCGGTGGTGACCGGGCGCTGGACGCTGGTGGTGGCGTAGCGCAGCGTCTTGCCTGCGTGTGCGGCCATGACCTCGTCGATTTCCGCGATCAGCTCCAGCGGCGTCTGGCAGCGCTTGGCGGGATCCTTCTGCAGGAGCTTGGTGACGAGATCGGCGCATTGCCGGCTGATTTTGGGATTCTCCCGCGCGGCGTCCGGAACCGGCGCGGTGAGGTGGCGCATGACGACTTCCATGCCGGTGCCGCCGGAGTACGGTCCGCGTCCGACGAGCATGTGGTAGAGGGTTCCGCCGAGCGAATAGAGGTCGGTGCGGACGTCGATGTCGGCCTTGCCTTCGGCCTGTTCGGGCGACATGTAATCGGGCGTTCCGACGGTCTGGCCGGCCTGCGTGAGGTTGGCGTTGGCTCCGGGGCCCATGGCAGGGAGCGACTGGGTGAGGCTGGCGTCGCTGGCCATCTTTTTAGCCAAGCCCAGGTCGGCGAGTTTGGTGACGCCCTGCTGGGTGACGAGAATGTTATCGGGCTTGATGTCGCGATGCACGATCCCGGCCTTGTGGGCGCAGTCGAGCGCCAGCGCGACCTGCCGGGCGATTTCCAGCGCGCGCTTTTCCTCCATGGGACCGGCCTTGAGCAACTGTCCAACGCTGGACCCGTCGACGAATTCCATGGCGAAGTAGTGCAGCCCGCTGCGCTCGTCGCGGCCGACTTCGATGCCTTGGACGATATGCGGGTGGTTGAGCTTGGCCGAAGCGCGGGCTTCGCGCACGAAGCGTTCGACGAAGCGTGGATCTTTTTCGGCGAACTTAGGGGGCAGCACTTTCAGCGCGACGAGGCGGTCCATGGAGACCTGGCGGGCCTTGAAGACCGAGCCCATGCCGCCGCTGCCGATCTTGGAGACGATTTCGAATCCGCCGATGATCTTGGGTGCGGGTGAGGTGCCGGTTTCGGCCATCTGCGCTCGCCTCGGGTTGCCGCTTGCGGAAAGAGCGGAGGGTGGGAACGGGTTGTTGCGATCCGAATCGAACCGCCGCGGAGGGCGCGTGGGCACCCTCCGCGGCGTATGGGAAACATCTTAGCGCCGGTCGACACCTTCGCGCTTTTCGGCCTCACGCTTTTCGGCTTCACGCCGCATGGCCTCGCGTTTTTCGGCTTCGCGCTTCTCGGCTTCGTGTTTCTCGCCTTCGCGCTTGTCGCCTTCACGCTTGTCGCCTTCACGCTTGAAGCCGCCTTCGCCGCCGACGATGTGCTTAACGGCCGCGCGCTGTTCTTCGTTCAGCTCGGAGATCTTGAAGACCTCGCCATTTAAGTGGCTGATTTCCAGATAGTATTGGTTATTCGATTCCATCACTCGGTTGATGAAGGTCTGCACGTACTGGTTCTTGGCCGCGCCTACGACGATGGTCTGGCCGGCCAGGGCTTGGGGGTTGGCCGCGCGGTTGTCCTTCCAGACTTCCTTGACGTGCTCGACCTTGAACTTGATGAAGCCTTCCTTCTTATCGAGCACAACGCCGGCGACGCGGCCGCTAAAGCCGGCGAAGTCCGCGGGGCCTCCGGCCGGGCGCTCGCCTTTTTCGCCCATCTCGCCCTTTTCGCCGCGTTCCTTCTCGCCCATCCCGCCGCGTTCGCCCTTTTCGGCGTGTTCGCCGCGTTCGCCCTTTTCGGCGTGTTCGGGGCGTTCGCCCTTATCGCCTTCGTGGCGTACTTCGGGTTTCGCTTTCGGAATCTCCCAATCGTCCTCTTCGGCGCTCAGCCCCGATACGGCCAGTGCGACTCCGGCGAGCAGCCCCAACCCTTGCGCATACCGCATCTTTCCGTCCTCCCGCTGCCTGTGATTTCTCGCGGCACCATGTGCCCTTACAGGATAGTCGTGAAACGGGGGTGCTCTGGGTGCAGAAATCTGGCCGGTATGTGAACGATTCGGCGCGTTCTTGTAATATCATTTATATCAATGAGTTACATTATCGATTAGGCGCCGTCTGGTGGGTAGGAAGCGGTCCTTGAAGCCTGAATTGCCGCGGCGTATGCCCAAAGCGGCGCTGAAAGAGACGGTAAAAGTAGCTCAGGTTATCGAAGCCGGCATCGAGCGCGATATCGACGATGGGCTTACCGGACATGGCCAGTTCGCGCGCGGCGTACTCGAGGCGCAAGCGGTTGACGAGGTCGGTGCTCGTCTGGCCCAGGCCTCGGCGGATGACGCGGTTGATGTGTTCGGGGCCGCGCCCGGCCAAGCGCGCCAGTTCGCGCACGCCTCCGGGGAGGTGCTTGGGCTGGGCGAAGACGGCGAGCGCTCCGCGCAGCCAATCGGGGAGGTCGGAGGGCTGTTCGGAACCCACGGGCGCGGTGCGTTCGATGCTTTCGAGGACTTCGAGGAGAAAGTGTTCGAGCCGCAGTCGCGATTGCGGTCCGTGAGCCAGGCGTTCGGCGGCGTCGGCGAGGCGGCGGAGATCGTCTGCGCCCATGCGGAAGCGGGCGGGGAGTTGGGCGCCGCGCCAGGGAAAAGCCTCCGCTCGTCCGGCGTAGTAGCGCTTGCGCAGATGCAGGAGCGTGGCGTTGCGGAAGGCGACGTTGACCATGACGAAGGCCGTATCGCCCTGGCGCACGGCGGGCGCGCGGAAGCCGTGGCGGTCGGGCGGGCGGATCAAGACGAGGTCGCCGGGTCGGAGTTCCTTGGGCTGTCCGTTGATCTGGTGGATCGCGCGCCCGCGTTCCAGCCAGAGGAGTTCGGGGAAGTCGTGGGTATGTTCGCCGGTGGCGTGCCCCGGCCCGCGGGTGTGGCGGGCAACGTGGTAGTGGGCCTCGCGGGGGACGAACTTCGCGATGCGCAGCTTGGGGACGTCAGGGGCCGATGTCATTAAAGTACAAGAATAATGTCATTCCATAAGAAGAAAAGTCACTTCCGTGGAACTATCTTGCATGTATCGAACGTACGCAACCCTTTGGGAGACCACCCATGGCCGGCCGACTCAGTCCCGAACAAGCAGCCTTCTACAAACGCGAAGGCTATCTGCTCTACGATGAGCCCGTTTTTCCGCAGTCGAAGTTCGATGCGCTGAAGGCGCATTTCGAGGAGCAACTGGTGCTTTGGGAAGCGACGTCGGGGAAGACGCCGGAACATATGGACGTGCCGCACTTCACGGATATCGAACTGTTCAAGTGGCTGCTGGACGACAGCGTGCTGGATCTGGTCGAATCGCTGATCGGGCCGGACATCATGCTCTGGTCGTCGCACTTCATCTGCAAGCCTGCGGGAACGGGCAAGCGGGTGCCATGGCACGAAGACAGCGCGTACTGGGGCAAGCGGCTGGATCCGATGGAGGTGGTGACGATCTGGCTGGCGATCGATCCGGCGACGACGGAGAACGGCTGCATGCGGGTGATCCCCGGGACGAGCCGGAACGGGTATTCGGAATACGACCCGGTGGCGCAGCCGGAGAAGCACGTTTTCGGGACGGAGATCAAGCGCGGCCGGTTCAACGAAGCCGCGGCGGTGGATTGCGTGCTGAAGCCCAACACGTGCTCGTTCCACCACGCCAAGACGATTCACGGTTCGAACTTCAACACGAGCACGCAGCGGCGCTGCGGGTACACGATGCGCTACGCGCCGGCTTCGTCGAAGTTCGAAGCGGGCGCCGGCGGGAACCGCCTGCACCAGATTTACCTGGCCCGGGGCCGGGATCTGGCGGGGAACGAGTACGGCGATCCGACGCAGGTTCACAAGGCCTGGCAGGAAGCGAGCGCCGCTCAGCGCAAGGCGGTCAAGACGCTGGCGCATTGACGGCGGGAAGGTCTTTCGACTTCGTAAAGCGGGCGGCCCCTGAAGGAGCCGCCCGCTTCTTTTTCAGGGCTTGGCGGCCTGGGCCAGGATTTCCTGCGCCAGGGTGCGCCACGCCTCGGCTTGGCGGTGGGCTTGATCCAGTTGGGCTACGGCGCCGATCTCCAGGGCTTGAGCGAGGAGCTTCTCGGCGGCGGCGCGCTGATCGGAGGAGGTTTGCGCGCGGCGGGCGAGGGCTTCGAGCGCCCGGGCGTAGCGGAAGTCGTCGATGCCTTCGCGGATGCGTTCCCAGCGCGCGGTGGTGACGAAGGTGCCGTCGGCGCGCGGCGGGGCGAGCAGGAAGTCGCCTTCGCGGGCGTCGAGGTCGTAGTACGGATCGACATGGTTTCCGGTGTAGGAATAGGTGATCAGGCCGTCGGTGCGGCGTTCGTGCATGGCGCGCCATGCGCGCAGTCCGTAGGCGGCGCGGTGGCTGCCGACGTTGCAGTTGAGCAGGAACTTCCCGGCCTTTTTGGCGCGCGCAAAGTCCTCGACCTTGCAGAAATCCTTCAGGTGGTGGACGTCGAGGGAGTCGAGGAGCGCGTAGCTTTCGGGGCTTTGCGTGTGGTAGGCGATGCCCATCCAGATGTCGGGCGAGACGGCGTGCACGGCTTGGTTGACGGCGACGAGCTTGTTCAGGGTTTCCGCGAGGTTCGGTTCGTCCCCGTAGCAGAAGAACGGCTTGGGCCAGTCCTGGGCTTGGAAGTAGCGGGTCAGTTCCAGGTGCCATGCGGCGATGAATTGTTCGCGCGGCATGCCTTTGATGGCACCGCCGCCGGCGAGTTCGTCGAGCGATGCTCCGCCGGGGGCGTCCACGGGGCCGGACAGGAATCCCAGGCGCTTGCGCAGTGCGAGTTCTTCTGCGATTTCGGCCGCGTTGGCGACGGAGGCCTTGCCGTCCTTCCAGGCGGTTTTGACGTTCAGATCCTTGATGTAATTGATGCCGTGATCGCGCAGATCGCGGTACACGGCTTCGCGCTGCGCCAAGCGTTCCGCCGGCGGCCGCGGGTAGTAGGCCGGAGGCATGATCTCGATTCCGTAGAGGGTGAAAAGATGCCCGGGATCGGGCAGGGCAAAGGGAAGGACGCGGAGCTGAAAGGGGAGGGCGCGGGTTCCGCCGTGTTCGGCTTTGACGGTCAGTGTGGCGGTATACGTGCCCGGGATGGCGTCGGCGGGCACGGCCACATGGATCCAGAAGCGCCGAGCGAGCCCGTGATCGGAGGTCAGCGTATCGGCGGGAGTGCGATTGAAGGGGCGCAACTCGCGTTCGCATAGCGCGTAGAGACCCGACTGATGGCCCTGATGGCGCGTGAAGCGGTAGCGCCCGGTCCAGATCGAACAGGCGCTTTCGGGCAAGGCCCGGCCTTGGGCATTGACGAGGGGCGAGAGCGTGACGTCCAGTTTGCCGAGGGGTTTGGCGGGCCGCAGCGCAAAGGAGGCCGGTTCGCTTTCGCCTTGGGCCGCCGCGGCATCGAGACGGTCGAGGAGTTCGGCCTCGGCGGGCACGTGGTCGTAGGTTTGAACGTCGTCGCCGCCCGCATAGGGGGAGGTTCGGTACAGGACGAAGCCGTCGCGGACGGCCGCTTGCGCGGCTTGCCCCGCGAACACGGGTAGTGCGGGAGGTTTGGAGACGGGTTTCCAGCGCTGCGCCCAATCGAAGCGCCGCAGTTCCTTGACGTATTTCAAGAAGGCCTCGCCTTGCGTGGCGTGCTCGGCGGGGTAGAGGACGACGGCGGAGAGCGTATTTCCGTACATGTCTGGTGAACGGAACTGGAGATTGAGCTGGCCGTCTTTGACCTCGGCATCGAAGGTTCGCCACGGGAAGCGCGGCTCGACGTACTTGTCGAACGGATCCTCGCCCGGAAGGTCGTCGGCATCTTGATGGCGAAAGTAACGGCGCTGGAATTCTTCCGCGTTCATGGATTCGTCGAGGACCGTCCGGCCTTCGGCGAGGACTTCGCGGCGCGTGTAATGCTGCATGAACTCCCAGTAGCCCGCGTCTTCGAGCTGGAGATGCACACGATAGCTTCCGTTGGGCAGATCGACGGCCAGTTCGGCGTCGCTGCAGGAGAGGTACGAGCGGTAAAGGTTGTCCGGGTGCTTGCGGTCCTCGAGGCGCATGAACCCGGCTTTGAGCCAGCCGACGCCGGACTCTTTTCGGTAGAGATCTTTTTCGTTCAGCTTTACGAAGCCCGGGAAGCCGGGCGCGGCGGCGGGTCCGATCTTGTAAGCGCGCAGGCCGGGTACGTCGACCTTCGGCGCGGCGAAACGTTCGAGGCGCAAGGCGTCGAGCACCACGTCGCCTTCGGCGAGGAGGTTCAAGGCCGTGATGGCGCGCGGATCGAGGGAACCGCCCATGTCGTTGCGCAGGATCTCGCCGCGCCAAAGATCGGCCACGGCGAATTGAACGGTGTTGGCGCCCGGCAGGAGCGCCACGTAGCGATTATGCCAGGACCAGTAGCCCTGGTCTTTGGCGTCGCGAAGCTGGAGGACCAGTTTGACGGTCTTTGCGTCCGGGTTGAAAACCTCGAACTTGACCAGATCGAATGCCGACCAATCCGCGGGCAATCCCGAAGCCGGATCGGCGTGCTGCCATGCGCCGGCGGGGAGTTTGAGGGCTTTGGCGCCTTGCGCGGCGTGTTCGGAGACGATCTGCGCGCCGCCTTTGCCGTCGAACGGTTTGGGCGAGCCGGATTCGAAGTCGCCGGCGATGAGCGGCGATTCGCCGGCCTGTAGCGCGCTCGCACAAGCGAGCAGGGCCAAGGCCAGGAGAACGAGGCACGGTCGTTTCATGTTCAGATCCTTTCGGTCAGGCGCCGGCGATTCCCAGGGCGGTCAACCGGCGCGCGGAAAATCGGTGCTGGCGCGGGCCACGAATTCGGACGGGAAGCACGCGGTGACGGGCGCGGCGGCAGGATCGTCGATCCGCGCGCGCAGGAGTTCCGCGGCCTTGCGGCCCATCTCTTCGAGGGGCATGCGCACCGAGGAGAGCGCGGGCTGGCAGAAGTATCCCAGATCCCCGAAGCCGATGACGCTCAGGTCGCGCGGCACTTGCCAGCCGTGATCTTTCGCGGCGGCGATGGCGCCCATGGCCATCTCGTCGGTGGTGCAGAACAAAGCGGTGACGGGATCCGGTTCGCGCAGCATGCTGCGCGCGGCGGCGTAGGCCGCGGCGCCGTTGCATTCGGCGTAGACGATCCATTCGGGCCGGAGTTCGACCCTGCGGCTGGCCATGGCGAGGCGGTAACCGGCTTCGCGGGCTGAGGAAGCCGGGGTGGGCCCGTAGGTCAAGAGTCCGATCTTGCGATGCCCGCGTTCGAGTAAGTGGCGCACCGCCTGTTCGGCGCTGAGACGGCCTTCGTGTGTCACGGCATCGCAAGGGTGCGGACCGGGCGGCTGGCTGCTGTCCACCAGGATCAGCGGAACGTTTTGGGCGGCCAGGGCGCCGAGGACTTCGGGATCCACGATGCCCAACGCAACCAACGCTCGCGCGCTCGATTCTCGAACCAGCGTGTCGGCGAAGGCCGCGAACGGCGCGGCCAGCGGGCGATAGACCAGCGCCAAGCCGTAGGCGCCGGTGGCCGACTGCAGCCCTTCCATGATGCGGTAATAAAAGAAGCTTTCGCGCAATTCGGACTGCCCGAAGGGCGCCACGATTCCCACCGTATCCAGAGCGCGTACGGCCGGGGCCGCCGAGGCTTTGACGTAGGTTCCGCGCCCGCGGATGCGGTAGAGCAGTCCTTCGTCGGTGAGCGTGACGAGGGCGCGGCGCACGGTCATACGGCTCAGGCCCATGCGTTTGGCGAGTTCCCGCTCTTCGGGGACGGCCGCGTCGGGAAGGAGCCGGCCGGATTCGATCTCGGTTCTCAGCCAGGCTTCGACTTGGCGATAGCAGGGCAGGGAGCCTGAGCGCTGGATCTTCATCATACTTGCGCATACACCGCAGGTATGTATCAGGTATAACATTTTTAAGATTAGATTTAACTTATAAACACATTATAATTATATACTTACATGATAATCATGGAATTTTGTACTTGATGTATACCTGAATGGGGCGTCAAAGCCCGGGCAAGACCGGACCCAGCAGGATGACTTCGTCGAGCCAGACCCGCTTGCCTCCGCAGCAGCGTCCGTTGGCGGTGTTGGGATGGATGCGCGGTTCGTAGAAAGGCTTGGGGATGACCAGGCGCAGGCCGGTGATCTCGACGGGCTTACCGAGATCTTTGGTGAGGAGCGGGAATGCGCGCGGAAACTGAATGTGGCAATCGACGCGGCCCCAGTGCTTCCAGGAGCCCGCGGTGGACCGCACCGAATTGGGCCCGCTGTAGGTATAAATCTCGGCGTGGTCGAAGCCGGGGTTGTTGAGCAGCAGCGCTTGAGCCTGTACCGGTTTATCCCAGTAGAGCATGACGATGGCTTGGTTTTTATCGCTGACGTTTTCGGGCGTACCTTGGTCGCCGTTGTCCCAGCCTTTCGATTCGAAGAATTCTCCGCCCGTTTCCGAGATGCCGTTGACGAGCCGATTCGTTTTGTCCTGTTCGAAGTTGCTGCTGGTTTTCACGCCGCGCGCGACATTGGTGTAGAGCCCCGCGAAGATGCGGACGCCAAAGAACCAGGCCTGTTTGCCGTCCTTGTTGGAGACGCGCAACGCGCGCGTCGTGGTACCGGGCGGCAAGGTGAAGACGGTCTGGTCGTCGTCGGCGATGGGCCGTGCGGGCAACCAATGCCCTTCATTTTTCACGTCGCCCGGGTACGGCGCGTCGGGTTTCAGGACGCTGAAGGAACAGGTCATGGCTTTGGCGACAAGGGTCGAGACCGGGACCGCGCGGACGAACCCGAAGCGCAAATGCGAATCGGCTCCGTTGTTGAACGGGATACCTTGCGGCGCGTCACGCTGCACATGGGCCGAGGCGTGGGTCCAGACGAGGTACTGCAAATCGTCGCGGCCCTTCAGGCGGCGATCGGTGAATTGGACCATCTTGTCGCCGGAAGCGTGCCCATAGGCCTCCCAGTCGAAGTCCTCGGGGCCTTTTAGCGGGGACTTGAACGGCTCCATCGATTCGGCGGCGGCTTTCGTTAGCCGTGCTTCCAATTCGGGCAGTTTTTCGAAGGCCGTAAGCGAATTCGCGTGCGCGGCCTTGAAATCGGCAAAGGCCTGCTGGTATGCACGCCACTGGCTGGTCTCGAAGAATTCCATGAGTTTCGCGAAGGCGCTGACCGCGGCGCGTTCGGCTCGTTCGGTTTCCAGCAGATCGGCCAGGTACGCGAGTTCTTCGGTCGGGGCCTTCAGATTGCGCGCCTTTTCGAGCCATTCGGAGACGGGAGTGAGGTCGGCCTCCGGATCGCTCAAGCTTAGGAATCGTGCAAACGCGCGGCGCATCCAACCGGCGCCGTCATCGCCGAGGCCCGACTCGCGCAACTGAGCCAGCATCTCCGGATGCAGACTGTCGAGTTTCAATGCCATCGACATCTGCTTGGTTCCGACCTGAAAGGCGCCGTCCTTAAAGGAGAGGATCTGGTATTCCGTACGCTTGCCCACCTTCATGGGCTTGCCGATCTTCATTTTCAGTTCGATCAGATCGACCTCTTTTAACTTTTCGGCGCCCAAAATGACCGCTCGATCCAGGTCCTCGAGCCATTGCAGCGCGAGGGCATGCCGCGCGACGCGCTCGGACATGCTCTTGAGCGCGGCATCCTGCACCGCGGCGTCGAAGGCTTTCCGGGCCGCGGCGGTGTCTCCGGCACGGAGTCGTTCGACGAAACCGCGTTGAAAGCGGACGTAGGCGGCCGGTTGGGAGGCTTGCGGTGCGGCGGGCTTCGGTTCGGCCACGGGAGCAACGGACGCCACGGCCTCGTCTGCGAGCGGTCCCTTGCGCGGCACGATTCCGGCGGGCACGGCAGATTCGAAAAGCGGCTGCCAGATACGCGTGCGGCCCGAATCTTCGAGGTACAACACGCCCCAGGCCACTCCGATCTCTTTTCCGGAAAACGCCTCGAGATCCAGGAAGGCGACCGAGAAGTCTCCCACGGTCACGGGATCATCGACCCACTTCGCGCCGTTCACCCGGATCACCAAACGGGCTTGCGTCCGGCCGGTGCGGATGGCCAGGCGCAGCCAGCGCTTCCCCTCGGGAACGCGCAAAGAGCCTTCCACGCCCACGATCCCGGGCTTCTTGTCGGCCGCACCGGTGAGTTGAAGGGAGTTGTCGCGATCCGCATGCTTCTGGTCGGCTTCGATATTTCCTCCGACCGCTTTAAAACCCTTGAACCAGGCCGGGAGGTCTTCCGCCGCGGGCTGCGCCGCCGCGGGCGCATCGGGTGCTTCGGGTGCATCTGGAAGTTCGGTTCGCGCCATTCGCGCCGCCTCCGCCTCCCGATCGTCTTGCCTGGAGTCGGGAGGATTCCGGGGCACGGTTTCGACGGCTCGCACGGGCGAAGGCAGCTGGGCGGGGGGCGCAGACGAATCAGAGGCGCTCTCGCCGGATTTGTTTTTGGCCGTTACCGTGTGCCCGCCGCCTCCCGAACCGACCAGGAGCACTCCGAGCACCAGAGCCACCGCCACGCCGATCAAAAGGTAAACCACGCCCGCCGAGCCCTTGCCTGAGGCTGCGCGGTCGGTCCGTTCTGCTCTTGGCGCGCCATCGGTTCGACCGGCGCGGAGTTTGGACGAGGGCTTGCCCTTACGCTTCTTGAGTTCGGCGATGGAGATATTCTGCTCGGAGCTTTGCCGTTTTGGCGCGGAGGCGGCATGGGACGCGATCATCTCGCGCGCCTGCTCCTGCGTCATCGGCATGGTTTCCATCGTCAGTACGCCTTCGGAGCAAGGCGTGCAGAAGACGCCTCGGAGCTTCTTATCCTTGGCCTGGCCGCCGGCGATCTCGCGGTCGGTCAAACGTGCGCCGCATTTTTCGCAGAAGAAGAACTTCAGTCCCGCCTGAGCGGGCGCGGAGGCCTTGTCCGCTTCCGCCGGATCGGCGGCCTTGCCGGCGCCGCGGGTGAGCACCACGCGCGCTTCGTCTTCGGTGAGCGCCGCGTGTTCCATGGTGAGGATGCCTACGGAGCAATCGCTGCAGAAGACGCCCTTGAGCTTCTTGTCGCGCGCTTGTCCGCCGGACACGTCCGCGTCGGTGAGGCGTTTCCCGCACTTTTCGCAGAAGAAAAACTTCATGGGGTGCGGATCTCGTGGACCGAAACCGTGAGCCGGCCGAATCGCAGACGTGACCGTTGTAGCGCAGCGAGCGCGATCTTCAACGTATCGCTTAATAGCATGACGCCGGTGCGTTCGAATTTGCAGCCGCATTCGGCGCGTATTCGGTGAAATCGCACATGAGCAGCACCGAATTATTCTTTGCTTTGGGTAGAGGGTAAAGCAGATCGATGCTCTGAGCAATTCGGCCGAAGCGGGGCTATTTCGACAAAAGGTCGAGCGCCAGCGGATGGCCGCAAATCTCAAGAGCCGCCTCGCCTTGGACGGCATGAAGCTCGGGCTCACCCAATGCGTGAACCAGATGCATCGACTCGGGTGCGCATCGAATCCCTACGCCCGTGACGAACTTTTGCGCCAGACCGCTCATCGCGCGCTTTGCTTGGACTTCCACCAGAGTGCATACTCCGGGTCTGGCCAAAAAGAGCGTCTTGTTTAGTGCGAAGTAAGCGATGCTTTTCGGATGCAAAAGCCAGCCTGACTTGCCCATCTCGACTGCGTATTGCGCCGGATCGTCCACGTCGATGGCGACGTGATGCAGCCCGAATCCGCGTTTGCGCTGTGCGCGTTCGAACGGCCCTGGCCCCACGGGTTCGACGAGCAACAGGGCGCCTTCCGCTTCCGGCGGGCCGACGTATACTTCCTTCGAGCCATCGGCGGGTTGTGCTTCGATCTCGCCCACGTGATGCCCTAGCGCCGCAAGCCGCTGCGCGCATCGATGTACCGAGGGCACCAGGATGGCCACGTGATTCAACATCGTTTGGAATGCTCCGCCGCAGCCGTCAAATAGCCGGTGGGCGCGTATTCGGAAGGGCGAAGTTGATGCCCCAAAATTACGGCTTTGCGGCCTTTTCGATTTCCGCTTTTGCCCAAGCGGCTTCGGGGCGAATCGTGAGCTTTAAGTTACGCCACGCATGTTCGCCGGCGTTGGCGTTCAAGATCAGGAAATAGACGGGCAGGGTTTTGGGCATCTGCACCACGCCGACGAGATCGGCGCCGACGGTCCAACTCCATTTTCCGTCCGCCACAGATGCTGAAATGGGTGCGAAGTCCTGGGTGATGTCGAAGGGCTTTCCGATCAACCTCGGGCACGGCTGATTGATGTCCGCTTCGCTCATGAAGTTTTCGATATGCGGGCTTCGGTTGTAGGGCCGGATCAAGAGCCTGGGCGCTCGTGCGCCGTCGTTGCTGCCGGGCTCCAGAAAGTAGGGCCCCACGCGTTTTTGGCCGGTGAGCGAGCGGCCTTCGGCATGGAAGCGCAGCAGTTCCGCGATCGGGGCCTTGAAGCGCGCGAAGCAGAATTCGTCGCGCGGCGGTCCGGCGGGAATCTTGAGCGCTCCGTTTTCCAGCACGAGAGCGGCGGGTACGCCCTCGAAATCCGCAAGCTGGCCGGGGTCGCTGAAGTCGTAGGCCAATTCGACGAAGCCGTTGGGCAGGGGTTTGGCTTCTTTCGCGTGGAAGATGCGCTTCCACGGATTTTCTCCGATGAGCGCTTTTTCGATATCCTTCAGCCATTGCTCCAGCTCCGGCGCTTTTTGTTGGGCGAAGCGGGTCGCTCCGTGGGTTTCGCGGAAGGCGTCGATGCCGTCGGCCAGGGTCTTCCACTGTTTCTGGTCATGGCTCTTTTGGAGCGCCGCAAACGACTGCTGGGCGAGCACTTCTTTTTCGCCGGCCCCCATAAGTTCCAGTTTCTCGGCGAGCGGCGCGCGCACTTCTTCGGCCAAGGCCGGGATTCGCGCGCGCGCTTCGTCGAGTGCGCCACGCATCAATAGATAGAGCGCGCCTTCCGGGCCATCGCCCGCCGCGCCACTCGCGGCCACCACGCGCTTCGCGTCGAGCAGCTTGCCGGTCAGGTACAGGCCTGCGCCTTTGACTTCGACTTCGATGCCGCGGGCGGCGTCGTAGGCTTTCACTTTTGCCTTATCCGCGCCGAAGGTTTTGGCGAGCTTTTCCGGGAGCGGGAGTTCCTTTTCCTGCTTGGCGAGCGCTTCCAGCGCGGCCGTCTCGAATTTGTGCGCCGCTTCCAATTCTTTCAAATCGGGCTCGATCAGCTTGGCGGCCGGTGCGAATTCCGGCGTGCGTGCTCGCGCACGGAGCTTGTGGTGGGCTTTATCGAGGTCGTCGTCGGCGGTGAGCGTAAGCAGTTCGGTCAGAAAACGCGCGCGCAGCGCCACGAGAGCGGGATCGACCGCGGAGGGCTGGGGAAGCGCGGGAAGCGCGGGTTCCGGTGGCGCGGGCTGGGGCGCAGGCTCGACTTGAGCCGGAGCGGGCTCTTGCGGTGGAACTGGCGGCTGATCCGCGGGCGCCGCGACCGGTTGCGGCGAAGGTACGGGCTCGGTCGGAACCGGCGCGGCCGGCGGCTCGGAGTTTTTGACTTCCGTTTTAGCGGCCGGCCGAGTCGCCGGAGGTTCCTGAACGATGGGCGCCGATTTGGGTGGCGGCAAGGGCTGGGCGGGAGGTTTGGGTTGTTGAGCAGCCTCTTTGGGCGATCCACCTAGCATCAGCAGAACTAAGAGGAGCGCGAGGCCCACGCCGCCGGCGACGGTGACCGCCAGGACGGTTCCGTTGGACTTTTTGCGTTCGTCGCCGGCACGCGCGGTTCCCCGCACGGGGGGGCGCACCGCGGTGACCGGCCCGGTGGTGACGCGGATGGGTCCGATCGCGCCGACAGGGCCGGTGGTGTGGCGAGGTCCGACGGGCACGCGCGGACCGGTAGTGCCCTTGGGGCCTACGGGCACACGGGGGCCGGTGGTGCCTCCGGCATTCACCGCTTTGCGTTTGCCGCTTCGCGCGGCCAGCTTGGGCTGCGCCGCCGAACTGGGCCGGTTGAATGCGGCCGCCTCGATTTGTTCGCCCTTTTTAAGGCGATCCAGATCGGCCAAAAAGGCGCCGGCGTCGGGGTAGCGATCGTTCGGATCTTTGGCCAATAACTTCGAGACCATCAGGGCCAGTTCGGCCGGAACTTCCGGATTCACTTCGTTCAGCGCCGGCGCCGACTCGGTAAGATGTTTCGACATGATCAGCGATGGGTTTTCGCCGGCGAAAAGGGTTCGTGCGCCAAACAGGTAATAGATGGTGGCGCCCAACGCATAGAGGTCGACGCGGTGGTCGATGTCCCGAGCGCCTTTGGCTTGTTCGGGCGACATGTAGTGCGGCGTGCCGATGGCCTTTCCGGCCATGGTGAGTTCGGCATCGTCGTCTTCCAGTTCGGCCGGCCGGGCCAACCCCAAATCGCAGAGTTTCGCCTCATTTCGTGTGTTGAGCATCACGTTGTCGGGCTTTATGTCGCGATGGATCAGGCCCTGCCCGTGCGCATACTTCAGCGCCTCGCTGATCTGGCGGATCAGTTCGAGCCCTTCCTGCAGCCCGTACTTTCCGCGCTCCTTGACCACGTCGCGTGTCGAGCGGCCTTCGACGAATTCCATGGCGAAGTAGGTGTACGGCCCGGACTCGCCGATATCGATGGCGCCGACGATATGCGGATGATTGAGGCGGGCGGCCATTTTGGCGCCGCGCAAGAAGCGCTCTTTTTGGACCGCATTGGCGCTCAGCTTTTTGGGCAGGATTTTAAGAGCCACAATGCGGTGCATCGAGATCTGGCGTGCTTTGAAGACCGCGCCCATCGCGCCTTGCCCGACTTTTTCGAGAATCTCGAAACCTGCAAGTGTGGGATTGCCTTGGATGTCTTTGAGCACTTCGGCGAGCTGTTCGCGGGTGAGGTAGGCCTTCTTGACCAGGATCTCGCCGATTTTTTCGGGCAACCCCATCTCGCCCAGCTTGCCCTGGGCGTCGAGGCATTCGTCGAGCTGGGACTGGGTGCAATAGCCCTTCATCACCGCCACCGCGCCGAAAAGCCGGCGTCGGGTGGAGGGGTTCGCGCGGCTGAATTCGGATGCTTCGGCCACTCGTAAGTCCTTATGGGCGATTGAGCCCCGCGGGCGCTGCCGGTCCATCCAAACCGACCAGCGTATCCTTAAGGTAGCAAGGCGACAAGGGGCGCATCGCCTCTCTTGACAGTTCCGTCTTTGGGTGGTCTATTAGCACGCGGTCGAGCCGGCTTGTACGGCTCCCAGAAAAGGAAGACGCCATGCGCAGGGCGGGGAGGCTATCGCCGATTACCGGGGCCCAGGGGTAACCCTCGGGCCGTCTCGCTCCGACGTTCCAAGCCGTAATCCGAAGCGATACGTGAACCACGAGGGTAAACCCTCGTGGTTTTTTGTTTTCAGGATCGTTTTCGAGTTTCTCATTTGAGGAGTCCACCCCAAGCCATGCCGGCCTTCAAGCCCGTCGATACGTCAATGAAGTTCCCCGAAGCGGAAGCGCGGATTCGCGCGTTTTGGAAAGAGCGCGGAGTCTTTCAAGAATCGCTGAAGCTGCGCGAGGGGCGTCCCACGTGGGTATTCTACGAAGGCCCGCCGACGGCCAACGGCCGCCCGCATCCCGGGCATGTGCTTACGCGCGTCGTGAAAGACCTCTTTCCGCGCTACAAGACCATGCGCGGCTTCTACGTGCCGCGCAAAGCGGGCTGGGACACGCACGGGCTGCCGGTCGAGATCGAAGTCGAGAAGGAACTGGGGATCAGCGGGAAGCAGGATATCGAGAAGTACGGCGTGATCCCGTTCGTGCGGAAGTGCATGGAGTCGGTCTTCAAGTACACGACGGACTGGGAAAACCTGACCGAGAAGATCGGCTTCTGGATCGATCTGAAGGACGCGTACGTTACGTATCACCAGAGCTACGTCGAGAGCGTGTGGTGGTCGCTGGCGGAACTGTTCAAGAAGGACCTGCTCTTCAAGGGGCATAAGGTACTGCCGTGCTGCCCGCGCTGCCAGACGGCGCTGAGCAGCCACGAGGTGGGGCAGGGCTATAAAGAAGTCGAGGACCCCAGCGTATTCGTGACCTTCCGCGCGACCGACTGGGAGCAGTCGAAAGTGAGCTACCTGGCGTGGACGACGACGCCCTGGACGCTTCCCAGCAACTCGGGGCTCGCGGTGAAGTCCGATGTGGAATACGCGCATGTCAAAGTGGGCGACGAGACGCTGGTGATGGCCGCGGCGCTGGTCGAGAAGTGCATGGGCAAGGTGCCGCACGAGGTCGTCAAGACCGAGTCCGGCAGCGCGCTGGTGGGCCGGCGCTACCGGCCGCTCTTCGACTGGTGGCAGGGCACGGAAAAAGAACGCGAGCAGGCGTGGAAGATCTGCGCCGCCGACTTCGTCACGCTCGATACGGGCTCGGGCATCGTACACATGGCCCCTGCGTACGGCGCGGACGACTACACGCTGGGCCAGCGCGAAGGCCTTCCGGTGATCCACCTTGTCGCCCCCGACGGCCGGTTCAAGGAAGGCTGCGGCGCGTTCAGCGGCGTGGGCTTCAAGGATGCCGACAAGAATCTGATCAAGGAACTGCGCGATCGCGGGTTGCTGTTGAAGCGCGAAGCGTACAAGCACGATTATCCGCACTGCTGGCGCTGCAACAGTCCGCTGATCTACTACGCGCGCGAAGGCTGGTTCATCCGCACGACGCGTGAAATCTCGAAGGTGATCGCCAATAACAAGTCGATCAAATGGCTGCCCGAGCATATCCGCGACGGACGCTTCGGGAATTTCCTCGAGACGAACATCGACTGGGCGCTCTCGCGCGAGCGGTATTGGGGCACGCCGCTGCCGATCTGGGTCAGCGAGGACGGTTCGCACGTGGAGGCGGTGGGCTCGCTGAAGGAACTGGGCGAGAAACCCGGGGTGGAGGGTTTCGACGCTTTCGAGAAGGCGCAGGCAAGCGATCCGACGCTGAATCCGCATTTGCGCGTGCACAAACCGTGGATTGACGAGGTGACGTACCTCGCGCCCGACGGCAAGCAGCGCATGAAGCGCGTGCCCGAAGTGATCGATTGCTGGTACGACAGCGGGGCCATGCCCTTCGCGCAGTGGGGTTATCCGCACGCTCCGGGGAGCCTGGAGCACTTTTCGCAAGCGTTTCCCGCCGATTTCATCAGCGAAGCGATCGACCAGACGCGGGGCTGGTTTTATTCGCTGCTGGCCGAATCGACGCTGCTCTTCGACGGCGCGCCGCAACCGCATCCGTACAAGACGTGCGTGGTGCTGGGGCACGTCTGCGACGAGAAGGGCGAGAAGATGTCGAAATCCAAGGGGAATTACATCGACCCCTCGGGCATCCTTGACGAAGAAGGCGCCGACGCGCTGCGCTGGTTCTTTTATTCCTCGAACCATCCGTGGACGTCGAGCCGTTTCAGCCGCGGAAACGTGCGCGAAGCGCAGAAAGACTTCCTGCTCAAGTTGCGCAACGTGTACAGCTTCTTCACGATCTATGCGAATATCGACGGCTTCGATCCTTCGGCCGGCCGCGGTCCTGACTTCCAGCGCTTCCGCCGCGGCGGTCGCGAGCTGAGCGAGCGGACACAGCTCGACCGCTGGATCCTCAGCGAATTGCACCAGACCACGACCGGCGTGCGGCAGCGGCTGGACGAGTACGACATCTTCGGATCGGCCCAGCAGCTCAGCGCGTTTTGCGAAAGCCTGAGCAATTGGTATCTCCAGCGCACACGCGACCGATTCTGGCGTTCCTGGCGCAGCGAGGACCGTTCGCATCCCGACGATAAGGATAAGCTCGACGCGTACTGGACGCTCTACGAGTGCCTAGTGAACTTCTCCAAGCTGATCGCACCGTTCGTGCCGTTTGCGGCGGAGGATATCTGGCAGAATCTGGTGTACGGCCCGCTGGGGTCCGGGGAGGCCGCCCCCGCCGGACCGAAGCCCGGGGATTCGCAAGCCACCATCGTCAACCTCGATAAATTCGCCAGGGTTCCGGCCAGCGTGCACCACTGCGACTATCCCACCGCGGATCCGCAGGCGGTGGATTGCGCGCTGGGTGAAGAAATGGCGCTGGTGCGCGAGATCGTGAGCCTGGGGCGCAATGTCCGGGCCGCCCAGAAGCTGAAGGTGCGCCTGCCTCTGTCCAAACTCATCCTGGTCCTGGCCGACGGAAGCAAGACCGACGTCGTCCGCGCGCACGCCGAGGTGCTGAAGGATGCGCTGAACGTAAAGGATGTCGAATTCGCGCGGCTGGCGGAGAAGTTCGTCTCGTACCAGGTGAAGCCGAATTTCAAACTGATCGGCGCGAAATACCGCGAACTGGTGCCGGCGATCAAGCAGGCGCTTACGGAGGCGAACGCGTCGCACTTGAAGGGGAAGTTCGATAACGACGGGAGCTGCACGCTGCGCGTGGCCGGGCACGACGTAGTGCTCAGCGCCGAGGAAGTGGAAGTGAGCATCCAGGCGCGCGAAGGGTACGCGGCGGCGGGCGGGAAGCAGGTCGTGATCGTGCTCGATACGCACCTGACGCCGGAACTGGAAGCCGAAGGTTACGCGCGTGAGTTGGTCAATCGCGTGCAAGGCGCGCGAAAGGAAATGGACCTCAAGTACGAACAGCGCATCAAGCTCGCGGTGCAGGGGCCGGAGCGGATGGTGCAGCGGGCGGAGCAATTCAAGGAGCAGATCTGCCACGAGACGCTGGCCACGGAACTGCGCGCGGGAGAGATCCCGGCGGGTTGGAAGACGTTCGATGTGGACGTGGAAGGCGACGCGGGCAAGATCGGAGTGGGGGTGGAGTAAGGAGCCGAAGGGGAGACTTGATCGGCTCCCCTCCTTTCCATCCGGCATCGACCTTTAGATGCCAAGGCGATGGTGCACGCGTTCAAATCTGCTCGCCACGAGTAAGGCCAGGAGGTCGATGCCTTGAGCGCGCACGCACCGGCATGGCCCTCGCGCCTGGTGGTGGGCGGGCACTCGTTTATTCCCGAATTGGGCAACGATCCGGCGGTGAGTTTCGAGACGCAGCTCGCTCTCGTGAGCGCGTGTCTCGATAGCGGAATCAACGGCTTCGATACCACCTATGAGGCCGAACGCGTGGCGCTGGGCCGGGTGCTCGATGAGCTGGGCCGGCGTTCCGAAGCGCGCCTTCTGGCCTGGAACTTTTTCGCCGATCCGTCCAGCGGCGCGTACCTCGTGGGGCCTACGCCGTACGGCGAGCCGCACCTCGATCGAATGCTCCAGCAATTGCGAACCGACCGGATCGACCTGCTGGTGGTTCATCCCGCGGGTTCGGCGGAAGAGCACGCGAAGCAGGTTGAAGTTGCCCGGCGCTGGCGCGATGCGGGCCGCGTGGGCGCTCTGGGCACGTGGGCGCCTTCGGAAGCGCTTCTGAACCGTTCGCCCGATCCCTACGCGTTCTTCGTCCATCCGCGCAACCCGGCGCAGCCGTCCGACCAGTTCTTTTCCACCGGAGCCGCGCACGGTTGGCGGGGCTTCGCGACTTCGCCATTTAACCGCGGCTGGCTGCTCGATACACTCGTGATGGCGGCCCATGCGGATGAAGGCGTCCAGCCCGAAGAGGCGCGCACCTGGTTGTCCGATGCGCTGCTTCGTTTCGCGCTCTTTGCACCCGGCGTGGACCACGTCATCGTGGGCATACGCAAACTGGAATGGATCGAGCGCAATCGCGCCAGCCTGGCGAGTGGACCGCTGGCGGAAAACGAATCTGCGCGGCTGATGCGGCTGTTCGAGCGCACCCGGGAGTCCCATGGCCGAAGCTGAATCGAGTCCGGCGGCGCCTTCGGTGCTGCGATCCGCGTTGCTGGGGGCGCTCTGCTTCACGGCGGCAAGCGTGCTGGTGTATGCCACGGTCGCGTTTGGCGAGAAATGGATGTATCGGAATTTGGGCCTATACGGCGCGTACGCGGTATGGACCGCGCTTTTCATGATGCTGGGCGGCGCGGCGATGATTCCCGTGTTGCCGCGGCCGCGCCGGATCGCGCGCTGGTTCCCGATCTTCGGGGGTTCCTTTTTCCTCTACGCCGCGGCCTGGGTGGCTGCGTACTTTTCCCTGCGTGGATCGCTTGGGGAATGGGTGGGCGCCGGGTCCGGATGCGTGCTGCTGGGCGTCGCTTTGGCGTTCGGATTCGGTGCGCTTAGCCGGATTCCGGCGATCGTGCTGGTGCTGTTTGCCGCCAATACGGTGGGGTACTTCGCGGGCTCCAAGCTCTTTTACACCGTGCGCGGGGCCGAAGGCATGTTGCTTTGGGGAGTCGCGCATGGCATGGGGCTGGGCGCCGGCCTGGGTGCGGCGATTGCGCTTGCCTGTGGCGTTCGCCAGCCCGAAGAGCCGGATGCTTGATGCCTAAATAAGCACCGGCCTCCTGCAAGAGGAGGCCGGGTGGGGGGATGCGGCCGGTGGGTTCCGCTTGGCGTGGGCGCTCTGCGGAGCGCTCTCGATCCTACCGCCTCTGGAACCGCCACCTTCACCGCATCCTGGCCGCTACCGGCGATTCCGCGTCCTCCCGAGGACGAACGCCCGGCCGGCTTGTGCGACCCTCCATCAGCGCCCTGGAGAGTACGCAACCGCCTGATCCGGCTAGTGAGACAGAACCACCAAGTAACGCGCCAACGCCAGCAAAGCCACTCCGATCGTGATGCCCAGCATCAGGTAAGGCATGGGTCGTTCGTTGCTCATCGGTCGCTCCTTATTCGGCTTGGGGTACGCCTCGATCAATCCCTGTCCTTATCTCAATATAAAAATACCTTCTTATGAGTAATAAGCAAGGGCGAACGCCGGATTTTTCGATTCGAGCGTTTTAGGCGGCTTGCTCCCGATGCTGCTGCACGGCGTGGAAAATCGGCTAGGCTGTTGCTGCGCACCCTTATAAAGGAGCGGATGCTTGGCGGAACATGTGTCGCACAGACGGCTTACGGGAACGGTGTGGGCTTGGGCCTGTTTGGCCGCAGGGGTCTGCTGCGGCGTACAGGGCGGCACGGACCAGCCGGAAGCGCCGGCTGCGGAGCGGTATCGAATTGAGCGAGAAGAGTCCGGGCAGGCGCGCTTGAACGGTCAGGAAGTCGCGTATCTGCGCCGCATACCCAATCGCACTCAGATGACGGTCCGGATCGCGCCCCTGGATGCGGCGGCCGGGGGCGGGGAAGCACGTTGGGGTCTGGCGGTGGAAGACTTTTCGCGCAGCCAAAAGCGTCCGGCCGGTGAGGAGACGCTGCGCTTCGACCGGTCCCGTTACGACCACCGCCTGGGCGGGCGGGCCGAACGGATGCTGGAGGGTGCCGCATCGCCCGCCGCGGCGGAAGAGCTGAAGCGGTTGACCGGCGAACCTTGGTACGTCTGGACGGCCCAAGGCGGAACGATCGCTCAACTGGAAGTGACGGCACACGGGTTGGCGTGGCCGCTGGCCGATCACCTGGCGCTGGGACGCGAGTGGTTGATGCTCGCGCCGAACTTTCCACCGGGCGCGGAGACGGGAACGGCATTCGAGCGCGTGGTGGTGCTGCCTTATCCCGTACCGGTCAGCCCGGCGCTCACCACCGTTCTGCAATGCCGGGCCACGGGTCTGGATCGCGAGGGCGGACGCGGCATCGTAGAAGTCGTCTTTTCGGGCCAGCTTCAGACGCGCCAGGCCAAAGGATTCGCCTGGGGCGGCATCCGCCTGGCCGATGTACAGATTCAAGGCTTGCTGAGCGGGCGGGTACGCTTGACCGGCGCTCCGCATCGATTGCTGGACGCCAGCGTGGATCTGCAAACGCGGCTGGAGACGCTGCGCGGGCAGGACAGTTTTGCCGGCGAATGGAAACTCAAGAGTTCGTGGAAGCCGGCGCGGGAATAAGGAATCGTTGGAAGATGAATCAGACGCCGTCCAATCCGTTGCGTATCGCGGTGCTGCTAAGCGGTAGCGGCACGACGCTCGAGAATCTGCTGGTGCTCAGCGCCGCCAAGCAATTGCCGGCGGAGATCGTCTTCGTGCTCTCCAGCCGCGGGGACGCCTACGGCCTGGAACGGGCGAAGCAGCGTGGCATTCCTACTGCGGTGGTGGAGCGCAAGCGGTTCGTGCTGCCCGAAGAGTTCAGCGACGCGCTTTTCGATGCGGTGCGCCCGCACCGGCCCGACCTGATCTGCCTCGCGGGGTTCCTTTCGTTGCTGAAGATTCCGGAGGAGTACGCGGGGCGCGTACTCAATATTCACCCGGCGCTTTTGCCCAGCTTTGGCGGGAAAGGCTACTACGGCAATCGCGTACACGAAGCGGTGCTGAAGCACGGCTGCAAGGTGGCTGGGTGCACGGTTCACTTCGTGGACAACGAATACGATCACGGTCCGATCGTGGCGCAGCGCGCTGTTGCGGTCCTGGAAGGCGATGACGTGGAATCCTTGGCGGCGCGCGTCCAGGAAGCAGAGCGCGAAGTGTACCCCGAGGCCATACGGTTGTTTGCGGCTGGGCGCTTACGCCTGGAAGACCGTCGCGTCCGAGTCCTGCCAGGGTAGCAAGATAGGACAGTTCGCCAGCTGTGTAGTATGAGGGGAACTATGCACACTATAAGCCCGTGTCGGTTGGGATTCGTTTTTGTCATGTAACCTATTTATTTGTAATGGGTTGCGCCGTTGGTGACAATTTTTAGAAGTGAGGCATGGCATACCTTGACGGTCTTAAGCGAGGACGCTAAACTCAAGCCTTGCTTGCACCTAGTGCAGCTTGGCATCTGGGTTGAGGTGGGCTTCTGTGGCAGCGACGCAGTTTGATGGCGTCGAATTGCCGAGCCCTTTAATGAGCGTGCGGAATCGAGGCCGATTGAATGGTCACGCTTGAAGAACTGCTGCGTGTGATGATGGAACGCCGAGCGTCGGACCTGCACGTGAGTGCGGGCTCGCCGCCGCGGATTCGTATCGACGGCGCGTTGATTCCCACCGAATACGACATGCTCGACGCCGAGGCCACGCAGAAGCTGGTCTACTCGGTTCTGGACAACGAGCAGATCGCGAAGTTCGAGTCCGAGAAGGAACTGGACATGAGCTTCGGGATCGCCGGGATCGGGCGCTTCCGCGTGAACGTCTTTTACCAGCGCGGCGCGGTGGGCGCGGCGATTCGCGTGATTCCGTACGAAATCGCCACGTTCGAGCAGCTCGGTTTGCCGCGTGAGGTTTGCGAGAATTTGTGCAACTTGCCCAAGGGGCTGGTGCTGGTGACCGGCGCGACGGGCTCGGGCAAATCCACATCCCTGGCTTCGATGATCGACCTGATCAACAGCACGCAGCAGTTGCACATCATCACGATCGAAGACCCCATCGAATTCGTGCATCGCAACAAGCAGTGCCTGGTCAATCAGCGCGAGGTCGGTCCGGACACGAAGGCGTTTCATTTCGCGCTGAAGCACGTGCTGCGCCAAGACCCTGACGTGGTGCTGATCGGCGAAATGCGCGACATGGAAACGATCGAACTGGGTTTGACCCTGGCCGAGACGGGTCACTTGACGTTCGCCACGCTGCACACGTCGACGGCGGTACAGACGATCAACCGCATTATCGACGTCTTCCCGGCGGGTCAGCAAAGCCAGATTCGCACGCAGCTTTCGTTCGTGCTGCAGGGCGTATTCTGCCAGCAGTTGCTCCCGGTGAATAACGGCAAGGGCCGCTGCTTGGCGCCGGAAATCATGCTGCCCAACGACGCGATTCGCGCGAACATCCGCGACGACAAGGTGCACCAGATTTATTCGTCGATTCAGACCGGCGGCAAGAGCGGCATGCGCACGATGAACCATTCGCTGCACGAGTTGTACAAGGCGGGAAAGATCAGTTTCGACGTCGCGATGGAAGCGACGCTGGATCCGGAAGAGTTGCGCAAGCTGATTCAAAACAAGTAGGCGTTGGGGTGTGCGCCGCGACCGCGGCGCTCGGGGCAAGCGACAACGGATCGGACCGAACGGTATGGTCGCACGCGTTACTCGAATGACCAAAAGGCGCCTGGGCGAACTGCTCAGGGCCGAGGGGCTCGTCACGGAAGACCAGGTTCAGGCCGCGCTGGTCGAACAGCGCAAGTCGAACCTCTTCCTTGGGGAGGCCATGGTTAAGCTGGGCTTCGTCACCGAAGAAGCCATCGCTTCGACTATCGCCCAGCAATTCAACCTGCCCTACATCGCCTCCGAGCAGTACCAAGTGGATAAAGCGGTGCTTGATGTCTTTCCCGAATCGTTGGCTTGGGAGTACCAATTCCTGCCGTTGGAGCGGATTGGACCGGTCTTGATCATCGTGGGTTCGGGCTTGATGAACCACGATGTGCTTTCCGAGCTGGAGCGCATTTCGGGCTGCAAGATCTGCCAGTTCGTGGGTACGTGGAACGATATCCGCCGTGCGCTGGACGAGCATTTCAAGGACCGCAAGAAGGACGACGACGCGGACCTGACGAGCTTGGGCAAGATGCTGCTGGAAGGCGACTCGGACGAAGACGCGGGCGTGATTGCTCCGGCGGAAGAATCCGAGTTGGCCCAGGACCTGGCAGAAGCGGTGGGATCCAATACGGGCCTGGAAGAAGCGCTGGCGGCCGTGGGGGCGCAGGTTCAGGGATTGTCGGACGACCAGTTGGAGTCGGGCGTTTCGAATCTGCCTTCGGACGACGAGGACGATACGCCGCTGCCTCCGGTAGCGGTCCCGGCTCCGGCGCAATCCGAAGAGCAGAAGCCGGCGGCCTCGGCGCGCTTTCCCAACACCTCGGGTCGTCTTTCGGCCTTTGCAGGCAACGCGCCTAAACTCAGCAAGAGCGGCATCAACAAAGCCGCATCGCCCGCGGGCGGAGAAGACGGGCAGACGTCGGATGGGGACGGGCAGCAGCCGAAGGGCGGGTCGAAGAAGGGTCCGCCGACCAAAGGCGGGCTGCTTGGGTTCCTGAAAAAGTAGAGTGCTTCGAAGGGTCGGGCGCGATTCGATAAGGGGTCATGTATGGCCAAGTTCGATAAGAAGCTCGGCGCGATCCTCGTCAAGCACGGCTTGATCAACGAGGAGACGCGGGAGCAGTTTTTAGGCGACTCCGAACGCGCGAACGCTTCGTTTACCGAAACGCTGCTGACCCGGAACGTGGTCAAGGAGCCCGAGATCATTGCGGCGGTGGCGCAGGAGATGAACTACCACCCGATCAACCTGGAGCGCGTGAAGCCCAATCCCATGGCGCTTGAGCGCCTGACGGAAGAACAGTGCAAGACGTGGCAGGTGCTGCCCATTTCCCGCCTGGGAAAGATGCTGACCATCGCCATGGCGAATCCGTTCGACGTGCTGATCCTCGACGATGTGAAGCTGGTGACGGGCTGCGAGATCGTGCCGGTGGTTTCGACGGACGTTTCGGTGATGAAGGCGATCGCCACCGCGTTCCGCCAGGAAGTGGATACCGGCGAAGAGATGGACCAGCTTCTTTCGGGCGCCGATTCGGTCGAAGGCGCGATGGAGTTGAAGGAGAACAAGGAAGAAGACGGCGCGATCGACCTGGCCGAGGACATCAAGTCGGGCAACTCGCCCGTCGTCAAGATGGTGAATTTGCTGATTCTGTCGGCGATCGAGCAGCGCGCGAGCGACATTCACATCGAGGCGTTCGAGAAGCGCGTACGTGTGCGTTACCGCGTGGACGGCGCGTGTCACGAGACGAACAGCCTGCCCAAGCGCGTGCACCCGGCGCTCGTATCGCGCGTGAAGATCATGGCGAATATGGACATCGCCGAACGGCGCAAGCCGCAGGACGGCAAGTTTCAGATGCGCGTGAAGGGCCGGCAGGTGGACTTTCGTACCTCGATCCTGCCGATGATTCACGGCGAAAAGGTCTGTATTCGTATCTTGGACTCGTCCGGGCTGTCGCTCTCCCTGGATCAGTTGGGCTTCGAACCGGAGGCGCTGGACGATTTCCGCTGGGCGGTGAAGCAGCCGTACGGGATGGCGCTGGTGACCGGGCCGACGGGTTCGGGCAAATCGACGACGTTGTATTCGGCGGTGAAAGAAGTGCTTTGCGTCGAAGACAACATTACGACGGTCGAAGACCCGGTCGAATACCAGTTGGACGGCGTGAACCAGGTGCCTGTCAGCGATAAGCGCGGGCTGTCCTTTGCCGCGGCGCTGCGCTCGATCCTGCGCCAAGACCCTGACACGGTGATGATCGGCGAAATCCGCGACAAGGAAACGGCCGAGATCGCGATCAAGGCGGCGCTTACCGGGCACTTGGTGTTGAGTACGCTGCACACGAACGACGCACCGAGTACCGTATCGCGCTTGGTGGACATGGGCATCGACCCGTTCATGGTGGCCAGTTCGGTGGTTCTGGTTTCCGCGCAGCGCTTGCTGCGCAAGCTTTGCACCGAATGCCGGGGTCCGATCCAGTTGCCCGCAGAGCGATTGCTGGAAATCGGATTCAAAGAGTCGGACCTCGAGAGCGCGAAGTTCATGGAAGGCAAAGGCTGCGGCCGTTGCAGCGCGGGTTACAAAGGCCGGTTCGCGATCCTGGAGACGATGCGCATGCGCGACGAAATCAAGCGCATTGTCATCGACGGCGGTTCGGCGCTGGACATCCGCGGCAAGGCGCTGGAATTGGGCATGATTACGCTGCGGCGCTGTGCGCTGCTTAACTCCATGCGCGGCCGTACCGACTTGAAGGAAGTCGTCGCGATGACGCAGAACGAAGTGTAGCCTCGAGCGAAGCACCTGAACAGAGGATGTGAGGGCGGCGAGGGATCGGCGCCCCTGAACGGAGAATTCGAGACATGCCCACCTTCAAATACGTGGCGCAAGATCAGGGCGGCAAGAAGGTCAGTCAGACCATAGAAGGCGGCAGCCGCGAGGAAGTCGTGGCGAACTTGCGCGGGCAGAATCTGCGCATCGTTTCGATTACCGAAGTGGGTGGGGGCGGAAAAGCCGCCGGCAAAGGCTGGAACCTTAACCTCGGAGGCGGAAAGCCCCGGATCAGCGGCGAAGGACTGGTGATCTTCACGCGCCAGTTTTCGACGATGATCAGCGCCGGTATTCCGGTATTGGAATGCCTGGACATTCTAGAAGAGCAGGCCGAGGATCCGGGCTTTAAGAACGTCGTGGGCACGATCATCGAGGATGTGCGCGGCGGTTCGGACCTTTCGGCGGCGCTTGCACGGCACCCCGGCGTATTCACGCGCATTTACATCAATATGATCAAGGCGGGCGAAGCGTCCGGCCAGCTCGACACCATCTTGCAGCGCCTGGCCGACTACATGGAATCGGTCGAGCAGTTGAAGCGCAAGATTCAGGGCGCCATGACCTATCCGGTCGTCTCGCTGGTCATGATTTTGGGCATCACCACCTTCCTGCTTGTGTTCATCATTCCCAAGTTCCAGGAAATCTTCAAAACGCTGAACGTCGATTTGCCGACGCCGACCGTCATCGTGCTCGCCATTTCCCACGCCATGCAGAACTATTTCATCCATTTGGCCATGATGTTCACGGGATTGTTTCTGGTGCTCAAGTGGTACAAGTCGACGGACAGCGGCGGGTACGTGTGGGACCGTATGCTGTTGAAAATGCCCGTCTTCGGCCAATTGTTCCAGAAGATCGCGCTCTCGCGCTTCTCCAAGACCTTTTCGACGCTGCTCAAGTCCGGCGTGCCGATCCTTGGCGCGCTTGAAATCGTGGCCGCGACGGCGGGCAACCGAGTGGTAGAAGAAGCGGTGAATAACGCGCGCGAGGCAATTCGCCAAGGCGATCCTCTCGCGCGCCCGCTGGGCGAATCTCCGGTGTTTCCGCCGATGGTCGTGCGCATGGTGGCGATCGGTGAAAAGTCCGGCGCGCTCGAGCAGTTGCTCGAGAAAATCTCGGAATTTTACGACCAGCAGGTGGAAGCGACCGTCGAGCAGCTCACCGCGCTGATCGAGCCGCTGATGATCGGCGTGATGGGCCTGATCGTGGGCGGTATCGTGCTCTCCGTGTTCCTGCCGATCTTCAAGATCCAGGAGGCGCTGCGCAAGAAGTAGCCGCAACGGTTCGATCCCGCCGCGTCCCGGGCCGGATTCCGGGCGCGGGGAGAACCGGCAGCCCGCGACCATGAGGTATCACCGGAGCGCCCGGCCAACGGGTTCGCCCCCTTTCTTGAGCATTCCTGGCTCTACCGTACGGATGAGGAGTGGTCGTGTTTGAAATGGAGCCGCTGGTCGAGAGCCATCAGCGTACGTTGCGCGGCAATCGCGTATTGATTTCGCTGCGCCTGCTCTTCGCTACGCTTGCGCTAATCGTTCTGTTGCTCCAGGAATCCCTTTCCGTAGGCGCTTCGCTTCGCGAAGGCGTGCGGCTGCCCGATCCCGAAGGCGAAGTGAACGCACTGGCTTACGCGCCATCGGGAGCGTTGCTGGCGTCGGGCGGCAGCGACGCCACGGTACGCATCTGGGACTTGGAATCGGGCAGCGAGAAGCTGGCCACCATCGAAGGACATGCCAACATCGTCCGGGCAGTGGCTTTTAGCCCGGACGGTACCAAGCTGGCATCCGGCAGCGCCGATGGCAAGGTGCGCATTCACGAGACGGCCACGGGCAAGTTCCTGGGACTGATACCGCACGAAGCGCAAGTTCACCACTTGGCTTGGTCGCCGGAGGGCGACCGGTTGGTTCTGGGCGGCGGCGATAAGAGCCTTCGGGTTTGGCATGTGGCCGGCGAACAGCCGCGCGAGATTGCGCAGGCTAAAGAGGACTCGGCTGGCAGATTCACGGTGTTCGCCGCGTTCCTGCCCGGCGCGTCGCGTGTGATTTCTGTCGGGGCCGACGGGCACGTGCGAACCTGGAAGGCCGACACGCTCGAAGCGGAAGCCGATCTTGAAGCGCATGTGCGCCCGATCCAGGCCGCCGCAATCTCCCCCGACGGGCACTGGCTGGTGACCGGCGGGCTGATCATGAAGTTGTGGAATCTCGAGAAGCTCGAGTTCGTGCGTGCATGGGAAGCGCACGAATTGCCCATCACCGCGCTTTCGTTCGCTTCCGACGGCGAGACATTTCTTTCCGCTTCTCGCGACCGCAAGTTGATGCTCTGGTCGGTGAAACAGAATCGCGAACTGAAGGTATTCGCGGAGCACGCCGATTGGGTGCTGTCGGCGGTGCTGGCTCCGGACGCCCAAACGGCGGCCACCGGCACGGGCGATCGCTTGATCCGCCTGTGGGATGTGGAGAGCGGCAAGACACGCGCGGAGTTTCTGGGCCACCGACCTACCCTGCGGGCGGCGTATACATTGCCCAGCGCCAAGCGCGACGTGCTCGCTCCGGACGTGCCGCTGTATTTGAGGCCGGTCGGTCTCGTGGTCGTAATCGTGCTCTTCCTTACCATCTTCTATACGTGGGCACTGCGGCGTTCCGATTTGGCCGAAAAGCTTGCGCCTCTGCAAATTTTCGTGGATGTGGGTCTGGTCTCGGCGCTCGTGTATCACACCGGCGGAGTGGACAGCCCGTTCGTGACGCTGTACCTCGTATCGGTGGTTTCGGCGGCGTTCGTGCTCTCTTGGCGCGGCGCGGTACTGGTGGCCTGTCTAACGGCCACGCTCTTCAGCTTGCTCACGCTCAGCTACGGACTGGGTTTTATTCCCGAGTCCTACCAGAGCACGGCCAGCGAGGCCCAACTGCGCAAGTTTCGCGACCTGAGTCCCATACGCTACGTGTATCTGCTGCTGCTGCCGATCTGCGGCTTTTTCCTCGTGGCATTCCTGAGCGGCTACCTTTCGCGCAGCCTGACCGTGGCGCGCTTGTTGCACTACGAAGTTCTGGAAGGCCTGGGCGAAGGCATCCTGGTGTTGAATCGCGAGCGCCAGGTGATTTACCACAATCACGAAGTCATACGGCTGCTTGCGCTGACCGAGCGGCCCGTGAAGAAGTCGCTGAAGGATCTGCTGGGCGAACATGTCGACGCGCAGGCGCTGCGCGTGCTGGACGAAGCGACGACGCGTCGGGTCGAAGTCGCCAATCGCCGGCCCGATGGGATTATCCTGCCGTTCGAGGTGAAGCTGAAGCCCTTCTCCGAACCCGGCCAGCCGCCGCATGCCGTCATCGTGGTCGTGCATGACATCACCGCCGAGAAGAAAATGGAGGAATTCTTCAAGCATAAAGAGCGCATCGAAGCAATGGGCCAGATTTCCGCGAGCATTGCGCACGAGATCCGGAATCCGCTGGCTTCGATCCGTGGCGCGGTGCAGGAAATCGCGCGGTCGGTGGAGATTCCCGAGAACAAAAAGATTCTCGTCGAGATCGTGCTTTCCGAATCCGACCGGCTCGACCAGATCATCACGGATTTCCTGAAGTACGCACGCATGCGCGGTCCGCGGCTCCAGAGCGTCGAGATTACCGAACTGCTGCGCAATCTGCGCCTGATGCTGGTCTCGCGCGCCGAAGCCAAACATATGCAGATTTCGCTGGAGGCCGGGGAGGAGATCGATCCGTTCATGGCCGATCCGGAGCAGTTGCGGCAGATTTTCCTTAACTTCGGCGTCAACGCGATGCAGGCGCTGGAAGGCCGGCCGGATGCGAAACTTACCTTTAAGGTGCGCACGATGCCGCTGTACCAGATGCAGGGATTGGAA
>BTVV01000062.1:0-34467 GCA_045863855.1 Planctomycetota bacterium | reverse complement strand
GGTCCGAGCACGGCGGAGCACCATGGTGACAAGCTTCCCGGGTAGGCCATTGGGATACGGTGAAGATCATAACCCAAGCTATAGACAAGACATCACCCATTTTCTGGGCTTCATGGCGACGAACTTGATTTAGGTAAAGTATAAAATAATATAAATGAAGCAGAGACATAAGTGGTTTGGCCTGGAATCCCGAAAGATGAGGTCTTGACGATGTTGAAAAGGGCGCTATGAACTGTTTTTAAACGTATTTGTGCATAGCCCAGGCGAAAAAGGATCTCCCATGGCCGACACCGAAATCCGCGCCTACTGCTTCCTGGATACCATGCAGCCGCAATTTGCCAGTTTTCAGGCCACCATTGCGCAGGGCTTCTTGCCGGTGGCGGGGCAATCGGCGCTCTTTATCGAGGTCGCCCCGGGCATGCAAATCCAGAAGATCACGGATATTGCATGCAAGGCTACGGCGGTGATGCCGGGTATGCAGATCGTCGAACGCGCATTCGGGATGCTGGAGGTCCATCACGCCGACCAAGGGGAAGTCCGCCAAGCCGGCGAAGCCATCCTGGAGTCGGTGGGCGTCAAGCTGAGTTCGGTCACCAAGCCTAAAGTCAGTACCAGCAGCATCATACGGAAGATTACGGATTACCATACGATGCTCATTAATCGGACGCGCCATGGCGGCATGTTGTTGGGCGGGCAGACGCTGTACATCCTGGAAGTCGAGCCGGCCGCTTACATCCACTTGGCTGCGAACGAGGCCGAGAAAGCCAGTAACATCAACCTGTTAGAGCTACGCGGCTACGGCGCGTTCGGGCGCCTTTTCTTGGGTGGCGAGGAAGCCGACGTTGTCGTGGCGGCCGAGGCGGCGGAGTCGGCCATTAAGAGCATCGGAGCCTGAGTCTTAGAGCGATTGTAAACGATTTTAAACTTTGTGTTTTTGGCGCGGAGGACGGAACAATGGCGGATGCCTTGGGCATGATCGAGACGCGCGGCTTTGCCGCGATGGTGGAAGCCTGCGATGCGATGGTCAAAGCCGCGAAGGTGGAACTCGTGGGTTACGAAAAGATTGGCGGAGGCTACGTGACCGCCATCGTGCGCGGCGATGTGGCGGCGGTCAAGGCAGCCACCGAAGCCGGGGCGCGCGCGGCCGAACGGGTGGGCGAAGTCGTGAGCGTGCACATCATTCCGCGTCCGCACGGGAACGTCGATGCGGCACTTCCTCTGGGTCGCGATGCCGAACTCGCCGGCGCGAAGAAGTAAGTAAGCGATTTTATACGTTTAGTGTTTAAGCGCTCGGACGGCTCCGGACGCTTTCGCGCATCCCCTTGAAGGATAGGGGTCATCATGGACGAACAACGCGTCGCCCAGATCGTGGAGCGTGTGGTGGCGCGCCTGCGGCAGCAGGGTGTCGGTTCCGCGCGCGCGCCTGCACGGCCGTCGTCCGATAGCCGGCCGCAGGCGGCGACGACCTGTTATCGCGATCCCAAGTCCAGCCGGTTAGCTGAAGCCAAGCCCGCTAAGCCGGTTTCGAATGCCGCCGGACCCACCACATGGTCGCGCTCGGCAAGCGGCGAGGGGGTCTACGAGGACGTCGAGGCCGCCTGCGAGGCCGCTCAAAGGGCGTATGAAGAATTCCGCAAGCTCGGCTTCGGGATTCGCGCCAAGCTGATCGAAGCCATCCGCTCGGCGGCGCTGGCCCATTTGGAGCGCTGGTCTCAGGAGGCCGTGGCGGAGACGGGTCTGGGCCGCGTGGACGACAAGATCCAGAAGAACCGGCTCGTCACGCTGCGCACGCCGGGGCCCGAATATCTCGGCCGCCCGGAGGCGTTTACGGGAACCGACGGGATGACTCTGACCGAGCGCGCGCCTTTCGGCGTGATCGGGAGCATCATTCCGTGCACCAACAGCACCGAGACGGTGATCAACAACGGCATCTCGATGCTTAGCGCCGGCAATGCGGTGGTCTTCGGACCGCACCCGCTGGCCAAAAACGTGAGCGCCGATTCCGTTCGGGTGCTCAACCGGGCGATCCAGGCCGCCGGGGGCCCGCGCGAACTGCTCTGCATACTGCGCGAGCCGTCCGTGGAAGCCGCTCAAGCGATCATGCAGCATCCGCGCGTGCGGCTGGTCATGGTGACGGGAGGCGGCGCCGTCGTCGAAGCGGCGATGAAGAGCGGGAAGCGCGCGATCTGTGCGGGCCCCGGTAATCCGCCTGCGTTGGTCGACGAGACCGCCGATCTCGAGCGTGCCGGCCGTGATCTGGTTCGAGGCGCCAGCCTGGACAACAACATCGTTTGCACCGACGAAAAGGTGGTCGTGGCGGTGGCGTCCGCCGCCGACCGCTTGAAGCAGGCCATGCTTGCCCATGGGGCCGTCGAAGTTCCGGCGCGCGAGGCCGATCGCTTGGCGGAATTGGTTTTGGCCGAAGCCGGCGGTCCGCGCACGGGCAAGCACGGCGCGCCGAACCGCAAGCTGGTGGGGAAGAACGCCGGGATCATCCTGAAAGAGATGGGACTTTCCGCGACCGATCAGACGCGTTTGGCGCTCGTGGAAGTTCCCGAAGACCACCCGCTGGCCTGGACCGAGCAGCTTATGCCCGTGCTGCCGCTGGTTCGGGTTCGAGACGCCGAGAGCGCCATTTCGTATGCGGTGGCTGTGGAAGACAATCGCCGGCATACCGCATCGATTCATTCGGCGAATATGAATCGAGTCACCGAGTTCGCGCGGGCGATGAACTGTTCGATCTGCATCGCCAACGCTCCGAATTACAGCGGGCTGGGTTTGGGCGGTGAAGGCTATACGTCCTTCAGCATCGCGACGCCGACCGGCGAAGGCATGACGACATGCCGCAGTTTCACCCGTGAGCGGCGCTTGGCGCTTTGCCAGGGCCACCTGAGCATCGTCTAGCGAAGTGTAAACGGATTTCCATGGCCGATGATATTCCCTGGACCGAGCGCGAATTACGCAAGCAGATGGTTCGCGCGTGCCACGCGCTGGCTTCGCGCGGGCTCGTCGCCGCGACGGACGGGAATGTCACCGCGAAGCTGGGACCGGACCGCATCCTGGTCACGCCCTCATCGCTCTCGAAGGGCGAAGTCACGGAGCTGTCGATCCTGGTCTGCGATCTCGATGGCCGGCTCATCCGAGGCCGCTCGGGGTCCAAGGTAAGCAGCGAGGTCCATTTGCATTTGGCCGCGTACCGCACCCGCCCCGAGATCGGCGCGGTCGTGCATGCGCATCCGCCGGTCGCCACCGCGTTTACCTTTTCGGGGCGGGAGCACTTGCTGCGCGATCCGATCATCCCGGAAGTCGTGGCGCAGATCGGTCCGATCGAGACGTGCCCGTACGTGACGCCGGGGACGCGGGCGCTGGGAGAGGCGGCGGCGCCGTTCTTCAAAGCCTGCGATGTGGTACTGCTGGCTCAACACGGAGCCGTAGCCCTGGGCTCCACGCCTTGGCGCGCGTACCTGCGCATGGAGAAGCTCGAACAAGCCGCGGCGATCCTGAAGACTTCCGCGGAACTGGCCGGTTCGGCCGAAGCGGTCCGGCGACTTACGCCGGCGCAGACGAAGGACCTGATCGTGAATTACGGCGATCCCAAGCTGTTGGGACGCTACGGGCTGGACGCGAAGCGCGATACCGAGTCCGAACTGGTCGAACGGGTGGCGGCGGCGGTTTTGAAACGGTTGGGGGCCTAACAGCCCATTGAAATAGAGTACGCCCGCGCAGCCTTGGATTGTGGTCCGGATCAAGGCGCGCGGAAGGGAGCCGCATCAGGTGATGCGACGACCGCAGGGCAACACAGAGCCGGGCCACAAGACGAGGCTGCCCGAAGGATTGCGGGAGCATTCGAACTGGGCGACGTTGCGCTTCGCTCGCCGCATCGTCTCGATGCGGCTCTCTTCGCGACGCATGGCCCAGTTCGAATGCTCCACGCAACGCGGTCAGCACCCCTATTCAACGGGCTGCTAAGCGATGGCCGAAACGCCCGAGATCCTGACCATCCAGCAGGCTGCCGAGTACCTGCAGTTGCATCCGCAGGTCGTGTACCGGCACGTCCGGGCGGGAACCTTGCCGGCCAGCCGGATCGGGCGTACGATCCGCTTCAAGAAGAGCGTGCTCGACGAGTTTCTGGAAAAGACCGGTTGGGAAGCGGTTCAGGCGTTTATGCGCTTTCAGGAAAAGCATGCGCAAAGCACCGATCCGGCCGCGATCCGGCGACGCCGCTTCTCCATGGAAGTCGACTGAATTACAGGCTAGGGACTCGGGCATGGGCTACGTGCGACCGCATTACCGCGCCGGAAGCTTTTATCCGGGCTCCGTGCCGGAGTGCACGAAGCTGCTCGAAGCGTGCCGGCGCGAAGAAGCCGAGTTGCCGGCCGATATCCTAGGCAAAGCGATCTACGGCGGCATCGTGCCGCACGCCGGTTGGATCTACAGCGGCCCCACGGCGCTCCTGGTTTGGGACGCGCTCCAGCAGAGCGCCGCGCCGCCGGAGACGGTCCTGATTTTCGCGACGGCGCACCGTTCGGAAGTCGCCGTTCCATCGCTGCAACGGGAGGGCGCGTGGAAGATCCCCGGCGCCGAAGTGGCGATCGATGCCGAGTTGGCCGCGGCCTGCCTGGGCGAAGCCGGGCCGGAACTGCTGATCGACCGCCCCGAAGCGCACGCCGGAGATCACGCGATCGAAGTCCAGCTTCCGATGCTTCGCCAGGCGCTGCCCGAAGCTCGGCTGGTTCCGGTGGCTGTTCCGCACGATTGCGACGGTGAGGCCTTGGGCTTGGCCGCCGCGCGCGCCGTGACGAAGCTCAAGCGCAACGCGGTCGCGATGGCCAGCACCGATTTGACGCACTACGGACCGAACTACTACGACTTCGCTCCGCAAGGCGTAGGAGCCGCCGCGCACGCCTGGTCGAAGGACGTGAACGACCGCGCATTTCTGGATCGCGCGCTGGCGCTGGACGCCCGCGGCGCGGCGGAGACCGGCGAATCGGATGCCAGCGCCTGCGGCCCGCAGGCCGCGGCGGCGGCCATTGCCTTCGCTCGGGCACGCGGAGCGAGCCGGGGCGTACTGTTGGAGCACAAGACGAGCTACGAACGGCGCCCCAGCGTGGGCGCACCCAGCGACTTCGTGGGCTATGCGGCGGTGGTATTTCTGTAAGCCGCGAATCGCGCGTGGCGCGAGGCGGAGCGTGCATTAGGTTGGTCGCCTGCTTGCGAGGCGGCGATTATTCCGGAGGCGGCTCATGTTTCTCGGACGCGTGATCGGGAACGTCCAGGCGACGCGGAAGGACGATCGCCTGGGCGGCGTGAAGCTGCTGATTGTGCAGCCCGCGCCGCTGGAGGATAAGGATACGCATCTTCCGGTGGTGGCCGCCGACCGGGTCGGCGCGGGAATCGGGGAAGACGTGATCGTGGCCTTCGGACGCGCGGCGCGCCTGGCCATGGGCGACGAGAACCTGCCGATCGAGGCGGCGATTCTTGCGATCGTCGATAGCACGGAAGTGCGTTCCGACGCCAAGCTCAAACGTGGATTGGGAAACGAAAAGGAGCGGTAAGTCTCGGGCGGAGTGAGACGCGAAGCGAAGGGCCGTCCGCTTCGCGCCACGTACCGCACGCGGCCTACCGGTGCGATCTATGCGGGTCTTGACCGAGAACGAAGTGCGCGAGCTGGCGCGGCGCTTGGCGCCCGGAGATGGGTTTCGCATTCCGGAAGACGCGCTATTGACGCCGTTGGCGCGCGACTTTCTTCGCGAGCGCGGGGTGGAGATCGTCGAACATACGCCCGCGGCGCGCGGCGGAAGCGCGCGGGCGGGCGGCGCGAAGGACGAAGACGCGGCGCTGGTGGAAGCCGTCGCGGCCGAGGTCTCGCGCACGCTGCAATCGGAAGGCGGTTCGTCCGCGGGCTCCCAGCCCGCTCCCGCGGCGTTGTCTGCGGCGCCGCCGAGCGGCGGCAAGGGCGCCGTGACGTCCGCGCAGCGCGCGGTGGTTTGGGGCATCGGGGCCGACCGTCCGGGCATTTTGGCCGCCGTCGCCGAATTGCTGGGCGAGAAGAAGATCAATATCCTCGAGATCAGCCAGACCATCCTCAGCGGCGTCTTCGCCATGGTGATGGTGGTGGACGTGACGAACGCGAGTTGTTCGTTCGGGGAACTGAAGCAGGCGCTGGAGCAGATCGGGCGCGACCGCGGTCTCACACTCTCGGCGCAGCGCGACGAGATCTTTCAGTATATGCATCGGGTGTAGGGTGGCGATTTACGGCAAACTGCAAACGGCAACAACCCAACCAACTTCAGACTTCGAACGCAGGCGTATTCGCGCGGCCGCTACTCGTCATCTTTAAATCCGAATAGATCCATCCACTCTTTCAATTCGTGATCGGCGAGGCCGGCGTATTTGCGCGGGTCTTCGCCTTGGAAGGGATCGCGCTTGGCGTCGCGGGCGCTTTCGCGGACGCGCTTGAGGAAGGCCGCGCAGCCGAGCGTATGCCCGCGCGCTTTCTTGACTTCGCGGACGACGAACTTGTCGTCGCTGACGACGGTCAGTTGGCCGGGACGCTGGGCGCATTCGACCAGATCGACGATGACACGGTCTGCTTCGTCGCGGGGATTGGCGTAAATCAGGACCACGCGCCCGCCGGCTTCGCGCTGCTCGCGGGAAAGGTGCGCGCCCTTCTCGCTGCCGTCGAAGACGGCGACGATCGGGTCGAGGCGCTCGCGCCGGACAAAGCCATCCAGGAGATCGACCAACCGGGCGCGCGCGGCCTGGAACCCTTGGCCGTCGAGCGTCCGATACAGGTCGTCGGAGTGGAAGATCAGGTTGCATGCGTCCAGCACGTATCTCATTTCGGGAGCATACGGTTCGCGGATGGGAGCCGCAAGGGTTCGCCTCTGGAGATGCCAGACGCAGCGCATCTGGCATACTTGGTTGCGCACTCGGAGCGACGAATCATGGCAACGGTCTCGGTGGCGCTAGTGGGTATCGGCGGATACGGCGGCACGTACCTTAAGGAACTGCTCGATCATGCCGGCGGGCGCGATATCCGGTTCGTAGGCGCGATCGATCCGAATCCGCGGGGCTGCACGCGCCTGAGCGACTTGGATGCGCTCGGCGTGCCGCGCTTCGCCTCGCTGCAGGACTTCTACGCGCAGGGCGCGCGGGCCGACGTGGTCGCGATCGCCGCGGGGATTCACCTGCATGTACCGCTCTCGAAGCTGGCGCTCGAACACGGTTCGCACGTGCTGGTCGAGAAGCCGCTCTGCGCAGCGGTGCAGGACGGATTCGAGCTGATCGCCGCGCGGGATCAAGCCGGCATGCTGGTGGGGGTGGGGTTTCTGTGGTCTTACCGCGAGGCGAACCATAATCTGAAGCGCGATATGGGGGGCGGCCGCTTCGGCGCGCCGAAGCGCTTCAAAGCGCTGGCGCTGTGGCCGCGCGGGCACGATTACTATGCGCGCAACACCTGGGCCGGCGCACAGAAGTCGCCCGATGGCGCGTGGGTGCTCGACAGTCCCGCGAACAACGCCAACGCGCATCAGGTTCATAACCTGTTCTTTTGTCTTGGGTCGCGCGCCGATTCCAGCGCGTATCCCGTTTCCGCGGAGGCGGAACTGTACCGCGCCAATGCGATTACGAACTTCGATACGTGCGCGGCGCGCTGGAAGACAGAAGCCGGCGTGGAGGTGCTCTTTTACGCCTCGCACGCGGTGCGCGAGCAGTTGGGGCCGATCTTCGAATACGAGTTCGAGGACGGGACCGTCACCTACGGCTACGACGGCGCGGGTTTGCGGGCGTCTTTCGCCGACGGGAGCGCGCACGATTACGGTCAGCCCGACGGCGGATCGGGGCGCAAGCTGTGGCACACGGTGGAGCTTGCCCGCGGGGGGCCGCCGGCCTTGTGCCCGCCCGAAGCGGCGCTGGCGCAGACGCTGGCCATCGATGGGATGCAGGAGTCGGCGCGCGAGATCGCGGCGTTCCCCGCGGAGGCGGTGAAGCTGGAGGAGTCGAAAGGCAAGCTGACTTGGGCAGCAGGCGTGGCCGAAGCATGGACGGAAGCATACCGCCAAGGCCGCCTGCCCGGCGAACTGGGCGTGCCATGGGCGCGGCCGGGCCGGCGCGTAGACCTTTCGAATTACCGGCGTTTTCCGGCGCATTGAGCACCGATTCGGGGATTTCCGCGCCTTCGGAAGGCGCGTATACTGACGAGTGACCTCTTTTCCTAATCGACGGAGCTTGCTTACGTTATGCGTACGCATGTCCTTTGTGCCGTGGCGCTGCTGGCGCTGGCCGGTTGCCAGACTCCCGAACGTCGCGCGGTGCGCCAGCAAGTCGAGGAGCTGAAGTCCTCGAACGCGGCGTTGAAGGCGCAGGTCGATTCCAGCGTGACGCAGTCCAAGATGCAGGCGGCCGATGCGCGACGCCAGGATTTGACGCTCCTGCAGGCACTTTCGGCGGAGCAAGCCGAGCTTCGGGCGAAGGTGGCGGACCTGGAGAAGAAAGCGGGCGCCGGGCAGGCGGCACCGGCCGAGGCCGCGCCTGGAACTCAGGCGCCGGGCACGCAAACTCCGGCAGATCCGGAACTGCAGAAGAAGCTGCTGGATGCGGTGCAGGACGCGCAGAGCCGCATGCAGAAGCTGGAGGACCAGCTCGCCACGGCTCAGGCGCAGGCCGAGGCCGCGCAGCAGGCGCAGACGGCGACGCAGCGGCAGCAGGTAACGTCGCCTACGACGGCGGCGAGCGCAGGCAACTGGCACGGCAAAGCTCTCCCGCTGACGAAGTTCGTCGGCGCGGACGGCAAGCTGTCCGATCTGGGCGCGTACACCGGCAAGAACCCCGTGGTCCTGGTCTTCATGAAAGGCTACTACAGCGGGGGCGTATGCGTGTACTGCACGCGGCAGACGACGCAGCTCGCGCAGTCGATCGAGCAGTTCAAGGCGGCTGGCGCGGAAGTTTTCGTCGTCTTTCCCGGTCCCGAGAAGTACATCGAGACGTTCGTGGAGAGTGTGCGGCGTTACCAGCAGGTGAACGATCCGAAGTACCGCCTGCCGTTCCAGGTGCTGCTGGACGTGGACGCGAACGCTTCGAAGGTGCTGGGCATCGCGGGCGATCTGGCGCACCCGACATCGTTCGTGCTCGATAAACAGGGCGTGGTGCGCTACCAGTACGTGGGCCGCACGATCCACGACCGGCCCAGCGCCGAAGCGCTGCTGAAGGAAGTCGCGAAGCTGGGCGAGGCGGGCAAATGAGCGACGCGCCGCGTTCCGATCCGCCTCCGGCGGACCCGGAGCAGACGCTGCATCTGCCGCCGGGTTCGAGCCATCCCACGCAACCGGCGGAGCAGAGCCAGCGCCGCGTCGACGCGGCCTTGGCCAGCCTCCCGGGACTCACCATCGAAGGCAAACTGGGCGAAGGCGGCATGGGCGCGGTGTACCGCGCGCGCCAGAAAAGCTTGAATCGTTCGGTGGCCGTGAAGGTGTTGCCGGCGCATATGGTCCAGGACCGCAGTTTCCTGGCGCGGCTGGAGCGCGAAGGCAAGCTGCTGGCGCAGATTCATCATCCCAATGTGATCGCATGCTTCGACATGGGCGAGCACGAAGGCATGCGCTACGTCGTGATGGAATTCGTCGACGGCATGAGCCTCGCGAGCCTGATCGAAGAGCGCGGGCGGTTGCCGCTGCGCGAAGCGCTGTATGTGATCAAGCAGGCGGTGCAGGGTCTGGATCACGCGCACGCGAAGGGCGTAATTCATCGCGACGTGAAGCCCGACAATCTGCTGCTGGCAAAACAGATGAACACGGGCACGACGGTCGTCGGGCCGCTGCCGTATACGGTGAAGATCGCGGACCTGGGGCTTGCGCACAGCGTCGCGGAGAGCGACCAGACGCAGATCACGCAGCAGGGCAGCATCATGGGCAGCCCGCATTACATGTCGCCCGAGCAGACGCTGGGCGAGCGCGACCTGGATTTCCGGACTGACCTCTTTGCGCTGGGCTGCGTGCTGTACCAGATGCTTTCGGGCGAGCGCCCGTATGCGGCGACCACGGTGGGCGCGGTGCTGGCGAAGAAACTGACCGAGCAGATGCCCGATCCGCGCGAACGCGTGCCTGAGCTGCCGCCGGGCGTGAGCTTGCTTTTGCAGCGGATGACGGCGCGCGACAAAGCCGATCGTTATGCGTCGTACGGTGCGCTGTTGCAGGATTTGGAGGCCGTCGAGCGCGGCGGCATGCCGGCGGCTGCGGTGCTGCCCGAGGATAAGGCGTGCCTGAAGCTGTCCGCGAGCACCTGCGTCGCGCTGCCCGGCGGATCCGTCGCGGCGCGTGCGGCGGTGGCTTCCTCCGGCACGCCCGGGCGGGGCATGGTCTTCGGCATCGCGGCCATCGGCGGCGCGCTGACACTGGCGGTGCTGGTGTACTTTTTCTATCTGCAGGCGCAGACGTCCGGCGCCGAGATCGATTCAGGCCGCGGTTCTCCGGCGCCTGTTCCGCCGGCCGATCCCGGCCCGAAGCCCGCGCCAAGCACGCCGGCCGAGGCCGACGCGCCGCCCGCGCAGGCCGAGGTGCTGCGCTTGATCCAGAATCGTTCGGCCGAAGGGTGGACGTATACGGGCTTTCATCCAAACATTCCTTACAACGGGGAATTGGATGCGCTCTCGTTCGACCCGGCTCCGGATTGGCAGCATGCGGAGCGTTCGATTCCGAAAACGCTGGCGATGCTTGAGGCCGAGATGACGATTCCGGCCAGCGCGGCAGCTTGCGAGATGCAGTTTCAGTTCGAGCCCGGCGGGGGATGGGTGGCGCTGGGCATCCGGTATCCGGAAGGCGCGCGGCCGACGGCCTATCTGGTCCGGCGCGACGAGAAGCTGGCGCGGGTCGGCGCGCTGCTGGCGGAAGTGAAGGACATCGATCTGGACGCGTGGGTGCGTCTGCGTGTGGACTTCACGGGTTGGAATCGAGCGGATTTTTACGTCGGGGGCACCAAAGTCGGCTCCAGCACGTTGGAAGGCGAGAAGGACGCGCCGCGCGCGCTGCGGCTTTCGGTCCAGGACGGCGGCGGGCAATTTCGCAACGTACTGTTGATGCCGCTGCCACGGGAACGTGCGCCATGAACGTGCGCCTCGGGGTGCTCCTCGGACTGCTCCTGGCGCTCGCGCCGGCCGTTGACGCCGCGGAGCCGGAGAAGAAGACGTACGTCGAGAAGGAAGATCTGCTTTACGCGCCGCTTTCGGATGCCGCGCGCGCGGTGAAGGACCGGCCGCTGGGCGGCGGCTGGAGTTTCACGCTGGGCGGTTCTTCCCAGGTGCGCGGGCAGGCGCTGGACAACCGCCGCGATTTCACTTTCGGCCGCAACGACGAAGACGCGTCGCTCCTGGAACGCGTGCGGCTGAGCGCAGCGTTCGAGCACGGCGATTTATTCAAGGCCCATCTCGAGGTTCAAGACGCGTGGGAGTTCTGGCGCGACCATCTGCCCGGCCCCAACGCCAACGAGAACGCGCTCGATGTCTACCAGGGCTACCTCGAATTCGGTCTGTTGAAGGACATCGCGGACATGCCGGCGCTGCGCATCCGCTTGGGCCGGCAGGAACTCAGCTTCGGAACCGAGCTGCTGTTCGGCGACCGCGATTGGTTCAACACGGGGCAGAGTTTCGATCTGGCGCGCGTAATCTGGCGGCCGGAAGCGTTCGAGATCGATTTCTTCGCCGGGCGGCCGGTCGAGCAGGACCACCTGAATCTGGATCAGGCCTCCAGCCACACGAATATCGGCGGGATCAATCTGAAGTTCCTCGATGCGCCGGCACGGCATCGCATGGAGGCTTTCGCGTATTACAAGGGCGACGAGAAGACGCGTTTCGACGGCGAGCACGGATCGCACGGTCCGGCGCATCTGGTTACCGTGGGCGGCCTGGTGAGCGCGCCGTTTTTCGAGCGCTGGGATTACCGCGTGGAGGCGATGGGGCAATTCGGTTCGCGCGGCGGCGACAAAGTGCTGGCGTGGCTCGAGACGGCGGAACTGGGCTACACGTTTCCGATCGGCTGGCGCAGCGTGCGGCTGGCGGTGAAGCAGGGAATGATCAGCGGGGACCACGATCCTGGGGACGGCGAGCAGGAAACGTTCGATCCGCTGTACGCCGATCCGTTCGAGCACTTGGGCAAGATCCTGGCCGTGGACGGCCGGAATACCAACTTCTTCGCGGCGAGACTGCATGCGCGCGTATGGCGCGGCGGGCTGATCGAATTGGACTACTTTCGCTTTCGCCTGTTGGAAGAACGCGACGCGTTGTACCAGAGCGTGAACGGCCGGCCGTTGCGGCGCGATCCGACCGGGCGCGCGGGCAGCGACGTGGGACAGGAGCTGGATTTGCAGGTGACGCACCGCTTCCACGAGAACCTCTCGGTGAGCGGCGGCGTGTTTTTGTTCCAGCCGGGGCGATTATTCGAGAAGTCCGGCAACCGCGGCGACGACCCGGCGCGGAATATTTTTTTGATGGTGCGGGTGGGGTTTTAGCATGGCCGCGAGCGCAGTCGGGCTTCCGGCTCGCTACTTCCCGCACCGGTCGCACACGCCAAACAAAAGCAGCTCGTGCGATTCGACCTTAAAGCCCTTCGGCGCGGCATTGGCGAGGTTTCCGGGGCAGCCGGCGATGTCGTACACCTTCCCGCAGCTCCGGCAATGAAAGTGGTGGTGATGCTTCAGGTCGGCGCGTTCGTAGCGCGCGGGCTCGCCGGGCATCTCGACTTTGCTCAAAAAGCCTTCGGCCAGGAGTTCCTTGATCGCACGGTAGACGGTGGCGATGCCGAGATTCGGGACCGAGCCGGCCGCAGCGTCGAGGATCTCCTGCGGCCCCAGCGGCCGGACGGTGTGCAACATCACTTCCTTGATGGCGTCGCGTTGCCTGGTTTTACGTTCCACGCATGAAGTTCCCGCTGGTTCAGCGCGCATTGTGAGCCTCGCGCGCGTAACGGTCAATGCGGAAACGGCGCGACTGAGCGGGTACTATAAGGATGGGAGGATAAAGCCATGGCCGCTCATCCGATTCGTGTCGGGCTGCTGGGATTCGGCGGGGTGGCCGAAAAGCGCCACCTCCCGGCGTTGCGGGCGCAGGGCGAACGCTTCCGGATCGCCGCCGTTGCGCGTGGCGACGCGAACAAGCTCGCCGAGGCCAAACTCGCGGCGGGCGTGCACCGCGGCTATGCCGACTGGCGGGAACTGGCCGCCGATCCCGAGATCGATGCGGTACTGGTGGCGAGTCCCAATGCGCTGCACGCCGATCAGGCGGTCGCGGCGCTGGAAGCAGGCAAGCATGTGCTCTGCGAAAAGCCGCCGGCGATGAACGCGGCGGAAGCCGCGCGGATGGCCGAGGCCGCGCGCAAGCACCGCCGCGTGCTGCGCTACAACTTTCTGCTCCGCGAGGCCGGCGAATCGCGCCTGGCGCAAGAGGCGCTGGAGGCCGGCAGGCTGGGGTCGGTGTACCACGTCCGCGCGCAATGGTTCCGGCGGCGCGGCTATCCGACGGTTGGAAGCTGGTTCACGACGCGCGCGCTTTCGGGCGGCGGTGTCTTGGCGGATCTGGGCAGCCACGTGCTCGACCGCGCGCTGTGGCTGCTGGGCTATCCGGCGGTAGAGGCGGTAAGCGCCGTGACGCACGCGCGGCTGGCGGGGAGCGCCGTCGCGCACGAACTGCCCACGGGGCGCAAAAGCGGAATGACCGGCGTCTGCGACGTCGAAGACCTGGCCGTCTGCCTCTTGCGCCTGGCCGGGGGCGTGAGTCTGACGCTGGAGTGCAGCTTCGCGCTCAACCGCCCGGAAGAACCGTTCTCGACGGAACTGTTGGGCGACCGCGCGGGCCTGCGCCTAGCGTTCGGGAAGCCGGTGGCGCTGTACGGCGAGGCTGGCGGAGCGGTGACGGACACCGTCTTGCATCCCGATGCGCCCGAGGCGGGTACGGCCGGACTGTATGAGCGCTCTTGGGCGGCCTTTGCGCGGGCGATCGAGGCCGATGAAGCGCATTTCGAGCACGGCACGCAAGGCGTGGCGCTGATGCGGGTGCTGGAAGCGGCGTACCGTTCGGCGCAGAGCGGTGCGGAGGTTCGTCTATAGGCGGATGATGCGCGCCAGCAGGTCGCTGTCCCAAACCCAATAGAAGAAGGTCGAGCCCAGGACCGCATGCGAGAGCGCGATGGGCAGCACGTAGCGGTCGCGGTGGTAGCTGTAGCTCCAGACGACCCCGCCGATCATGGTGACCATCGCCACCGGCCAGTTGGGCAGGTGGACCGCACCGTAGAGGATGCCGTTGATCAGGGCCAGCGTGAAGGGCGAGGCGAACGGCAGGAGCGCCCTCAATCGACCCAGCAGGTAAAACTGAAAGAGGTTCTGCTGCAGGAGCGCCCAAGGCACGTACAGCAGCAGCGTGACCCAGAAGTTCAACCGGAAGAGCCGCCACGCCACCGCGTACAACGTCCCGTTTTCCCGGTAGGCGTCCCAAGCACCGTAGAGCAGGAAGACGACGACGGCGGGAATGGTGGTGACGAGCATCAGGAAGGTGCAGCGCGGAATGCGCTCGAAGGCCGGCTGCGCGGGCGGGCCCCAGATTTCTTCGTTGGCCTTGCGTGCGTAGAGCCCGATCAGGCCCAGGCCCACGAGCGCCATGCCGATGTCGACGCCGATGGCGCGGTGCGGCACGAGCAGCAAGTATGCTCCGGTGAGCCCGCACAGGAGCAAGAGTTCCAACGCGAGGCGGCGTCGAACCGCTCCTGTCGGATGGGGCATTCCGTTCGGATAGAAGCCCACGCTTTTTTCCACGCGTTCCTGTTCTCGATGCACTCGCTAAGCAGCCGGATTATGCCGCGCCGCGGGGCTACGTAAAGAGAGCTACTTCGGTCCACCGGTAAGTTTTTGCGCAAAAACCCACTTCATGCGCGGGCCGCTGAGGCGCCTCAGCAGTCCCACCTGGCCGCTGTGGTAGGTCCAATGCCAGAGCTGATGGTATAGCACGCCGCGCACGGTCAGGGGCAGCTTGTCGCTGGGGCGTTCGATATCGATATCGGCCAGTGGCGCGACGAGGGGTTTGGTGAAGGTTTCGCGCACGCGGCGGCAGAGTTCGATTAGCTCGGCGGGGGTGCGGCGGCTGTTGGGGAGTTCGCCGCTGCCGTCCTGCCCGCCGGGGCGCAGCGCCGCGGCCAGCTCGTCCGGCACTGCCGTACCGGTTCCCCGGGCGATCCAGTACGCTTCGCCGAAGGCCAAGTGCAGGGCCAGCATGGCGATGGAATTGGTGCCTTCGGGCGGCACGAAGTGAAGGCTCTCCTGCGGCAAGTCCTCGAACATATCGAAGAGGCGCAGGCTGGCTTCGTCCAAGGCCGAAACGGCGAGGCCGGCATCGCGGTTTGCGAATCCGGCGGGCGGCGCGAAATCGTAGCGGCGCGGGCGGCTGGGACGGGCATCGGCGGCGGCGGACATGGTCGAGTCTCCGGTTTCTCGCTCAGACGTATTCGATCCGGCCGGTCATTCCAAGCGGCAGTCGCGGGGCCGGACGATGCGGGTAGCATGTCCGCGTATCTTGATTTCAGGAATCGGAAACGCCGGGAGGCCTTTATGCGAACGCAATCCAAGTGGCGCTGGGCGCTGGTTTTCGCGCTGTGCGGCGGTTTGAGTTTCACGCAATCGACTCGCGCGCAGGGTGAAGGCGGCGATACCGTCTCCGCGGCAGTTCGGGAACTGCTCCAGACCGCGCGCCAGCGCATGCAGGCCGGAAATCTGGCGGAGGCCCGGTTGCTGTACGAAAAGGCGCTGCAGTTGGAACCCGGGAATCCTGAAGCGCAGCGCGTTTTGGCCAATCTGAAAGCCGCTCGGGATCACGCGCCTCCGACTGCCGAAGAGGGCCGCCTGGCGCTGCTGGCCGAGGCGCTGGGGCAGCCGCTCGATCTGGGTGAACTCACCGATACCGTTCCAGGCGAAGAAGCGCGCAAGAAATACCGCATGGCGCAGCTCGCGATCCAGGACCGCGACGCCGTGCTGGCCGATCGCTTCATGGCCGAAGCCTTTGCGATCGCTCCGGCGTATGGCGCTTTGCGCTTCGAATACGCGCATCACTTGGCGGAGCAAGGCTTTGGACGGCGCGCGCAGGCGCTGCTCAAGGAGATTGCCGCTCCGGTGGAACTCCAGGCCCGCGCCGAGTACCTCGCCGCGAAGATTCAGGTTGCCGAAACCCTGAACGGCACCTATGCGGAACTCTCCAAGAAGGTGCTCCCGGTCGGCAAGCCCGCCGAAGCCGCGCGTGCGGCGGGGACGCTGGCCATCGAGGCCGGCGAAGTGACCTGGCTGCAGCAGGTTAACGGCCGGGCGGTGAAGCAGTCCTTTACCTTCCCCGTTCATGCGCTGAAGGCGGGTGAAGAGAGTTACGTGCTGGCGCTGACTTGGCGCGCGATCGAATCGGATCTTAAGGAGTACGGAGCCGATAAGCGCGAGCCCATGCTGGTGGCCAAGCGTACGCCCACGGGCTGGTGGTTGCAGCTCAAGGTGAGCGATACGCAGGGGAACGGCGGCGAGGTGGTCTTCGAACCTCAGGCCGAGCCGGTGAAGCAGCCTTGAGCGATCGGTGGCAGCCGTCTGGCAGGCCGGCTACAGCCGCCCGCCAAACTTAAGAAAGAGAACGATGGCAACCACCACCGCGATCACCACCGCCGAGCAAACCTTCGCTACGATGGACTGATCTTCCGTTCTAAATTCACGATGGATACCGCGCAACAGCTTGAGGTTTTCGGGTTCGTTTTCCACGGGCCGCGGAATCCTACTCCTGCGTTTTCGCGGGCGGTCTTCGGGCTGCCTGGACATAGCAGGTACTCCATTCGAAAAGCCATTGCTACTTCCGCGCCCCGCGTTCGAGCATCCAGCCGATGGTGAAGACGGCGCTTCCGATGCCCAGGAACAGATATTCGTGCGCCACGTTGGGCTCGCCGGAGGGCGTGACGCCGGTGCCGGCCAGCAGCGCCCAGGCGACCAGGATCATGCCGGCGAGTTCGAGCACTTTGCCGGCGAAATAGCGTAGCGTCACGCGGCGTTCCCCTGGATAGCTCGTTTAGTACCGCATGAAGTATAATCGCGGCGCGCCCGGCGGAAACCTCCCTTTGATCGAAAGCGGGCGCGGCGAAAGGATGCGCTGTGGCGTTGGAAGCGGTGAAGTTCGAGCCTTCGATGGACAGCTTCGTGGGCGCGGCGCTGGGCGTCTTGCGCGCGCTGGGGGAGGAGTTCGAGCCCGATGAGGTCTGGGGGCATTCGGGGTTGGCGTTCCGGACGCAGGTGCATCGCACGCTGGCGCCGGACGGACTTTTTCCGCGCCAATGGGACCGTACGTACACGAAAGTCATGGAGCGGCTGGGCTATGGGGCCATGGCCGGCTTGCGCGACTTCTTCTACACCGAAGACGATATCAGCTACCTGCGCAGCGGCTGGCGGCGCAACATCGGACTGCATCTGGAGCAAGGGCTTCCGGCGATCGCCTACGGGCTGCACGGGCCGGCCTTTGGGATTATCCACGGGCTGGACGAAAGCGGGCAGCGCTACCTTGTCAGCACGCGCTTCGACGGGCACCTCGATGAGCCCGTGCATTTCAACGATTTAGGCATTCAGGATCCGCCGCGCGTCTTCGTCCTGATTCCGACGGGTCCGTTGCCGGGGTACGACCGCAAGCAGGCGGCGCGCGTGGTATTGGGCGAAGCGGCGGGACTCCTGGCCGGGCGCGAACCCGAAGAGTCGGCCGAAGCGGCCGCACCGCCGCCCGACCTGGCGCTGGGGTTGGATGCGTTCGAAGCGTGGGCGGAGGCGTTGGATGTGCGGCGCGTCATCCCGCCGTGGGGCGCGGCGTACACGGCGGCTTACTATATGGAAGCGCGCGGGCAGGCGGCGGCCTTTTTGCGCCGGTCGGCGCAGAGTTGGACCGAAGCGAAGGATGCCTTGGAGAGCGCGGCAGAGCGCTTGGAAGCTCAAGGGCAAGCGCTGGAGGAGTTGGCGAAGCTCTTTCCGTTGCGCGAGCCGCAGTCGCTGGAAGACGCCGGCCGCCGGCGTGCGGCGCGGGAATGCCTGAACCGCGCACGCGCGGCCCAAGCCGTGGCGCAAAAGCATCTGCAAGCGCTACCGGGCTGAAAGTGCCAAGGTCTTGCCGGGCACAGGCTTGACGAAGGTCTGCCCGTGGCGGAAGTTGTAGCCGTGACCGATGCCGGATGCGGGCGGTTTGGTGCACGGTATTCGATCCATTCGAGAGCAGGGCCTGGAGCGCAGGTATGGGATCGGGACGTTCGCGGCGCGATGGGTGGGTGCTGGCGCTGGGCGCGCTGATCGTCGCCGCCGGCGTGGGCCTGGCGCTATGGAACGAAACGCCGCCGGACGGGGATCCAATCGAGGGTGCGCAGCCAGGAACGTCCGTTCGGCCGAGCCCTGCGCAGGGTTCTCACGGTCAGACCCCGGAAGCCCCCGCGCCTACCGGACCGAGGCTGGTCAAACTGTTAGGCGAGGTGGCGCAGGGCGGGCTCTTCGCGCCAAGCGGGCAAGTGGCTCCTTTCGTGATCGGCCATATGGTCGAGTTGGACGTCGAGGCCGCGGGCGTCGACCGCTTCCGCTGGAGCTGCAACGGGAAGCCGCTGCTGGACGAGGGCGCCGAGTGGTCCGCGCGGTCGAAGCGGATCGTCGAGTTCACCGAAGCGATTCCGCATCATTTCAAAGTCGAAGCGCGCGATGAAGCGAGCGGCCAGACGGCGGAGCCGCTCGAGAAGGAAGTGGCCGTCAAGGTGCTGGAGATCGTCGGTTTCGAGGTGGTCCCGGACCTTTTCACCGACCGCTGCCTGATCGGCGATACCGTGTTTCTAGAAGCGACGATGGCCGAGCCGATTTCGCCGGTCACGTACGAATACCGCTTCTCGGTGAACGGACAAGTGATCCTCAACGATACGGACGGCGTGGAATGGTCCGAATGGGGCAACGCCACGTACGAGTTCGCGGAGGGCGGAAGCTACCTTTTTAAGGTAGAGGTTCGCCGACAGGGCATGAAAGCCGCCGAAGCTTCGAAGCTCCTGGCCGCTCCGCTGGTGGCCGGTGCGGCGGTGATCGACGAATTCCAGCTCGATCCGCCCCAAGCCGCGGCGGGTATGGCGGTAAACCTCGTCGGCATCTTAAATTCGACCACCGACGAGCCCGAGGTGCGGATCGGGATCCAGGATTTGCAGGGAGTGGAGCAGGCGACCGGGTTTACCTGGCTGCCGGACACGCAGACGGGGCAGATCTGGAGTTTGGCGGGGATGCGCACCTGGACGCCGGCTCGCGCCGGAGACTATCGGATTCGGATCGAGATCCGTCCCAAAAAGGATCAGCCGGCGAGCGATTTTAGGGAAGTGTTGTATGTGGTGCGCGGTAACCAGGCCGATTTTTGAAGAAAACGCCCTAACCGTCCAAATTCTAAACTGAGAAGCCGGCGGGAGCTGCGTCGGAATCCGTGATCGCGTGGTGGCGCGGCGTCCGCAAGGAACATGGTGCGTTGCGGAGGTTTCCACCGGGCGGTCAAGCACCTTGTTAAGTGCTTCCACTGGTTGAGGTTTGAGCACTTTTTTAGACTTGCCTGAAGGGCGCGGGCTCATAGATTGAAAGGTAGCTTCATCCAACCTTCAGGTTGAGTTCGCCGCGCAGCCGGGCGTATTGGGCATGCGTGTACGTGTTGGGGGCCGGCGCGGTCGCGTGCCGGGTTCGAGTTTTGGCACCGAATGGAAGAGGTGGCGTGTAACGATGCGAGCCAAGCTGAAGGGATTTGCGAGCTGGCGTGCGCTGGGACTTGGCGCGGTGCTGGCGGCGCTGGGCTTTACGTACGTTGCGGGCAACGCCGGGGTTACGCAGCGCCAGGTCATTTTGCCCATTCCCAGTACGCCGGGTGTGGGCAGCGTGGGCAGCCAGAACGGCCGGCTTAACTTCAACAACGTGATCGTGCTGGATGAGGCGAGCGAGAACGGTGACGACTACGACTTGGGCGAACTGGTCCTCACGGAAGAATTCGAAAAAGTACTGACGGCGGGCGGTGGGCTGAAGCCGTACACGTTTAGCGGCGGTCCGGCGTTCGCTCCGGGGAGCGCCTCCGGCGCGCTGTTGGATCGTTCGGGTGTGCTGCGCGGGACGGTGGTCAGTCAGGTTGATGTGCTTCCGTTTCCCCCGGATCCCAACCTGCCCGGCATCACGGGCATCCTGGCTTTCACGGGCACGGTGGCCGACGTCACGGGTGTAGCTCCTATCACGGGCGACTTTTTCATTTACACCAGCACTCCGGGCGCGCGCGGCTTCCGCTTGGCCAACCCGATTAACTTGGACCTTTTGACTTCGATGCGCCGATTGGATCCGACCGGCGTGAACCCCGATGTCTTGCACCTGATTTCCAGCGGCGAAGTGGGGCTTTCGTACGCCGAGAAGCTGGAGACGATCAACGAAGTCGTTACGATCTCGGGCGATCCGAACCTGGATGCCCCGTTTGCGGACCCCTTGCGCGACCGGCCCATCGACGGCCAAGTCACGTTCCTGCCCGACAACGGCAACCATCCGTTCACGACCAAACTGGTGACGGACGACCCGGTGCTGCGCATTTACGATGCTCCGGATGGCGCGGAGATCGCGGCCTTCGATACGCTGGAAGAAGCCGGGCTTTCGATGTCCTACGACGGCTGGATTCACGGCGTGCCGCTCTTCAGCGGCTGGTACGTGATCGATACGCTGGTGTTTGACGGTAAAGTGCTTAGCGGTGGCGCCAACAAGTACCGCAACGATTCACCCTTGAATCCGGACCCCACGGACCGCGTGGTGCGCGTGGGCTTCAGCGTCGCGGCGAACAACCGGAACGGGCTGCCGACCGAATCGGCGAGCTTGGGCCAGACGGCGACGGACTTGGTGATTCAGCGCCTTCAGGTGCGCACGTCCAACGGCGCGTTCCCGGGCAAGGATTCGCTGACGTTCCAAGGCCGCTTCAATCAGAACGGTCAGTTCGAGTTGGCTCTGCGCAACCAGCAGAACCTGCACATTCGCTTCGGATCGTTCCACTGGACCTTCCCGATCGAGCTGAACGGCAACTCGGCGAAAACGGTTTACGTAAGCGATGGCCTTAACCAAGGCACCACGATCGCCGTGGAGATCAACACGAAGGTTGGGAGCATCCGCGGTTCGATTTCGAAGACGACGCTCAATTTCCAGGACGGCGCGTTGACGGTGAACCCGGACAATCGCAAGCGCATTCCGTTCGGCGTGGGCGTGGGCAACTTGTGGCAGGCCGGCGAATGTCTGGAGATGCAGATTCGCGCGGTGGGCTTGAACACGCTGCTGCAATACAAGTACGGCAACCCCGGCTTGGCCGCTGGCGTGCCGATTCCGTTCAATCGTACGCTGGGCGGAGTTTTCCTGCCGCTGACCGTGGGCGGACAGCCGGGCAAGGACGTGAGCTTTGCGCCGGGCCATAAGTGGAAGGTCAGCTTCCTCATGTCTCCGCGGGTGCTGATCGACGATCCGGCCGCGCTGCTGGTGCCCGACGGCGTCCTGCTGCCCGATTCGACCAATATCACGACCGCCACCAATACGCCGGGCTTGAATGCGGTTCAAAGCGTGGCGGTGCGCATCGGCACGTGGCAGTCGACGTGGGGCACCGGTAATCCGCTCTTCGAAACGATGATCTGCAAGCCGGCGGGCCCCAGCATCCTGCCGACGCTGCGCTGCACGGACCGTTTCCTGCGCGCGGGTGTGCAGAGCTTCTCGCTGAGCGACAAGAACTACAGCGGTTCGGTCTCGACTTATCCGGTGGCTGGTCCGGACGGGTCGCCCAAGTCGGGCATCCCGCTGGCGACTTCGGGCGGCGCCGATGTTGCGTTCCCGTTCTCGGTCATCATCAATCGGCCGACGGCCGCGGGCGACGTTCCGGTGACCAGCGGCTTCGACGCCTTTGGCGAAGAGGGCGCGGTGTTGCGTCCGAACAATACTTCGTATCAGAACACGCCCTGAGCGTTCGCGGAAGCGATTACGGCGTTCCCGCGTCCCGGTCCCGAAAAGGCCGGGACGCGCTGTTTTAGCCCGGCAGGTGGTTGCGCATTCGCGGTGCCGCCCGCTACAATCCGCGCGCTTGGCCCGTTACGCCTAAACCGAAGTCACTCAAGGGGGTGTTCTGCATGTCGGAGATCGTTTCGGTACGCGCGCGAGAGATTTTGGATTCACGCGGGAATCCCACGGTGGAAGTCGACGTGCTGCTGGAGACCGGAGTGCGCGGGCGCGCGGCGGTGCCGTCGGGCGCATCGACAGGCGCGCACGAGGCGGTGGAGTTGCGCGATGGCGACGAGAAGCGCTACCTCGGCAAGGGTGTCAGCCGTGCGGTGCGCAACGTCAACGAGACGCTGGGTCCCGAACTGACCGGACTGGATGCGACCGACCAGCGGGGCGTGGACCGCACGCTCTGCGAAGTCGACGGTTCGGCGAACAAGGGCAAGCTGGGCGCGAACGCGATTCTGGGCATCTCGCTGGCGGTGGCGAAGGCCGCGGCGGCGGACGCCGACCTTCCGTTGTACCGCTATTTGGGCGGAGCCAACGCCGGCACGCTGCCGGTGCCGATGATGAACATCATCAACGGCGGGCAGCACGCGGACAACAACGTCGATATTCAGGAGTTCATGATCCTGCCGGTGGGCGCCGAACGGTTCTCCGAAGCATTGCGGATGGGCGCGGAAGTCTTCCATAACTTGAAGAAGGTGCTCAAGAAGAAGGGGCTGAACACGAGCGTCGGCGACGAGGGCGGTTTCGCACCGGACCTGAAGAGCAACGAAGACGCGCTGAAGGTGATCGTGGAAGCGATCCAGGCGGCGGGCTACGAGCCCGGGACGCAGATCGCGCTGGGCCTGGATTGCGCGGCCACCGAGTACTACGACAGCAAGAAGAAGCTGTACACGCTGGAAGGCGAGGCCAAGGGCGGCGAAAAGAACGCCGACGCGGTGGTCGAATGGCTGAGCGACTGGTGCGAACGCTATCCGATCCTGACGATCGAAGACGGCTGCAGCGAGGACGACTGGGACGGCTGGTCGAAGCTGACGAAGGCGCTTTCGGGCAAGGTGCAACTGGTGGGCGACGACCTGTTCGTGACGAACGTGGAGCGCCTTTCGCGCGGCATCCAGCAGGGGATCGGGAACTCGATCCTGGTGAAGGTGAACCAGATCGGCACGCTGACCGAAACGCTGGAAGCGATCGAGATGGCGAAGCGCGCGCGGTACACGGCGGTGATCAGCCATCGTTCGGGCGAGACGGAAGACACGACGATCTCCGACATCGCGGTGGCGACGAACGCGGGGCAGATCAAGACGGGTTCGCTGTGCCGTACGGACCGGGTCTGCAAGTACAACCAACTGTTGCGCATCGAGGAAGAACTGGGCGAGACGGGCCGTTACCCGGGACGCTCGGCCTTCTACAACTTGGGCTGATACGTTCCGCCGTTGCTGGCGGCGCCATCGAAGAACGTGAACGGCGGGCTCCGCACGGAGCGCCGCCGTTCGCATTTGGAAACGCTCGGAGGTCCGCGTCGTTGGAAGACTGGTCGATTGCCCAATCCATGGATCTGTACGCCCTGAAGCATTGGGGGCGAGAATTCTTTTCGGTAAACGACCGAGGCAACGTGGTCGCGCATCCGACGGGCCGGCCCGAAGTGGGCATCGACCTTAAAGCGCTGGCCGACGAACTCGAAGCGCGCGGCATCGCCGCTCCGCTGCTGATCCGATTCCCCGACATTCTGCAGCGGCGCATGGAAACGCTGAACGGCTGCTTCAGCCGGGCGATCCGCGAACAGGGCTTTAAGGGCCAGTACCGCGGCGTCTATCCGATCAAGGTCAACCAGGAGCGCACGGTCGTCGAGGCCATCGTCAAGCACGGGCAGAAGTACCACTTCGGGCTCGAAGCCGGTTCGAAGCCCGAACTGATGGCGACGCTTTCCTACGCCGAGCAGGTCGAGGGGCTGTTCATCTGCAACGGCTACAAGGACGACGAGTACATCGAGCTGGCGTTGTTCGGCAACAAGCTGGGCAAGGAAGTAGTGATCGTTTTGGAAAAACTGAGCGAATTGGATCAGGTGTTGGAGATCGCGCAGCGCAATCAGGTGCGCCCGATCCTGGGCCTGCGCAGCAAGCTCAAGGCGCGCGGCACGGGGCGCTGGGAATCCACCAGCGGCGATAAGTCCAAGTTCGGCCTCACCTCCGCCGAAATGCTGAAGGTCATCGAGAAACTCCGCGAGCGCGGGATGCTCGACTGCCTGCAGCTCCTGCATTTCCACATCGGCAGCCAAATCAGCAATATCCAGAACATGAAGAACGCGTTGAAGGAAGCGGCGCGGTTTTACGTGGAGCTGCGCAAGCTTGGCGCGGGCTTGCGCTACCTCGATGTGGGCGGCGGGCTGGCGGTCGATTACGACGGCAGCCAGATGAACATCGAAGGGAGCATGAACTACACGATCCAGGAGTACGCGAACGACGTGGTCTTCCACGTGATGGAGGTCTGCGACGAGGGCGAGGTGGAGCATCCGGTGCTGGTGAGCGAGTCGGGGCGCGCGCTGACGGCGCACCACAGCATGGTGCTGTGCAATATCCTGGGCGTGGGGGAAGTGGACGAGAGCAACGGGAGCAACGGGCACGAAGCGGACGCTTTGCCCGAGGACGCGCCAAACTGCCTCTCCAACCTGCTGCACATCAGCGAGAACGTGGCGGGCAAGAACCTGCGCGAGATGTACCACGACGCGGTGCAGATGCGCGACGAAGCGGTGACGCTCTTCAACCTGGGCTTTTTGAACCTCGAACAGCGCGCGCAGGCCGAGAAGTTATTCTGGAAGATCTGCCGCAAGGTCAACGAGCTGATCCGGGAGCTGGATTCGGTGCCCGAGGATCTGCGCGGGCTGCGCCTGGAAATGGCGAGCATCTACTACTGCAACTTCTCGGTCTTCCAGTCGCTCCCCGACCATTGGGCGATCAATCACATTTTCCCGATCATGCCGATCCACCGGCTGAAGGAGCGCCCCGCGCGGCTGGCGATCATCGCGGACATCACCTGCGACAGCGACGGCAAGATCGACGCGTTCATCGATCCCGACGAAGACCATAAGCTGCTGCATCTCCATCCACTCACCGACCAGCAGTACTACATCGGGATGTTCCTGGTCGGCGCGTATCAGGAGATCCTGGGCGACTTGCACAACCTGTTCGGCGACACCAACGCCGTGCTGGTGACGATCGACAACGACGGCGGGTACCGCATCGAGCAGGTGGAGCAGGGCGATACGGTGGAGGATGTGCTTCAGTACGTGAGTTACGACAAGAAGGATCTGATCGACCGGCTGCGTTCGGCCGTCGAAGTGGCGGTGCGTGCGGGCCGGATCAGCCTGGAAGAGACGAAGCGGTACGTGCGCATGTATCAGGAAGGCATGGACGGCTATACCTACTTGGAGCGCTAATGCGTAGCGAACGAATGACCGGATGCAGCCGTACCTTCTCGCTCGTGGCGCTGGATGCGGCCACGGGGCAGATGGGAATCGCCACGGCCTCGCGCTATCTGGCCGTCGGCGCGGTGGTCCCGTTCCTGCGCCCAGGCGTGGGCGCGGTGGCGACGCAGCACCATCACGAGCCGCGCATGGCGGTGGAGATTCTCGACGAGATGGAAGCGGGCGTCGAACCGCGCGACGCGGCGGAGCGCGCGCTGAAGTTCTTCGGCGACGCCGACCGGCGCCAGCTCGCGGTGCTGATGGCCGCGCCGCAGGAAGGGCAGCAGGGGCATTTCGCGGTCACGGGCAAGGAGTGCCAGGGCTACGCGGGGCAGATCGTCACGCCGGATTTAATTGTCGTCGGCAACACGCTGGCCGGCGAAGAGGTGCTGGCCGAGGCCGAGCACGGTTTCCGGCACAGCAGGAGCACGCATCTGGGCGAGCGGCTGCTCGAAGGCCTTCTGGCGGCCGACCGCGCCGGAGGCGACAAGCGGGGCAAACAGGCCGCGGCGGTGAAGGTGGTGAGCACGCAGGCGAACCAGCTGCCGGTCGTCGACCTGCGCGTGGACGATCACCCCGACGCGCCGAGCGAGTTGCACCGCATCTACATCCTAGATTGCCAGCGCCGGCAGGGGTAGGGCGTGCGATCACTTCTTCCCGTCGATTAACTTCTTCAGCCGAGCGGCTTCACCATAGTCTTCGCGAGCGATCGCGCGTTGAAGCTGCGCATTCAAATCGAGCGGGGGGTGCACGCTCGAGCCCAATGCCAAGAGTCCGTCCGGTCCGAGCGAAACGGCGGGCGGGTTCGTCCAACGCAAATAGCGGTGGGAATCCTTGAAAAATCGCCGAGTACGGCAATCCATATGCCGCATCCATCGAACTCGGGTATCGCCTTGAATGAAGGCTCCAATGGCCAGTGTGTGACAGACCAACGCGGTAGGTAGATACCCCATACGACGATTGGGCTCGCCTTCAACGTTGATGTCCTGTTCGGCGGTCTGCATCAGAAAGAGTCCGAAGCCGAAGAAGACCGAAGCCAAGTCTGTGAGCTTCTCGTAATCCGGCCAGGAGCGGTCGATATCTGTTTCGCGGTGCAATTTTACGTGAGACAACTCGTGTGCGATGGTGGCAATCAGCGGTACGAACGATCTAAGCAACTCTTTGTCCACCAGCACGGCCTGGTCGTAGCTGTCTTCATACAACCCTGCCGAGTGGCTCGATGCGAAGCCTATACTTCCCGTGAAGAGGTCGAACTCAGCCGCTTGCTTGCGCTGTGCTTCGAAAAGTTTGAAATGGATATGCGCTTCATTCAGCTTCATGTGCCGGCACACCCAAGAGAACAGACTCCGCGCTGCTTTGGGACTGCGGTCGAACGGCACGCCCAGTGCGTCGACCGTAGGCAGGATGGGTGGGGTTCGCACCAAGTACTCGGAGCCGTAGCGGCCCAGCAGCCAATTGAGGCGCCGAATGAGCCACTCTTGGTCGGACTGCTCGATGGGACGGCCGGGCTGGAGGAATCGAAACACCTAGAACCCCTCGTGTGGAAGCGAGGAGTAGGTTACACGTTAGTTCAGGTGAACGCGATAAGAATCAGGGCGGCTTAACTCCTCCTACCGGCCCTCCGCCCGCAGCGAACCGTACAATTTGACCAGATGCTTGCGGTCCTCGCCCACCAGCGTGCTGATCCGCGCGCCGATCCAGCACAGCGGCGCGTCGCGGAAGCCGCCTTGCGGCGCGCCGTCTTCCGAAGGCGGAACGGGGGCGATGCGCATGGGTTCGAAGCGCAGCACCAGCGGCTCCACGTCGGTCCCGTGAAAAAGCTGCGCCGCTAAGTACACGCGCGGCGTCTCGCCCGCTTCGTACGCGGCGAGCAGACCGGCGGGCGCAGGACCGGAAAGCAGAATGCCCGTCTCGCTGACGTTGGCCACGGCGCCTTCGAAGGTGCGCGGATCGAGCTGTTGAAGGGCCGAGCCGTAGAAGCGGTAGCGCGCCAGCACCGCAGACGGAACGCGCGGCTTGCTCCGCCGCGGCGCTTCGCCTTCCAACACTTCTTGAATCTGGGCCAGATCGGCCAGGTACACCTTGAGCTTGTAGCGGCTTAGGCCTTCCAAGTGATTTTTCTCGGCCATGGTCAGCGGATGATTGACGGCTACGCGGAGTGTCCGGCCGCTGACGTCGAAGGGCACCAATCCGCGCTTGGCACAGTCGCTTTTGGGCAGGAGCTTCAGCGCTTCGGCGTTCACGCCGCTGAGGTTCAAGTCGACGAAGGGCAGACCCAGGTGCTCGGCGAGGGCCTCGGCGAGCTGGCGGCTGGAGACGAGCCCCGCTTTGACCAAGCCCAAACCCAGACGCACGCCGCTGCGGTTGGCCGAAAGAAATTCGTCCAGGTCGGCTTTTTCGAGCGCCTTGTGTTTGAGCAGCACGCGGCCCAACGGCTGGCGCTGCCGGCGCACAGGCGTGGCGTCGTTGAGGAGCCGTGCGCGCAATTCGGTGAGGCTCTGGCGCGCGCGCTGCAGATTCGCTTCGACGTACTTCTTGTGGAGCAGCTTCTGTTCCTGCGCGTCCTTGGCTTCGAAGTGGCAGGCGACCTCGATGCGCCCGTCGCGGAGCGGCTCGACGCGTACGACCGTGGCGCTGACCGCCTTGGGTTGTTCGGAGGTGCGCATGGTCACGGCGATCAGAATCGGCTGGCCGGCTTGCGGGACGCCCACCGGAAAGCCGTCGGCGCCCGTCGTCGCCGGATCGTGGATGTAGCGCAGCCCCGTCTCGCTTAAGTCGACGAGTTCCCCCGCCGCAACGAGGCGGTCGTGCGCGGAGACCCATACGCGCCCGCGCGCGGAGGCGCGGTCCTCGTGGCGCAGATTTTTCGACGCTCGAACTGGCGAAGCGCGGCGGGACGAACGGCTGGACGGTCGGGGTTCCAAGAAGCGTCTCCTGATGCCTGTCCAGCCAAGTTTAACTTTATCGGCCGGATTGCGCCCGCGAGAAACCGAGGTTTCGGACCATACGCCGAAGTCACGAACGGCCCGCGGAGGACGCCGGAGCGAATGTGCGCTCCGCAGGCGGGAAGCCTGGGTTATGCTGGCGCCGCGCTTCCCAACAGGAGATTGCCGAGATGAACGCTCCCGCATTTCACGCCGTGCCCATTGCCGAACGGCGCGACGAGACGCCGGATCTGGTCCATATCGTCCTGCACGATCTGCCGGCCGAATTGCGTGCGGCGTACACCACGCCGGGGCAGTACGTGCAGATTCAGGAAGGAGAGGGGAAGCCCGGATTCTTCGCGCTGGCCAACGGTCCCGCTCGGGGGCGCTTCGAGTTTCTGATCAAACGCGGCGCGCCGTTGGCCGATGCGCTGGCGGCCAAGCGCGCCGGGGAGGCGCTGCGGATTTCGGCGCCCGCCGGCAAAGGCTTTCCGCTCCACGAAGCCGCCGGTCGCGAGCTGTTGCTGCTGGGTGTCGGTTCGGGCTTGGCTCCGTTGCGCGCGGTGGTTCACGCGGTGATCGATGGCGCGCTCAAGCCGAGGTTCGTGCGCTTCGTGTACGGCGCTCGGAGCGCGGAGCACCTGCCGTTGCGCGCCGAAGCGGAGACCTGGTTCCAGCAGGGCGTCGCGTTCGAGGCCACGTGCAGCCGACCCGCCGCGGGATCGTGGACCGGTCCGTGCGGCCGCGTGCAGTCGCTGCTGGAGCAGTCCGCGCCGTTGCCGGCCGATGGCTGCGTCTTCGCGTGCGGGATGAAGGATATGGTGCTCGACGCCAAGCGGATTCTGGCGGCGCGAGGGCTTCCGGAAAGCCGCGTCTTCCTTAATTTCTAGTCCGCCGCGCCGAAGCCTTCGGCGAGATAGCGTTCGGCGAGGCGGCAGAAGAGTTCGACGCCGACCGGGATCGCGCCGTCGGAGAAGTCGAAGGCCGGGTGGTGCAGGCCGGGGTAGGGTTGGCGCGTGGCCACGCCGACGCGGATGAACGCGCCGGGAACCTTGCGCAGGAAGTACGCGAAGTCCTCGCCTCCCATGCTCGGCAGCGGCAATTCATGAACGCGTTCGGCTCCGAAGGCGCCGCGGGCGGTATCGAGCGCGAATGCGGAAGCGGCCAGATCGTTCACCACCACCGGGTAGCCGTCGCGAATCGTCACGTCGGCGCGACCGCCGCCGGCGAGGCAGGTGTGTTCGACGGTGCGCTTGACCGCTTCGTGAACTTTGCGGCGAATATCGTCCTTGAGGGTGCGGATCGTGCCGCGAAGTTCGACGGACTGCGGGATCACGTTGCTGGCTTCGCCGCCGTGGATCGCGCCGATGGTCACGACGGCGGATTCGACGGGGTTGACTTCGCGGCTGACGACCCCCTGCAGGGCTTCGATCACGCGCGCGGACAGCACGATGGGGTCCACCGTGAGATGCGGCGCGGCGCCGTGTCCGCCGACGCCGTGCACGACGATATGCAGGCCATCGCTGGCCGCCTGCGCGGGGCCGGGGCGGACCGCGACATGCCCCACGGGCATGCTGGGGAAGCCGTGCAGCGCGAACGCGGCCGAACAGGCCGGGTTGTCGAGCGCGCCTTCTTCGACGAGGTAGCGCCCGCCGCCGCCGCCTTCTTCGGCAGGCTGGAAGCAGAAGACCACCGAACCGTTGAGGCGTTCGGGATGGCGCGAGAGGACCTTCGCCGCGCCCAGCAGCATCGTGGTATGCCCGTCGTGGCCGCAGGCGTGCATGCGCCCGGGTACGGTGGACGCGTAGTTGAGGCCGGTTTCTTCCATGATCGGCAGCGCGTCCATGTCGCCGCGCAGCGCCACGGCCTTGGCTTCGCGGCTGTTCGCGCCGGGGCCTTTGCCGCGCAAGACCGCCACGATGCCGGTGCCCTTGGCCATGCCCGAACGGATCTCGAGGCCCAGGTTCTGCAACTCGCGCAGCACCAGCTTGCTGGTCTCGAACTCCTGGAATGCCAGTTCGGGGTGCGCATGCAAGTGGCGCCGGATCTCCACAAGCTTGGGCAATTCGGCCTGAATGGCATCGGGCCAGAGGCGGGTGGGGTCGGGCATGTCGGGCTCCTTTAATGCGCGCGGCAATCGTCGAATCGATACCAAAGTACATCGTATCCGGGTTGAGTTCGTGGGCAATGCACCGTGTGCCCGGTTTGACAAAGCCGCTCGGCGCGAGGTAATGTAAATTTTACATTATGGCTGAAAGGATTACAGATGCGCCGCACGCCGGGTCCTTCGATTGAAGCCGTCGCCCAATCGGCCGGGGTCTCGGTGGCGACCGTGAGCCGGGCGTTTCACGAGTCCTCGAAGCTGGCGAGCGAGACGCGCCGGCGGGTGCTCGAGGTGGCGCAAGGTTTGGGCTATTACCCGCGCGTGGTGCCCAACAAGCGGAACAAAGTGGCGGTGGTTCTGGGGGCTCGGACGCACCTGGGGCGCGACCCGTATCTGGCTCAGGTGGTGGGTGCGTTGCTGGAGGGGCTGCACGAGCGCCGCTTGCGCACGATCGTGCAGTTGGCGAGTTCGTCGGCCGATCTGACGGCGGCGGTGGAGGAAGGATTCTTCGACGCGCTGGTGGTTTTAGGCGGGCCGCAGAACGCGGCGGCGTGGAACCTGCCGTATCCCGGGGGGCGGGGCGTGCGCGAACTGGCCGCGCGGCTGCCGGTGGTGGTGGTGAATCACGACTTGGGCGCGCCGACGCATACGGTGGCGAGCGACCATGCGCAGGGGGGGCGGCTGGCGGCGGAATACCTGTTGGGACGCGGGCACCGCAAGGTCGCCTATGTCGCGCCGGGGGTGCGTTCGGCGGCGCTGGATACGCGCCGCGACGGGGCGCTGGAGGCTCTGCGCAAGGCGGGGATCGCGCAGCCGGAAGCTTTGTGCTTCGATGCTGAAGATCTGCCGCTCGTCGAGGCCTTGTCGCGGGTCAAGCATCGCGGCGCGACGGCCATGATCCTGGGCCGCCAGCAGCTCACGCTGCCGGCGCTGCGCGCGTTGCATCTGCTAAACGTACGCGTGCCGGACGACCTCTCGGTGGTCGGCTTCGAAGGCCCGGGCATCTCGGCGTATACGAACCCGCCGCTGACGACGGTGCGGCAGCCGATCGAGGAGTTGGGTGCGCGCGCGGCGGAGCTGACCGCCGACCTGCTGGCCCGGGAAGGCCGGCCGCGGCGACGGGCAAGCGAGACTTTGACCAACGAACTGCTGGAACGCGAATCGGTGCGCGCGCTTGCGCCCGGGGGGAGGGGTAAAGCATGAGCGACCAACCGAATGTCATCGTCCTGGTGGCCGATACGTTCCGGCCGGACCATTTGGGGATCAACGGGCATCCGTATTGCCGCACACCGGAGCTGGACGCCTTCGTGCGGTGCGGTGCGACCTTCGATCGGGCGCTGGTTTCGAGCTTCCCGACGATTCCCATGCGCACCGATTGGTTCACGGGTCGCTTCGGGCATCCGCGGCACGGCTGGAAGCCGCTGGACCCGCAGGCCTTCACGTTACCCAAAGCGCTCGCGCTGGGCGGATACACCACGCAACTCCTGGCCAGCACAACGCACCTGCTGCGCAACGATTTCTGGAAGCCGTTCCATCATTTCGATTTTTCGCGCGGTCTGGAAGGCGATGCGCCGTTCGCACGCGGCAACGATCCCGTGCGCAAGCTGCACGCCAACCGACGCAAGACGCGTATGGAATTCGGACGGACGGACGACAAGCCGGCGTTGTGCGACATTGCCGCTCACGTGGGCCACCGCGTCCGTTACGAAGACGAGCATCATTCGTCGGAACTGGCGACGCGCGCCTGCCGCTTCATCGAGGACAACTGGAAGGCCGGGCCGTTCTTCCTCTGGGTGGACAGCTTCGACCCGCACGAGCCCTGGTTCCCGCCGGAGCACCTTTGGCGCGCGTACGATCCGGATTACTTCGGCGAACCGATGTGCCATCCCAATTACTCGAAGGCGAGCCACTACCAAGCGCACGAATTGAAGAACATGCAAGCGCGCTACGCGGCCACCTGCACGCTGGTTTCGAAGCAGTTTGGGCGCATCCTGCGCACGATCGAGGACACGGGGCTTTTCGAGAACACGATCGTGGTTTTCATGTCCGACCACGGCATGAGCCTCGGTGAGCGCGGCGTAACGGGCAAGACGATTATCCAGCCCGACGAGTTGGATCACCTGGCGTTTCATCCGGAGATCGGGCGGCTGTGCTGGACGATGCACCTGCCGGAGCGTCTGGGATGCAAAGCCGCGCGACCGGGTGCGCGCTTCGCGCAACCGATCCAGGCTCCGGATTTGTTGCCCACCGTGCTGGACCTGTGCGGCCTCAAACCGCCTTCGAGCGTGGAACTGGAAGGGTGCAGTCTCGTTCCGCTCTTAAAGGGCCAGACCGATGCGCCGCCGCGTGCGATTTCGGTCACGGCGGGAACGGGCCGGATTTCGAGCGCTGACGGCACCACCTATTGCCGCCGCCCGACGGTCACCGACGGGCGATGGACGCTGCATCTGTCCGAGCCGCCCAAGCCCGCGCCGGCGAAGTTGTACGACACCGCCGCCGATCCTTTACAAGCTCGCGACGTGCTGCGCGAGCACCGCAGCGAAGCCGTGCGCCTGCACCGCGGCATGCTGGATTTTCTGCGCGGGAAAGTGGCCGAGACCGCCACGCTGGAGCGGCTCTCGGCGGCGAATGTGGGTCTGGAATAGCGAGCTTTTACAGCACGTCGATGCTGCAGACCTGCTCCAGGTTGATCCAGCGCCGTGAACTGTGCTGTTCGATCAAGATCCACGAACCGCCTAGCCGGGTGAGGAGTTTGCCGGTGAGCTGGTTTCCGCCCGTAAACGTGAACGTGTAGGTATTGAGGATCAGGAGTTTGCGCAGGATCAGGAGCTTTTCGGGCAACTCTTCGTCGATGCGCGCGAGCGGCTGTCCGGCGCGTTCGTAGGCGAGCTGATGGAGTTCCTCTTCTTCCTTTTCCTTGGCTGCGCGCAGAGCCGCTCCGGCGGCGGTGGTATCTCCGCCGCCGCCGATCGCGGGCAGACGCGGTGAACTGCCGCTGGCGGACGCAGGGGCCGCCACGGGTACGCGGGTCACCTGTTCGACCGGCTTGATGTGCACCTTCGGCCGGTAGCCTTCGCTGGCCTCCTTGCTTTCGGCGGCTGTGAGCGTTTGCGCGGAATCGCCTTTACGTACGCTGATCGAGTCGTCCAATTGCTGGCCGGTGAGTCCCTTTAGCGATCCGGGCAGAGGCGTAACGGTGCGCGAAGTTCCCGCGGAACTAGACGCCGGCTCCATCGACTTTGACGACGCTTTGGCATCTTGCATGGCCGCCGGCACGGGGTTGGGTTTGGGGCAGGCTTCGATCTCCACCCAGCTCTGCGCACCCAGCATGTTCAGCGTCTGCGCCACGGCCAGGGAGGACCGAATCTTCAGTTTGCGGCCCTTCGACTTGATATCCTGGGCACTTACCAGGAGTGACTTGGCCGCGGAACTCGAAAAGTATTTCACATTGGACAGATCGATAACGGGCTGATTACCCGATAAGCCTTTCAGGTATTCATCGAGCACGCCACCCAGTTCCTGCTGGCTGGAACGGTCCACGGTGCCCGTCACCCACAGTACATGATCCACGGTTTCAGCGCTGATGGCGGCCATCGGCCCAGTCTCCCCTCAAATATCCTGCAAGTGTATTAGGCCACTCATTTTCAGACCGCTATTTCCGATCGGTGACCGATTCTTTCACGATAACGAACGAAGTCTGAGTTTCTTGTCCGCTTAAGGTCAATTAAGGGTTCTGCCTAAGACTTTAGCGAGGGGGCGCAACGACTCGATTAACTGCTCAAATCCCTTGAAGTCCAAGGTTTGAGCGCCATCGGACAAAGCATGATCGGGGTCTGGCGTGACTTCGATCATCAATCCGTCGGCCCCGCAGGCCAGAGCCGCCTTGGCCATGGGCTCGACAAAATGCCGCCGCCCGATGGCGTGGCTGGGATCGACAAAAG